>LDIY01000001.1 GCA_001468865.1 candidate division TM6 bacterium SOIL31
AAAGTGATCATGGACTGGCTGGCCGAAAAATTCAAGAAAGAAGAAGGCGTGGATCTCCGCAAAGATCCGATGGCTTTACAGCGTTTGAAAGAATCTGCTGAAAAAGCAAAGATTGAATTGAGCGCTTCTATGGAAACTGAGATCAATCTTCCTTTTATCACAGCAGTTGATGGTGTTCCAAAACACCTGGTAAAAAAACTTACAAGGGCAAAGTTCGAGCAGCGGGCTGATAACTTATTCCAGTCCCGCTTAAAGCCCTGCGAAGCTGCATTGAAAGATGCAGGATATTCAACTTCTCAAATTGATGAAGTGATATTGGTTGGAGGTTCAACCCGTATTCCTAAAGTACAACAAATGGTTAAAAATTTCTTTGGTAAAGAACCAAATAAATCAGTAAATCCTGATGAAGTTGTAGCACTTGGTGCAGCATTGCAAGGTGGTATTTTAGCCGGCGACGTAACTGACGTATTATTGCTTGATGTAACACCACTTTCTCTTGGTATTGAAACACTTGGTGGTATTGCAACTCGTATCATCGAAAGAAATACTACAATCCCTACTCGTAAATCTCAAGTGTTTTCAACAGCAGAAGATGGGCAAACTGCAGTAGATATTCGTGTTGTACAAGGTGAACGTGAATTTGCAAAAGACAACAAAGTACTTGGTCAATTCATGTTAGATGGTATTCCAGCAGCTCCACGCGGAACTCCGCAAATCGAAGTAACTTTTGATATTGATGCTAACGGTATTGTAAGTGTGTCTGCTAAAGATAAAGCAACGAATAAAGAACAACACATTTCAATTACTAACAGCAGCGGTTTATCTAAAGAAGAAATCGAGCGCATGGTACAAGAAGCACAAGCGCACGAAGATGAAGATAAAAAAGCTCGTGAAGCAGTTGAAAAACGTAATCAACTTGATAGCACAATCTTAGCTGTTGAAAAAACGCTTAATGAAAATAGAGCGAAACTTTCTCAAGAAGAAGTAACTGCAACAGAACAAGCTATTGAAAAAGCAAAAGCAGCTTTAGTTGAACATGCTGATCATGCAGCTGGTTTACAACGCGCTCATGATGAGTTAACGCAAGCTTCATATAAGATTGCAGAAACTCTGTATAAACAACAATCAGCTAGTGGTGCTTCAGCTGAACAAGCAGCTCCACAGCAAGATGAACCAATTGATGCTGAAATTCAACAGTAATCAAATAAAAAAGTCCCCGAAAAAAATCGGGGACTTTTTTTATGTAACAAAAAGCCTTAAAAAGTTAATAATGAAAAAGATCATATTATTTTCACTTGCTAACCTTCTTCCTTTCATAGTAACCACCAAAACCTTTTCCATGCAAATTGCAACCACAGGGAATTCTTCATTCATTTTGATTTCAAAAAAATCTTTACAAAAGTTACAAACCATAAAAAACGATCATAAAAAACTGGATAGCGCTATTCAAAGCAAATATAGAAAAAATCATTATGCAAAACCATCTGATTTAATTAAGGACGTTGGACAAGATAAATCTATTGATACAAAATATATGACCCTAAGTCTCGTATTCGCTCCAGAAGATGCGAAACACTTAGACCAACGAGTTAGAGAAATATCAAGCCAATATAGTACAATCTATGCATGGAGTACTACACTGATTCTAATGGATAGGACACTGGAAAATATACGCGACAATCTTCAAAAACGTGAATTAATACATAGCGCAGCACGAGTTGCTTTAAAAAAAGATCCAGCATTCGCTCAAAAATGTAAGCTCTTTGGCCTCTTTGATGAATGTGATGATATAGTTACCTATAGCATAAAACATTTTACACCAGAAGAGAAAAATCACATACTCGAAGGAATTAAACTTTACAAACATATTCTCATAAAGAATAAACTGGATGCTCGATCATAGTTAACATACCCCCGGTCTACCCGGGGGATTTTTGTTGCAAAAAATTGTCATGTGTATATATTTTGTACAAATGAAAAAAATTAATATCTTATTCCTTATCTATTGCTTATTGTTTTTCCCTTGTATATCGGCATCCCAACCACTTAAAACAATAACAAATTTCAGCAAACTTTCACCAAATATATGTTTTGATAATATTAGTAATGATGTTAAACAATTAATACTCCAAAAAATATTGAACCTTTATGGCATTCCGATCAAAATCGTCACTATATCGGAGGAAAGCGTGCCAATATGCTTCCTGATAATGAATCAATACCAATCAACTAAATTTTGTAACAAAATATTTTCTATGAGGGATATGGTAACAGCTACCCCACGTGATCGAGAGATCATGAGAAAAGGCAGTGATCCTTCTTTCATAGATAGGTTAAGCGGGGTCCCCCGCGATGCTATATCCGAAAAATCTTACTCTGAGATAAAAAAACTATCTGCCCCCATAAAAAAAGATATATCCGTAAAAATACAATCTAATGATTTGCAAGCTTGGAGATTAGGAGAGGCCACAACATGTATATGCGGAGCAACGCTATGCTGCTGCGAACATTGTGTACTCGGCCCGTCCCTATACTTAAGTATAGGATCCCTCTGGTGCTTTCTTATAGGATCAGCAGTCTGCTGTCTCGATGCAACAATACTGTGTTGTCAATCATCGTGTTGTAAAAAATATACCAATAAAGGCTTTAGACCACGACGTAAAACTTTTTCATAACAACAAAATTCGCCTAGATCCTCCCCGGTCCAATATCTCGGGGAATTTTTTAATACCCACCTCCGCACCCCCATTAGACAAAATTTCAAATTGTGATATTATTATAAATGATTAAATCTTGGGTATAAGGTAATTTTAAGACCAATAAGAATTATGAACTATAAAAACTATATGTTTTCTCTCTCGCTTTCACTGAGCATGGGCTTTGTGGGCCTAACATATCCTGGTAAAACGAACCAATACATCACCGATAAACTTGGGATCACTTCCGTTCGCGTTAATAACATTATCGCACCAAGTTCTGTAGAAGAGTTACAAAATATAGTCTCAAGCGCTACCCTCCCAATTTCTATTGCAGGCGCAAGCTATTCTCAAGGCGGCCAAACGGGATATCCAGATGGCATAGTAATCGATATGCAAAAACTTAACAAAGTTATAGCTTTTGATGAAAAACAAAAAACCATCACCATACAAGCAGGAGCAACATGGTACGATGTGCAAAAATATATTGATCCCTACAATTTATCAGTCAAAGCAATGCAATCGTATAATAGTTTTAGCATCGGTGGTTCATTAAGTATCAATGCCCACGGCAGAGACATAGCATATGGATCAGTTATCAATGGCATACAATCAATAGAAATACTCTTGGCTGATGGAACAATTGTTGTTGCCGACAGGCACAACAATGCCAATCTTTTCCGTGCTGCAATTGGCGGATATGGATTGCTCGGCATTATTACGCAGGCAACAATAGAATTAACTGAAAACATAGAACTCGAACGTAAAGTATATCAATGCAACGTTGATAACTTTAAAAGTCTTTTTGAATCAGTAATAGCCCCAGATAAATCAGTGGTGTTTTATAATACAGATGTGTTTCCTAAAAGATATCAAGAATGTCTCATTACCACCTGGAATAAAACAACACAATCGGTAACAGACGAAACCCGCCTACAAGAACAAAATTCCCGGTTTTATATTGTCAATAAAGCATTGGAGATGTTTCTCAGACGCGTTCCGCTTGCACAGTTTAGTCGCCTGCCTGTTGAGCACATTACAAAAATAAAAGCTCCAACTCGTGTGGTATGGCGCAATAATGAAATGAGTTATTCCGTGAATCAATTAGCACTCGATTTTCATTTTCCCAGCACCATGACTCTGCAAGAATATTTCATTCCAGTTGAACATGCGCAAAAATTTGCAGAAAAAATGAGTAAAATACTCAAAAAAAATTGGGTAAATGTGCTCAATGTATCTATCAGATATGTTCCCGCTGATACCACATCAATAATGTCATATGCTAAGCAAGATTCATTCGCCTTTGTACTGTATCTCAATATTTTCAATAATCGTTGGAACATTAACAATTCATGCAAATGGACACAAAAAATTATTGATGTCGCACTCCAATACAACGGCACTTATTATTTACCTTATATTATGTGCGCAACTAAAAAACAATTTCAAACAGCCTATCCACAATTTGATGATCTTTTGAAAATCAAACAAATGTATGATCCTCATAACAAATTTCGTAATATGCTGTTACAAAAATATACTTAACATTGAAAAAGTAGATTCCTCATCACTATGATCAAACACAAATCATAGTGGTCACAAATGAGGAGTATCTTATGCGTATCTTTGACTTATCAAAGACAATTGTCATTTCTTTATTTTTTACTATAACTTCTTACGGTATGGAACCAGAGAGCCTTTTCGAAGCTGTTGCAGAAGACATTCGCGAAATGCGCCAAGACATTGGAAATATTGCAGGAAACATTTTCCCTACCCTTGGCCAATACATCAGAGGGGAAGAACTTCCTGCGATCAAAAACAATCTTTATAAAAACATGCCTGCCTATGTTAGACAAAGCAATGAGCTGTGCGATGGAGAAAAAAAATACCTTGAAAAACGCTTACCTATTGTCAAAGCTGCCCTAGAAAAATTACTTTATCTTGATCAATCTCTCCACAATGAAGAAGTTCCTACCATTGCACTCGTAAGTAGCGGTGGAGGATATCGCGCATTATTGTGCACCATAGGTTTTTTGCGTGGAATGGAAAAAATAAAAATTCTTGATACAACTACCTATGTAACCTCTCTTTCTGGATCAACGGGAGCGGTAGCACCACTCATTTCACTGAAGATGTCACTTAAAAAATATAAAGAATATATGCTCGCATGCGTTGAAAAATCTTTTTTTGATACCACCGATGAAGAAGAAAACTTAATTTTTGAAACGGGAGCTGTAAAAGCATATTTTAATCAACCAAAAACACCTGTTGATATTTATGGTGATCTACTCGGAAATAGATTTTTTGAAATGTTGAAAGAAGAAAGACACAGAGTTTATTTATCGGACCAAGCAAAAATCATCGAAAACGCAAAATATCCTTATCCTATTTATACTTGTATTGACGGCGATGAAAATATTGTAGACCATCAAAACTGGTATGAGTTTGGACCTCATGAAATGGGTAATGCTACTGATGCAACCTATATACCAATATGGGCTCATGGACGAGAATTTTGTAATGGAGAATCGGTTAAGGGAACATTTGACGTATATCCTCCGGAAAAAAACATTCCTTATCTGCTCGGGACATTTTGGTCCGCCTTTGGCGCAAATATTGATGATATCAAAGAAGAAATCGCTAAAAGACTAAGTACTGAAGTTGGTGATTTTATTAAACATATTGCTCCCTCTTGGGATGGCGAACGACCTTTAGATTTTGTTTCCAAAGTTCCCAATTATATGCATGGAATGACAACACTTAAAAATACCGGCTCTGCAAAAGATGCAATCCGTTCATATGTTGATGCGGGAACTGATTTTAATTTACCAGTTACGCCGATCGATGGTGGACGACGAAAAGCAGATGTTATTATTATCTGTGATACCTCTGCCGAAGGAGATAAAATAGGAAATCAACTGAAAAAAACAGCCGCTTATATGAAAGAGCATAAGCGTCCCTTCCCTATCATTGATTTTAAAAATATAGACAAAAAAACGATGAGCATTTTTGAAGAAAATGATCCTGCGGTTCCTACGGTTATTTATATGCCAGGCCTCAGCGATCAAAATTTACTGCAACAGCATTTATCCAACCCTCAATTTGCAAAATATAAACACTTAAAAGGGTTTGATCTTGAGTATGAAACCAATAATGGCTTTGCGCAAACAATTCACTTTCAATACAAAAAAGAAAATGCGGAAAAAGTAATCGATCAAATGGAATTCAATGTACTTGCAAATCAAGCAGCAATTATTAATGCGTTGAAGTTTGCCGTTGAAAGAAAAAAGAAAAACATTGCATGATATTCAAAACGTGATATTCAAAAAGAGAGGCAACATACGTTGCCTCTTTCCCTTTATCTCCATTTTATTGTGATAAACTTTTACTGCTATCACCACGTTCCAATGGCAATCTGAAGGATATTTTTTCTTTCTTTTTGCTTTTTGTATCAGGCTTAAAGAATCGATGTATCATTTCACCATCTCGCTCTATAAATTCAAATGTTCCAGAAATGGGCTGTTCACTAAATATTGTTATCTCTGCAGGTACCGTGTATCTTATTGTCGGCCCATGTTTTTTAGTAGCCTTTCTTATCATTTCTGAATCTGCAAAAAATCCAAGCCGCTCTTCCACATGAGGAGAAAAATTATGATAAAGATCGGTAGCTCCTTTCATTTTTTCTTTCACGTGATTGGAATAGCGAGTTATTTTAGTAAGAGGATTATCTTGTTGAGTCATGGTAGCAAATCGGTTCTGCATATAAGGCGGAATAGTGACTTTAATGGTCATATAATCATCTATTACTGTCACCGATTGCGCTTCGCGCTGCTCAGCTTGATTGCCAACCATAGATGCATATGTTTTTGTCAGCGAAACAGGAGTAACATTCTTTATCGGCTTTTCAGTCCAATCTTCAACTCTCTCAGTCAGGCTTTTAGCCTTTTCAGTCACACTCTTAACAATATCGCGCGCTTCATCCCGAACATAACTGCCTATTGATTTGAGAGAATGCTTGCTTTCAGATGATTTGTGGGGTTTGTCTTGAATTTGTTCTGAAGTTGATTCAATCTCTCGAGGTGATGTTGGTATTTGCTTTTCTGGTTTATCAATATCTGGCAACACTTCTGGCCCTGGCACTGTCTCTTTCTGGGGAACATCTATTTTTATTACCGGAACCTTTTCAACAACATCTTCTTTTTTAGATGCTAATAATTCTTTTCGTGCTTGACGTCTTGATTTTGCCGACCCGGATTTTGTTTGAGGTGATATATCAGTACTTATTACCTTAGGAGCAGTTATTCCAACTGTTTGCGGTGATATTTTTTTTCCGGATGATTTGGTTGCTTGTAATAATAGTTTTTGAACTTCTTTATTCGGATTAGTGCGAGCTAAGTCCAGTGGAGTATTTCCATTTTTATCTTGCAACTGCGGATTTGCTCCTAAATCAAGTAACAATTTTATTGCTTTAGGATCACCATGCTCACTTATATAATGCAAGGCAGCTTGCCCCATATTATCAGGAGTGTCTATATTCAATCCTCTCTTGATCAGTTCCTCAATGATACGCCTATTCCCCCTACTACATGCAACGTGCATAAGCGATACTCCATCCTTCACTTCTGCGGTGGTAGTTACAGAAACTCCCTCTTTTAGCAATAGTAAAGCTATATCTTCCTTCTTATTCGCAATTGCCTCATAAAGAGCATCATAACCTACATTAGGAACCGTCTTCCAATCTTTTTTTTTATCACGCTTCATTGCTTCAATTAACAGTTTGATTGCATGAACATCTCCCGATATAGCAGCTACTTGTAAAATACTTTGATTATTTGCTCCCTCAGCCCAAACATCTGCTCTATGCTCAATCAAAAAACGCGCCATTTCATAACGCTGGGATGCACTCAATTGCTTAATACCCTTAATTGAAGCACCAAATGTTACATATAAAGGAGTACCGCCGTATTTTGATCTTTGATTAATATTTGCTCCATGATCGAGTAATAGTTGAGCTTTTCCGATATCACCGTTCATACAGACATAATGCAATCCTGAATAGCCCATTTCTTCAGAATCGACCGCATTGATATTTGGATTCATCTTTAAAATAACCTCAAGAGGTTTATTGTTCTTGCATGCATTAAGAAATACTTTATCAAGAGGACTTAATGGAGTAACTGCGGGCTCCATAGCAAAGGTTACCCTTATGCATACGAAAAGCAGCATTAAAAATATTTTCGACCAACCTTTCATAATTATTTCCTTTATTATTTTCATTTGGTAGTTATCACACTTTCTTTACATACAAAAAAAGCCTAGATGAACTAGGCTTTTTTACAATAACAAATAGAAATGTAAGAGATATTACATATTGTTATATGATTTATTACAAGTGCATGGGCAGGATCCACATCCTGGGCAACACATAAACATAGCGTTAACAAACGCAACCATGCTCACGAGACCAGATAAACCAACAATCCATACGAATGCCATTTCCATTCCTGGCATCATGCTTATTAACCATGCATATCCATCCCAACCGTACGCAGCAGTCAACCAATTAAAACAGAAAAGTGCGGTGATGGGCCATGTAATCATACAAACCATTTTCATTACGGGATGATTCATCATAAGAAAGTCACTCCTTTTTATAAAATAATATATATAAAAACTACCTTTCCAGTATTAGCACACCATATTTTTTTGTGCAATAAAAAATATAATTGGCTAAAAAGAATTGATTAAAAGGGCTTTTTAACGCACAATTAAACATATACATAAATCCCCTTATTCTGAAAAATTAAATCGTGAAAGCAACTCTATGAGTATCAAAGCTGGCCTTGTTGGCCTTCCCAATGTTGGTAAATCAACCTTATTCAATGCGCTTACCAAATCAAGTGCACCGATGGAAAATTACCCCTTTTGTACCATCGATCCACATGAAGCCATCACCCAAGTACCTGACCCCCGTCTTGAGCAGTTACAAAAACTCTATAATTCCGGCAAAATAATCCCCGCAACAGTGACCTTTGTGGATATTGCAGGGCTTGTTAAAGGGGCTGCTACCGGAGAAGGATTAGGAAATCAATTCTTAGGAAATATTCGTGAAGTTGATCTTATTCTTCATGTGCTCCGCTGCTTTGAAGATGCAAATATTATCAGATCCACCGAAGTGGATCCTATTGGTGATTTTGAAATCATCATGTCAGAACTGATGCTTAAAGATATTGAATCGATCGATAATCGTCTCCCTAAAGTTGAAAAATCACTCAAAGGCAAACTCACCGGAGCTGAACAAAAAGCACTTCACGATGAAATTGATTTACTCAAAGCCGTGCGTACTGCCTTAGAAAATGGAAAATCAACCCACGCCAGAGAATTGATTAAAAACGCACCAGTTAAAACCGTTTCATTATTAAGCATTAAAAATTTCCTTGTTATTGCAAATATTGCAGAAGGCGAATTAGAAGATAAGCAGTATCTTAACAATAAGCACTACAAAGCACTTGTTGATCATTTTGGAGAAAACATTGTTGTTCCTATAAGCGCACGCGTTGAATATGAGCTCACGCAAATGGATGCGACCGAAGCACAAGAATTCATGAATATGTTGGGAATTTCAGAAGCAGGACTCGATAAAATCATTAAAAAAACATATGACAACCTGGGTCTTATTACATTTTTTACCTGTGGACCTAAAGAAATTCATGCATGGCCTATCCGCAAAGGTACAACTATTCGTCAAGCAGGTGGCGAAATACATTCTGATATCGAACGTGGATTTATCTGCTCAGAAACATTTAGCGTTAATGATTTAGTGAACTTAAAAACAGAAAGCGCCATTAAAACAGCAGGAAAATTGCGTATTGAAGGTCAGGGCTACTTAGTCCAGGATGGTGATATTGTTCATATTAGATTTAATGTGTAAACCGCATCCTGAGGGCCCTTTTGACATAAATAAGCGACCTTGATACACTTAAATACAAGTAGAATAATAAAGCTCAGAATCGAATAGGACCCTTTATGACACTCAAAAATAGCTTTTTATCGATTAAATCGCTCTATTTAACGGGTATTATCGCCCTTTCCCCGACTACCAGCAGACCATTTGAGCTGCCACAGCAGGTCAAGAATGCTCGCGTATATACCCAACAACGTACTCAATTTGCCAAAGTCATGGCTATGGCCCTCGCTAAACATTTTTGGCAACAACACCTGCCTCACACAATAATTGAAAAAAGATTAGCTCAAATCTACGGAGATATAATATCAACACCAGAAAGTATACAAGTTGATGCAGCTGCTCTTTACGATGCAATTATTAAAAACACGGAGCTCCACATAGCACCGGAACAGTTCCTGCTGGGTGCATCATCATCTGCTTATCAAATTGAAGGTGGGTTAGATGCAACTTCCGCTGCGGCACGTTTTTATCGTGATAACGCCGGCTTACCAACAGCAGAAGACTCTATCGATTTTTATCATCGCTATAAAACTGATATCGAACAACTTGCACAAGAACTGCACATTAATGCATACCGCATATCAATTGCATGGAATAGAATTCAACCGCAAAAAGATGTATTTGACATGGAAGCGATCACATTCTATAAAGATGTTATTCTTACACTCCTTGCACACGGTATTAAACCCATGGTGGTATTCCACCATTATGATGTTCCCCAATGGTTTGAAGATCTTGGTGGTTTTGAATTGCAAGAAAATGGAAAATATTTCCAAGAATTTTGCTTAAAAGTTTACACCGAACTTGCAGAAGAATTGGGACATTGCTTGATATCAATGTGTAATGCACCTGAAGGTCCTGCATTTAAAGGATATTTCACGGGAGAAGGTACACCAGGAGAAAAAAACAACCTACAAAAAACACATACCGTGATTGCAAATATGTATTACGAACTGGTTGACACTGCACTAGCAATCAAAAAACAATATCATCAGCTGAAAAAAAACAATCCTGCACTTGCATTGCAACAACCTTCAATTGGTACGCAAATTAATATTGTATTCATTGATCCTCACGATAGCAGTCAAGAAAATTGGAAAAGTAAATTGAAAACAAATCTTGGATGCGCGATGGGTTCTTATGTGCAATCAGGCGGAACGTTTGATTTCTTAGTGAATGGTGTTTATTCCATGTATACCCCGAATGCTGATTTTATGAAAGCAGCAAAAGGTGTTAATGTATATCGCCAACACGAAGGCGCTCACAAAGCATTTGATTGGATTGGCGTTAACGTGTATTCAAATAGATTTATGAATGGCTTTGAACAAATCACCGGCGACAAACTTATTGAAACAGATGAAGAACGCTATACCGATAATCCTAATTATCGTAACTACCCAGAAGGTATTTACCGCGCGGTTCAAATAATTGCTGAAAAAGTTGCTCTACCTTTAGGCAAAAAACGCAATAAAAACGGCAACCCGCTTCCTATTATTGTCACCGAAAATGGTATTGCAACACGCGATGATGCAAAACGCACACGCTATTTCCAACGAGCAATTGCAACCATCACGCAATTGATTACAGAAGGATATCCGGTTATTGGTTACTTGCCATGGACATCGCATGATAATTATGAATGGCCTACGCACGATAATCCTCAAGGATTCAATTCAAAGAATTATGGTTTCTTTGCCGTAAACTTTGATAAAAATTCTCCGGATTATATGAAAAGAACACTCAAAGATGGTTCGCGATATTACGCGAATTTTAATGAAACATTTTTCACCATAACGTAAGTTTTTGTAATTATTAAAAAGCGCTGATTTCAAAAATCGGCGCTTTTTCTTTTTCTAAAAATACTTATTTCCCAAATCCCTTCTCTCCTTGATTTTCAAAAAATTCAACTTGTATATTAAGCATTAGGTGGTTAAAAACACGAAGGGAAAAAGAATGTCTTTAAAAAATAGGTATTTATTTATCGCACTATTATTTTCCATGAGTAGTTTGATTCCCTCTCAACCCCTTTTATCTCCATCATGGACAGAATGGCTATGGAGCTTTTTTATAACTTCTCCCGAAAAATCATCCTTTCAAAAAGCCATTGCAACATCCAAAGCGCGTGGCGAAGCGCTTAATCTATACGATTTTTTCACCCAAAAAGAAACTTCCGATTCTTTAAAAGAACCAGAAAAAGCTGCTCGTAAATTTAAACAGGCAATCAAACGGGCCGCCGATAAAAATGATAGTATGAAGCGGTTTAAAGATCATCCTGAAAAATTTCTTTTTGGAGTTTCATCATCTTCATATCAATATGAAGGGGGACTTGATAGCAATAATGCAAACGCCATTTTTTACTCAAAAAACAATCTTGCTGTTGCTGGCGATGCGATAGATTTCTGGAACAAATATAAAACTGATATTCAAGATATGAAAGCGCAACTGGGTATAAACAGCTTTCGTCTTTCAATTGCCTGGGAACGAGTGCAGCCCCATCAAGACGCATGGGATTTATCCATGCTCAATAAATATGTCGATATTATAAAAACCTTAAAAGAAAATGGTATCGAGCCCATTGTTGTGCTCCACCATTACACAATCCCCCAATGGTTTGCAGAAATCGATGGATTTGAAAAAGCAGAAAATATATCCTATTTTGTTGAATTTGCAAAAAAAATGTATGAGGCATTGCAGGAACATGTTACTTACTGGTCCACCTTTAATGCAATTGAAGGATACGCATTTAAAGGATATTACAAACTTGATGGACCTCCAGGAGACCCCAAGAAAAAAAGCCTTTTTATGACAGAAAAAGTTATGTACAACATGCTCAAAGCTCATCAACAATGCTATGATGCTATTAAAAAACTATACAAAGAAAAGTATCACAATAATCAGAATGTTCCCGTTCCACAAATTGGTATTCAAAAAAACATCGTTCTTTTTGACCCTTTTCAAAATGAAACAACCAACTTCTGTGAAAAATATGGATCAAAATTTATTTGTAGTTTTTCATCGCTCCTTAATAACACTATATTCTTTAAATTCTTTAAACCACCAGTACCAAGTTGGTTAATTCGTTATTTTAATCTTTCAAAACTCGATTGGATTGGTCTTAATATTTATTCCAATATGTTAATGTTATATGCTGCACCACAAAAAGAAACGCTCGAAGAAAGACAAACGGAAAATCTTAATTACCGCAATTATCCTGAAGGAATTTATCGAGCAGTAAAAATAATTTATGATGGCATTGCACGCCCGCTCAATATTCCTATCATTATTACGGAAAACGGCATTGCTACAAAAAATGATCTTTCTGGAAATGAAAAACGCACTCGCTTTTTTCAGCGAGCACTGTATACCATCAGAAAACTTATTGAAGAAGGTTATCCCATTATTGGTTATACCCCCTGGGCATCGCATGATAATTATGAATGGCCATCGAAAGAGCAACCAAATCCTTATAACAGACCGTACGGTATGTTTGCAGTCAATTTTGATACAAGCTCACCGCACTATTTAGAGCGTACGCTTAAAAAAGGAGCTGAATATTACCGTGATTTCATCTCAACATATTTTGGAAAATAAAATTTAGGAACAGAACAGCGAATTAATTTTCAGATAAGTTCTCAATAAAAATCTGCGGCTAAAAATTCTAAATTATTAAAAAGGAATTATACTGTAAAAGATACAATACAATTCAGCCGGAGGTAACCCCATGAAGCACACATTCAAAGCATTATTTTACTGTATAATGACTTTTCTTACTTATCTTCCCCTTTTTCCTACCACCTACTGGAAGTGGCAAGATATTAATCTGAATACTCCGCAATTTCCTGCCTCATTTGAATGGGGAGTTACCACGCTTGCATATGAAACGGAAGGATATGCAAAAACAAGCACCTGGTATGCGTGGGAAAATCAGACCAATTTACAAGGAAAACAATTTACTCAAACGCGTTCTGGCAATGGTATTGCACAAGCACAACATTATAAAGAAGATGTGAAACTGATGAAAGAAATGGGTATAACTACCTATTGCTTTTCTCTTGATTGGAGCAGAATTGAACCTGAACAAGGCAAATTTGATGAAACCATGTTGCACTATTACACAGATCTTTGTGATGAACTTATCAAAAACAATATTACTATCACTGCCATTTTAAAAGATTATTGCGATCCACTCTGGTGGGGATACATTGGTGGATTTGAACATGAAAAAAACATTCCCCTTTTTGAACGTTACTGCTTAAAAATGTATGAAGTTTTGGGAACAAAAGTAGATCGATGGATCACTTTTTGGGCACCAGAAAATTACGCAGTCCTTGGATATCTTATCGGAAGCACTCCTCCTGGGATACGCCATCTCCATCGTGCAGCAACGGTACTTAAGAATGAATTTGAAGCACATGTGCGAGTGTATAAAGGTATTAAAGCAGCACCCCATGGCAATACAAGTCGTATTGGAATCATTAAACATGTTCACCTGTTAGAACCATGGCACATTTGGGATCGAGCAAGTTGTTATGTTGCAAACATGCTTACTAATGAATCTTTTTATACTTTCTTTACAACCGGCATGTTTAACGTAAGAGTTCCGTTGCCGGGTAAAGTTGGCGCATGGGTTAATCACGTAAATGCATTTGCACCAAAATCAGTTGATTTTATCGGTATCAATTATTATAGTCATGGCTATATGAAAAATCTTTTTAATCATATTGCCAACCCGAGCGAAATTCCTACCGATGTGACAGGAATTACGGTGTATCCTGAAGGATTATATTTGGCAATAAAGGAAGTTTCAGAAAAAATGGCAAAAAAATTGAATATTCCCATGATCATCACGCAAAATGGCGTTGCTACCCGTGATGAAAGTATCAGGGATCTATTTATTAAGCGTCATATTTATGCACTGCATAAAGCAAAAACAGAAGGCCATAACGTTGAAGGATATTATTATTATAGTTTTCTGGATGGTTTTTCGTGGGGTAGCTACGATACGCAATTCGGTCTTTTCTCGGTAGACCGCACAACCATGAAGCGCAAACAAAAAAGTGGTGCTCAACCCTATCTTGATACCATAAAAAAAAGATAATAATTACAAAGGCATTAAGGCCCTCATTAGAGGGCCTTTTTTTCGGCGTTTTTAAATTATTAGGGGAGATGAATGAAGCTTTTCAGCGTCTTAATCAGCTGTGCAACAATCTACGCACACGCTGCCATGCATACACGCACCATAGAATTGCAAAAAAAACTACAGCACATACCAGATTATATTGTTAATCCTATCATAGGCGGTGTCAGTGCGGCCGCGTCCATGTTTGTCTACACGCCATTGGGCAGTTATTGCCAAAATCGTCATATCCAAGGGCTTCCTATTGAATTGAAAAAACCGCATCACTGGTGGAGAGGATATCGTACCATTGCCGCTAACAACATGTACGTAATTGCCATACAAAATGCCATTTACCGATCTTTAATAACTAAAATGAATTCCGCAAACCACACCCTAGCTTCATGGAACACTATCTTTGCTGCAAGTATCGCAGGTGGAGTTTCTGGTCCTGTTAACAGCGTGTCCCAACTGATTACTTTACATCAGCAAAACACCGGTTCATCTATCATCAATACCATTAATAGTTTCCCGGATACCTATAAAAGTTTACATCGAGGAACACTACCTGCTATTTATCGAGGAATGCTTTTTGCCAACACTTATATCAATTGCTTACCGTTCATAAAAAAACGAATCAATGAACATTGTGCCAATAATGCGGTAGTTGTTATCGTAAGCGCATTAATTTCAGCTGCATTTGCAACAGCAACCACGCAACCGTTTCAAGTTGTTATTACTAAATTGCACGCAGATATTGAAAAAAAACAGTTTAAAGGACCGCGCGATGCTTTTAGAAAAACCATATCTCAAGGTGGAATAAAAGCATTATATGCAGGAGGTTTATATCGAACGATAGGAAACATACTTGCTATACCAACACTCAATTATATACAGAAAAAACTTTATAAATTAAAAAATCCATGTTAGAAACACAGATAAAAGTAACCAAGGAGACTCATGAATAGAACTTATGCTCTTATTCTTTATCTTTGTTATGCATCTTTCTGCTCCGCACAAACATCTTTTGACATCAATACCCTCACTCTCGAAGAAAAAATTGGCCAACTTTTTATGGTTGCCGCTGTTGCTGATGAAGAAATTGCTAAAGAATTCTTAGCAAAAAAACCATATCGCCTCGATAAAGAATATATTGAACAACTCATCGCGAACTATCATATTGGTGGCATTATCTTTTTAGGCAAAAGTGATTATGCAAAACAAATTGAACGAACGAAACATTTTCAAAATCTATCAAACATTCCATTATTGATCGGACAAGATTTAGAACCAGGTAGAATTGGAAAAGCACGCTTGCCTGAATTATTTAGTTTTCCAAGTAACCAAGAAATCGGCAATCTCAACGATGTAAAATATACCTATTCCATCGGTCGTGCTATCGGCGGATTGTGCCGTAACTTAGGCGTGCATATTAATTTTGCACCCGTTGCAGATGTTAATAACAACCCCAAAAATCCTGTCATCAATGATCGTTCTTTTGGCGATAACCCGATACTTGTTACTGAACATGCAATTGAATTCGCGCAAGGACTTACGGATATGGGCATTATTGCATGCGCAAAACATTTTCCGGGACATGGGGATACGGATGTTGATTCTCACTATGATTTACCATTAATTCCTCACGATAAAAATCGGTTACACGCCATGGAACTTGCTCCGTTTAAAGCATTAATTGCACACAACATCCCGGCAATCATGGTTGGACATCTTGAAGTTCCTGCTTTTGAACCCCAAAAAAAGTTACCATCAAGTTTATCAAAAAAAATTGTCACCGATCTTTTACGAAAAGAACTTGGATTTAACGGTCTCATCATCACTGATAGTTTACATATGTATGGCGTAACAAAATATTTTAATACTGGTGAATATGAACTTTATGGATTACTCGCAGGCAATGATATATTGTTGTGCCCTTTTGATGTTCCTGCTGGCGTTACTGCAATAAAACAAGCATTGCATGATGAACTCATCACGGAAAAAGAAATAGATGAACATGTCGAAAGAATATTAAATATCAAAAAAAAGGTATGTCCATCAAGGCAATCTTCCTGCACCGACACCTCAGATCGCATCCCCACAGAAAAATTGACCGCTACATGGAATATATATCGCTAATATACAAACCCACCCTTGAACCAGATAGCCCACTGTGAACATGCTGCGTTATTACATGGATTAGTATGTGCAAACTCACTTGAAAGACCCATGCCAAAATAAGGATCAAAATCATCTCTGTTATTCCACACGCACCCAGCATATGCAAATATTTTATTGGAAAATGCGCGCGGCAAAATCCCTGATTCATTATTAATATCAGCATCTGTTAATAATATCGCCGGATCAGAACCGCGAACTTGTAGTTGTGGAATATTAAGCGCTACAGAATCAGCTGCATTAAGTTGAAATAGGGTTGTAGCAGGTGTTGTTGCAAGTGCAGGTTGATTATCAGCATTTAAGTTTTGAAAATTCGCATTACCAGATCCTTGGCCACCAAAAATAGTAGATTGACTTTGCGTTGCATTTAATGCAACTGCCGTATCATTAGAGGTAAAACCATATATTTGTGCATCACCTTTTAATGCAAACCTATTTTCAGGAAACCTATCACGACAATGTAATTTTTCTTTGCTATTAGCCCAGAAATTATAGCCCAAATCAAATTCAAAACCATCTCGTTGGTATGCAAATTTTAATACAACATCTGCTTGCACCCCGATACTTATTTTTGTATCTAATGTAGTATAGTTAATTGCAGGAACTAAATTACCAATGTATTGATTCACCGGTTCAACATCATTAATAAGTAATTCACCATCGGATGGACTTTCAATTTCTTCTAACAAAATATAACGGCTTCCATTACCATTTCTGGTGAAATCAAATGATCTTTTTTGTTGCGACGTGCACAAATGTGAGATATGTGAATCAAAATAAAGCCCAAGGCGTCTGCCTTCTTCTTTATTTTGCCACATAATGGCATGCGCTGATAACCCAAATCCAACATCCCAGTGATGACGATTTCCTACGATACTTTCAAAAATAAATTCTGCATCTGTTGCATTACCAGTCGGTGCACCAACGCGGAAATTTATCCCAACATGATAGGTTGGTTGATTATAATTCCATCCCAATGTTGCGGTGAGCTCTGCGATTCTATTGCGCGTTTGACGACCAAAAACTTTACCATATTGTAACGGTGCATCCATATCTCCAAATATGGTATTTCCACGCAAAGCTTGCGTAACACTTTGTGGCAAATCTGCAGCAGGAATATTAACATCACTCATATAACCTGCAGGAAAAAATGCAGTTCCTGGATCAATATTACTTTCTTGGAAATAGAGATTCCATTTTGTATGCACAATGGGTGCATGCACCATGATAAAAAGACCGGGAAGATAAGCATCAAATGCTTGGAACCAATTGAAATCTACGATTGTATTACTGATATGTGGTGAAACAAAAACATTGCTTGAAAAACTTGCAGGCAGACCAAAATAATCTGCCAAAATATCGCCCGGCTCTCGCACTGCTCTACTGCCTGAAAAGCGCAAACAATCAGTACCAAATAAAAAATCTGCTATCTGCTGCGGTCTAAAAGTACGTGCATATTCTACCGCTATTGCAAGTGTTCCATAATTACTATCTTCATCATATTTATAAATAATTTGTTGCCACCCTGCAAGCTCACGAACTCCGTCCAATCCTTGCGAGCGAATACCAAAAATTGTTTTGTCTCCGATGAAACTATAAAGAGGGAAATTACTCCACCACAAAATTCCGATTGCTAAATATAATAATTTTTTTTTCATCGCGTTCCCCTTTCTTGTCTTGAGAGTAGACCAAGAAAGGTTTTATACGCAATGATTTCTCGCAATCACACATCACCCAGATTATTTTTTCTTGGAAACCACATTCAGTTCATTAACATAATCAAAAATCGTCTTTTTGTTATCTTTCGCTAAAGCATTCACCGCATCAACAACATGATCGATCCAATACGCATTAAAAATATGCCCTCGTGCAAATCTTCTTTTTTTACAACTTTCTATTAATTCCTTTGCTTCACCATAATAAGCACATAACCGACGATTACGCGCTGCTGGATCTCCACCCATTCCACCATAGCACCCAAAACTAACGAGTGAACGTTTTCTTTTATCTCGTTCTACCAATGTCTCTTTTTCTTCACTACACGTAACTTTTGGATCAACACTGCCATAATTATTTTCCCAAAAATAGTGCTTTTCTGGCCAGGTATATTTGGTATGCCTGTTGTAACTTTGGGTAAACAATAATAAACGTTTATTATTTTTACGCATCCACCCGAGTGTCGGCCATTCTCCTTTTTGTTGCGCAGCAGCCCAATCTGATGGCTTTAAAAGAGGATCATAATTATTAAGATGAATAATTTCTTGCATATCTCGAATTATTTTTGAGATATCAGCAAAATCGTCAAATAATACCGTAATCACGGCCTTGGGATGGCTTTTCAGGAAATTAAAAATACGATTCATCTCATAGTGCAATGTTTGATATAAAGGCTTACCATTCTTCCTGAAAACCGTTGCTTGCCGGGTGGGGTTGGAACAAATAACACTTAAACCCTCTCTGACCATTGCCGACCAATTTATAACGAAATTGTATACATTAAACATAAGACCTCGCACGCCCATCCCCAGCAGACCAAGCATAGGTTGCTCTTGTAAAACATACTCAGCAAAAAAGCGTGGATATTTTTCAGCAGAATGAGCCCCAACATAGCGATAGTGGGCATAATTAAGCTCGTCTTCAGGCTCTTTAAAATAATCTTTATTGGCATTTGCTTGTTGAAGATCTTCTGTATACCGATCATCATATGAAGGAATATATGGCGCTGTAGAAGCGCTTATCTTTGTGCTTAATATCATAAACATAAGAATAGAACTCAGATTCTTCATTTTTTACCCTTCCCCTTAACCAGACAATATTTCCAATTGCAATTTTACATCATAATGCTGACATAAATCTATAAAAATAAACGAGAGGGTTAAAATCCACATGCTTTGCAAAAAAATATGTGTTATACTAAAGTATCAAACGGTCCCAACGCCGTTTCCACTTTGTTAGGACCGGATATGTTAATAAAAGAAAGAGTATAACAAAGTGTGAGCTATGTTTAGGTATTAAAAATGAAAATTAGAAGAAAAAAAGGTTTTTTTTCCATTTCCGCCGTAGCAAAGATTTTTTCTGTGCATCAGCAAACAGTACGTTTGTATGAAAAACAAGGCCTTATTAGCCCCAAACGCTCATCAGGGAATACACGGCTTTTTTCTGAAGAAGATATTGATCAATTAGAAGAAGTCATTTATCTCACGCATGAGATGGGAATTAATCTGGCCGGGGTAGAAATGATTTTACGTCTTAAAAAGCAAATCAAAAAGATGCAAAATGAGATGAACAAAATTTTTGATACAACACAGCAAGAACTTGAAGAAGAGAATGAAAAATCTAAAGAAGTAGTACAAAACAGTTATCAACGCCTTCTGCAGCTTAAAAACAAAGATGGGCACAAAACGCCGACTTCCCCTACTACACCACAGACTCCTTACCATAAAGAAGATGAGGAATCGGTTGACCTAGATAAGTGGGAAATTGAATACGAAGACGATTAACGGGGCCCCCAGCGAAAATCATAAGGAAACATCATGTTCTTTAACATCATTAAAACTGCAATCCTTCTCACCATACTTAGTGGACTACTGCTTCTGATTGGTGGTCTTATTGGAGGCGCTGCGGGAATACAAATAGCTTTCTTCTTATCTCTTATTATGAATGGAATTATGTTCTTCTTTTCCGATAAAATTGTTCTTTCTCTTTATAAAGCTCAACCGCTTGATAGAAAGCACTATGAATGGATTTATGAAATAATGGAAGAACTTACGCATAAAATGCGTCTTCCTATGCCAAAATTATGGTTAGTGGAAACACCGGTGGCAAATGCTTTTGCAACAGGCCGAAACCCTTCTCATGCATCTATTGCAGTCACCACCGGAATATTAAAACTGCTTGATGCAGAAGAATTACGCGGAGTCCTTGCACATGAACTGGCACACGTTAAAAACAGAGATACATTGATCACCACCATAGCAGCAACTCTTGCATCAACCATTGGATATATGGCTTCTATGCTCCGCCATGCTGCGTTTTGGGGTTCGTTCAATAATGATCGCCGTAAGCAAAACCCCTTTGTATTGATCATAGTCAGTATTTTAATGCCTTTTGCAGCAACGCTGGTACAACTTGCTATTTCCCGTTCCCGCGAATATGCCGCTGATGACACCGGAGCACACTGCTCACGAAGTCCACTTGCTCTTGCTTCAGCTCTCCAAAAATTAGAAAACAACGTAAAATATGCTCATATGAATGAAGAAAATATGCAACAAACAAGTACCGCCTCTCTTTTTATAGTACACCCGTTTGCAGGCCATTCCTTGAGCTCACTCTTTGCGACACATCCGCCAACACGCAAACGAGTTGAGCGATTACAGCAACTTTCTAAAAAAATGTTTTCATAATGAAGCACAATTGTGCCAGGCTATAAAATGATTTCAGGAACGGGGTCCCCAGGCAAAATGAAATGGTGCATGGGGCAAGCAGAGAGTAGGGATATGATTTCTCAATA
Organism: candidate division TM6 bacterium SOIL31; assembly: GCA_001468865.1. Taxonomy (GTDB): domain Bacteria; phylum Babelota; class Babeliae; order Babelales; family Vermiphilaceae; genus SOIL31. The sequence continues at coordinate 21,468 of LDIY01000001.1, forward strand.
ACGAAAGGCATAGTATGAATAATAACTCATTTTCACACGACAGCACCTCACAATTCGCACTTTCGTATGAATTACTTCATTTGTTACAATGGCTGGGACACCACGATATCGATAAGCTCAAAAAAATTATTGCAAAAGCCGTGGCAAATGGTTTGCATGATGAAATCCAGAGAGCAAACTCCACCGTCAATCATACTATTTTAGAAGATATGCAACACAGCATTATCAACTTTTTCGAATTGCTTGAAGTAATATTGGCCGATGTGATCAACGAACACGTAGAAAAAAAGGCACGAGAAAAGAATTTATTGCCTACCCTTGATCATTTTGATGCATCACTTTTTGACCTAGAAACTGTTCGTTCAAGCCTTGAAAATACCACCAAAAAATTGGACTCACATCCCCATATCAATGCAAAAGAACTGCTGTGTAAAGAATTACTCAAAAATTGGAAACCACTGAATAAACAAGTAAACTAGAAAACAAGTCAAAAAAAAAAGAGAGCCGCGATTAATTTCCGGGCTCTCTTTTATTTTAATTCTGCGCTATAATTTCGAAACTCGCATTGTTTTCAAGGTAAGCATTTTTATAATATCTTCTGGCAATGCTGGTTCATAATTTCTTAAAAGCAATAATAACTTTGCCAATTCTTTTTTGGTTCCTACGCCATAATTGACCTCAAAAGGAACATTAAACACCACACATTCTGATAATGCTGCCACAAGCATTGTGCTATCGGCTGAAAATGAGATATTTGACAATTTGCCGCCCCAATAATTCATCAATGAACATGTTTGATCAATAAAGTGGTGATATTCTTGCTTTGCAATTAATTTTCCTGTTTGTGCACAACAATAACTAATACGTCCTATTTGAGACTCTACAGATGCGATAGCAACAACTTTATTATTGGGATGAATACACGCTGACCATGTATGATTGTCTCCATGCTCTAATGGAATGCACTTTTTCGTTTCCGCATATACGGCATACCATCTATTCACTTCAAAATCAGCCTGAGTCAAACTCTCCATATCATGTGTTGCTCGAAAAATAATAAATGATCCGTCCTGACTTTCACATATGTTAGTAAAAACGTAACCTTGCTTGGTCAATTCATCCACTGAACATATCTTAAAATCATCCATACGTAACCCATCAATAACACACCAGGCCGAAGCACAATAGTATTTTTTTTTCTGGAAGTAGGATAAAGGCTTACCGATATCTGCCACCGTATAATCCAAAAACCAATTTAATTTTGCATCATTATTCACGTAATCAATGAATACATGATTACCTTTTGTATCATATAAAAATAAATTATCAGGGTCAGAATGAAAAAGAATGTTACAGTCGCTAGGGTTGGTAGTACCTGCTTGAGAAATATACTTTTTTTCGGTTATAAAATCATGTACAAGAACTTCATGAGAACGATCACCACATTTAAAAAGAGCTACTTTTGTTTTATCAGGATTGGCAGTCAAAGCTTGAAAGACTTCTTTTTCACTACAAAAAGGGACCTTATTTCCAGTCTCCAGCTCCACCAGCTGAGGAGCATATAAATTTTGTAACCGCCCTATATTATTTTTTTTATAGCCATTAATCACAACGTGATTATTTTGGACAAATACAACTTCGGTAACACTTTTACCTCCAGGAGCATATATAACTTTTTTTATATCAGATATCTGCTTGGACGTCTCTAACTCCATTGAATGAAGGGAAAACACCATACAAACAATTGCAAAAAATACTCTATTTTGTTGATTCATAAAAAACCTATATATTTATAAAACCCCAATTTCTCCAACGCTTCCCGCACCTCAAACAACGGCAATCCAATAATTGTTGCATAGGATCCTTGCACAACTTTTAAAAACTGATTGCCATATCGCTCCACTGCAATGCCACCAGAAACATCTAAAAAGGGAACTTTTTCTAAATAGGTATCAATCCATTCATCGGAGATAATAAAGGAAAATTCGGCAGATACAATATCTGCCACTCGTTCATCTATTTCCCATGCTCCATTGCGCCATATTTTTCTATCTAAACAAAAAGCAGTGCACAAAAAGGAACCTTCTCGCGTTGCTTTTATTTTTGCAATAGCATCAGCTCGATCGACCGGTTTTGCGTGAATTTTTCCTGTTTTATCATGCGACATGGTATCAGCGGTCAACACAAAACAAATATCACCATCTTGAGTACCATCCGGCAGAATAACATGCTGCATTTTATAAAGCGCTATGTTTAAAACTAATTGCGGCAATGGCAAACCCCAATCGCATTGCGATTCATCTGCATTTTGACTTACCACCATAAAAGGAATTTGTGCTTCTTCTAAAAGCATTTTGCGCGGTTCTGATTTTGATCCAAAATAAAGTGTGTATTGAGCTTTCATATGACAACCTTTTAAGTAAAAATGTATCACAAGGATACACGGATATAAGCGTACTGCCAAATTCAACACACCATTAAGAGGTAAATTTATATTTCCTCTGAACCTGCTCGGCCCACGCTTTCACTTTTTTGGGAAGTGATTGCATCACATAATCTTGTACATATCCAGTTATCAAAGGAACAATAAATGGTTTTATTTCATGAGAGAGACCGATTTCCTTTGCGTGCTTACGTTCATATAATGCATACAAAAAAATTTTTTGTATAAAATAAAAATCTTTATCTGCATTTTCACTTACTTTGTTAAATGCCCATTGATAGAAAACCAAAGGGTCAGAGGACGTAACAAAGGTTCCATCAGAGCGACAATAGAGAGTATTTTCTATACTTCGAACGGGAATACAATCAATAATTTTTGCCTTTTTATTACTCACATCAAGAATTATATTTTTATATTCAGAAGTATAATTTTCCGCCTCAGGAGATACGAGTTTTTTTACCTGTACGCTTGCAACCAATTTTGTGCCATCATGATTCAACGCCAGGTTATGAATATTCCCAGCACCAGAAAAACGAACTTTAGTTAATAATTGCCAAGTATCTACATACCATATAGATAAAATAAAGCCGTCACCATCAGAATCGTGGATATTTTGGATACATGCAAACTGCGAATCATCACCACTGAAGGTAGGACACGAAAAAGATTGCTTATCGTACCCCACCAAAATTGCTTTCGTTGTCCCAACGCTATTTTTAACCACGATACAATTTTTTTCTTCATCACCAATCATTGCAACAAGAGTACGAGAAGTATTGGCTATACCATTTTGCCCTACTCGATTGAAAACAGCCAATTTATCATTACTATCTTCTTTACCTTTTAATTTTGGTTCATACGTTTTTTCACATATTTTATTAATATCATCTTTAAACGACATTCTTTGTGACCATGATATCAAAGAAGAAATCATATTATCATGATATTTTTTTTCAATGAAAAAGGAGACAAAAACCAGCATAGCTTGCTCATCCTTGAGTTCTCGAGCAACAGACATTAATTCTATAGGTTTGCGATTATGTGCTACTTCTGGATTCAATCTAAGATCAAACTCCTCATACAGAGAGAGTGGCACTTGTACCTGTGTAGGAATAACATCACACTGATGCTGAAGGGGAAAACAAGCTTGACTTATCGTTTTATTATCAATCTTATCCAAAACGTGCAAAAAATTATTAATTTCTCGTGCGCTATGTTGCGAACGAAAACTCAGATTATCAGGATTGAACGGAGAAAATACATTCATATGCTGTGCATATTTATAAGGAAGAGGTATACGTTTTTTCTCAATAGAAATAATTGAAAAAAGCTGATCTCGTGGATCATTCCCACTTTTTTCCATTGCACTAAGCTGCACACAACATACTAATACACTCATGATTATTCTTTTGTACATCAACACTTCCTTCAAAGATTGTTTTAATAATTTTAGAATTTAATCGTTTTTAAAAAACAAACGATACATGGCATTTATTCGCTATAATTGGTAATATTTCTTCTGCATCCTTTGAGCCCATCTTTTGAGTCTTTTTGGTAACGATTCCATCACATATTCTTTGACGTAACCGTCTATCTCAGGAATAATAAACGGCTTTCTTGAATGCGGATAATATCTTCGTTTTTCTTCCTGCATGCGCTCATATAATCCATACAAAAATATTTTTTGTATAAAATTAAGATCTTTACCCGCATTTTCATTTCTTTTTTTAAACTTCCACTGATAGCACTTATCGGAAGTATGTGACGTAATAAAGGTCTCATCTGGCCGCCAATATATACTTCGCGCTATACTGTGAGTCGGAATTTCATGAATAATTTCTGCTTCTCCATTTTTCATATCAATAATAAGATTTTCGTATTCAGAAGTATAAAGCCCTCCTTCAGGGCACAATGGTACCTTACTTTTTACACTTGCAACCAGTTTTGTGCCATCTTGATTCAAACACATAGTATGAACCTCACCAGATAAAAGAAAACGTGCATCTATTAAGAGATTCCATGTTGCTACATCCCATACAAACAACAGAAAACCATTGCGATAATTACCTTGAACATTTTCAATACATGCAAACCGAGATCCGTCACCACTGAATACAGGAGTGGAAAAAAATATGTCAGGATTCCAAAGTTTTACAGCCACGCTTTCCGTACTATTGTGTACCACAATAAGGCCTTTTTGCTTTTCATCAATGGTTGCAACCATCGTACCGGCAGCATTTGCTGCTTTTTTTTGTTTTGCTTTACTAAAAGGCACCAACTCATCACGAAAATCATTGCTCAATTTTAGACTTGGTTCATAAGTATTTTTACATATTTCATTAATCTCATCGTAAAATGATTCCGCTTGCGATCGTGACATAAGAGTAGAAAATATATTGTCATGGTATTTTTTTTCAATGAAAAAAGAGATAAGAACCAGAAGTGCCTGCTCATCCTTAAGCTCTCGCGCAACAGACATTAATTCTTTTGTTTTTCGATTAGGTGATGCATCTTGATTTAAATTATCATCGAAGTGTCGGTATGCATTGAACGTTCTCTTTGTTTTGGTTGGCTTATAAGCATATTGAGCAGGGAAACAAGATTGGTCTACCGTTTTATCATTGATTTTTTTCACAATCTTGAGAAAATTACCAATTTCTTGTGTGGTATGCTGTGATCGAAACCTACAATTATCGGAATTGATTGGATAAAAAATCTTCATGTGACGTGCAAATTTATAAGAAAGAGGTATATCCTCTCCATCAGCAGACATAATGGAAAAAAGCTGATCTCTAAGTTCTCCTACGCTTTCCATTCCAATAAGCTGCACACAACACACTAATAGGCTTATTATTATTTTTTTGCGCATCAATGATTCCCTGAAAGATTATTAAAAATGTTAGATAACAAATTATACTCTATTTAAACAGTTGAATAAACTGAGTAATTACATTACCTTATTAGTATGCAAAGCATATACAATAAACCACAAAATAACATTTTTCTCCCACAAAATAAAAAAATTGTCCTGGTGGGCGGATGTTTTGACATCCTCCATTTTGGACATATTCAATTCTTAGAAAAAGCACATCAAACAGGTGATTATTTAATAGTAGCACTTGAACCAGATGAGCGTATTATCAATCATAAAAATCGCACACCAATCCACACACAATCAGAACGAGCACACAATTTGCTCGCGTTGCGTCATGTTGATCATGTTGTATTGCTACCTATTTTAAACGACTTTGATGATTATCTTGAACTGGTCAAGACAATTAATCCTGCTATCATCGCCATTACCAATGGCGATCCGCAAATGGAAAACAAAAAAAAACAAGCTGACGCGGTTGGCGCAGAGCTTGTTATCGTAACTGATGTGATTGGAAGTTTTTCAAGTTCGGCAATTTCACAAAATCTTTCAGGGCGAACGGAATAGCAAAAGATCTTTCCCTTATAATTTTTTCTCCATGTAGTACACGATAAATTGCATTCCCTTTTTCTCAACTATTCTTTCTTTAATCACTTTAAAACCTACACGCTCTGCAGGAACTCGAGCAGTAATACTACAATCGGTAGTGATTCTAGCAAGATCTAATTGACGAGCAATTTTCTCTATCGCTCTCAATAAATGCAATGATACAAACCGAGCTTGATAATCCTTATGAATATACATAAGATCCAAATAACCTTTGTGGGTTATATTGGCAAATCCGACAATGACTGCATCTATCTCCGCCACAAAACTTATATTATTCGTTAATTTTTCTTGCCAACGACCAAGATCAATATCAATCCAAGTATTTATTTGCTCAGATGAATAATCCCTACTATTTATAGCAGGAACTGCTTCTTTGAAAAGTTGTATAACAATTGGAAAATCTGATGATTTAAAAAGTCGAACAACTATCGTTCCCATGAGAACCCATTAACATGTTAAAGAAACAGCAATATTCGCAACAAAAAAAGAACCAGGAAAAACCTAGCTCTTTTTTATATTATGTCCATCATTTAAAAAAATGGCCGCGCCAGCTGAAGCCTTGGCGAAAGCTGGCTGGGGCGGAAGGATTCGAACCTCCGATCACAGGACCAAAACCTGTTGCCTTACCACTTGGCCACGCCCCAAAAGAAAAGGTGAAATTTTTTATCTACTACTCTTCATCAACAGATGAGTGATGCGCACCACCACCATCCATGACATTTTTATATTCATGCACAACACGATCTTCGATCATGCTGCGTGTTTCGACATTCAAGGGATGCACAACATCACGAAATGTGCCATCTTTACGCTTGCGTGACGGCATTGAAACAAACAAACCTTTGATGCCTTCGATAACCTTGAGATCTCGAATAATAAATGCGTTATCAAAGACAATGGTCGCGTAAGCTTTCAACTTTTCGCCATCCGTCACCGGAAATACTTTTACTTCCGTAATTTCCATTGTTGTAATCCTTAAGGATAAGATCGTTTTTTGCTTCTTCACTCTCGTACATTAATGTATCCTATTACATATTTTTGTCAAACACAAACATGCTTTTTTATACATTTTTATAAAAATTATCCCCATCCTCCTTCGCTCGCTTCCTCCTTCGTTGAAACTTCGGCGGACATGCCCTATTTAGCTATTCTTTTATCGAAACCTATAATAATCGCGCCACTCTCAATTTTGCGGAACGAGAAGAGGGATTTTTTGCAATCTCTTCTGCTGTGGGTACAACTACCCTTTTCGTTATTATTTCCAACACACCTTCATCTGCTTTATCTTTGAAAAACTGTTTAACCAAGCGATCTTCCAAAGAATGGAACGATATGCACAGTAACAAACCATTTGGCTTTAATACCTGCATCGCTCCCGCAAGAAAACCAGTGATATTATTTAGCTCTTGATTGACATACATACGCAAGGCCTGAAACACTTTGGTTGCCGGATGAATCTTTGAAGATCCTTTTTTACCACTGCGTCCCAGCGTTTTTTCAATAATTAAAGCCAACTCTCGTGTTGTATGAATTGGCTTTCTTTGGCGAGCTTCAATAATAGCTGCCACTATTTTTTTTGCATGTGATTCTTGCCCTAATTGCCAAAAGATCTCACACAATTTTTCTTCAGACGCCTTATTGACAAGGTGATCGGCCGTAACCTGCTGATGAGCAGGAGACATACGCATATCAAGAGGAGAATCTCTATAAAAAGAAAACCCAGCTCGTTCTTTTATATGCATCTGAGATGTACCAAAATCAGCAAGAATACCGTCTACTTTGCCTATTTTTGCCTTTTGCAGTAAACGATACAAGTTTGCAAAATTCCCCCAAAGGAGCTGCAATCTTTCTTGATATTTTTCTTCTAGCTCAGGTGCATAGGTCTCTATTGAAGTTGCATCCCAGTCAACCGCAACAACATTGCACTCTGGTTGACTATCCAAAATCGCTTTAGTATGCCCCCCCGAGCCAAAGGTTACATCACAGTAGGTAGCTCCCGGTTGCGGGTTAAGATAGTGCAAAACCTCATTAACTAAGACTGTTTTATGATAAAAGAGTTCGTTTTCTTTGTTATCGATATCCATAATATACTTATTTATAACGATGATGTAACATCGCTTTTTGTTGTGAGAGCTGAGACTAAGTTTTCAAGACCGATTGCCCGAGAACCTTTCACGAGAATTGCTGGCTTTGCATCAAGTTCACTTTCAATCTTCTGTACCGCGTCTTGCCATGAAGAAACCACTTCAACGCGTAACCCAACTGGTGCAGTTTTTTTGACCCAAGCAACTAAGTTTCCAACCAAAATAACTTTATTCAATGAGGGAACTTTCCGGAGGAAACGCCCTACTTGTCGATGCCAGAAAGGACTATTGACACCCAGACCAAGCATATCTCCAAGAATAGCAATTTTTGGGGACTTTGTCTCTATTTGTTGAAATGCCAATAATGCTGCCTTCATGCTCTCTGGATTGGCATTGTAGCAATCATTAATGAGTGTACCACGATTGTCGTTGACTAAGCGTTCTTCAAACCTACCTTCAACCACGCATGGTTTTTGGATTGCCTTAATAATTGTCTCATCTGATACTCCAAGCCAATGAGCCATTGCCGTTGCAGTCAACACATTAAACACCGCACCGACATGAGGATGCTCAAGAACTATGGAATATTTTTTCTTATATATTTTGAGAACAAAACTGATATGAGATCCTGCAACTCTCATTTTTCGTGCTTGAATCTGATTAGTTGTTTTTGATCCAAACTTAATCACGGGATGTTGATAAGAAACATTGGCCAAAATTGGCTGATCACCATTAATAATACCGATACTGCTTTCACTGAAATATTTAAATACATCTCGTTTTTCAAGCGCAATATCATTAAGAGAACCAAGGCCATCCATGTGTTGATGACCAATATTAGTAATTGCAGCGGAAGTTGCTTGTAATAAACGGGCAAGTTCCGCCATTTCTCCACGCTTACTGATACCTATTTCAAAAATTGCTAATTCATGATCAGCTCTCATGCGCAACATATTAAGGGCAAGACCAATCTTAGTGTTTTGGTTGCCATTAGAAACAAGATATTTTTTGCCAGCATGTGACATTATTTGTGCAAGAATTTCTTTGGTTGATGTTTTGCCCACTGACCCTGTTACTGCAATTACCGGATAATTAAATTGCAAACGCCAGGCAGCTGCAAGTTGCACAAAAGCTTCGAGTGGATCCTTGACCACAAGAATCAATTTTTTATCCAACCCCTTTATTTTTTGTAAAATTTCTTTGCGTGATTCTGCAATAATTGCACCCCCTGCACCCTTTTCAAGAGCTTGCGTAACAAAATCGTGTCCGTCTCTATCAACGCCTTTTAAAGCAACAAAAATATCTCCTGCTTGTACCGTACGTGAATCAATAGAGAATGTTACATCCTCTGGAAAGTGCCCGAATGCAATCGACATTTCAGGCAATGTTTTAGTTATAAAAGACTTGTCAAATCGCATTGATGATCTCCGTTGAAAATAAAAAATATCACTACACCCTTACTCAAAATCTACGTATATCTGCTGCCATTGCCACTCTCGATGGCACTAAGATTGCTTTTTTTTTAACATTTGTCAAGTAATAAGAATATAAAGAAAAGAGATAATACGTTACCGAATTACTTTTCTTGTTTTACCTCCATCTTGCGGCATAATTAATCCCTGAGATTCAAGCATATCGATAATTCGCGCGGATCTATTATATCCAATACGAAATCTGCGTTGTAGTAAAGAAATAGAAATTTCATCAATCTCTCCCAAAAATTCTTGCACATCTTTATACAGTGCATCATCACTGCTCAGCAAATCTTGTGTATGCGTTGCAGTAATTGTATGCAAATCAAGATATTCTACTTTTCTTTGTTTACGAATATGATCCGCAACCTGTTCAATTTCTTTATCAGAAACATATGCGCCGTGAACACGTCGCAATTGCGATGTTGCAGCATCAAGAAACAACATATCTCCTCTACCAAGTAAGCGATCTGCGCCCATGGTATCTAAAATAGTTCGTGAATCAATACGAGATGCCACTCGGAAAGATATTCGGCTTGGAAAGTTAGCTTTAATAAGTCCAGTAATAACATCAACAGATGGGCGCTGTGTTGCAACGATCATATGAATTCCTGCCGCGCGTGCCATTTGTGTAATACGTGTAATCAAGTCTTCAATGTCACGACCAGCGGTAATCATGAGATCTGCCAATTCATCAATCATTACGACAATGTAAGGCAAAGCCTTGTGCTCAATTTGCCCTCCGTCGCCAAGGCTTTGGCGGGTTTTTAAATTATAATCATCCTTTAACCGCGTATCTTCCGAAAGCTTAGCGGAGGATATGATACGCAAGTTATAATCTGTTATATTACGCGCACCGCATTGGGCCATTTTTTCATAACGCTCTTCCATTTCTTGCACCACCCATCGAAGCACGGGAGCTGCGTGCGCAGGACTGGTGACAATCGGAAATAGCAAATGTGGAATATCAGTAAATGAGGCAAATTCTAAACGTTTTGGATCTATCAAAATCAATTTTAATTCATCAGGACTTAATTTGCATAAAAGACTGATTAAAATGGCATTCATTGCAACTGATTTTCCTGAACCAGTTGATCCTGCAATCAGTAAGTGTGGCATGCGAGCTAAATCAACAACCACCACTTCTCCAATAGTACCCTTTCCTAAGATAAGTGGTAGATTCCCCGAAAATTGTGCATAAGCTGGGGTGGTGATGACTTGAGAAAATAATACATCCTGACGCGTTGCATTTGCTACCTCAAAGCCAACCACCGATCTGCCTGGTATCGGCGCGATAATACGAATACTCATTGCTTGCAAAGCCATCGCCAAATCATCTTCTAATACAATAATTTTACTTAATTTTGTATCGGCATCTGGCTGGTATTCAAAAAGCGTTACTACAGGTCCACATTTAATAGCAGTTACATTTCCATTAACGCCAAAGCGCTTTAATTTGTCTTCTAAAATGTGTGCACGATCTTGAAGTTCTTTTTCCACTGCAAGATCTTGCCCTTTTTCTTTTTCCGCCACAAAAATATTCATATGGGGCAATGCGTATCGTTCTGTTTTGGGCATCATACTTAGTGCGGGTTTTTTCTGCAACGCTGTATCGGCCTTCATCAGATTAATGTATGTCTCTACCGCATCATCTACTTGTTTTGTATGCTTCTTATTTAACGTGAGCAATTGGTAATCAACCTTTTCAGTTGTAGCTTGACGATCTATATTATTATGTAATCGTAACATCAAATAATCACAGTGTACCGACTGAATTTCAATTTGTTCCCTTTGCGGTATCTGTTGAGCTTGCACAAAAAACTCGAAATCAGCTTCATTATCATTATCATCTTGATCATCTTGAGGATGCAAAAGATTGGTTCCATTGAATGCCGTACCATCACATAACGATAATACAAAACGACAACAACTTACCGGTATTTTTACGCACATAACATATAAACACGTACCAATGCCCTGAGCAAGTTTGCTGATGACGCGATATTTTTTCATAAACAAATAGACAGCATTCACTAACGCAATGCCCTGTTGCACGACGGCCATGAACGACCATCGAAACAAAATAATAAGACTTGCGCATAAAGCAACATATAAAAAAAGCAAACGTCCAATGGGATCAAAATAATAGGCCAGCTTATCCGCACCAACCAATCCTATCATTCCACCAGGGTAAGGACTCCAAGAACAATCTATGACATACGTAGCAGATGCAATCGCACCAATAAAAACCAAAAAGAAAAGTGCACATACACGTTCCCATTCTGCTTTGATTGATCGATGAGTAAGACAAAGCACTCCTAAAAACAACAAGGGTAATAATAATAGATATGATGCTCCTCCCCAGAAATAAAAAAGAATCGCTGCAATCTGAGCTCCCAAAAACCCCCCTCCGTTGGTGATTGCTGCGGGATGACTTGTAATATAAAACCAGGAGCTATCTGTTGGATTATACGAAAAAAGAGCGATAGATAAAAAAATTATTGCACTGAAGTAGATAAAAAAACTAGCATACGCAATAATCCTATTTTTTTCATGAAAAAAGATATTCATAAAAACTCCCATTAAAAATTAATAAAAAAACTTCAATTTTTTGATCTTTCTAAAACCTTCACCGGGTGATGAAATGGAAAATAATTTTATAAAACAAGCTAGCAACAAAGGGATTTTAGCCCGTTCAATACACGTAAAAGTCCTTCCACAGCATAATTACTAATAATTTTTCTTTACAATTTAGATCTGACAATACTATATTGTACAGAGATATAAAAATATGGTTGAATAAAAAAATAAAAAGAACCTATTCAATGAAAGGAGAGCTTGCAAGAATAAAAAAAGTAGTAATAGATCTCTAATATATTTCACGTACTCATCAATAAAAAGAGTGTGGAATCAATTCAAGCAGATATATCTAGATCGAGTAAAAGGAGTTGGATTATGAAACAATACTCAAAAAAATTGTTTTCATTAGCGGTGCTTTGCAGCACGGCAGCTGGCGTTGGCATGTTACATGCTGACAATGACCATAATAACGGCAATCGCGTTGTGCCATTCTTACAATGGCGTTCTCAAGGTAGAGATCAAGCTCGTAAATTATATGGCACAACAAGTTATGCTGTATACCAAGATTACGGTGATTATGTTGATTCTGATGATAGATGCGGATGGGGATGGTTTGGTTTTGGAACTTTCAATGTAACTGTACAATATGATCAATCATTCAGAGGCAAAGAAATAACACAAGCGCTCTTTGGCCCTGCTGTTATTGAGAACTTCCGTACAGGAACAACAACAACTGTCACAACCAACAATTGTAATCGTAGCTGTGATGATGATTGTGGCAATGATTCAATCGTTATTTCCGGTATGAATGCTGCAACAATTGGAACAGCAACAACAAATCGTGGACCAAGAGAATTAATGGCGGAAAACTTCCTCCTTCCACGTGATTTCAGAAGCGTGATAACCTTCTCTCCTAAAGTTCAAGACGTAGTTGTTGATTTCAACTTATTCGTTGGACTTAATAGATGGGTAAATGGTCTTTACTTCAGATTATACGGACCAGTTGTTTGGAACAGAGCAACATTAAATCCTTGTGAAAATATCATCGCAGCTGGAACAGATGCAGCTGGTGCATATACACAAGGCTTCTTTGATCCAGCAGCTGAAGTACCTGTAGAAAGCATGTTCCGCAGCGCATTGAGCTACTTTGGCGGATGTCCATTCCCAGGTGATTACACTGATGAAAGCGTTACCGTACAACCTTTGAGATTTGCAAAATTCTCAAATTGTAACCTTCCTATTACAACAACCACAGTGAACAACTGTAACCGTAGTTGTGATGATGAGTGTGATTCATTCCGTCGCCACAAAACAGGATTTGCTGAACTTCGTGGTGAATTGGGATACAATTACATGTGCGAAAAATATCGCTTCTTAATCAACTTACAAGCAGCTGCTCCGACAGGAAGCAAAGTAAAAGCTCAATACTTGTTCCCTGCTCAAGTTGGTAATGGTCACCATTGGGAACTTGGTGTAGGTATTGGTGGTGCGTGGAGAATGTGGTGCAATGAAGATATGGAAAGATCATTCAACTTCATCGTTGAAGCTGATATAACTCACTTGTTCAAAGCAAAACAACAACGCACATTTGATCTTAAATGTAAACCACTCAGTCGTTATATGCTTGCTGAACGATTGATAACACAAGAAACGGTAGCATCTCAACTTATACCAAATACTCCAATAGTTAATGAGGAAAATGTTAACTATGCACCAGTAGCAAACTTCAGTACTCGCAACGTTAACGTAAGCATTGGTGTACAAGGCGACTTAGTTGCAATGTTCAACTATACATGCCGCGGATTCTCATGGGATCTAGGGTATAACTTCTGGGCAATGTCTTCATCAAAAATCAGTTTACGCTGTGACGAAGATTGTCCTGACACATGCGGTATCCTTCCATTCCCTGTTAACACATGGGCACTTAAAGGTGATGCAAGTATAGCTGGATATTCTATTGGAACTGGCACACCTACTGATCCAGAATTTATATATGCTCTAGGAGCAACAGAAGGCGGATCATCAACTGTATTTGGCGCAACAGCATTCACGGGTACTAATGGAACACCAATAACAGCTGCTGGCGCACTTTCAAATCCGAATATTGATAACGCTCAATTAGCATTTGGTAATGATGGAGCGGGAGTACAAGTTCCTCTATTTGTTTTCGGCAGTGCAACCCAACGTATCAACACTTCAGTTAATCCTGTATTCATCTCTATCGATGATCTTGATATAGAAGGTGCTGAACAACGCGGACTTTCACACAAAGTGTTCACTCACTTGAGCTATACTTGGAGAGATTGTTCTGACAGATGGATGCCATATGTTGGAGCGGGTGTAAGTGCTGAATTTGGTAGTCATAGCGGCGACGATTGTTCTGATGAAGTACCAACACTTGCTAACTGCGATACATGTCCAAGCGCTCTAAGCTTTGCATTATCTAAATGGGCTGTTGAAATTAAAGGTGGGGTATCCTTCCATTAATAATGATATGAATCATTGTTGTATTGTTGGGTAAATGTTACCGAGCAAAGCAAACAAAAACGAATACTCAAAAAGACCGAGCATAATGCTCGGTCTTTTTGCTTTTAACCCCAACTACGTAAACTACGTTGGGGACCCCGTTTGAAGAAAAAAACCCCCATTGCAGAAATTACATTTGACCTTACAGCAGCGTTGTTACATTACTTTCCTCTTTACAAACATCACGCAATCGTACTATATTAGGCCTAAAGAAAATAATTTTTTAAGGAGTTGAAAGTATGAAGAAATCTCACAAACTACTATTGTGTACGCTGATATACACCGCAGGATTGCTCGCCGATTGCTGTGATAGCAATACCGAAGTTCGCGTAGCACCATTTGTTCAATGGCGTTCAGAAGGACGCGATACCGCTCGCAAACTGGTAGGAACCACCAGTCATCATGTATATCTGTATGATATGGAATCATTTTACGGCACCTTTAATATAACACCTCAATACGATCAAACATTCCACGCGGATAAATTACTTGAATGTTACTTTGGAACAAGTTTAACTAATTGCAACACACTCATCATTGCAGGAACAGAAGCCCCCGCACTTGACGTAAATAAAGATTGGATGGCAGAAAACTTTTATCTTCCGCGTGATTTTAAAAGTGCTATTTCATTTTCACCGAAAGTTCAAAACTTTTTAGTTGATTTTAATCTTTTTGTTGGTTTGGATGAATGGGTTAAAGGACTTTATTTTAGAATATACGGACCAGTTGTAAACAACAGAGTAACGCTTGATCCGTGCGAAACGATAGAACAAGAAGGAACCATTGGATATGCTCCTGGTTTTTTTAGTTCAAGCGCAGTACCAGCAAGTAATTTACTCCAATCTGCTCTTTCCTTTTTTAATGGTAACACTACCATTACAGTGCCTGGTATCATCACCACACCATTATTAAAATCTAAAATAGCATGTAGCAAACAAAGCACCACTGGATTTGCTGAATTACGCGGAGAACTGGGATGGATTTATCTGCATGAAGATTATCATTTCGGTTTTAATATTCAAGCAGCTGCACCAACAGGAAAACGTCCTCATGGTGAATATATTTTTGAAACACAAGTTGGTAACGGTAAACATTGGGAACTTGGTGCAGGTTTAACTGCACATTGGACAATGTGGCGCAATGAAAGTGATGATAAACACCTTGATTTTGTTTTTGAAGCAGATGTAACCCATTTATTTAATGCATCACAAACGCGTTCATTTGATTTGATTGGTAAACCCGATAGCCGTTACATGCTCGCGGCAAAAATGAACCTGAGACCAACAGAAAATCTTTTTGGTAATACTGAGCCTGATCTTGGAACCGGTACAATCACTGCTGCATCATCACAATTTAATGCTGAATATTCTCCGGTAGCAAACTTCACTACGCGTGAAGTAAACGTCAGCATTGGCGTTCAAGGTGATATTGTTGCGATGCTTAATTATACTCATCTTGGTTTTTCATGGGATCTTGGCTATAACTATTGGGGCATGTCACATGAACACATTGAATTAAAAGATTCAAATTGTGCACCAACATTCCCCGCAAATACATGGGCGTTAAAAGGTGATGCTCAAGTGTATGGTTTTACTCCTACCGGAACTGCAATTCCATTATCAGGCACAGAAAATCTTGCAACCATTCATCAAGGAACTAACATTCCAAAAGCAGGTACAACAGAAAATCCTGCAACAAATCTGGGCGTGGATAATCCTCGTTTTGCTCAAACAGCAAATGATGGATCTGCTGTTGTTATTAATGTAAGTCCGACTTTACCAAGCCAACAAATTCAAACATCAATCCAACCCGTATTTATTAGAGTAGAAGATCTTAATGTTAATGGCGCAGAAACACGGGGAACATCAAACAAATTCTTCACTCATTTTAGTTACACGTGGATAGACCGTGAAGATTGGATTCCATATCTTGGTGTTGGAGGTTATGCAGAATTTGGACATACTGGCCATGGTGACAATAATGGCAATCCATGCAATAATGGCATTAGTTGCGCATTATCTAAATGGGCAATTCTTGTTAAAGCGGGAGTATCTTTTGATTAGTTAACTATAATTATCATAAAAATGTGTTCGCATATGAATGGAAATATGCGAACGCATTTTTTATTTGCTGCATTCATACACCACAACCTCATCTTCGTTAGATGGGACCTTTTTATGATCATGAGCTTTTATTTTTTTTATTTTTTTAAATCCTGCTTCTTTCAATAAATTATCCATTTGAAGGTCCTTATAAAGTCGCGCGGGATACAGTTCAATTTCTGTTTTCACGACTTCAGATCCCACCACAAGTTCGTAACGCATAAGTAGTGGCGATACACTATCATTTATTGGCATAGGAAGAGTGCTTTCAATTAATAAATTTCCAGAAGAGGTTTTATAGGCTTGTCCATTCCACACGCCAATCTCTCCCCACCGCGAATGAATAGTTTGCACGTCAAAAACAAAAATTCCACCGGGAAGCAAAAGGGAATATATTTTTTTTAAAATTTTTTTTATGTGATCTAATTCACTAAAAAAACACAAGGAAGTATCGGGAATAAAGATAAGATTATATTGCTTAGTAACCGGCATAAGTTCTAAAAAATTTTCCCATACACAGGGAGAAATATTTTTTTGTAAACATTTTGCACGTAATGCATTCAACATGAAAGGGGATGCATCAACCCCTTCTACCTTAAAGCCTTCTTCAAGTAAAGGGATAAGGTAGCGACCGGATCCACACATTGGCTCTAAAATGGGCCCTCGCGACTTTGAGACATAGTGTCGAAAAAAAGCATACTCTTCTGATGATGGAACAGGTCGTGAAAGATCTAAACATTCGGTAGATAAACTCAGATAGGTTGTTACTTTTGGAGTATCAGAAGCATAACAATTTATTCCGAGAAAAAAAATTAAGAAGTTAATATTATTTTTTATCATACTTCCCCCTACATGTTTAAACTACAAACGCCACCTCCTAATTAAATCCTATCATGCAATAAAATGGTCGCTTGAGTCAAGATAAGACAGAACTCTTAATCTAATCAAATTCTACCCCTGAACTAATATACAAGCCTTTTCTTTTACCATTGCCTTTTTTTACTTAACTTGTTAATGCTAATAATTGTAGTGCTGAGCGCTTAAAAAAAGGAAATAAACATGAACAAAATATATCTCTTAAGCCTTACTCTTGCTCTCGGCTTTAGCTGTCTCGCTCAAACAGAACAACGCGTTGCAACTTCTTTCAATACCCGATCAATTTCCCGTAACGCAGCACGCGATCTTGCAGGTTGGACAAATTATATTAATAAAGATAATTCTCCTGAAACAGTATATGGCGCTCTAAGCGTAACTCCTGAATATAATCACACATTTAATGGGCATCACATCACGCGTACGTTATTTGGAGATAATCTGATCGAAGATGGCTGTCGGCAACATCTGAAAATTTCCGGTTCACAAGTAAAAAATCGCAGTTCACAAGATCTTCTTGCCGATTATTTCTATCTTCCTTCTGATTTTCAAAGCGTCGTACAATTTAAACCGGTGATTGATAACGTTATTATTGATTTTGGTTTTTATCTTGGTCTTGATGCATGGGCAAAGGGGCTTTACCTGTGGATTCATGCGCCATTCGCTCATACACGTTGGGATATCAACATTAATGAAACTATTATCGATCCTGGAGTAAATAATTACATACCAGGATATTTTACTCCTGATGAACTGCTTCGCAACCAACTTCTTGATAGCTTCACCGATTTTGTTAACGGAAAAGCAATAAAAAATACTGATCATATTACCTTTCAGGAACTCAATTTTGCACAAATGAGCACTGAGCGTCTCGTTAAAAGTCGCATGGCAGAAATTCGTACGGCTATTGGATGGAACTTCTTTGCTGAAAAAGACTATCACGTAGGATTTAACGGACAAGTTGCATGGCCCACCGGATTACGACCAGATGCACTATTTTTATTTGAACCATTGGTAGGAAATGGCCATTTCTGGGAACTCGGTTTTGGTCTCAACGGACACTATGATTTCTGGTATAGTGAAGATGGATTGAGTCATTGCTGTTTCTATGCTGATTTCAATGTTACGCATCTTTTCAGAACACGCCAAGCACGCTCATTTGATTTAACAAAAAGTGGCACGCTCAGTCGCTATATGTTAATCATGGAAATGACATCTCCTGCAGTAAGTTTGCAGGGCGAAAATGGCGACATTCCATCTGCTCAATTTAATAATGATTATCTACCGCTCGCAAATATTACCACGCTAGATGTGGAAGTAAGTATTGCCGTGCAAGCAGATATTGTTTTGATGCTCAATGCAACGCACCGCAACTGGAGCTTTGATTTTGGATACAATTACTGGGGACGTTCGCCTGATAATATAACATTACGCCAAAACGAATCATTTGCCGAAAAAACATTTGCTATCAAAGGTGATGCGCACGAATTTGGATTCCTTCCCAATTCAACATCGTTTATCGCACTTTCTGCAACTGAAGATAATGCTACCATCCATGCAGGAACAAATATTCCAGGAAATAGCGTCACCAATCCTGCAACAAATCCCAACATCGATTTTCCACAATTTGCCGTGGATCAACCACCTGTTGGCCCCGGGTTAAATCTGCTTTACGCGCCCAACCTTGCACTTACTCCTGCCAATTTTATTAATACATCAGTACCACCAATATTTATCACGAGAAATGATCTTAATTTTTGTGGCACACAAACAAGCGGATCTTCCAACAAGCTCTTTTATCATCTTTCTTATACTTGGAATGATAAAATAGAGTGGCAACCTTATCTTGGCTTTGGTGGAGAAGCTGAATGGGGCAGCACTACAAAACGCAATTGTAAACCTTGTGATGATCACAATCCACAAGCTGCCACCTCACAATGGAGTGTATGGGTTAAAACGGGCGCAACTTTTAATTAATGCATTATGAAAAAAAAAATTATAAGCATTATCATCTTATTCTCTTCTATACTCCATGCACAAAACACGCAAGTAATTACCATCATTTCTCCTCGCTCACAGGGATTTGATACGCCACGTGTTGTATCAGGATGGGATTTGGTTACCCATTGCCCAACACAAGAAAAATTCCATAGCACGTATGCAGTATCTCTTGAAGCTGCTACATCATTTCGCCCGGAACGAATTAACCAGTGTTTATTTGGAGAAGATATCATCAGACGCAATGCTGAGGATAACGAATGGAAAGATTTCATTGTAGTATCAGGAAGTCAAACAGAAAAACGCAGCCCTCAAAAAGATTGGCTTGCAGATTATTTTGGACTTCCGACTGATTTTAAAAGTTTAGTTCATTTTCGACCACGCGTTAATAACGTAATTGTTGAACTCCAAACTTTTTTTGGCTTTAATAATCTCAAAAAAGGATTGTATGCGGAATTATTTTTCCCCGTTGTCTACACTAACTGGGATCTAAACATGCAGGAAATAGTGATCAATCCTGGTACCAATGGTTACGTTCCCGGATACTTTAATACTCAAGGCGTTGATCATGACCATTTAGTAACCAAATTCACTCAATATATTTCTGGGTGTCGCGTCCCTGATATTGCAGGCCTCACCTTTCAACCACTTCAGCAGGGAAAAATGGCAAAACATTCCTTACGAGCAACTCACGCTGCGGAACTGAGAGGAAATCTTGGCTATGATCATTTTATTCATGATCTTCATCATGTTGGCGTTAAAATACAAGTTGCAGCTCCTTTAGGAAACAAACCGCAAGGCATTTATCTTTTTGAACCAATTGTAGGAAACCAACATCATTGGGAATTAGGGCTTGGCGTAACAGCACATGCGGTAATGTGGGATAATCCTGCACATGAAGAAAAGGTTGATTTTTTTATCAATGCCACACTTAATCATCTTTTCAGATCAAACCAACGCCGCGCATTTGATTTACAATGTAAACCCAATAGCCGTTACATGCTTGCAGAAAAAATGACATCTTTCATAAGCGACAATTTAACAGGAGACAACATTACACCATCAGCACAATTTAATAGACAAGTAACATCGATTGTTAATTTAACTACCTATGATGTAGTGGTGCGAGTAAATGTACAAGCAGATGTTGCGCTCTATTGCTCATACACTTTTAAAAATAATTATTGGACCTTTGGCTACAATGCATGGAAACGTGGATGTGAAAATATTTCCTTGAAGAACAATATCCATTTTAAAGAAAATATGTGGGCAATAAAAGGAGATGCGCAAGTATTTGGTTTTATTGGTGAACAAAATACACCGACTGATTTACCAATTGGAACCCCCGTTGCTCTTTCTGCAACAGAAACAAAGGCAACCATCAATTATGGTACAAATCTACCAAAAAGCGGCGTTAGTGAAGATGCAACAGAACGCGCAATTCAAATCCACAACGCACTTAAAAATCCTGGCATTAACTTTCCACAACCTGCATTTGCGGGTAATAACCAACGTCTTGTTGCATCCACTAACGATCTAACCATCGCCAATCAAATAAATACTTCTATTCAGCCTATTTTTATTAGTTGTATGGATATCGATCTTAATAGTGGTTCAACAAGCGGTTTCTCTCATAAAATGTTTACTCATTTTAATCATACTATTACCACATATGGTAGAGCATACGCCGATATTGGATTCGGATCAGAAATTGAATTTGGAAGACAAGCAGGACCTCCTCCTGCCATTGGCGATGATAAATGTATCAACTGTGCTCTTTCATTTTGGGGAGTCTGGCTTAAAGGAAGCGTTTCTTGGTAAATTGTTTTTAGATCTTCACTCCAAATCTTTCATCCAAAAATTAAGATTATGTTCTTCTTCTTGCACACTTCCATCTGGTTGGTATGTGGGCCAACTAATACGTACGGTCGTTGGAGTTTTTTTATATCCAAGCGTATTCCACAAGGGAGCTAATGATTTGTAATGGGCAGGTTTAAGGGGATGATCAGGATTATACTCATTAATTAAACTCCCCTTCTGGTAGCCTAATTTTTTTGCATGATTTTCAAGAGCCTTAAATAATTGATGACTTAATTTTTTACCTCGATGTTCAGGGGAAATAATAATTTCTGGAAAATAATAACATCTTTTCTGATTTATATTTTTTTTATTAAAAAGAGAAACTACGTCGGGAAAATCGGAAGTATAATTAACAAACGAACTTCCTGTTAATAAGCCAACAGGAGTTTTATCATAATATGCAACTGCAATCGCACTATCAGAACTTTGTGCAAATAATGTAAAATCTTTTGATTCTTCAGCAAAATTACCAGCATAGAGCGAAGGATATCCAGAAAAAACTGTCATTCTTTGCGTTACTACAAAAGGAAGAAGCTCTTTCAACTTGTTCCCCGTGAGAACTTCAACGGAATAGGCACTCTGGGGCAATAATTCAACACTCCCCCAACAAGACATCAATAAGATTGGTAAAAAAATCTTTTTTATATCCATATGAGATACCTTTATAAGTTTCACCATTTATTGGCGTACTGGCATTATCATATCAATTTCAAATTGAAAAAATCAATTATTGGTGGATCTTTTTTTACAACTCTTGCTTACCAAAAAAATAATTATTTATATTCACAACATTATTAAAAGCATCAAAAAGGAATCTCATGATGAAATTCTTGAAAAATCTATTGTTAATTGTCGTAATATTCCATATCTCTTCTCTATCT
>LDIY01000002.1 GCA_001468865.1 candidate division TM6 bacterium SOIL31
ATATCTCTTCTCTATCTGCAAAAAAAAGAGGAGCGCAAGCAACACCTGCCGCAAAACCCGCAACACAACAACCAACTCCTATGCAACCGCCAGCTCCTGTAATAAAAGCACCACAAACACCACCAATGCAACAAGCCATTCCCCAACCGCAATCATACGCGCAAGCACTCAATGCCATAAAAACAAGAATGACCGCTGATCAAGTGCTGATCAATAATTCGTTTAATCCACAATTTATTAATTTTATAAGATCGCTTAATCTTTCTCCAACTGAAATACAAGCTCTTTTGCAGGCGGGAATGAATATCCATGCTACCTGGACTGATAATAATGAAATGAACAGAAATATATTGTCATCTTTAAGAAATAGCATTCAAACAGTTACGCAAATGCAACCCGTTCTGCAACCACAACCCATACAGCCCCCACGACAAGTCGTCCAACCTCCACAACCGATTCAACCACCGCAACCTATACAACCTCCCCGTCAAGCTAGACAACCACAACAACCAGAGAGAAAAAGACCAACCCAACAGAACCAACCAAAAAAAACTCAACCATTTGTACAACCACCTGCATTCAAACCGATGGAACCTATTCAAAATATGGGACCTGCGGAAAATCGTTTTATCACGAATAATCTTATAATGCTTCTTGATCCGCGCAAAAAAGAAACGGTACAAGCTGGCGCAGGCTCACTGGTTCAAAGAGCGCTTATTGCACTTTACCAACAAGTAAGCCCTATTATTATGACCAGTAATATATGGGAAATTATTATCCGCGCAAAAGAAATTATTGGGGAACAACACTTACAAAAACTTCGCACAATAAAAAATCCTCAACAGCTTATGGATTACGCACAACAGCTATCTTCACAAATGCCGATGCTGGGATCAACTGGCGTGTATTTAATTATTCTTCTCAGCCGCATCAATTTTGATAGTAACCATATAAATTGTTATTTCCATAATGCAAACAACCTTGTATTAGTAATACCAAAACGATATATCCAAACGAATATGCCAAATGCGATAAATCTGAGTCCTATTGAGCAAGCAAAACTCTGTGGATTTAACTCCGCCGTTCTCAACGCTGCCACCGATATGAACCCTTCTCATCTTTTACAGCAAATTCAGATGCAAAAATCAAAGCCGGCCCCAGAAGGAAAATTCATTCCCGATCTGACCTCTCTGTTTACCATTCAGAAAAAAAATGGTGAATTAATTCATCCGGAACAAACAAGTAAATGGCTTATCTATCTTTCTGGACATGGTGGACCTGCGTATGTTGCACCAGGAAGACCGAGAGAACAACTTATACTGATAGCTCAGATAGCAGGAATTAGCGGCTCGCAGTTTAAACAACTCATGAATTTTTTTGATAAAAAGATTGATACTGCGTATCTCCATTATGAAACATGCTTTGCAGGAGGAGCTAATCAAACTTTTGTGAATGAAACACTTTCCGTATTAGATGTAGATTTTCTTGTATCTACGCAAGGAATACATGAGGGAGAGACATTTTCAGGCATAGGCGCAGCATATACTCAAACAAGCCTGGAGATTACTGGTCAAAATTATATCGAATTTTTCAAACTTTTAAGACTGTTTTTTACACAACAAGAAGCATTTGTTGCAATGAAAGGAAAAAAACAAGATCCTATCATTAAAATAATCAAAACTCTTACTTCTTCTCCAACACCACAAAATCAGCCATTCATTCGGTTTCCGAGTGCAGGTTCATTTGTTGCAACATCCCAAACAGAAAAAGTCACCGTACAAAAAGGTAAATCACAAGAAACATTTCTCCAAAAAACAGAAGTTCTGACCAAAACTATGGTGCATGCTCATGAGATAGAACAAAAACCTATTAATATAAAAGATCCGGTGAATGTGTTAGTTGTTAATACACCACGCATCAATGTTGCGGTCAATTTAGGAAGAAAAGGACCACATGGACATATTGCAATTGTCATTCCGTCGCCTGAAAAATCCCTTCCTGGATATGAATCAATTACTTATTTCAAAGAAATAAATTGGCAAGATACAATTCAATCATTACTCTTTAATTGCAGTTATCTTAATGCTCGGCAGCATCCACAAACATTCGTGGTAAATAATCTCAGTGGCGTTCTACTGCCACAATCGGGCCTGCCAGCACCCCTAAACTCTCCCAATATTCGGCATTTTATTATGAACATACAACCTATATTGGGTAAAAATATGACCAATGCTCCGCTGCCATTAGTAGTACTTAATCGATACCTCAGCGCTGAACAAGTAAAAGTCGCTAAAATAGGGGGCAATATAAACGTATGCTTTGAATTTAATGACACTATTTATCAAGGAATATTTGCCATAGGTGATACTGAAAACGTCAAAGACCTTGCGCAAAATATTGAACAGCTTCGATTTACCGCAACCCCAAAAAATTCAATAAATATGAATGCTCTTGCAAATAACTTTTTATCATCACAAGAAATAGCAAGGATTGCAAAACCAATTACCTTAGAATCTATCGCGCAATTCATTAATTCAAAAATCGATAAACAAGATCCATCAATGGCTATATGGTCCGGTGCGGAGATCAAAGACTTGCGTAAATTTGCCACGGATAGAGCAAATAAGTAAATAATTAAAAAAAGGAATCCAATGATGAAATTTTTAAAAAATCTATTACCAATTTTAGCGATATTTACCATCTCTTCTGTATCAGCAAAAAAAAGAGGGGGCGCTGCTCCGCGAGCAACAGCACAACCACAACAACCCGCACCAACACAAATCAATCAACCCGTACAAAAACAACCGTTGCAGCAAAGAGAATCTTACAAAGACCTCGTTGCATTTGTAAAAAATGCCGGCAATGTATGGGATAATTCTCGATCAATGCTCAGAACAGATTTTGTAAATACTGTTGTACAAAAAGCTCAAGCGACTAACCTTGATGATTTTCAGCTGGAGGCATTACTCCAAACAGCCCGTGATATGCATGGAATATTCTCTGGTAATCAAAATAAAGATATTGCCACATTGCAATCCGTGAATAATCAAATAACTGCAGCAATAAGCCAAAGGTAAATAAAGGAATTGCAATGAAAATTTTTAAACAGATTTTATCTCTTATACTCTTATTTTCTCTCACATCTGTTGATGCAAAAAGAAGAAGCACGCAAGCACCCCGTTCAACAGCACCAACTACACAACAAGTTCCCGCACCAAAACCAGCTCCTGCTGTACCCCCTGCAGCACGACAACGAGCTCCAGAACGCGTACAAAAACCTGTACGCGTAGCTCGCACACAACCACAATCCTATGCGCAAGCACTTAATGTAATAAAAACAGAAATGCAGGCTGATGAAGTATTAATCAACAATAGATTTAATCCAGAATTTATTAATTTTATAGAATCACTCAATCTTTCTCCCCTTGAAACAACCGCACTATTGCAAGCGGGAGCAAATATGTTTGCGACGTGGACTGATAATAATGAGACCAACAAAAATATATTGTCATCTTTAAAAAAAAGTATTCAGATAATTATGCAAAATCAACCACAGCCGGAAATTTGGAAAAATCCACCAATAATGCCACCCAAACCAGTAGAGTACACTCAACCAATCATACAGCCAAAACCGGTAGTAATACCAAAACCAGCCATACCTATAGAGCAACCTAAACCAGTAGCAATACCAAAGCCTATCATGCCACTAGAACAAGCGGGACCCGTAATAGCTCCAAAACCCATCATGTTAACACAACCAATTGTACCTGTTGAACAACCTCTACCAGTAGTAATACCAAAGCCTATTACACCTATAGAGCCACCGAGACCTGTAATAGCTCCAAAACCGATCACTGAACCCAGCTTAATAAATAAAGTTCCCCGTGATCTTTTGGGAAAAGTCAAAAAATTAGAAGGTTATGATGGAATTTATGTAGGAGCTGGAATCTCAGCTGCAGGAGAGCCCATTTTCTTTGCCATGGAAAAATTGAACGCTGAGAGAAATGAAGTTTGGCAAAAGTATATATCTGCCCTTTACACCTCCTATTATACGCAAGTAATAGCTAGGCTTCGCAAATTAAATAATAAGTGTGATGACCAAGCATTTTTGGAAACACTCAACAATGATCCTTATACTAAAAAATTAATGGAGCAAATGTGCCCTCAGAAGAAATTCTCTGCTTTATTTGGCGGTGAGGACGGAATCGGCGGAGGTATAGTCGGTTTTGACCAAATGCTTCATAGGTATAGTGAAGATGGAGATGTAGTTTATGTTGTTTATGCCTCAAGCGAACCGATAACCGGTCCATTTAAACCTAAAAAAGAAATCGACCCATCTTCAGATTTCACCCTTGAGGATTTTGAAACAGCTTATTCCAACCTTATCATATGTGTAGCTGTTGATATGATGCAAAAGTTAAAATTGCCCATATCGACAGAGCATAGAGGCATATTCAAAAATCCATTTAATGAGATTCGAGGTGGATACAAAAATATAGCTTTACAACTTCATGCTTGGGCTGGGAAAGTAGAAGAACAATTTTTTAATAAAAAATATATGACTGTTTTCCCAACTGAGCACGCAGCTAAATTATTGCATAGTTCGACAAAAAAAGGTGAAATGTATCTAGGAACTGATAAAAAGCCGTTCCCATATAACACGTACTATAAAAACGATAACGAACTGAAATTAATAAAAGAAAAATTTCCTCCTATTCAACAAGATCTTATTGGTGATGCACCTACTATATCTAGGGGGGGAGGGCTTGAGCATTTGCATGTTTTTCCATTGAATACCTTATCAACATATTATACAAACCAAGGCAAAGAATAATAATTTCCTATTCAACTTGGACAATAAAACCCCCGTTTTTTCTCAATGGGGGTTTTATTGTGTCAAATACGAAGCAGACGTAAATCTATTGTATTTATCTCCTCATCAGTTTTACAGTAATAACAACACTGATAAGGAGATTTATGATGGAAAAAAAGATCATAGTCGCGTTATTAATCTCATCGCTTGCACCATCGTTACTTTATTCATCAGAACAGCTCCGTGGCATTTCATTCTTTAGTCCTCGATCGCAAGACATGAATGCCGCACGCGATATTGTCGGGTGGCATCCATTTATTCATCGATTTGATGCACCAGATAATTATTCAGTGGTAAGTTTTACTCCACAATACAATCAATCACTCAGACCAAAAAATATTTCCCTCGCACTCTTTAATTCTGATACATTCTCACTTTCAGGTAGTCAAATTCCGGGACGTGAAGATACCAATGAATTACTTGCAGACTATTTTGGATTATCTCCTGCATTTGCAAGCAATGCATTTTTTAAACCACTTATCCAAAATCTTATTTTAGATATGGCGGTTTACTTGGGCTTTGATAGATGGGTTAAAGGATTATATTTACAATTGCGCGGCCCTGCAGTTTGGACTAAATGGAATTTAAAATTGAGTGAAGAAAATATCGATGAAGGCGAAAATACTCTGTTTCCTGCCGGCTATATGGCAGAAAATGCGGTGAAACCACCTTATTCATCATTTACGCAAGCAATGAGAGGAACGTATCCTTTTGGTGAAGTTGAACGATTGAAATATGGAAAAATTTGCAGCTCACAAATATTAAGTGGCTTTGCTGCATTAGAAATAGTTTTTGGGTACGATTTCCTTCGCAGGGAACGGTCACATATCGGCATCAATTTCCGTGCGTCTGCACCCACAGGATCTCGCCCTAAAGGAAAATATTTCTTTGAACCGCGCGTTGGTTGTGGAAAAAATTGGCGTATCGGTTTTGGATTCACCGGACACACAAGATTGTGGGAAAAAGATGGAGAACAAGAACTAGCTATGTGGGTTGAAGCAAATTTCACCAACATGCTCAAAGCTCATCAGGTACGCTCATTTGATTTATGCAAAAACGGCTTTTTCAGCCGTTATATTTTAGCAAAAGAATTTGATGAAAATGGCATATTCACTGAGCATATGCTTCCGGTGATTAACTTTACCACGTTAGAATGCAATGTGCATTGCAGCATTGTTGTTGATATGGTGTTTATGTTTGCATATACCTATAACGATTTTACCTTCGATATTGGATATAATGGATGGATTAGAAGCAAAGAAAAAATATCACTCCGTGAATGTATAGCACCAAATAGGTATGGTTTAAAAGGCGTGCAATTTGCAGTAAACCCGATCACTCATCAACCAGATAGCACCACTGAAAGTTTTGCCAACATTTATGAAACAGGACCAATTGTATCTGATGGTCTTTTTCCGGTGTTTATTTCTACTGCTGATATTAATATTAAATCTGCTGCATCACCATTGCTTATCACCCAAAAATTATTCTGGAATTTTTCCTATGCATGGACACATTGCACGCGCATTACTTCTACTCCATACTTAGGTATTGGTGCTGAAATTGAATTTGAAGGGATTAATACACGCAACGCCTACCAACCAGTTGATACCACTATGGGACAAGCGAGTGTGTGGTTGAAAGGCGGATGTTCATTCTAGCCCAATCTGCACTTCGTTTTATACCCCATGTTTCGATTCTCTCCACACGGGGACCCCGGTTAAGATAAAGAAAAAAAAAGAGTTCATATCCTTCGACAAGCTCAGGACGAACGGATCAGAGATTTTTGAATTTCTCCGTTCGTGGTGAGTTTATCGAACCATACGAACTCATTTAAAAAGTAATTTTATTTCATCCGCAATGCATGAACATAATTAATAACATCTTGAACGTTGTGAAGACCTTCAGCATCTTCATCATTAATTTCAATGCCAAATTCTTCTTCTATTTTCATGATAATATCAACCATATCAAGAGAATCGGCCCCAAGATCTTGGAGTGTTGACTGTGGATTAACACTTGATGCATCCACGTGCAATTTTTCAGCGATAATAGAGATAATTTTATTTGCCGTCTCATTCATTTCAATTGCCATCAGAAATCCTGCTTTTTAGCCCCACGCTTCATCACATTACGCGCGAGGACCCCTATTAAGGAGCTTGTTCTATACTTTTCATCTCTATCAGTGTGTCAATATCTGATTTTTTTGCAATCGACATCACCATTTTTTCAGGATAATACTCTCGTACCATCTGTGCTAATTTATCACCAGGAGTTGCTACTAAAATACAATCATAATCAACCAATTTTCTCATCATGCGTTGCACATCAAGCGCAGAATCAATAAAACTGATAAAGCGCTCTTTAGTATCAGAACCAGCAGTAATTTCAGCACCATCGATACAACTGATCATTGGAATTTTTAAATCTTTAAAATCAACTTTTTCAAGATAATCCTTAAATGAAATCACTACACTATTCATCAACGGTGAATGCAACCCTATTTCTGGATCCACATCTTCCATAGTAGCGGCACCATCGATCATATCTTGCAACTGATTCAAAGCACTTCGATCACCCGCAACAATATGATTTATTGCACTATTATAAATTGATACAAAAACTTTATATTCATCAGTGCTTGCCTTTATGCACATATCTTCAAGTTGCGCTGCTTCCATGCCAGTAACGTGCAATGCACCAACATCATGCGAATCTATAAATTCTTGGTAAAAAGATGCAAATTTATTAAGAAGATATAATCCATCAGGCAAACTAAAACAACCGGCAGCAAACAACGCTGCACTTTCACCATTGTTGTATCCTGCAACAATGTCAGGGTGTATGCCATGTTCTTTTAACACTGCATACGTTGCAGTGCCCACCAAAAATAAAGATGTGTATGCGTTTGCTAGTTTGCTTAATTCAATATCTGAAGATGCAAAACATAATTTCACAAAATTGACGTTCAAACAATTGGAAGCTTCTTCAAAATATTCTTGGACAATGCGGTATTCATCATATAATTCTTTACCCATGCCAACAAATTGACTGCCATATCCGGGAAATAGAAGTGCTATTTTCATAATAAGCCCTTTGCGATATTTAATTTATGTTGATGTTAATCAATAAAGTCACCATAAACCAAAACTGTGTAGCAATGTAAGCAAAATGCTTCTTACAAACATCTTTTAAACGCCTTGAGGCGCTGAATAGTTTTTTCTTTTCCAATAATAGCTAATAAATCAAACACACCTGGACCAGACGCTTTACCGAGCAATGCAAGACGAATCGGTTGCAACAATGTTACTAATTTAATTCCCAGGTGCCCTGCTAATTCTTTTGTAGCTGCAGCACAATTATCATGATCAAACACATTTTGTTGTTCAAGAACAGTAATCATTGCATCCACGTGTGAAGGTGAATCGGCAGTGATCCATTTTTGCATATCATCTTGATTGCGTTCCTGCGTGCCATCATGAACAAGCACAATTTCTTCAACCATCATTTTCAATGTTTTGACGCGTTCTTTATATAATGCAATGACACGCTTGATCGTTTCAACATCCCATAATGGAAAACGCGTGATAAAATGCGTATCAACATCGGTAATTATTGCATCAAGAATCTGTTCATCAGTCATTGCCTTTAAATAAACACTATTGACCCATGCAAGTTTTTCAAAATCAAAAATTGCACCTTTTTTACCAATGTGATCTAAGGAAAAATGTTCGATCAGTTCTGATAAGGAAAATATTTCTTGATCACCATGTGACCACCCAAGACGAGCTAAATAATTAAGCAAGGCATGTGGGATGTATCCTTCACGTCGATATTCAACAACTGAGGTTGCGCCATCACGCTTGCTCAGCTTTTCGCCGCTGGACCCTAAAATAAGGGGCAAATGCGCAAATTGAGGAATGCTGTACCCGCATGCTTGATATAATAAAATCTGTTTTGGTGTATTTACAATATGCTCTTCTCCGCGAATAATGTGCGTAATGCGCATGAATGCATCATCCACCACCACCACAAAATTATACATGGGAAATCCGCCAGATCGCAGAATAATAAAGTCATCCAGTTGATCTATAGGGAATGATATTTGTCCTTTGATGAGATCATCAAAGGTAATTTCTGTGCAATCATCAGGCAATTTAAAACGCACTACGTGAGATATCGCTCCATTCGGAGCGGAATTAAGGTTTCTGCAATGGCCGTCATACGTCACAAAAAAATCACTATCAGCGTGCGCTTTCCCATAGCGCGCAAGCAATTCTTCTGGTGAACAATAACAACGATATGCCTTTCCAGCATCAATCAGCTGCTGCGCAACCCGTTGATGCTCTGCAATGCGTTCACTCTGCGTAACAATTTCTTCATCATGTTCAAGTTGTGTCCACGCAAATGATTGCAATATGGAATCACGATATTCAATCATTGAACGTTCCATATCAGTATCTTCTATGCGAAGTAAAAACGCGCCACCATGATGACGCGCAAAAAGCCAATTAAATAATGCTGTTCGCAATCCACCAATGTGCAGATGACCTGTTGGTGATGGTGCAAAACGAACTCGTACGTTTGTATTTTTATTCATGTGAAATAATTTTTATACTATTGTCAGCGCTAATTTATCTTGTACGTAACCCACCCAAGGAGATGGGGACATTTTTTCATCACGTTGTTCATCAACCAATTGTTGCCAAACGTGGCGAGCAGCATCAACATCATTATTCGCCCAATAATAGCGGCCTAAGTAATACTGAGCGCTATCACGAAGATCGTTATGAGTATCATTTGCTAATTTTTTCAAGGCTTCCAACCCGGCAGTCTGCACCGCAGCATCAGCACTATCCAACTGTATTAACGCCTGTTCCATTTGATATAATGCAAGAATTGGTGATCCGGGCATATCTGCAATCATTTTATTTAATGTTGCAATCGCTTCTTCTTTTTTACCTTGATGCAGTAAAATACGAACTTTATACCCTAAATAATAAGGCAGAAGTGATGAATTGGCATTTTTTTCATAAGCTGCGTTAAGTTTTTCAAGCAATGCATCCCACTCAGGATTTTTATCGTGAGAAATGGTCTCATATTCCGTGATCAGAGAGCTAAATTCATATTGAACAGCTCGTTCCCTTTTTACCACCCACAATTTATAACCAAACCACACAGTCACCATGCCAACGAAAAAAACCGCTACAAAAATTAACGGTTTACTTTGCGCACGTATTGCGCCGAAAATAGTTCCAAATACCGTTGAACGTGTTGTTTTTTGAATAGCCATAATTAACTCCAGAAAGTTTAGCCCAACTTCTTAACCAATTTTTACTTTATGAAAATTACCACACTTGCTTAAATTTACAACTGCACCTGACCAGAGGTAGATGTTGTTGCTGGCTGTTGTATAGTTTTGAGCGCAGTAGTTCCTTTTTCCAACAATCCTTTTAATGTTTCATTAAACGTTGGCACAATCTTTTCTTGCACTGTTTTATGTGCAAAAAAAATTGCTTGTGTAATTGCTTGCTCTTTTGAGGATCCATGAGCAATAATAACCGGTTTATTGACGCCCAATAAAAGAGCTCCACCGGTGCGCGCATAATCAATTTTATTTTTAATCCGGCTCAATAGCGGATAGGTTAATCCAAGTAAAATTTTGAGAAACAATGAACGTGCAGCCTCATCTTTAATCCAATCCATCACCGCTCGCGCCGTTCCTTGAATACTTTTGAGTAATACATTTCCCGTAAATCCATCGGTCACTATAACATCTGCACGTCCCGCAAAAAGATCCCGCGATTCAATATTACCCACAAATTCGAGACTTGTTTTTGATAATAAATCATAGGCCTTTTTAACGAGCACAGAGCCTTTGTACGATTCATGACCATTAGAAAGCAATGCAATGCGCGGTTGAGCAATATGCTTGACCAAACGCATATATGCATATCCCATGTACGCAAATTGAACCATATATTCTGGTTTGCAATCGGGGTTAGCTCCCAAATCAAGACAAAAAAGAGATCCATGATTGGTTGGCAGAAAAGTTCCAATAGCAGGACGCAATACCCCCGGAACGCGCCCAAGAATAACGGTAGCAGCGGCCATTACGGCCCCCGAATTACCCGCAGAAACAAATGCTTGCACCTTGCCTAAACGTAAAGCTTGCAAAGCTCGCACAATAGAAGCATCTTTTTTTCGCAACATGCCTCTGACTGGCTCTTCATCCATTTCAATAACATCAGAACAGTGTACAAGTTCTATTGGTAGCGAACGCCACCGAGGATAATAATGGGAAAGGAGTGGCATTACCTTATCTTGGTTGCCAAATAAAACAACAGAAATCCCTTTTTGTGCTGCAGCCAATGCGCCTTGAACAGCTTCTTGCGGGGCATAGTCGCCCCCCATAACATCAACGGCAATCATTATAGAATTCCTTTAATTCATAGCCCAGCCTACGCAATGCTTCGCCTGGGCGCCCCTTAGGGAAAAAATTAGAAAATTGGATAGCTATTCAGCTTGAGATTCAGACGCTTTTTTTGCCGGCGTTTTTGCAGTTTTTACCGCAAGACGCTTAACTTTTCTATCTGCTTTAGTCGTTAAGACTTTAACACCTTTATAGAAACCACAATTTTGGCAAGCAGTGTGAGGAACGATTGGATCTTTGCAATTTAAGCAACCAGCGATTGCTTTAACTTTAATACCTTTATTTGCAAAGCGGGAATCGCGACGGGCTCTGGAACGTTTTCGTTTGGGTACTGGCATGGGTCACATCCTAAAAAACTAAAAATATACTTAAATGTCTCTATTTATCGTAAAAATATATATAATTATACGTCATTTCTTTAAATAACGCAAAATGAAGTTTGTAGGTGCACTTCTTTCTTAGGTGTCTTTCTGGCTTCGATACATTCCTGTGCTATAGCAAGCTGGCGCTTGAAGCTAGGATGCTTATGATCCCAGATAAAATCTGCTACGGCAATAAGAACCGCTTGTTTTTGTTCTATTTTGGCCAACTCGAAATCATCAGATGCATTCCAAGCCTCTTCATCGAGCACATTGAATTGATCAGATATTGCTGGTCCCACCTTTTTTGCAAGCCAATTGGAATTGTGATACCAGTAATAGTTTCTCATATTGTTTTCAAAAAGCTTAACTTGTTGTTCTCTTGCCGCTTTAACCATTTCGAGCTTTTCTAAAGAAGGCATGTTCATAAATGCAGAACGATCCGCCTCTGCTTCTTGATACCTTGTATAAGCAAGATTGGTACCCGCAATCATTCCTAGCTTTAAAATAATTCCAGGAAGAGTTATTGACTCTAAAATTAATGGCGCCGTCAAAGCATACAGCAAAAGTCCTTTGCCATAGTCGCCATTTTGATAATGTTTTTTTTCATGTCGAAGCGTTTCTTCAGCATCATTAATAAACATTTGCTCTGAAGCATTTAAATTTTTTTTACCCAAACAGTTCTCTAATAGATCCACTTGTTTCCTATCAATAGTGATCAAGGAACCTCTGTATACAGCCCATCCATCATCGATTTTTAGTGGAACAGAATCGGCGTTTTTCATTCCGCCTTCCGCAAGAATTGGCCTTGCCCATCGTTGAATACTTTGAGGTGCATCAGAAAAAGATTGTTCTTTATATTGTGCAATTAACTTACCTGATACATATGCAGTAGCACCCACCAGAGTGGAACCTATCGCATGTTGAAATAATCGAGAGTACATAGAAAAAGATTGGCTTACCGATAAAAGCACCATCAATAAACTCGATACTAAATATTTCTTATTCATAGCAACCCCCAATAATAGAGATTTTTCTTATATTCATTGCTTATAATAATAGCGTACCAAATTGGTCAAAATTGTCAATTAGAAATGTTTAAGCGGAGCTTTGGACCAAAACAGCCCAAAAATGAAGAAAATCCCCGTCATAGAGGCTATAGAGCCAGCTATTGAGACGTCCGCCAAAGAAGCGAAAACATAGCCAAAAATGGCTGAAAATGAGGCAAAAACAACGCTTATAGCTATCATCTGGTCAATTCTTCGTGCCAAAAGGTAGGCTGTGGCCGCGGGCGTAATCATCAGCGCCACCACCATAATGGATCCTACCGCATCAAAAGTAGCGACTGCAGTGATGCTCGTGATGAGCATTAATGCATAATAAAAAAGGGCAGGTGAAAAGCCTGCGAGCGTTGCCACAGTTGCATCAAAAGTAGTAAGTACCAGTTCTTTATAGAAAATACGTATGAATAGGGAGTTTATCAATAAAGCCATTCCCGCAACCCACAATGCATAGGGGCCGCAGTCAATTCCTGCCATAGCAAAGCGGTTAAATGGTGCAAACGCCAGTTCACCCAAAAGCACCATATCTATATCCAGGTGTACATTCCGTGCATATTGCGATACTAAAATGACCCCCACGGAAAAAAATAGAGGAAAAATCAGACCAATTGCTGCATCTTGCTTAAGGCGTTTGCTCCTAATAATTTTTTCGGTGCACAAAACCGTTGCGATACCAGCCAATGTTGCACCGACCAAAAGCAAAGGAGAATCTAATTTTTGCACTATCAAAAACATCAAAACTATCCCAAGCAATATCGCGTGGCTAATTGCATCACTCATCATCGCCACACCGCGAAGCACTAGAAATACTCCGGGCAAAGAGCATGTCACCGCAGCAACAATTGCAATAATGATAATTTCCAAGTGCAGACTGGTGATCACGCAGCGCTCCTTTTAGGTGCGCATAGTAGCGAAAAAAAGACCATCGCACTGGCAGCAACCACAATTGCAGGACCTGTTGGTAAATGATCAATAATAGAACTTGCATAGACTCCCATACTTGCAGCACATCCTCCGCATATCCCAGAAAGCAACACCATATGCATTAATTTTTTTGTCCATTGCCGTGCTGCAGCAGCCGGTGCAATAAGCATCGTACTCATTAGAACAACGCCCACCGTTTGCAACCCAATAACAATTGCAAACACCTGCAATAAGGTCAATATAATTTCTATATTTTTAGTATTAAATCCAATGGTTTGCGTAAACACCGGATCAAAAATATATGCAATGCATTCTTTCCATAGCAATGCTAATGCAATAAAAATGCACAGCGAAATTATCGCAATAATATAGACATCTTCTTTAAGTAACGTGGCAACATTACCAAACAAAAACTTGTTTAAAACTGCCTGACTGGCAACGGGAATTTTTTGTGCTATTGTCATCAGCACTAAACCAAATCCAAAAAACACTGATAAAATAATTCCTAAAATTGCATCTTTTTTAAGTTTGGTATGCGCAACAATAAAGTTCACACTCATTACCCCAACAATTCCTGCAAGCGCACCACCAGAGAGTAATATCCAAGGATTTTTGCTATACGTACATAAAAACATCAATACAATCCCGGGCAATGCTGCATGTGAAATTGCATCACCGAGTAAACTTTGTTGGCGCAATAAAGCAAAACTTCCAAGCATCCCTGATGTTATGCCGAGAAGTACGGCGCCTTGTAATACGAGGAGTAAAGTGTGGTTCATAATTAATTAAAAATGTAAGTTCAATTTATTGCCGTATACGTTTTCAAAATTTCGTTGCGTCAAAACCTCTTCAATAGGACCACATGCAACAACTTTTTTATTCAACAACAATGCCCAATCAAAATAAGTAGGTGCAGTCAGAATATCATGATGCACTACAATAATTGTTTTGCCTTGATCGCGTAATTTTTGGAGTAATTCCACGATAATTTTTTCCGTTGGAAGATCAACACCGGCAAATGGTTCGTCCAAAAAATAAATGTGCGCATCTTGCATTAACGCACGCGCTATAAATGCGCGCTGTTGCTGGCCACCAGAAAGAACACCAATAGGTTCATTGGCATAACGCTCTAAACCTACAGCGACTAAAGCTTCGTATGTTTGTGCATATTCAGGTTTACCGGGACGCCTAAACCAGCCCAGTTTTCCATAACAACCCATCAGTACCATATCAAAAACAGTAAGGGGAAAATCCCAATCAATAGAGTGCCGTTGCGCAACATATGCTATGCACTTATGTACTTTTTTGAAATTATCACCAAGCAATAAAACTTTCCCTGATTTTTTGGGAATTAATTCAAGAATTGATTTAATGAACGTGGTTTTCCCTGCACCATTAGGACCAATGATACCAAGCATAACACCCCGGGAAATGGAAACAGTACAATCGGATAATACAACACTATTGTTGTATAAAACGGTAAGATTGGAAACTTCTAATGCTGGTATGTGTGATATATTTTTCATGTTTTAACCCCAGCACAATTGTACCATCATTTTAACGCATGAACAATTGTATCCACATTATGTTTTATCATGCCAATATAAGAATCAGCAGCACTTACTGCATCACCCAACGCATCGGAATACAATTCGTCACCCATTGTAACCTGCCAGCCTTGTGCCGCCACTGATTGCTGAACCGCAATCAATGAGCGTTGCGGTATTGATGTTTCAACAAAAATGGTAGGAATTTGTTTTTGCACAATATAATCTGCAAGCTCTTGAATATCTTTGGTGCTAATATCGCTATCCGTACTCAATCCTTGTAATCCCACCACTTCAAAACCATACGCATCACCAAAATAACCAAACGCATCATGTGCGGTAATGAGAATACGTTTTTTTAAGTCAACTTCATTAACACGTTGCTGAATATACTCATGCAACTTTTTGAGTTGCGCGATATATGCATCGCCGTTTTTTTGATACATCACCGCATGTACTGGATCAAGCACTATTATTGCCTCAAGAATGCTCTCAACAACAGATATCCACAATTCAACATCAAACCAAATATGTGGATCATATAAATTTTCAAAATCCGCAACACGCAACTTTTCTCTATCAATCGCATCACTCGCGTTGATAACTTTGGTAAATCTATTCATCCCTTCCAACACTTGACCCATTTTACCTTCTAAATGCAAACCATTATAGATTACCAAATCAGCTGCTGCCAGTTTATGCACATCATTTTCTCGCGCACGATAGAGATGAGGATCAATGCCGCAGCCCATAAGGCAATGTACGGTTACTTTGTCGCCCACAATAGTGCGCACAGCATCTGCAAGCATGCTGGTGGTTGTAACAATAGTATATGTATGAGAAAAAGACGCCTCAGATGCATAATCCCTACGCATAAAAATAGATATCGTTACAAAACTTATGATGCATGTTATCAACCATATCCTATTGTTATTATGAATAAACATTTTCCCCATACAACTTTACTAATAGTATTGACTTAAAATTTTTATATTTGAGATAATAACATTATAAAAAGCTACTGTCTTTAGCTTTTAAAAATGAGGAATGCGTTATGAATAACGTTATGAATAAAGTAATACTCTCTTTGATATGCATGTTCTTTTGCGCAAACAATATCTTGACATCAGAATCTCAAGTATTTTTTACTTCACTGTACAACGACTCAGAACAATTCTATCAATTGTTACAAAAACGTGAAAACTTAGTGTTAAAAATCACCAATCTTGAAAAACAATTGCGACCAAAACGCACTCTGTCCCTGGGCCGAATAATAGCAACAGGATTGCTGAGCGCTATTGCAGCAGGGCCTGCATTAACCATTAATTATGCAAACCAATATATAACACCCGAAAACTATCAAAACTTCATCAACAAAACATCTCTTGGCTTAGCTGCAATTCCCCTAGCTTGGGGAACGCTCAGCCTCACTAAACAAGCAGCTTTATCCACATATGACATGCTTATGTATGAAAGAAATCAACAAGCAATTAAAGATCAAATGAAAAACGTTCGTATCGAACTTGAACAGGTTACTCATGATATTAAAACTTTTGCACATAACCATCCTGAAATGAATCAAGTAATATCGGATTATAATCGTGACGCGCTCTATCAAGAATTTTTACTATGGTATGCAAGAAATAGTTTTACTCTTAACAAAAACCAACTTACTCCACTTATATTAAACAATCAAAGTTATTCGATAGATTATATACTTACTATGCTCAAAGTAAAAAAGATCGAACTCATTAACAAATATTACAACTTAGAGCCAACAGTTGGCGGTGGATTTCCCTTTTTTAGAGATACGGGTAACATAGGGGGCGATGTTGCAGCTGCAGTCATTCTCTTTCCCTGGGCATTGTTCGTTAATGCAATATCAAAACCTGGTACAAGAAATCCTGATATCGATAAAACAAAGCAAGAAATAGATAATCTCAGTAAGATTATCAAACAACTGGAATGATTTATTTTACAACTTACTCAACCACATTCCCGTAAAATCCTGCGATAGAATACCATCAAGCTGCAAAGTGAATAATTCCGATTGTATCAGCTCAAATGGCATCTCTGTTTTTAGTGAGATGTCTTCTAATGATGCTGGCTCTTTGCACGCAGCTATAATTCTTTGTTGAATTGAATTATAAGATACTAATGCATCTTGTTTTGCAACAGTAGCAGGTTTAAAGAGCGATTGTTGCACAGCCGCAACCTCCTTTTTCGCAACCACTTCACCAAACTCAATCAAAATATCCGCGCTGTTCATCACTAATTTGGCACCTTGCTGAATAACTTCATGGCATCCAGCACTTAGCTCGTCATCAAATGTTCCTGGCACTGCAAATACTTCTCTGCCTTGTTCCAACGCACAATGCGCGGAAATAAGCGCACCACTTTTTTGCGCCGCTTGCACCACCAAACATCCTTGCGATAAACCAGTCACGATCCGATTACGTGCAGGAAAATGATGCGGCAATCCTTCCATCATCAAAGGATAAGAACTTGCAACAATGCCACCGTTTTCAACAATTGCAGCAAATAATCTTTTATTAGAACTTGGGTATGGTTTTAATAATCCTGATCCTAAAATTGCTATGGTTTTTCCACCGCACTGTAATGCTGCTTGATGCGCCATTGCATCAATACCAACTGCTCCGCCGCTCACAATAGTATAACCAGCAGCAACAAGATCGGGAACAATGGTATTGATGATTTGTTGACCATAATCAGTTGCCTTGCGAGAACCGACGATGGCTATGCATTTTGCATTATTTCGTTCGTTATCCTTCGACAAGCTCAGGACGAACGGGGACTGAGAATCATAAGATTGAAAGTACAACACCGTTGGCGGTGAATAAATTTCTTTTAACAACGCAGGATAAGATTCATCAGCAATAGTAAGCAACTTGATTTTATGCTGTTCCATTAAATTTAATTCTTTTTCAAGAACAGACATATCAGAAAGACCTGCAACTATTTTTGCAGCAACAATTTCATTGATACCAAAATAGTGTATCCAATCTGATACTGATAAATGGTAAAGATCTGATGCGTTAACATCAGATCTTTGGGACTTTATCAGTTTTTTGATAATTGACGGCGTAACGCCCTCAATTAATGTAAGGTGGAGAATGAGATTTTTGCTGAGCATAGTCGAATTATCAGGACAAGCGCGGAAATAAATTCCGATTGAGTCAATTTAAGGATTAATACTATATTTTTTATAAACAAAATAAACTAGAATCATTACCATAGGTACCACAAAAATACTCTGCCAAAATAAGAAAGAATCTTTTTTCAATTTCTTTTGTCCTATAATCCCGACGAAACCTTGACCATATTTATTTTTAAGAACTTTATCTAGTTCATAATCAAATATTTCATCACAATCTGCAGGAACATTGAGAATTATTTTATTTTTATAATCTTCAACATTTAAATCCAGAAACATCACAAATTCATCACGCCCTGGCGGAGTTCGCCACCATGCTGCATCAGCAAAAAATGAGTTTACCATGAGCCTACCTACTGGTTGCCATGAATTACGGACTTCCCAGTTCTTATTAACAGATTCTTTATAACAATGTTCCTGTCGATCGATATAGTAAACTACATCACTGACTATTTCTTTTCTCTGCGCGAGGATAACATTTCGATAGTCTG
Organism: candidate division TM6 bacterium SOIL31; assembly: GCA_001468865.1. GTDB lineage: Bacteria > Babelota > Babeliae > Babelales > Vermiphilaceae > SOIL31. The sequence goes on from LDIY01000002.1 coordinate 18,864, forward strand.
ATAAAATATGATCATCTACATTTTTTTTAATATTGCTATTTAAAACACTAGGATCATAGTAATTGATGACTATTTTTTTTCCCTTATCCGCGTGCCACAATGCTTGATGTATACTTTCTACCATCAATACACCGCTGAGTTTTGGCTCTGCAGTGTATATCCATGAACTAGTAAACAAAAGGGCAATAAGCCCTTTTACTGTAATTTTAAAGATCAATTTCATCTTCTTCATCAACATCATTTGCATCTTCATCATCATATTCGATGTCATCTTCAGGCTCTTCATCATCTTGAGCCTCTTCGCCCTCATCACCATCGTCTTCATCAGCGTCTTCCTCGCCGTTTTCAGCAACTGGTAACGTGCGAGCTTCAATAACTAAACCGCTTTCTTCATCATCACCTTCTTGTGCAGATTCTCCGCCCTCAAAAGCAACAACGTTGTGTAATTTTTGATCGGAATCAAGCCTGATTAAGCGAACACCTTTTGCCTGACGGCCCATTGCGCGAATATCTTTTGCAGAAAGTCGAATAATTTTACCTGCTTGATCAATGAGTAAAATATTTGAATCTTCATGAACAATTGAAAGGCCAATAACGGTACCATTACGTTTTTCAGTTGGAATGGTACGCACACCCATACCGCCACGATGAGCAATACGGAAATCTTCAATGCGAACTTTTTTACCATACCCATTTTCAGTCGCAAAAAGAATTTCACCATGATCGGAAATAACTTCCATCCCAATCACGCGGTCATTCTTTTTCACGCGAATACCCATGACACCACTTGCCTGACGTCCCATAGAACGAACTTCAGTTTCTTTAAAACGAATTCCTTGTCCCCGTGCGGTAGCCAAAACGATGGTATCTGAACCACTGCTGAGCGAACAGAAAACCAGTTCGTCGCCTTCTCGTAAAGTAATTGCACGAATACCCGTTGCACGAATTTTTGCAAAGTCAGATGCGTCAGTACGTTTAATAATACCTTCACGGGTCACCATTACCATGAACTTACCTTCCATATCACGAGATGGAAGTAATTTCACCACAATTTCACCTTCTTGTAATGGTAACAAGTTAACGATTGCTCTTCCACGCGCAACTCGTGATGCTTCAGGAACTTCAAAAGTATTTAAACTATACACACGTCCCAAATTAGTAAAGAACAATAACATATCATGTGCTTTTGCAACAAATACGTCTTGCACAATATCGCCTTCAAGTGCCGTAAGGCCCATTTTGCCTTTTCCACCGCGACGCTGAACGCCATACGCCTCAAGAGGAACGCGTTTTACATAACCCTTCATGGTCAATGTAACAACTGCTTCTTCATCAGGTATAAGATCTGCTTCAGTAAGAATATCAATTGCACCTTCAATTTTGGTGCGACGCGCATCATTATACTGCGCTTTAATTTCTTCTAATTCAGTAACAATTTCTTTCTTTAAAATTTCTTCATTTTCAAGAATAGAACGGAAGTAGATAATTTTTGTCTTAATCTCTTCCATCTCACTGTAAATTTTTTCTTGTTCAAGACCTGTCAAACGCTGTAAGCGCATTTCAAGAATCGCCTTGCCCTGTTTTTCAGAAAGCAAGAAGCGCTTATTTAATAACACAATTGCTTCATTGGCAGATGGTGATTTTTTAATGAGTGCAATAACTTCATCAATATTTGCTAATGCTATAACAAAGCCCGCTAAAATATGCTCACGCTCTTGCGCTTTACTTAAATCAAATTGCGTACGGCGATAAATAATTTGTTGGCGATGATATAAAAATTCGCTCAACAATTCACGAAGTGAAAAAATGAGTGGTTGATTATCAAGAAGACCGAGCATCAAGATAGAAACTGATGTTTGAAGATTAGTATGCTTGTATAATTGATTTAAGATAACGCTTGGGATTTCACCGCGTTTCAGATCAATCACCAAACGCATACCTTTTTTATCAGATTCATCTTTAATATTAGAAATACCATCAATAATTTTATTTTTAACGAGATCAGCAATTTTGATAGTTAAATCAGCTTTATTAACTTGATACGGCAATTGCGTAATAACAATACTTGCGCCTTTATTTGCTTTTTCTTCGAATTCAGCAACACCGCGCAAGATTACGTTTCCACGACCAGTTTTATATGCCTTTACAATACCCGCGCGTCCACAAATAATTCCCCCGGTAGGAAAATCAGGACCAGGAATATGAGCAAATAATTCTTCATCGGTGATAAACGAATTTTTGAGCATTGCAAGAAGCGCATCAACAACTTCACCCAAATTGTGAGGTGGAATAGAGGTTGCCATACCAACTGCAATACCCGCTACGCCATTGATTAATAAGTTAGGCAATTTACTTGGAAGCACAACTGGTTCAACGGTTGATTCATCAAAGTTGGGAACAAAAGAAACAGTTTCTTTTTCAATGTCCGCTAAAATCTCTTGTGCAATACGCGCCATACGGACTTCAGTATAACGCATTGCCGCTGCGTTATCACCATCAACAGAACCCCAGTTACCTTGGCCATCAAGGAGTGGATATCGCTTGGAGAAATCTTGAATTAATCCAACCATGGATTGATATACCGCTTGGTCACCATGAGGATGGAATTTACCAAGCACATCACCCACCACACGAACCGATTTGTGATAGGGCTTATTATAGAAAAAACCAAGCTGATGCATAGTATATAAAATGCGGCGATGCACGGGCTTTAATCCATCACGAATATCAGGAAGTGCACGGCTAACCACCACGGACATGGCATAATCAAGAAAAGAATCTTTTAATTCTTTTTCGATCAAAATTGGTCGTATTGGGATATTTTTATTATTCATAAGTGAAGTGGGACGTTCCATAAAATGAGCCCTTTTCTCACATCAAAAAACAGTATCAAAATTTTATTATAATATACAGTTAGTATAGCAAAAATCGTAAAAATCACAAGCTCAACATGTGCACATAATGCTGTTTTTTCTGATAAACACCAAGCTTATTTTTCAATGCCCATACAGCATACAAGATGTTTTTTGAAGAGAGCAATACAATTTTTACCTGCACTCAATTTTCTTGGTGCTCGGTATCATAAATCAAGCCCACTCACTAAGCTATCCCTTATTTTTTAATTCTTGGACGTATATCAAGAACAATCACCGTGATGTTATCAAAACTTCCTTTCATCTGCGCGTTGTTTACTAAAGCCTTAGCAATACAATCCATTGAGAGACCTGCTCCAGCCAATGCGTCAATCTGTTGCATAACCTCTTCATTCGTCATAACATCCCATAATCCATCACTGGCAAGCACAATAAAAGGGCTTTTTTCATCGATGGGTACTTTGAGATAGTCAGGCTCAGCAATGATTTGATTTGGTTTAACTTTTATTATAATACTTGAATGCAGCTCCTTAAGATCGGATTCGCATTGCAACACATGCCCGGGGCGAGAATGAACGCGAAGATTCTTTCCAGAATCTTTTTTTGCAAAAGCATCTCCCAGCGTTCGAGTGGGCACCAGCCCACGAACTCTCCAGGGACCTATCACTGATCTATCTCTCCTCATCTCTCTATATATAGTGCTGCCTGCCTTGAGGACTCGTTCTTTTTCCAACGCTGATTTAATATTATGATCTTGGGTACTTGCCGTAATTCCCTGATCAGATCCACACACTATCCGCGAATCGCCCACCCACGCCAGATGAAAATTATTTTTGCCTACATAGGCTGCAACTAATGTGGAACCTGATTTTTCATTTGCATCATCCTCAACAATTCTTTTTTCAACTTCTTGTATTGCGGCCTTAAATGCCTTTTCTTTTGATAAATCAGATCCTTTGCTCATTGCTAAGTGTTTTAAAAAAGCATTTGGCAACCATTCATTTGCTATGCGTGCTGCCTCAATACCCCCATGACCATCGCAAACACACGAAAACTCACCTTTTCCAAAAACAGCATAGGTATCCTCTTGAGAAAATTTTTCTCCTTGATGAGAAAAGACACCTACATTCAATTCTTTTCTCCGTAATTTTTGCTCTTGATGACGATCACTTGCCCACACTATTGTCGACAGACTGAAGCTGCATAATAAGATTATTCTTTTGTTCATTATTCTCCTTTTGTACGTTTTCGAATATTCGCGTTCGCCGTGAGTGGAGCATTGTAGCACGCATTGACAATACAAACAATAACCGCACATTGTACAGAATACATAAAAAAAGCACCGGCTTTAAAACCGGCGCTCAATTATCTTACGATTATATTTTTGCGTATTTTAGTGAGAAGCTTTTTCTTTTTTATGGTGATCAAACTTTACCACAGAAACAGTAATATTATCACCACTTTTACGATTCTTTGCTTCATCAATTAATGATTGAGCAATTGCACCCAAATCATTAGTGACCTGAAGTTTTTCTTTTACTAGGTTTATTGCGCTGCTATTATCCATCACATCCCAAAGGCCATCAGATGCTATCACAAAGAATTTATTAGCAGGTGTAAGTTTTATTTTTGCATATTCTGGCGTTGCAATAATTCGTTCTTTAGCTCTCAGTGCGCCACAACCATTCTTTGCCATCCTATCGCCTATTGAACGCGAAACAGCTAAACCATTAACACGCCATACACCATGCATATAAACCGACCCCCAAGCATTTTCTATGCGAGCTCTTTCATCTGGTCGATCAGGCTTATGATCTTGCGTAGCAAAACCATTATCAAGAACCAAACGTGAATCTCCTGTCCATGCACAGTGCAAATAAACATCTTGTTCATCATCACTATCTTCAACACATGCAACAACTGCTGTTGAACCATCTTCAAAGTTCTCTAATGCATAATTTTCTGCTTTTTCAAAAGCACCTTCAAGTGCCTTTTTAATATCTGATGTGCGACTTAAACATTCATCAAAATAATTATGCAGATTTTTTTGTAAATGTGATGATGTTTTATCACCACCATGACCGTCATATACACCAACAAATGTTACCCCTGGCTTTTTGCCAAAACCAAAAAATCCACCTTTTTGAGATTTTATTTTTGCATAAGTAAATCTGTCTTCTTGATAATCTCGTCTATTTTGTTCCGTTTTAACATCGTAGTGTATATCTATCTTGGCCATACTCAATGATGTAACACACGCAAGTAAAGCGACTATGATATTTTTTTTCATAAAAGAACCCCTACTTATATAAATTTTCATTTTATTATTAGAATAACACAGCCCACTTATAGTGGCAAAAGGGTCCATTAAATGGATAAAACAATTTTAATTATCGTTTATAGACAAGGATGAAAAAAGAGGAACACGCGGTACTATCTCCTCTACATGCATGATTGCTTTTTTATTCTCCATTAAAGCCTTAATCTTAACAATCATACATGTTATATCATCTTCACTGCATTTCTCTAAGGCATCTATCACCAGTTTTTTTGCGATTTCTATTAAACTGATGTCCTGGGCAACACCTTCACTCAGGCGAGAAAAAGCATGCTGAGAAAACTCATTCTCAGATAAAAGATGATCTCCAAAACCTAAATAATCCCACAATCCATCCGTACCAAACACTAAAAAATCATCTTCTGTTACATCAGAAATATCGTGCGTAGTGCATTCAGGAGTTGCAATAATCACTCTTTTTTTAGGATCTTTGTTATAATCACCGATTGATCTTGTCATTGCTAGGCCGCCCAAAGAGAGATCAGCACGCACATATCCAGTTTCAGAAACAAATCCCCCTGTCAATAAAATTCGCCTGAGCTCTTCACCCTTCGGCTTATGATCTTGCGTGCAGAAAGAAACAACATACTTTCCTTGCGATGCAATGCGCCCCAATACTGCTCGAGAATCACCTACATTGGCCAAGTGACATATGATGCTATCGTGTTGTTCGCAATCTTTACTTTTTATTATGTTTGCACAAACAAGTGTTGACCCGTCCCGAAAATCTTTTACTTTCTTATCAATAACATGCACTGCTTGTGAAATATTAATACTAACATCGCTTCCTTTTTGTTCTGCAATAAGTGAACCCATATTTTTTGCGATAAAGTCGGAAGTCTTTGATCCACAATGTCCATCAGCAAGTCCGCATACATGACCTATTTCTGGAATATACTCATAAAAATATCTATCTTCATAATCTTTATTTTCATAATTTTTACACCAAGCAACTACTACCGCATGTTCATCAGCTATTGCTACAGGAGTTTCCATAGCTCGAAAAATAGTTGGTAAAATTATCAAAATGCCGAAGACCCTCATCTTTTTGTTCATACACATACTATTATCCTTACCTATATTTATTATTTGCATCGAGTTTAGTGTAACACGGCGAGTATAGGTCTCACATACTACTCTGACCACAATTTACAAGCAAGCAGTATCTCTTTATACTGACAACTAAGGTTTTTTAATAAAAAACAGCCAAAACTATAGATTGAGAAAACTCATGAGCCAACGCATCCCAAATTTACAAGAATTTACCCCTGATAAAATCAGAAATTTTTCTATTATTGCCCATATCGATCATGGTAAATCAACGTTATCAGACAGGTTGCTGGAAGTTTCTGGCACCATTACTGAACGGCAAAAAAAAGAACAGTTTTTGGATAAGCTGCAAGTTGAACGTGAACGTGGCATTACGGTCAAAGCACAAACCGCTTCCATGTTTTATGAATACAAAGGAGTTAAATATCTTTTGAATTTAATTGATACACCGGGCCACGTTGATTTTACCTATGAAGTTTCTCGCTCTTTATATGCATGCCAGGGAGCATTGCTTTTGATAGATGCTGCGCAAGGCGTGCAAGCACAAACAATGGCAAACTTTTATTTAGCATTTGATCAAGATTTAACCATCATCCCCATTATCAATAAAATAGATTTGCCCAACGCTGACGTAGAAAAAGTTACCAATCAATTTGTGAACTTATTTGATTTTGCACCAAGCGAAGTTATTCAAGCTTCTGCTAAAGCAAACATTGGCATCCCGGAAATTTTTGCAGCAGTTATTGAACGCGTTCCCAGTTTGAAGGTATCAGCTGATAAACCTTTGCGCGCAATGCTTTTTGATTCATGGTTTGATGATTATCGTGGTGTTGTATGCTTAATTGCCCTCCATGATGGAACCATCAAAAAAGGGGACACGATCTGCTTGGCACAAGCAAGCTCAAATTATGAAGTGCTAGAAGTTGGATTAATGTACCCAGAACCAACCCCAACTAACGTGCTCTATGCAGGGCAAGTGGGATACCTTATTACGGGTATGAAAACAATTAAAGAAGCACAGATTGGTGATACCATTTATCACCATAAAAAACCAGTCGAATTATTCCCCGGCTTTAAGCCCGCAAAACAAATGGTTTTTGCTGGCGTGTTTCCCGTAGACAGTGAAGAAATTGGTTTACTCGAAGAAGCTATTGAAAAATTAACGCTTAATGATGCCAGCATATCAGTTGAGAAAAAAACCTCTGCAGCATTAGGCATTGGATTCCGGTGCGGATTTTTGGGAATGCTTCATATGGAAGTGTTTAAACAACGGCTTGAACAAGAATACAATTTATCAGTTATTGCAACAGCGCCCAGCGTGTTATATCAAATAAAAATGGCAGGAACGGGTAAAATTATTGATATTGAAAATCCATCTGATTTTCCTGAACGTAACTATATCGATGAAATTCTTGAGCCGATGATTGATGCAACCATTATCGTTCCCCAGCAATATTTGGGAAGTGTTATCAAACTCTGCGAAGAAAAGCGGGGAAAACAGCAAAACTTAACCTATCTTGATGATAATCGCGTCATTTTAAAATATCGACTGCCTTTGAATGAAGTTGCCATGGAATTTTATGGCGACCTTAAGGGCATAAGCTCTGGGTATGCGAGCTTTGACTATGAATTTTCAGGATATGAGCCTGCAGATCTTGTTAAAATGGATATTTTACTTAACGGTAAGCCCGTAGACGCACTTTCCATCATTATTCACCGCGATAGGGCCTTTTATATCGGCCGTGACCTTACTCAACGCCTCCAAAAGGTCATCCATCGCCAACTCTTTGAAGTTATCATTCAAGCTGCTATTGGAGCTAAAATCATTGCTCGCGAACGCGTAGCTCCTTTGCGTAAAGATGTAACCGCCAAATGCTATGGGGGCGACGTTTCCCGTAAACGTAAACTTCTTGAAAAGCAAAAAGAAGGTAAAAAGAAGATGAAGCAAGTCGGATCAGTTGAAGTTCCCCAGGAAGCATTTTTATCATTGTTAAAGAAATAGATACCATATTCCCATTCTTAATATGGGGTCCCCAATTGAAGGGCACCGTAGATTGGGGCTAAAGCAAGTGGGATCTGTGGAAGTGCCGCAAGAAGCCTTCTTATCCCTTCTTAAAAAATAACTTACCCCCAATTAGATTTAAGACAATCCCCGGCATACGGCCGGGGATTTGTCTTTTTTTTAGCTTTTTGAGCAAAAATACCGTTGCTATAAGCCTAGCCGATCCCTATTTTGCCCCCAAATGCCCTAAAACACAGTCTTTTTTATAATTTCATTGCAAATAGAAACAATATTTATATATGCTAACACTAGTGTATAAATACTTTAATTCTCACAAAAGGAGTTCTCATGAACAATTTCAAAAAAACCCCAAAAAACTTGGGCAGCGAAAAAAAGTCTTCTCCAAAGACTAGTGCCAGCAAATCATCAACATCCATGAAAAACGAGTATGGAGAGCATGAGAAAAATACTCGTGGTAGCTCTATGACCAAAAAAAGCAACTCAAAAATGAACACTAAAATGGGCACAGAAAGAGAACGCAATTTGGAAAGAGAAAGCGGCACAGGGGCGCGCAATTTTGAAAACAGAGAAAAACGCACATCCGACTTCGATAAATCTTACAAAAATGACTGTAATTGCCGCTGCAATGATAAAAAGTGTAAATAAACAGAATTTTGTAAGTCTGGAAGAGCTTTGTGACGCTACAAAGCTCTTCTCTAAAAAAAGGAGACCTCGATGAAAACTCATAAAGAAAATGGACATCACACTGATGTTTCAAATGATCACAAAAATCATGAACATAGTCTGGAAAACGGAAAAAGCCGTTATTTTGGCAATCATGAGACGAATAAAAAATCATGCAACAGTAAGTGCGAAGAAGAATGTACCTGCACCTGCAAAGATTGCGATTGCAAAGCAGAATGCCCAGAAAATTGCTGTGGGTAATTAATAAAAGGGTTTAGTATGAAAAATAAAAAAAGTTTAATTGCTCTTCTTATTATCATGGCTACCATCTTCACCAACGCACACGGTTGGCATGGAGGCTGGGGAGGTCGTGGATGGGGTTGGGGCGGCTGGGGCTGGGGCTGGGGAGGTTATGGATTAGGTTTATATGGCTGGGGCTATCCAGGCTGGGGTTGGGGTTATTGGGGATATCCAGGATGGGGCTACCCATATTATGGCGCTAGTTACCATGCCAATAGAGAAGCTGAAGCAAAAGCTCGCTACTATGCTGACAAAGCAGAAGCTGCCAACAGACGTACTCAAGATGCCAATCGACGTATTGAAAGAGCCGAACGACACGTAAAATCTAGACGCGATCGCAAACAACAACAAAAACGAGCTCCAAAAAAACAATATCGCAATGAAGAACAAGAAGAAGATGAAAACGATTATGAAGAATAATAGTACCCTAACAGTAAGGACTATTGTATGAACAAAATTATGAAATTACTTACCCTAAGCATATTCGCAAGCATGCTGTTAATAACAGTAGACACATTCTCTCGTGGAGGCCGCGGCGGTGGCCGTGGTGGTCGCGGAGGACGTGGCGGTCATCATGGTGGTGGACACCATAATGGCGGGCACCATGGTGGGCATGGCGAACATGGATACCATGGCGGTGGTTATGGCCACGGATATTATGGCGGCGGATATTATGGTGGTGGTTGGGGCGCAGGAGCAGCGATAGGAACTACTGCAGCAGTAGTAGGAACAACAGCTCTTGTTGCAGGGTCTGCGGCTGCAAATTCTGCCGCACAATCTTCAGCAAACTCTTCGGCGGAAGCAAATCGCGCAGAATACCATGCAAATCAGGCAGAAGCTGCCGCTGATCGTGCACAATATAACGGTGAAGAAAACGTATATAATGATTAAATCAAAAACAATGGAGACTAGTACTATGAAGAAAAGAATAAGTGCAATAATGTTGAGCTTAATTGTAAGCATGTTGTTTATAACTCCTGATACAATGACTGGTCGTGGAGGACATGGCGGTGGCGGTGGTCATGGCGGTGGAGGAGGCGGATTCCATGGTGGCGGTGGTGGTGGACGTAGCTTTGGCGGCGGAGGCCGTGGTTTCAGTAGTGGAAGCCGTGGTGGCGTAAGCCGCGCAAGCGCTGGCAGAGCAACTGGTAGTCGTGCAGTAAGTACTGCTCGAGTAGGCACTGCTGGTACCGCACGTACAGCTACGGCTGCTGGCACAGGCACTCGACATGTCAATGTTGTTTCAGCTAGTGATCTTGGACGCGCTCGTGTTGGTACCACTACACCAGCAGGCACCGCTCGAGTGGGAACTGCAGGCACTACTACGGCTGCAGGCAGAGCTGGTCGTGTAAGCACTGCTGGCAGAGGCAGTAGAACGTTTGTAAATAGAGGTCGAGGAGACCGTCATTGGCATGGTCATGGTCATGGGTGGCATAGACGCGGATGGGGTGGTGGATATTGGGGCGGATACTGGGGACCAGGCTGGTATTGGGGCGGATTTGGTACAGCTGACTACCTTGCTTTCTTGGCAACATTAGGTATCCTTTCTGCTGCAGTATATAGCGCTTCTTATCCTTATCATTCTGACTATGATGATCGTTATTATGCTTCTCAAGCAGATGCAGAGCGTGCAGAACAAGCAGCCCGCGATGCAGAAGCTGCAGCTGATAGAGCTGAGGCTGAAGAAGAAGAAATCGACGAACAATAATAATTGAAACAAAAAAAAGAGGGCGTACCGATACGGTGCGCCTTTTTTTTTGTTTCAATCTCCGCTATGATCAGAAATAAGAACAATTTTCACACGGAAGGAATTTCGGCATATGCAGGCTTCAACTGAACCGAGAAAAGAAAAAACTGATCATATATTTTCAGGAAACATTCTTATTTTATGGGCATATGATGTTGGTGAAGATATTAATGTACAGAAAATTGAAGAAATACCTGAGATTGTTAAAGTACCTCTTCAGTTACCCAAACATTTTAAGCAATACAATGTTCCTCTTGCAATTGAACGTCCACATCCTCATGCCAGTTCCTCGTGCATTAGCAGTAAGCTTCACAGTTTTGGTGCAATTTCTTTAATTTATAAGATTCCTTTCCGCGACACGTTAGAAAACTTACGCGTCAATTGCAACCAACTGGCCCATAAATATCAACACCAAAGCGCACTTGATGCTAAATCTATCTATAAACAAATAGAACCTTTTATTGTGCAACCAAAATTCTTTCAAACAAGTGCGTCATATGTCATCATTCAAGTTGATCCACAACCCAACGTACTTGATTTAACACAACTACAAAAAGAATACGGCACCACCATTGCTTCTACTCTACGATTTGAAACAGAAATACTTTCAGAGTTTCAGAAAAATGAAATTTTAGATTCTGCAATCGGTTATTTCCGCGGTAGCTTAATTGTTATTGATGTTGATGCCGCATTTGTTTATGAAGAAGATTATGATGATATTATCGATCTTTTTGAATTTGCAAATATTCAGCAGCTTGAACTGCGCTTTTTTGATCGTCTTTTAGATCAGCAAATTAATACCATTTATGAACGCAAAGAAACCAACTTATCCTGGGGCGCATATTTGCCCTTCTTTGGTACATTTTTTAGTGACCCTGTAGGCCAGTTGAGAAAATTAAAAGCTGATATTTCAGTAATTACTGAACGGTTAGAAAGTAGCATTAAAATTGCAGGCGAACCTTATTATTCTGAAATTCATAACTTATTAGCAGAAAAGTTGGATCTAAAAAATTGGCATGATGGGATTGATAGAAAATTGCGCATTGTTGAAGATGTGCAGACAGTGTTTCAGCAAAAAATTGATACCACGCGAGAAGATCTTTTTTCAGTGCTCATTATTATCTTAATTTTTGTTGAACTTATGTTTGGTATCTTGAGTTATTTAAAAGGATAAATTAAGCACTTAGATACATTTTTTTATATATATCCCCGCAACAAGAATGAGCGCCGCTGCACTCAAAGCAATCCTATGGTTGGAAATTGCAGTGCGACATGCAAACATCATCTGATAAAAACTTTTCCATGGAGTATAGATACCAGACGTTTCAATTACAATGTTTTTAACAGGTTGCTTTGGAAACAGTGTTTCTATCTTAGGATCATAATTAAAACCCTTATCCTCTTGGCCAGTAAAATGTCTAAATAATGCACCTGTTGTTTCGTAAATATGAGGCTTGAAAGGATTAAATGGTGGATTAACAAGTAAATTGAGCCCATCACTCATATTCTGATCCGCTAGAGTAATGCACTGCGGATGACAATAATTTACGGTCTCTTCTTGCACTATAACTTTACCTTTACCAGCTGCCAATAATCGTCCAACCGATTTCTTCTGTAAAAATGACAATAGAGGAAATGAAGATCCGCTACAATGAGGAAATGCAGTATTAAAGTAATCATGAGTAACAACATCATCTTTACCAGAACTAATAATCAGCAAATTACCACATGAAGAAAATGATGCGCATGAATTTGTAGAACGAAAGGTAGCCAGCTCTACCGGAAGATTAGTTTCAGAAAAATCAACTAAAAAATATTTCTCAACTGATTCATCACTTGATTTTCCAGTTTTTATACATAATTTTGTCCCCGCACTATCCATAACAACATCCAATATACCTGACTGATAAAAAACCCACTTGCAAGCCGAAGACCTGCTGAACTGGGCTTTTTTTTCTTTGTTTGTTATACAATTATGCTCATTTTTTATAGGATCATTTTTCACATCATACACTTTTTCTCCATTCCAACAGATAAGCATTTTGTTGATTGGATCACTGAGCATCCCTTGCATCCCAGAAATTTCAGTATCCCACAGCAATTGCCATTCTCTGTGATCATCAGACAACATGAATATTTTTCCCGCATCATCAAAGCTCAACAATTGCTTTCCATCATTATTAAAACATGCAATTGTTTTTCCAGAACACGCAATCTGTTGTGAGTTGCCCGTGGCAATATCAACTAGAAGAATACCTTCTTTTCCCTCTTCATAAGGACTACGATATGGACACACAAATAATGATTCATCTTTATTTGCAAAAGCTCCTTTAACATCAAAATCCAATTCTTTATCATTGAGCTTAACTTGCTGAACACAATCCTCAGCCAAATGGATAGTTAATACATAATTATAATGAGGACATGCTGGCAATGATGTTCCGGCTAATGAGGCTGTTATTGTATCGCCAACATACACGTATTCAACAATTGGCGTATAGAACATCTTGCAGAAAGATTTAGGATACGATGGCAATTCTGTTGATTGATGTAACGTTTGTACATACGGAGCAAGCAAACAGGTTATTACGTTTTTCTGTTTATCGTTTTGTATCGGATGTATTAATAGATCTCTGTTGCTTTCATTCTTCGTACTAAATTTCGATACCTTCTTTTCTAGAGCATCTTTCACCGCAGGTATTTGCCTCCATAATTCTTTCGATTCAGGACTGAGAGGCTCCACTATCATCTTTTTTACCAAAGGATTTACTAACCCCCAGGGAACATTCAGCGGAAAAAGATTTGTAGATGCATTATAGGTCAACCGCATCAGTTTCTCTGTGCTTACATCTTTTGCATAGTGATAAAGCTTTTCTTCTGCTTCTTTATCGTTAGGATCGCACGTTTTTTTCATCTGATGATAGCGGATTATATATTCTTTCACATGATTAAGATCTTCTTTATCTGAACCAACAAACACCATTTGGGGCGCCCAACCAATATCTGTATGCTCATTAATTACTTTCTCAAGAAAAGGGAATGATTTGGCAGCAGTCAATGCAACCGAAACACAATCCGCATCTCTTCCTACATCATTTTTAAGCAAGAACTCTTTACCCATAGAATAAATATCGTGCGAGGTACATAAAAACAAACTCGCAATCAACAATAATTTTTTCATATAGTCCTACAATTGTAAAAAATTTTATATTTATTATAACAACAAAAAGCTAGAAACCAAATGAGTTTCTAGCTTTTTATGTAATACGCTAATTTATCTTTTTACTTTTTATTTTGTTAATTGGACATGGGTGAGATATATGCTACCCAAAAGTGCTGCTATTCCACCGAAAACAGCAATCTTGTGCCTTAAAAGTATCGCTTGTATTTCTTCAGTCTTACGCTCTTTACACGCCTTCAAAAATGATTGCAATTCTTCTGTAGCATACTCATAAAATGTTGGATGAAATCCTGGCAAGCGTTGACCTTGATACATTGCAGTTAGTTTGGCTTTAACGTTCGGCGCTTCTATTTCCGCTATGCCCGCCACAAAAACTTCTAACTTGGGAAGATCTTTTTCTACCTGTAGGATTGTTACATAATTCGCTACGTACCAAAAATGTTCTACAGATATAGGACAAGGATCTGTCATCGTACCGCCCGGTGTTGCTATTTTACTCCCCCATATGGATTGTGCTTCTTGTAATGGCAGCGTAAAAAACCTGCCCATCGATGTTATATAAGTCAATTTTTTATTCCGCTTCTCTTCATGTGGCACGATGCTACCTAGTTTAAGAATAGGTAACGTTAGTAAACCCAGCGAGTGCTTTTCTTGATATAACTGTTGTACCAGATTTTGAAATCGTTGCAGGGTACACATCCTATCTTGCTCTTGTGATAAACGTTGCCCCCATTGTACCATTCCTTGCTTGGCACCAGAAACTCCCTTGTTGATATCAGCACGTATTTTGATATATTCTCCCACAAGCTTAAGCGACTGCTCGCTTTCGTTTGGAAGTTTACCCTTTCCTTGGGCTATTGTGGATTGAAATAAAGCAATTTGCTGGGCAATAGCAAAGGGAATTTGGATGTAATGATCGTACTCAGAATTACCAGTCATAATAGAAAATAAAGTTCCATCATGATGCGGTCCACCTACCTTTTTGACATCAACTCGTGGTGTTTGATAGGGAGCAAATGAAGCCTCATAATCGCCGCCCCTACGCGAACCTTCTTTATGCGAACATAAACTATTTGATACCACCGCAAGTAATGCTATGCACAATACCATTTTTTTCATTTTTTACCTTTTTGGATGAACAACTTACTTTGCAACGCTGACTGTTGCAGGACGAATAACTTTATCATTCATGGTGTAGCCTTTTTGCAACACTTGCACAATTTGACCTGATTGGTGTTGATCAGATTCAACTGACATCAAACCTTCATGATATTTAGGATTAAACACAGAAAAATCAGTAATTGGCTGAACACCATACTTTGCAAACAATTTCTCAAGTGACTGATATATCATCTCAAAACCTGCAAGCCATGCAATGCCCTCAGCTGATTCACGTTTTTTTTCTTGTTCAAGCGCGCGTTCAAAATTATCCGCTATAGCAAGTAGGTCTAACACAATACGCTTTTGCGCTTCATGTGCCCAATCTGCGCGTTCAGAATTGACGCGTTTTTTATAATTTTCAAAATCTGCCGTTAAGGTAAGATATTTCTCAGCCCATTCACCAATATGCGCTTCTGCTTTTTCTAAAGCTTCTTTATCGCTCATTGCTGGTTCATTAGAACCACTATTTTCTTCCTGAGCATCATTTCCGCCACCAAATCCGAAAAATTTCTTAAATTTATCATTGTCATTCATAATAAAAAATCCCCCTTAATCAATACATTCTTAAAAAATAACTCTTGTATTTGATTATATCAAATCTTCAGGATGGAGCAATGGGTCTTAAAAAAAGATCCCTTTTATGATAGGGTTTTAATAACCAACGTTAGAAAGATTTAAATATATGAAATATAAAATTATTTTCCTCATAGGTGCCTTAACCGGCTTGGATACCACCCAAGCCTTAGATAACCCCCATTTTTACCGCGCCACCAACATGTTCCTGGAACCTCGGTTGGAACGTGATTATCTGAGCACCTTTGGAGCAACACTCGGGGGCGGATCAACGCATAAAGGTCGATCAGCCAACAATTCGATTGTACCTTTGTTTGATATCTATGGCACCCAAACGCTTCAAGACTTGAATGTGAACACTTCATTCACCAACCCCGATAATCCCTATAATCAGCTGCTGAACGAGCTTGCAGCTTTGCCACAACGCGCCAATTTTGCTACCGTTTCAATCAGTGGACGTTTTAATATTATAGAAGCCAATCTCTCTTTTGCACAAAACTTATCTAAAGGTTTATTTTTATTCTTCCATCTACCAGTACGCCGCCTACAGATCAGCGATATCGCGTTTATCGATCTTTCGCCTGATGATACCGTCTTTCCCAATAAAAACACCCCTGTCTGGCAGGAAGTATTTCAAAATATCTATCCATTGCTTGCAAACTATCAGCTCAACGCATGCCCTACCACCAGCACGGGGATCGGTGATTTAAGTTCATGGGTTGGATGGACGCATAACTATCAAGAGACCAAAATACTCGATTTTATTGATTATACCTTCATGACAGGCTTTTTGGCTCCTACGGGTAAAAAACGGAATGAACATAAGCTTTTTTCATTGCCTACCGGCTACAACGGCCATTGGGGATTTCCTTTGTGTCTCATGGCATCAATAGGATTTTATGAATGGGTAACCATTGGAGGATATGTTAATTCTCTCTTTTTCTTGAATAAAGAACGCACCATGCGGATAAAAACAGATTGTGCACAAAATGGTATTATTAAACTTGCATGCGCGCAGGTTTCCGATCATCGTGGACCATTGATCAATACCGGTTGTTATTTCAAAGCAGATCATGTGGGACATGGCGTTTCAGTAACTGCTGCATATTCATTCGCATCGCAACAAAAAAGTCGCTTAACACTCTGCAATCCCATTCTTTTTGATAATGCTATTGCTAATAGCGATTCTACCCTTGCAGGCTGGAATATGCATACACTTAACTTTTCAGCCGAATACGATTTTGCTCGAGCAGATTCTGCGGTAGGCAATCGTATTGGTCTTTTTTATAATCTTCAAATTGCAGGTAAACGGGTGTTTGATACCAATGTTGTTGGCGGTACTTACGGTATCGATATCTCATGGGATATATAGACAAGCATATCATTCATACACTCAATTAAGTCATGTGTTTGTACAGTGTGGGCAATCGTTCTCACCAATCCTTGAATCCTATTAACCACTATTTTCAAGTAATCAATATCTTCTGCAAGAACCACATCACCACTTTGTATCATGCGATTAATGGCAAACTGTGCCAATGCTAATTTGCTCAGCATAGCGTCCAAAGGCACTACGCTATCATTTTCATATGACTGTACCAGAACTTGCCAGACATACATCAAAGATTCAAGACCTTTTTGATAGTATGAAACAGGAAAAAGATGATCAAAAGATAAAGCGATTGATGAATTTAAAGGGGCCTCCGTGCAAAATGCAATGGAGCATGGGGTAAAAGAGATCAACAGTAAAAAAACAAGCAAAACACGCGTACAATAACTATTTTTTGATTTTTTTTCCATCTTCATCTCCCCCTTTCTATTCCTACTACTTTCACTATCGCAGAAAGCAATGAATAGAGTCAATGGATATTCAGATAGAATTTAATTCAGCAAATAAAGAACCCCGCTTTTTACAGCGGGGAAAAATAGAGAGCACAATATTGTATTTTTAAAAAGGCAACTGATCTTCAAAAGGAGGTTCGTCTTGAAAATCAATTTCTCCTGTTGCAGGAGCAGATTCTTCTTTTTTAGCTTTTGCAGTTTTAACACGCGTTTGCGCTTTTTCTAACTGTGCAAGTAAATCGCGTTCAACCGGATTATTTGGATTAAGTTGCACACCAGCAGATGAAGAAGAGGAAGAAGGAAAATCAGCTGCTGAAGATTGTTCAAATGAATTTTCAGCAGAAAGATTTTCAGATGCTGCACCATTTGATCCCAAGAATTTCACGTTTTCTGCAACAATAGAATGCTTGCTACGTTTTTGACCTGATTGATCATCCCACGAATCATATTTTAAGCGGCCTTCAATCAAAACAGCACGTCCTTTTTGCAAATATTGGCGACAACTTTCTGCTTGCGCGCCCCACACATCAACATCGATATAGCACACTTCTTGTACCATGCTGCCAGATTGTTTGTTTTTAAATTGACGATTTGTTGCTAAACCTAAACGGCACACTCCTTGTCCAGAAGCAAGGCTACGATATTCAGGATCTCTCGTGAGATTACCAATTATAATTACGCGATTAAACGATGCCATGACCGACCTTTCACTAGATGAATAAAAATTTTTCTTTTTTTGATCATAGCAGAAAAATATCTTTTGCTAAGCGCTATTTTTCTGAATTAATCCTAAAAAGGAATATTTTTTAAACATATCTTCAATGATCGCACGTTTTGCCGCAACATTATATTCGGGCGATTCAATGCGCTCAAGATCCGCTATAAAATCGGCGCGCATATTTCTTTTGGCTGGCAATTCTTTCATGGCACGATTTTTTAACATGTAAATAAGATAAAGCATTTTTCCATATTGCTCATCATTGAGCGGTTGTGATGGATCAACCAATAAAGAATTAATATCAACTAACGCACGGCGCAATGGACCGTAATTTTTTTTTGTCATTTTTTGGTACGTAAGATAACTGCCTGCTGCAGCAAGAACTGCAGGCGCTATAAAAGCAATTTTGAGAACACCTGCAAGCTGTTTTTCGATACCTTCAAATTTCTTTTGCGCTTGATAAGTACCTTGTGCAGCAATAAGCTGTATCAAAAGAGACTTTGCTTCAGTTCCCTTTATTTTTTTTAAATTGTTGCTAAACAATTCATCCCCAAGCTCTTGAAATGAGCTTGTATTCCCCTTATTAATATCTGCAAGTATTTTTTGTTTATTCTCTACAGTGATGTCTGGATTGGCAAGGTAACCCGGTTCAGTTGAAAGAGTATCTAAAAATTTCTTAACGGAATTACGAGCAACATCAACATTTTGCTGCGATACTACAAGATCTTGCAACGTATCATTTTTATCTGCACCTACAAAAACATCTTTGATAACAACCTGTACCGGCTCGATAACATTTTCTTTAATCATCTCTCCGGTCGAAATAAAAGGAGCTTGCAGCTGTTCAAAGGTAAAATTTCTGTATCCATAATTAAGTCCCATCAACACCAACCCGCCCTTAAACCAATTACGGGCAAGATACGATGGTATTTCTGTTTCAGTAATATCTGATAAAAGATCATTTTTAAATTCAGTTACTTTTCCTAGCTTTGATTGCAACTGATATAAACGTGCAAGAAACGGCACATCACTCGTGCGCTGATATTTTACGGTGATACGTACTAACGCATCAAGCAAGCTATCTACCCATTCATAACCTTTGGTATAATCAGTCAAGAAAACATCCTTGTATCCTTGAATAAACTTCAATCCGCATTCTGCAAGCTGCCCCAACAAAACATATAACTCTCCTTGATGACTTTTTAAGATATCAAGATTGTTCTCTATTTCATCATCTTGCTTGGGACCCGTGACCCATTTCATCGGATTTTTGCTCACAAAATAGTTCCATGGATGATCTTTTTGATATTGCCAATATGCAATGCGACTATCAATTTCTGAAAGCGCGTGAAGTATTTGAATGCGTGCAGCATCATAAAGAACTTTAGCACTTTTAAGTATCGCATCGCTTTGGGCTTTTTCATACGTTGGCAGCACCACAGCATTTTGAGGAAATTCATTAATGATTCTGCCAATAGAAGCGGAGGCTTCAGCAAGATTTCTAATGATAACGGTAGGAGATTTTTTGATTACTCCACGCACTGACGCACCAAAAATTGTAGGCGCACACAAAAGAAAAAGAGTAACTATGATCGATCTTTTATTATATATCTTCACAATATACCTCTTAATAACATTGTTTTTGTTTGCATCATAGCGTATTAATTTTATAACACGCTAGATTGTTGGGAAAAAATTAAAAACCCTTTGATAAACATCACGCCGCTATATAAGCAGTGAGATCTATCAAAGGGTATCTATTTACGCAATCGCAATGCGTCCTAAAAACGCATATTTATTGAACATATTTTCAACGATGCCGCGTTTAATGTGAGCAGAATATTGCTTCGATTCAAGCTTTGCAACATCTGCTAAAAATTCATCCGTCATAGGATCTTTCAGATATGTTGCACGGTCTTTGAGTTTGCAGATCAGGTAAACTAATTTACCATAATCATGATCATCAAGATTATTAGCGGCTTCAATCAAAAGAGAATTGATATCAGCAAGTCCAATACGTATTGATGAATAATCTCGCGTAGTAGCCCATCGATATGTTTTATACAATCCATTACACCCAGTCAAACCAACAATAATTGTTGGTGTAAGAACTGCAACATTCAATATAAGGTTTACTTTTTTACAAGCAGAGGCCCATTCCTTATTGCCTTCCGCTAGAACAGCAAGAACTTCCTTAACAACCGGAATACCATAATTAACGATCAATTCAAAAACAATCTGAATAAGACTACTGCCATAGTGATATATTTTGAGCTCAGCCAAAACAACTATAGCATCGACAATATCGTCCTCCCAGTAGAATTGCATTAAATCTTTGTCCATGCTGTAAAAAAAATCCTGAAACGGTGTAACGTCTCCAATTTTTTCCGCATTGATCATTTTATCACATTGGTCTTGCGTAAGTTTGCCCTCGGCGACCTTTTTTTTGAGCAAGGTAAGCATTCCTTTTTGCGTATTTGCTCGATCAACTTTCAAAAACTCTTTGAGCTCATTGCATGTTTTTTTATTAACACCTTCGTTAATTTCCAAATTTTCAATATCTTTCATTAAGTCAGTTGCAGAGTCTCGTATAGTGGACTGCTCAGATTCACCAAAAATGGTATTCCATAAATCTTGACTCGGTTTAACCACCAACCCCGTCCAATTTTCCCGTAATAAAGCTAATTTATCGATGACGTGATTATTGATTAACAAACTATTATGGAGATAAAAATGTGCTGCGTATCCGGCCGTCATGCTGAGCACCGCATATTTTAACCAATGACGTATAAAATGATTTGGTTTTCGTGCGGCAGCAACTGAAGACAAGCAATCATTTTTAAAACTACTCACGCGTCGAACTTTTAATTCCAACGTGGCAGCAATAGTATCAAATCGGCTCCCATCCGTATTATGCGGAAGTGAGGTTTTAAGATAAGATATCATTTCAAACAACCGTTCTATCCAGGTATAACAATCTTCATAGTTCAGACCGACTTCCGTAAATGAATGAACGTGTCCTGTTAGTGCACCAAGCAATGTATATAATTCCGTTTGTTTACGTTCAAGTCTGATCAGGTTATGAGCAATTTCTTTACTTTGTTCTTTGCCAAAAATCCATTTTGCAGGAGACTTGCTGAAGAAATATTTTAATTGATGATTTTGTTGATAGCGCCAATACACCATAAGGGTATCGATTTCATGCAAGGCATTTAAAATTTGATTACGCATATCATTAAAAAAAACCTGCGTACAGGTTAATAAAAGAGCACTGCAGATTTGTTCGTATTTTTTATAGGCCTCTCCATCAACATGGGTATCTTGTTTCACCATTGTCTGATGTGCAGACCGAAGGCGAGAAAGAAGTGCCGCACTCGATAACTTTGAGTAATTCTTGAAAAGATATTGTAATTCTTTTTTATAGGATACATTCTCATCTGCAGTCCGCTGAACCATCTGATAAAAATGAGTGTCAGTATTTTTGATATAGCGAGCAACTGCCTGCTTAAATTCAAGAGAAGGTTTATAGGCAATAGGCTTACTGCGTATTTTGTCTACCCCATCTTGTGCAACCGTAAGAAAAACGTTTGCCTGGGCGGTGATTGCTGATAAAAACAGGCCAAAAACAGCTACTATATGCAAATTGGAGACTTTGTTCACAACTTTTTCCTTTGAATAGATTACCGTCTATTTCATTATACCAGAAAATGCCGATACCCCCAACAGGCTTGCCCCAGCTAGCCCTACCGCTCATCCTGAGCCTGTCGAAGGACGGCGGGGACCCCATTTAAAGCAGAACGAACTCAATCTTAAGCAGCAGTAAGCTCATTAAGCTTCTGCAGCATCAGTTCTATCTTTTTGATGCTCTTTTCTATTTTTTCTTTAACTTTTAGCTTCTTAGCATATAAAGCTGTGCGCTCAGCTTTACTTACCCCCCCTTTTTCACCACATGCATAATTGTTCACTCGCGTTACCGCTGCTTGAGTAATGGTAAAGACTGCTTTTGAAAAATCAATCAAAACACCAGAAAGCTGCGTGCCACACATGATAAGATCGCCATCAAGTTCTATACATTGCTGCTCAGAAACAGATTTTTTACTTTTAATTTCAGTTTTTGGCTTAATAAATTCCTGGCACACCGAATATGCCGCGCCAATGATAAAAGCTATTACTAATAAACCACTATATCTTTTTTTCATTTTTTATTTCTTTTTTCCCGTAATCACGCGCCATCCCATGCGCGCATATTGTATAAATGATACTCCAATAAAAAATATCATAACTCCAAGCATTACGTAATATGTCTTAATAGGCATCCAACAAAAAAAATAACAGGCGAACAACCACATAATAAAAATCATCTGAATGCACGTGGTAGTTTTTCCTAGCAAGGTAGGATGAACATCCAAATGACCGCGGAAATGGTAAATAAGAAGAGCACCTGCAATTTGCAGTGCTTCTTTACCCACCACAAATAAAACAAAAAAACGCGGCACTGAAAACAATGGCGTGGAAACAAACGCAAGTGTAGAAAAACAAGAAAGTAATAATAATTTATCTGCTACTGGGTCAAGACATGCACCAAGAAATGTTTTTTCATTCAGCAAGCGCGCTAAAAATCCATCTATGAGATCCGTCATACATGCAAATACAAAGAAAAAAAAAGCAATGCCCCAATAATGCTTCATCATAGCGCCGACAATAATAGGTACCACGATAATACGCGCGAGCGTAAAAAGCGTGGGAATAGTAATGCGCTTTTCTGCATCAGGCAACCGATTAAAGATACGTAAAGTAAATCGAGAAAGGTTAATTTTACCCACCCAGTCCTCCACTCTGTTCCGTACCGGGTACCCATTGTCCTTCGTAGCCTTGGCGAAGTAGGATGATCCCACTTCCAACACACACATCACCATCATAAAACACCGCGTATTGCCCTGCAGCAATACCCTGATCTTGTCCGAAAATGATAACCAGAACTTTATCATTTTCGCCATATTCAATCGTACAAGAATACCTTTGAGGACCATGACGTAATTTTACCAAAAAATTTGTTGTTTCAGAGGGCACACCTGATAACCAATGAATTTTTTCAACGAAAAAAGAATTTCTTTGTTTTTCAGCATCATAGTAATTACGAGAAATATAAATGATATTTTTATCACAATCTTTTGCAACCACATACCAAGGTCCCCCACCAAGACCAAGTCCTTGGCGCTGACCGATCGTATAAAACCAGAAACCGTCATGGTTACCCATGATTTTGCCCGTTTCACTTTCAATCATCAATCCTTGTTGGGTACCTAAATGATGCTTTATAAAATCGGAAAATTTGAACTTACCTAAAAAGCAGATTCCTTGGCTATCCTTGCGATCTTTATTTGGCAAATTAAACTGGTGTGCCAATTCTCGCAATTCAGTTTTTTGCAGATGCCCTATCGGGAACATCACTCGCTTCAACTGATTTTGGCTCAAATGAGAAAGAAAATATGTTTGGTCTTTGATCAGGTCCGGCGACTGAAACAATTCAACCTTGCCATCTTTTTCGCGCACTTGCGCATAATGTCCTGAGGCAACTTTTTCAAAGCTTGGGTCAATTTTATCTAAAAAAAGTCCAAACTTAATACGCTGATTACATAAAATATCAGGATTTGGCGTACGTCCGGCCTTGACTTCCGCAATGGTATAAGCAACTACTTCATCTTTGTATTCTTTTTGCAAAGATACGATTTCTAGCGGAACATCAAGCTGCTCACAGACTTGTTTAACATAGGATAGATCTTCTTCCCATGGGCAATCACCCAGGTAAGAAAGTTCGTCTTCCAACCAGATTTTAAGGTAAAAGGCAGTGACATCATGTCCTTGGTTTTTAAGCAACTGGAGAGCAACAGAACTATCCACACCCCCCGAAACAAGAACTGCGATCTTCATTTTTTTCATAATAATAGGATTTTTCCTGCCGTTTTATAAAATATCTCATGTAACACATGCATATTTTCAGATATTCTCTCTTTTTATCGTATCATTTCTGACAAAAAATGACAGGGCATACTCTTTTGAGCACAAAAAATGGCACGATTATAGCAGGTTTTAATAAGTTCTCTTTTTAACGGGTGCCCGACCAGAACGATAGCCTATTTCGCATCGAAGGCCGCAGGTGTAGGTTGGGCTATGAGGATCTTTATGCTTTTACTTATTATTTTTGCATTTCTTGCCGGCTTGGTTACCATCCTATCCCCCTGCATACTTTCTATAGCTCCCATTTTACTCACTGCAGGAGCAAATCATAACTATCACAAACCACTGGGTGTTATCACTGGCATTATCATAAGTTTTTCATTTTTTACGCTCACACTCAGCGCAATCGTACAAGCAACTGATATTTCTCCTGATATTTTTCGTTACTTAGCACTTGGTATTATTATCTTCTTTGGCTTTATCATGCTCATTCCCTCACTTGAAACTGCATTTAGTTCCCTTGCAGGACGCATAGCACGCATTGGAAACATCGTACAAGAACATTCCAGCAAAATACAAACCAACTTTTTTAGTGGTCTTGTTTTGGGTTTTGCTCTGGGATTATTGTGGACGCCGTGCGCTGGCCCTATTTTGGCCACCATCACCGCCCTGGCAGCAACAGGTGGCATTACCCTTTCTACCGTACTCATTACCCTTGCCTATACCACTGGTGCTGCAATACCCATGTTATTATTTTGCTTTGGCGGATCAAAAATTTTAAAATCGATAAGTTCTATTGCTCCTTATACTCACACTGTTCGTCAACTATTTGGCGTGATTGTGATTGCAAGCGCTGTTGCCATGATTTTTCACGTGGATGTGATGATTCAAGAAAAACTTGCGCACTGGTTACCATCAATTGCTCTCGAACAAAGTAAAATAGTTGAAAAGGAATTAAATATGCTCAGAAAATCCGAAGGTCTGGAATTAATGACACCAGCTCCTGAACTTGTGGGCATCACTGCCTGGCTTAATTCAGAACCGCTCACGCTTGCACAATTAAAAGGTAAAGCAGTACTTATTGATTTTTGGACATATTCCTGTATCAATTGTATACGTACGTTACCTCACGTGAAAGAATGGTACTCCTCATATCGCGATTATGGATTTGAAGTTATTGGCGTTCATACGCCAGAATTTGCATTTGAAAAAAGCATCGCCAACGTAGAAAATGCGATTAAACGATTTGATATTGCTTACCCTGTTGCACTCGATAATGATTATCAAACATGGCGTGCATACAATAACCATTATTGGCCCGCACATTATCTTATTGATCAAGATGGTACCATCGTAAAAAAACATTTTGGTGAAGGCAATTATGTGGAAATGGAAGATGCAATACGTGGATTACTCAATATTCCTCCATGCAAAAAACAAGAAGTTCTGCCGTACACCACACCGTTAACACCAGAAATATATCTTGGATTTGAACGAGCTGAACGTTATCACCCAAGCTTAACACTACAAAAAAATATTCCTGCTTCTTATCAAACTGCAGGAACTCTTGAAACAAACCAGGTTGGCTTACAAGGCGCGTGGACAATTATGTCTGACGCAATTATCAGCAATAGCAACACAAGCGTATTAGAACTTAATTTTATGGCAAATCAGGTATATTTGGTGGCGCAATCTGACAAACCGGCAGTTCTTACGATTTTACTTGATGGAAAAACAGTACCAGGAAAATATCACACTCAAGATATGAATCAAGATGGAATAATTCTGATACATGCTGCTCGTATGTATGAAATTCTTGATTTAAAAGATGATTATGGACAACATACATTGACGCTGCAATGCCCGGAAGGAGTGAAGTTATATGTGTTTACCTTTGGGGGAAAAAATAAATAATTTAAGAAAACCCAACTCATTTATCGCGAGGCCTTATAAACATTTTGAAACTCTTTAATACGAACCGATGCAAATCCACGATGTGGCGCATGAGCAACATAGACTTTGGAATCAGCAATATCATCTTGCCATCCAAATGAAACATCAGAAGACCCAATAAACCAACTATAGTTTGCTTTACCTATAAAACAGACAACTTTTGGTTTATATTTTGTAATAGCGCTGAGAATGCGTTTTTGTCCTGATGCTATTTCTGCCTTATTCATTTCTGCAATGGTCCGCGAAGGACTATTAACTAAATTGATAAGGCCAAATTTATATTTATCTTTCAATACATTTTCATATAAATATTTAAGCTTTTCATCATCTTTTAAAATCTCGCGCGGTTCTGATAAAAGACCTGCATCACTGAGCAAATACCAAAACATTTTATTATTCGAAAAAGGAACACCGCGCCGATATGAGCCGGGATGCGGATTGATACCGATAAAAAGAATTTTTAAATGATAACCGATTTGATCTTTGATCATAGTTTTAACGTGGTCTTTTTTCTTGTATGGTTCCGGGCTTATCTTCTGCAGGTGCATAAATAGTACATATTTTCATTGGTCTTTCGCCCGTGTTTTTAAAATTATGCTCAACGCCTGATGGGACAAAAATCATATGATAAGGAAATACTTCAGACTTGATATCATTAAGAATTGCTACTCCTTGACCATCTACAAAGAAAAGTATTTGATCTACACGGTGCATTTCTTTTCCAATTTCTTGGCCCGGGGCGACGCTCATGAGCACGATTTGACTGTGATTTCCCGTGAAAATTTCTTTTCTAAAAAATGTATTGGCCAATGTTAATTCAACAATGTTTTCATTAAAAAAAAATTGTGGAGCTTTCATAGAATTCCTAACATATGGTAACGCCTTCTATAACTTTTGTTTTTTTACACTAAATTGAAAACACTTAAAATAGCAACAAATCATATCGAACGGTTCTCCAAGGCTACAATCTATTTTCCAAAAATAATAACTTTTGGTAAGCTGCAAGCGCACACAAAAAGCATCTCTCATAAGCACTGAAATCAAGGACTATATTTATGAATATTTTTTCCGGAAATTCACTCTGGCAACTCATTACCCAATCTGATGCAGTCACCAAAATGGTATTACTCACCCTGCTTTGTATGTCCATCGCGTGTTGGGCAATTTTTATTGGTAAACTGGCGTTGCTCTACGTCAAAGAACGGCAATTTAAAGAAATCAATAAACGAGCACAAAAAGCAAAAACTGTTGCTGATCTAGTTGATCTTGCAGCACATTCAAATACTACTGCTCCTGGTTATTTTATCACCAAAAATTTTTCATTTCTGAAAGAGTTACTCAATGGCTCATTACACAATAAAATGAATTCTTTCGATTTTGAATTATATGAAAGAAACAGCGATAACACGGTCGAAGCAATTTTGCTCCACAATGAAGAATATTTATCAATTTTATCCTCATGCGCTGCAGTTGGCCCACTACTTGGACTGTTTGGGACCATCTGGGGATTAATTCATTCTTTTATGCGTATTAGCGAATCACAAATCGCAGACATTGCAACCATTGCACCGGGAATTGCAGAAGCACTCATCACTACCATCGCCGGACTTGTTGTTGCTATTCCTGCACTTGTTATGTTCAATTATTTGCATGCAAAAGCACGTAACACCGAACACTATCTTCTGACACTTGCAGATCGCATGACGTTTATCCTCCAACAATTGCGTGAAAGGTAATCACTATGCGCCGCAACAACAGACGATTACGCAAAAAAAGAGCTGCACTGCACGATCTTTCAATGACATCACTCATTGATACCGCGCTCACCCTACTCATGGTGTTCATGATTGCAACTCCTGCAATACACAATGCCATTAAAGTAACGCTTCCTAAAGGAAACTCACAAGAAACTTCATCTCAAAAACCTGATGAACTGATCGTTTTTATTGATAAAAACGGTGATTTTTATGTAAATAAAGTAAAAGTTGCAAAAACAGATCTTATCCCTGAAATAAAAAAAATTATCGGTAATGATCTTGAAAGAACAGTTTATGTAAAGGCAGATACGGTCATATCATATGGCACCGTGATTGAATTGGTTGATGATATTAAATTTGTTGGTGGTATAAAATATGTGGCTCTTGCAACACAAAAACATGCACAAGCAAAATCTTCTGTGGCTTAAAATTTGGGGCCTCTGCATTTTTTTTCACTTCATCATCTTGTTTTGGGTGTTTTGCGTATATCGTGAGAATAAATATATGCAGACAATTTCCGTGAATAAAAACATGGATTACTCTGCACTTATTCTGTTTTTACCACATGGAATTCCATGTGCAAAAACAGAGACAAGATCGATATCACAAAAAATTTCGGCTCCTGCGGTAACTAAAAAATCTGTGCAACCAAAACAATCTACTACGATTGCAGCGAGACCCCAGCCAAAGAAATCGACTACGATTGCAACTCCACCAAAAAACAAGTCGACAGACTTGTCCGCCATAGCCTTGGCGAAGGTGGAACAAGAACCGGTAAAATCTACAAAGCCCGTGGAAAAAGTTGTTACAGCTATTCCTAAAAAACCTGATGTTAAACCTGAAGAAAAAAAAATAGATGAACCCAAAAAGGCAGAACCTATCGCAGAACCTAAAAAAGAAGAAATCGCTGTTAAAAAAATAGAGGCTGTGGCGTCAACACCTTCTCCTCTTGCAAAAGCACTAGATATCCAAAGCAATGTGGTACCCGCCAAGGAAATAAAAGCTTTACTACACATGGCTCCTACCATTGATATTCCCGCTAATGCGCAAATCTCCAATAATTATCGTGAAGTAGAAGCATTGCGCCGCCACGCGCAGTTGCAAAAAGAGTTAGTACAAAAGTGGCATCCGCCAATTGGCGTTTCTCCCGATTGTAGTTGTGATATATCTTTTTTTGTGAACAATAAAGGAATTATTGAAGATATTAAAATGGTAAAAAGCTCGAATGTCACCATGTTTGATATTTCTGCGCGGCAAGCATTGTTTTCTATGAAGATGCCGCAGTGGACATATGGCAATCCGTTAGTAATTAGTTTTAAGCAGTAGAGAAAAACACATGAAAAAAATATTATTTTTATTACTCACCACTTCTCTCATTCTCCCCAACACCATCAACCTCACTGTTCAGGCCCCTGTCCGCCGAAGCCTTGCCGTGCCCTCCATAGCTTTATGCGAAGGAGAGGGCGAAGGAGGAGCGCAAGAACAAATGCCAATAACCATCCTAGTCCTTGATAAAGAAAATAAAACGTTGAATGCAATCGCAGAAACTATCAAGCGCGATTTACAATTTACCGAACAATTCAATCCATCAATCAAAAAATATGCTGCTGATTTCTCCAAAAAAGAACTGGGAAATACAATAAAAAATCTAGCCCAGGCAGGCACTCCTCTTGCACTATGCCTTAATGAACCATCTTTAGATAAAATCGAATGGAAATTATATGACACCATCCAATGCTCCATGCTTGCAGGAAAAAGATATCATAAAAAAGGACCTGTTATTCGGGGATGGGCACATGCAATTGCTGATAATACCTGGAAAATATTAACCGGCAATGATGGTTTTTTCTCTTCGCGATTGGCCTACTGCAAAGATTCAAAAGATGCCGAAGGCCGCACCATTCGCAAACTATATGTGGCAGATTTTGATGGAAGCCATGAAGAATTGGTGGTGAATCCAGAAAATATTATTGTTGCGCCGCGCTGGGATGCTCACCAACCACGCCTAACCTATTCTGAATACACAGATACCAATGTACGTCTCATGGCAACTTCGCTCAAGCCACCGCACAAACCAAAAAACATTTCTCATTTTGATGAAGGCATTGAAATGCTTTATTCTTCTTCTCCGAATGGAAAGGATTATATCTCTTGCGCCTCACGCGGTAATGGAAGTTCACAAATCTATTTGTGTAAAAATAATAAACCTCAACGCTGTACCAAAAACAGTGGCAATAATGTTTCGCCCGTATTTTTGGATGAAAATCGCATTTGTTTTTGTTCAGACTTTCAAACAGGAAACCCGCAGCTTTATATTGGCAATTTAGAAACTGGTCACTTGCAACGTATCACCAAAGGTGGTTATTGCACATCTCCCACCTATTGCCCCAAAACAAACACCATTGCATACCACAAAATGATACACGGAACTATGCAAATTATGCTCTATAATTGCACAAGCAAAACCCACACACCCTTGACCGCCAACAAAGGCAACAAACACGAAGCGAGCTTTTCTCCCGATGGCACTTATCTACTTTATAGCCACGAGCAAGACTATGATAAAAGCGGCTTGATCATGCACAATCTCTTAACCCATACCACAAAATACTTGGGTGATGGGTGCTATCCCCAGTGGTCGCCATGCTATAAGAAATTTCCTGTAATAACATAAATTGAAAATCGACCCATCCTTTATCCCCCGCTTCGTTATTCTTCGCTGGGGTCCCCATGTGAAGAGAAGCGTAACGTGAGGTAAAAGGGCGCGGCAAGACAAATGAATTTAGATCACAGATCGACAACAAAAATCATTATGTTACAATAAAAGAGCAAAAAAGACCTTCTTATTGTATAAAAATGATCGTAAACCTCAAAAAGTAGATGATATTGTATGAAAAAACCTAAAATCAATAACTCTTGGATGCCAGGACCTAAAAATATCAAAAATGGCCTTATTGCTCTCATTATGATTGCAGGGGTCCTTCTTATTCTGCATAAACTTACCGAAATTGGCCGAAACGTCCAAGTTATCTCTTATTCAGCATTTCTGGAAAAGGTTGATCAAAACCTGGTTAAAAAAGTATACGTTGCGGGACAAGATGTTGAAGGAATGTTTACTGATGGCAGCCGCTTTGAAACGGTTATTGGTAATAACGCCAATGATTGGGAACGCCTGCGCATGCATGGCGTAGAATTTGCAGTTGTTTCCCCAAGCAATCAATTAGGCATGTGGTATCTTTTCCTTTTCTCATGTCTTTTTGTGGCAATATGGGCAATTTGGTACTTCATTCGATCCCGTAATGCCGGAGCCAATGGCGGCGGTGGCAATGTGTTTACCATGGGAAAAAGCGGTGCACGTATGTTCTTGCCTTCTACCATTAAAGAAAATTTTAACTCCGTAGCGGGTGCAGATGAAGCAAAAGAAGAACTTGCAGACGTCATCGATTTTCTTAAAAACCCCGCAAAATATCAACGCCTAGGCGCTAAAATAACCCGAGGCGTTTTATTGATTGGTGAACCGGGTAACGGTAAAACCCTACTTGCTCGCGCAGTTGCTGGTGAAGCTAACTGCCCCTTTTTCAGCATTAGTGGTTCAAACTTTATTGAAGTCTTTGTAGGGGTGGGTGCAGCACGCGTGCGTGATCTTTTTGCGCAAGCACGTAAACATGCGCCAAGCATTATTTTTATTGATGAGATTGATGCAGTAGGCCGTCACCGTGGAAGCGGTATGGGCGGTGGCAACGATGAACGTGAGCAAACACTTAATCAGCTCCTTGCTGAAATGGATGGCTTTGAAACCTCCCCATCTCCAATTATCGTGATTGCGGCAACAAACAGAGTTGATGTTCTTGATAAAGCATTGTTACGTCCTGGTCGTTTTGACCGCCGTGTAACGGTACCTTATCCTGACTTAAAAAGCCGTGAATCTATTTTGAATGTTCACATCAAAGATATCATCATCGATGATTCAGTTGATGTCACCAAATTAGCACAGGGAACTCCCGGATTTTCTGGTGCGGATCTTGCCAACTTGGTTAATGAAGCGACCATTATCGCCTCAAAGAATAATCAAGATTTTGTTACCATGGCTAACTTTGATGAAGCTCGTGATAAAGTGCTCTTGGGCAAAGAAGTGAAAAGCATTATGCTGACCCCTGAAGACAAGAAACTAATCGCGTACCATGAGGCAGGACACGCACTGGTACGTCTTTTATTGCCTGCAACAGCAGATCCATTGCACAAAGTAACTATTATTCCTCGGGGATCGGCGCTTGGTGTAACGCACTCTCTGCCAGAACGTGAAAAATACATCACCACCAAAGAAGAAATGGAAGCATCGGTAATGTCAGCGCTCGGTGGCCGAGTAGCAGAAGAAATCATTTTTGGCGCATTGACAACAGGCGCTTATAGCGATTTCCAGACAGCAAACCGCATTGTTCGAGCGATGGTAACCAAATATGGTATGTCTCCTGAAATTGGCACGATCATTTATAGCCAACAACACGGAGAATTTGAATATTCTCAAAAAACAGCTGAAAAGATCGATGCTGAAGTGCAACGTTTAACTGCATTATATCACGATCAGACCCGCCAACTGCTTGAAGCAAATCGCGACAAGCTTGAAAAATTGGCAGCCGGATTAATTGAAAACGAGACCCTACAGGCAGAAGAAATCTATGCATTGTTGGACATTGCCCCACGCCAAGCGCACAAATTTGTCTAAATGCCTTGTAAAAAATTGTCTTTTTGTTATGTTAAAAGTATATAAATAGGATTTCAAGGAAGGTACGCACCATGTCAAGAATCTGCGCAGTGTGCTCAAAGGGCCCACAAGTAGCAAATTTAGTAAGTAACGCGAATAACAGAGTAAAACGTTGGGTATACCCAAACGTACATACCACACGCTACACTCTTAAGGGTGATGCGGGTAATCATGTTCACCGCGGAAAAGTCTGCACCAAATGTGTTAAAGCAGGC
Organism: candidate division TM6 bacterium SOIL31; assembly: GCA_001468865.1. Taxonomy (GTDB): domain Bacteria; phylum Babelota; class Babeliae; order Babelales; family Vermiphilaceae; genus SOIL31. The sequence goes on from LDIY01000002.1 coordinate 51,978, forward strand.
AAAATTAAAAAAATTATCTAATATTTAAGACCCAGGGTTAATCGATTATGCCAAATATTAAATCAGCAAAAAAACGTGTTTTGCAAACAGCAAAACGTCAACTCCGCAACCAAGCTCGCAGATCTTCTCTCAAAACAGCAATCAAAAAAGTTGTTGTTGCGCTTGAATTGAACGATGTTGAAGGTTCAAAAGCATTGCTCGTTGCTGCAGAAAGCAAAATTGCCCGCGCAAAAGGTAAAGGATTAT
>LDIY01000003.1 GCA_001468865.1 candidate division TM6 bacterium SOIL31
GAACAGTTATATATTGAAGAATTAGAGCCCGCTCCCGTTATACTCATACCTGTATTTGCAACAGAAGGAGTTGCCAAAGATGTACCAAAAATATTAAGACTATAACATTCAAAAATAGCGTTATTAATACTTAAAGCTGTTCCATTAAATCCAAAAAAACAGTCACTAAATACATAAAAATCAGAAGGAATCCCTGAACAACTTATACCAGTAAGAAAATTAAATATACGTAGATTACTTAATGTTGATAAACTACCTGCAGTAAGAACAATACCTGTTGCTAATGGCACAGGTGATTCCAATGTTATATTAGAGATGAGTATTGTGTTGTTAATTAAAAACAAATCATTCGCTGGTGTATTAGGTATAATAATTACACCACTTGCAGAATCTCCTATTATAGAAATTCCATCAGCAGTAATTGTTAATGGACCGGCGCTATTATCTTCAATATATACACCTGCACTTATAAGAATAGCAACTGGATCCGATGCTGATGCAATACCATTGGCAGTAATAATCGCCTTAGCAATGCTTGCATACGGTTTATCAAAAGATCCATCTCCGGTTATGTCATTACCATATTGTGTCACATAAATAACTCTACTCACCGAAGGAACAACTGATCCTCCTTCTGTAATCCATTCAAGATTAGTTGCGGTAACGGAACCAGCGCGTAATGTCTGGCCTGTGGTAGGTTGGGCCGAAGGTAATGTAAGTGTATAACTTGTTGGAACGGTATTTGGTGCTCGAAGACCAACAAATTCCCCACCCGCCAAATCATTAAAACGAAGAAATGTTTTAATAATTTCATCATTGACAGATAAGGTTCCTGTTACCGTTTCATCAACAACTGATATGTTTGTTGCGCGTATATTTTGTATTACCGCATCTGTTGTTGATAAGGTTGTAATTGTTGCGTTTTGTATTATTTCATCGGTTGCTGAGAAACCTGTTACTGATATATTGTTAGCAATAATATCAGTTGCTGATAAGGTGCCCGTCATGGTATCACCAGCTTTATTTACTTTGCTGTTTAATTGCGTTTGAATTGGTAATGTTACACCAGAAAGATATCCAAGTTCAGTTCCGGTAACAGAACTGGATGCAAGTTGATTGGTAGCCACATTAGTAACAACAACGCGGTCTGGTGTTAAGGTACCAACAATAAAATTATCGTCTGTCTTGAGAACATTGGCACTGTCTCTGTATAAATTGGTATCACTAGCAAAAACAACTTGTGTGCTGGTTGTTGGCAATTGCAGTTGATTATTAAAACCATCGAGTTGCATTACCGTGTATTGTGGTATCGCTATTTGACCAACGATATCGGTATTTTGATAGTTAAATGCAAGTTCTGCTGAAGAGCCATTTTTATTAACATCCCAACCTCGCAATGCAGATGTTCCCCCAATAGGAGAACCTTCATCAGAATACAGTTGAAGCCCTGAGATCTTAGTACGATCAGTAGTTATTGATGTAAGATTTGTATTGTTACTTGATAAAGAATACAAAGAAGATGAACTACCGAATGGATTATCCAATCCAATTGCCTGCGTAGAGTAAAGTGAGGATTTATAACTAAAACCTGGATGATTTGTAAGATCTATAGCTGCTTGAATTAAAGAAGTATCAACATCAGATGTTGAACCAATTGTGAGCGCACTGTTATCATCTAAATCGAAAAATGCAAGTTCAACATTAGTGGCATCATTAATGTTAAATTTGGAACCTGATGCCGTAATTGAATTTAAATTTAATGAAGCAGATCCTTGTTGTAAGACATCAGTGCTACAATCACGAATTACTAATGCTGTTGCTGATAAAATTGTTGAACTTGTATCTGATGGAATACCTATTTGCATAGCAGTGGTATAATTATGCATGCGACCACTGTTGATTCTAATGATAGCATCGTTAGAACATTTTATACCCGTACCTTCTGACACTCCAAAACCATTAAGACCGCTGAAATCACAAGCAATTATTTCAGCATTCGTTCCTGCATCACTTGCTTGAATATTAATATCAGATGGATCTGTGGTGAGTTGGAATAAACATCCAGAAAGAGTGGTGCGTGATGCACCTGTTTGTATGATAGAAAAATGATTAAACTCAAAATTAGAGCTATCTATAGCCGTAACTGCATTGTCAGTAATATTAAAAGCCGTTTCACATAAAGCAAAAGAACAGTTATATATTGAAGAATTAGAACCCGAGCCGGTGATGCTTATACCTGTATTTGCAACAGAAGGAGTTGCCAAAGATGTACCAAAAATATTAAGACTATAACATTCAAAAATAGCGTTATTAATACTTAAAGCTGTTCCATTAAATCCAAAAAAACAGTCATTAAATACATAAAAATCAGAAGGAATCCCCGAACAACTTATACCAGTAAGAAAATTAAATATACGTAGATTAGTTACTGTTGATAAACTACCTGCAGCAAAAACAATACCTGTTGCTAATGGTGCAGGTGATTCCAATGTTATATTAGAAATGAGTATTGTGTTGTTAATTAAAAGAAGATCATTTGTTGGTGTGTTAGGTAAAATTATCACACCAGCTGCTGAATCTCCTATTATAGAAATACCATCAGCGGTAACTGTTAGTGGACCAATATTATTATTTTCAACATAAATACCAGGATTTATGCTGATCAAAATAGGATTTGAACTTGAAGAAAGACTATTGGCAAGAATAATTGCCTTGGCAAGGCTTGCATATGGAGTTGTATATGATCCATCCCCCGTAATATCATCACCATAGGTTGTTACATAAATAATTCTGCTAATAGCAGGAGGTACAGAACTTCCACCGCTTTGAGTTGCCCATTCTAAATTTGTTGGCGTTATAGAATTTGCGCGTAGTATTTGATTAGCGGTTGGAATAGTTGATGGTAATGATAATGTATAACTTGTCGGCACAACATTGGGAGCTTGAATGCCCACAAATTCTCCACCGGCAATATCTTGAAAGCGTAGAAAATTTTGTATTACTTCATCAGTTAACGATAAATGATCAACACATAAATTTGTTATGCAGTTAGTTACCGTAAGATTATCTATTACCGCATCAGTTGAAGAAAAACTAGTTGCCGTTAATTGAGGAACAACAGAAGATACAGCACCTGTCGCTCCTGTTGCACCAGTATTACCAGTTGAACCTGTAGCGCCTGTTGATCCAGTTACACCTGCGCCAGTTGCTCCTGTCGCACCAGTAATTCCAGTTGCCCCAGTTACTCCTGTGGATCCAGTAGCACCCGTAGCACCAGTCGGTCCGGCAATGCCTGTTATACCGGTTACAGAATCACTAATTACTAAATCAACAACAGACAGATTATTAACGCATAGATCATCTATGCAATCAATCGTATTTACAGAAAGATTATTGAGAAATGTATCACCTTCAACAATAACATTTTGTTTAAAGGTAGCATCACTTTCAAAAAGAGATGTTTTACCAACCCTCAATTTACCTTGCGCATGGATACCTTGTTTGGTATGAAGATGTTTGTTTAAAGTAGTTTTACCAGAAACATATAGATTTGTACGCACTTTTTGAGTAGGTAATCGTAAAGCCATTGCGTCGGCATCTTTATCAAAGTCTTCCAAATTAACGGTTAATTTACCCGCTATCACTTGATCAATTATTGCATCGAGATCCATGGATAATTTTTGTGCTTGCAGATTATCTAGTTGCTTGTAATTACAATGTAAAACATTCTCTGCATACTCAAGTATTTCAAGCACTGCATCATATTCGGCAAGAGAAAATCCATGAGAAATATGCTGATTGAGTGCGCGCAAAGGAGAATTATTTTTTTCATCTAGTTCACTGAGCTGCGAAATCACTTCCGCAATATTGCTGAGTCCTTTATCAAAAACCACATACGATTTATTGGGATTTTCAGCCAGAATAGTACTTTCTAGTTCAGACAAGGAAATTCCTATTTCTTCTGCTATTGCTACCATGGGAAGTGGTGCAACTAATAAAGCAAATGACAGGAATAAATAAAAGAAACGTGGTATACGTATATTGAACATAAAACACCTTTTTTAAAACATTTTATGAGTGATTTGAGATCATCCAAACAAAAAGACTCTCATTTGCACAAGAGTCTTTGTGTTTTTTATAACGTTTTTTCGTTTTAATTAGGACTTTTCCAGAATGTTAATGCGTTCATTAAAATTCTGGATTTGATGTTGCAATATATCCATTGCTGCTTTCATCGTTTCAACGGTAATTGTTAGGTTGTTTATAACAACATCTTGTCCTTCAATAATCGCTTGTTGTTTTTTCATTTCATTCAACAATAGAACAGGTAATACATGGTATTGTACTGTTTCTGGTTGTCCTTCTTCATCTTTTACCACAATTCCAGGGAACATTACATCAACTTCTTCAGCAATGAGACCATATTGTTTTTTATTATTCTCATCGCCATTGTATACAAACGTTACGGGACGAAGATTAAGAATATTGTTTGATTCATTTCCCATATCTTCAATATCATGTTTTACGTTTTGAGAAGAAGATACTGTTCCAAGTTGGCCAGCAGAATCAATGAGAACTGCTATGGCATTATTATTCCCGGTTGTTATACCACGAATACCTGCAATAAAACATTTTGTTTGTGAAGTACCAATGCGTGTAGTAGTAGCTTCAGATGCTGCACCGGCATTCGCATTAATATAAATATTACCACTACCAGTTGTAAGCGTTCCCCCTGCACCAGAACCAATTGCTACGTTATTGTTTCCTGTGGTACAATCTGGTAATGCAATATATCCAACTCCTGTATTATTATTACCAGAGCTATTTGAGCCGAACGCGAATGCTCCCAATATACTATTTTGACCATCACCACTCATGGAGAAGTTTCCAGCATTTTCACCAACAAACGTACTACTTATTCCAAAATTATGAATAAATGGAGTATTGGTACCTTTGAAAATATTACCTGCCGTTGAAGTACTTGGGTTAGTAGTTAATATAAGATTGCCATTTGCAGTAACATCAACAACTGTTACTACACCAGCGGTAAAGTTTCCTGATGAATCACGTTTAACTATAGCATTTGCAGTATTTGCATCTGTTGCTGTTGTTGCTGAATTATTAACTTTACCTGCGGTGCTTATTGTTGCAAGTTTGGTATCTACTATCGCAGCTCCAGCAGCAACATCAGAGTTTACAATAAGAGAACTCGATAAATTGCCTGATGCATCATTATGCATCACCCCGGCTGATGTAAGCGCTTTAATATTAACGGTGCCACCGGAAGTTATTTTCATCCGTTCTAATGCATTGGTGCTAAATATGAGGTTTCCTGAGCTAGCAGATAAACCTGCAGTTGTACTACCAGTAAATACTAACGATGGCGCTGAAGTTGTTCCCGCAGGAATTTGTAATGTTCCTGTCATAGTATCGCCCGCCTTGAGAAGATTGTTTGAAGCACTACCACTGAGACTAGCAATAATTGTTCCAGCCGAGAAATTTCCTGATGCATCACGGGCTACAATGGCATTTGCAGTATTAAGACCTGTTGCAGTTGTAGCAGAGTTAGCCACTTTACCTGCCGTGCTAATTGTTGCTAATTTTGTATCAACAATTGCAGCTGATGCTGATATATCAGCATTTACGATCAGAGAACTTGAGAGTAATCCTGATGCATTATTGTGTATTATTCCTGCAGTACTGAGAGGTGTTATCGTTAATGAACTACTTATCACTTCATCAGTAACGCTAATTGCTCCTGCAGAAAATCCACCAGATGCGCTGCGTCTTACAAGAGCACTTGCAACGTTGGCACTTGTTGAAGTATTAGCGAGCGATGTAGCACTTGCAACATTTGATGCACTTTGACCACCTACAAAACTCACCACTGTTGCACCTTGCGTTCCCGTAACATCCCCGACTAATGATCCAGTAAAGCTTGTTGCAGAATTGGCGGTGGTAGCACTTGTTGCCGTTGATGCATTACCGCTCAACGTTGCGGTTATAGTTCCAGCAGAAAAATTTCCTGATGCATCACGCGTAACAATCGCATTCGCTAGATTAGCACTATTAGCTGTGGTAGCAGAGTTATTAACTTTACCTGCAGTACTAATAGTTGCTAATTTACTATCAACAATTGCTGCAGAAGCAGATATATCGGCGTTTACGATTAAAGAGCTTGATAACAGACCGGAATTATTATTGTGAATAATTCCAGCCGTACCAAAAGGAGTAACCGTTAATGAACTACTCACAACTTGATCAGTAACACTAATTGCTCCGGCAGAAAATCTACCGGATGCGTCACGTTGAACAATAGTGCTTGCCGTATTAGCGCTCGTTGCATTAGTATCAATAGTAATATCATCAGCATTATTAGTGATATTTATATCTGTTCCAGCGATTAATGTTCTTAGGTTTATCACAGTCCCCGTTTTGTCTCTGAAAATTAAACCAGTACCGGATCCAACGTTGGCAGCAACAGTAGTATCAGCATAAGCAAAAAGAACGAAGGTTATGGGATCGGTATCAATAACAGCAGTGGGAGTAGTGCAAAGCCAACTTGATCCAGCATTGACTGATCCTGATGAAATAAGTACGTATGCTTGGTCGGCAAGATTACCGGTATTAAAATCTGACGGACGCGTCCATGCTCCTGATTGCGCAAGCCATAAACCATTCTCTACAGGATTTGTTTGTGCAGTAAGAAGAACACGATCATTTGCAGCCAATGATACTCCATCAATTGTAGATAACCCACTTAGTGTTTCATTTGCAGTACTCACCACGAGAGCAGGAGATAGAGCGACAAGCCTTTTTGCAAACTCTGAATACGGTGTTATATCTTGATCAAATATTTGTAGAGATGCAGGTAAGTAAGCAATATCTTTATGTGATGAATTTATAGTAAATTCCCCATCAATAACTTGTTCTATTATCGCATCAAGATCGCACATCATTTTGTATGTTTGAGCTTCATCTAATGTTTTATTTTTTCGTAAAACACATTCAGCATATTCCAATGCTTCAACGACCGCCTCACATTCTCCTATGTAATATCCATTTTTAATATGTTGATTTAATTTTTTCAAAGGAGAATTGTTTACATCATCAAGCTCACTCAGTTGCGATATTATTCCTTTAAGTTCTTCACCAAAATATACGTATGATGAATCTGGATTATGATCCATGATAGCAATTTCCATTTTCGAAATTGGTTGTGCCATCTCCGATGAAGACAATGATCCACCTAATAGCGAAAAAGATATAATTAAAGCAAAACGGGAAAAATAAATATGCGTCATAACAACAATCCTTTATATAAAAAACATTAAAACTAATGAATAGATCTATACAAGCAAAAAAATTCTTAAACATTCAAGAATCTTTTTTTTCTTTTTAGAATGTCTTAGATTTTAATTATAACTTTCTACCATTTTTGAGTTTATTAAAATCTTGAATCTGTTGTTGCAATGAATCTATTGAAGCTTTCATTGCTTCAACGGTAATTGTCAAATTGTTTATAACATTATCTTGTTTATAAATAATCGGTACCTGTCGATCAAGAAGTGCCTGCTGTTTCTTCACTTCATTTAATAAAATAATCGGTAAGAAGTGATATCTAATGGTTTCTGGTTTTCCTTCAGCGTCTTTTATCACAAGCGTAGGAAATACTTTTTCTACTTCTTCTGCAATTAAACCATATTGTAATGTATTTGATTCATCACCATTATATACAAAAGTTACCGGACGAAGAGTAAATATATCTGCGGATTTATCGCCCATATCTTCAATATCATGTTTTACATTTTGAGAAGAAGCTATTGTTCCAAGCTGACCAGCCGAATCAATAATGACCACAACACCATCGCTATTTTCCGTTGTTACACTACGAATCCCTGCTATAAAACATTGTGTTTGAGTGGTGCCAATTCGAGTTGTAAGACTTTCTGTATCAACAGCAGCATCAGCAAGAATATAAATATTTTCGCTGCCAGTTGTAAGCGTTGCTCCAGCTAAAGAACCAATCATTATATTGTTTGATCCTGTTGTAACGTTGAATCCTGCAGCGCTTCCAAGTGCTGTATTATCATTCCCTGATGTACGCTCAAACAATGATTGAGAACCAAGTGCCACATTATTTTGTGCTGTTATATTGAGGGCAATTAATAAAGAAAAGACAAGAAGGAGAACAAAAAACTCTGAATTTTGTTTTTTGAACATGAAAATCCTTTTTAAGATATTACACCACGATCAACCGGATCCACATAAGCAAAAAGACTCTTGAAAATTCAAGAGTCTTTTTGCTTTTTTTATATGATTTGTAAGTTAGGCAGATATCTCTCTCGTTTTCATACGCTCATTAAAATTTTGCATTTGTTGCTGTAAAGAAATAAGCGCTGCATTAATAGTAACAATATCCATTTCTAAGTTGTCGATCATAATATTCTGGTTATGAATAGCAGATTGTTGCGCATTAATGGTTTTTTGTTGTTTTTTCATTTCATTTAAAAGCAACACTGGTAAAATATGATATTGAACAGAATACGGTTCATTATTGGTATCTTTTGCCACAAGATTAGGGAATATATTGTCAACTTCTTCAGCGATTAAACCATATTGTAACGCTTCTGTTTCATCTTCTGTATAAGTAAATGTCACTGGACGAAGTTTATAAATATCTTCAGAAGCATTTTTCATATCTTCTACATTTTCTTTAAATTTAATAGAAGATGTTGTTGTTCCTAATATCCCTGTTGCACCAACAAGCACGGCGATCCCTCCGGTGGCTGTTGCACCGCGTATTCCTTGAATAACACAGGTAGTTTGGGATGTTCCTATACGTATAGTATTGCTTTCAGCTGCTGATGCAGGAAAACCATTAATATAAATATTACCACTACCTGATTGAAGTCCGTTTCCGGCGCCAAGACCTACTGCAATATTATTACTGCCCGTATTTATATTAGTAAATGCGCCACTACCGATAGCAGTATTATTACTACCGGTTGTACAATTTACTAATGCTTCCCAACCAACTGCAGTATTTTGGATACCTATTGTGTTAGTAAATAACGTACCTTCACCGAGTGCAGTATTAAAAATACCGGTAGTATTTGATACTAATGCTTGGTTTCCAACTGCTGTATTTTCGCGACCGCCCGTATTCGCTGCTAATGCACTTGAACCCACTGCTGTGTTTAATGCGCCCGTTGTATTTGCTGCTAATGAGCTTGAACCAATCGCAGTATTTGATGTACCAATCGTATTGGCTGCTAAGGAACTTGAGCCAACTGCGGTGTTAGATATACCCGTTGTATTTGCAGCCATCGAACTTGAACCCACTGCAGTGTTACCACTAACAGTACTTGCGGTAAGCGCATTAAAACCGATGGCTGTATTGGTTGTCCCAACTATATTGGAATTTAATGCATTTGCACCCATCGCTGTATTATTAATACCTGTTGTGTTTATCTGCAAAGCAGTAAAACCAACTGCTGTATTAGAAGTACCAATAGTATTTGCCGTTAATGAATTAGCTCCCACTGCGGTATTAGAAACACCAGTAATATTATTTAAAAGACTACTATAACCTATTGCAGTATTTGATGTACCCGTAGTATTGGTAGTCAATGCACTCCACCCAACTGCAGTATTTTGAGAACTTGCTGTATCCGCGTTCATTGCAAGATAACCCACAGCAACACTCGGCCCGGAAGTATGATTTTGTAACGCACCAGAACCAATTGCTACGTTTTGATTAGCAAAAACACCCACCGCCAATGAATTTGCACCCACTGCGGTATTATTTGTACCAGTTGTAGTTGATCCCATTGAATTATATCCCACTGCAGTATTTGATGAACCGGTGGCAATAACATTAAGAGCATCTACTCCAAAACCACTATTTTGACCCGTACCACTGGTTGTTAAGGATCCACTATCAATACCAGCAAACATGTTGTTTGTACCAGCATCGTGAATAAAGGTAGTTGAACCTTTACGGATATTTCCGGCCGTGCTCGTGCTTGGCTCAGTAGATAGCACAAGATTACCACTTGCAATCACATCAACAACACTTACTACTTGAGCTGCAAAGCTACCTGATGCATTACGTTTTACAATAGTGTTTGCAGTATTAAGATTTGTAGCAGCAAGTGCTGCGTTTGTAGCTGAGGCAATATTTGCAGCAGTTTGTCCACCAACAGTATTTACAACAGTTGCGGTGTTAGGACCAGTAACATCCCCAAATAATACCTCAGGATATGAAAATAAAATAAAAGCTAAGGAATTAGTATCAATAATCGCTGTTGGAGTAGTACAAAGCCAGCTTGCTCCCGCATTAGTTGTCCCTGATGAAATAAGTATGTAGGCTTGATCAGGAGTAGTTCCGGTAGCAAAATCCGCCGGTCGAGTCCATGAACCTACTTTTGCAAGCCACAAACCATTTTCTACCGCATTAGTTTGTCCAACGAGTAGGACTCGATCATTGGTGTTCAATGTGACGCCATCAATAGTGATAAGTCCGGCAGGAGAAGATCCGATATCCGTAGTACTTACAACAAGAGCAGGCACCAATTCCACAAGTTGCTTAGTTAAAGATAAGTTAATTATTTCATGAGAGCTAAGTTCTTGTAAATATGAAGGCCAGGCGGTTTTTTGAGAACGATTCATATTTTCTAAATCTATTATTAATTTTCCACTGATGACTTGATATAATTTCTTATCAAGATCATTGGGTTGGACTAATGCTGATAAATGCAATGATGCGATTAATAAGGAAAAAGAAATACATAGCGATCCAAAACGAGAAAAATAAAAATGCTTCATAAGGACCCTTTTTATATAAAAAATAAACTTAGACCTATAAAAACAAAAAGATTCTTGAATAAACAAGAATCTTTTTGTTTTTTAAAATTTATTAACCTTAGATTTTTATTTTAGACTGTTTTTCTTTGATTCATAAATTCTTTCATTTCTTCGCGTAAACTATTGAGCGCATTTTTCATGGCTTCAACTGTTATTACCAGATTTTCAATTATGTCTTCCTGTTTTTTGATAGTGCTATTTTGTTTTTGTAATTCATTTAAAAGCAATACCGGTAATACATGGTATTGAACAGAATGCGGTTCATTGTTGGTATCTTTTGCCACCAGATTAGGAAATGTTTTATCTACTTCTTCAGCGATTAAACCGTATTGTGTTGTTTTCGCTTCATCTTCTTTATAGGTAAATATTACAGGGCGCAGTTTATAAATATCTTCAGAAACATTATTCATATCTTCTACATTTTCTTTAAATTTAATAGAAGATGTTGTTGTTCCCAATATCCCCGTTGCACCAACAAGTACGGCGATACCTCCGGTGGCAGTTGCACCACGTATTCCTTGAATAACACATACTGTTTGAGATGTTCCTATACGTATAGTATTGCTTTCAGCTGCAGATGCTGCAAGAGCATTAATATAAATATTACCACTACCGGTTTGCAGTGTGTTTCCTGCATTGATACCCACTGCAATATTATTACTACCGGTATTGATGTTAGTGAATGCGCCACTACCGATAGCGGTATTATTACTACCGGTTGTACAGTTTACTAATGCTTCCCAACCAACTGCTGTATTTTCACTGCCTGTTGTGTTGCTAAATAATGTACCTTCCCCTAGAGCCGTATTGAAAATACCAGTAGTATTTGCAGTTAACGCTTGGCTTCCCACCGCGGTATTATCATTCCCGGTTGTATTGGCTGCTAATGAACTTCCACCAATTGCTGTATTTCCTGTACCAACAGTATTTGCTGCTAATGAACTTGAACCAACTGCGGTGTTACCACTCACCGTACTTGCAGTAAGCGCATTAAAACCAATAGCTGTATTTGTTGTTCCAACTATATTAGAATTCAATGCATTTGCACCAATCGCCGTATTATTAATACCTGTTGTGTTTGCCTGCAAAGCAGTAAGTCCAACTGCAGTATTAGAAGTACCAATAGTATTTGCAGCCAAAGAATTAGCTCCGACTGCGGTATTAGAAACACCAGTACTATTATTCAAAAGACTACTAAAACCTATTGCTGTATTTGATGTACCAGTAGTATTAGTAGTCAAGGCACTCCACCCCACGGCTGTATTTTGAGAACTTGCCGTATCGGCGTTCATTGCAAGATAACCAACTGCAACGCTCGGTCCGGAAGTATGATTTTGCAGCGCGCCAACACCAATTGCTACGTTTTGATTAGCAAAGACACCCACCGCCAATGAATTTGCACCCACTGCAGTGTTGCTTGTACCAGTAGTAGTTGCTGCCATAGAATTATATCCTACCGCAGTATTTGATGAACCCGTGGAAATAACATCAAGAGCACTCACTCCAAAACCACTATTTTGACCTGTACCACTCGTGGTTAAAGAACCACTATCAATACCCGCAAACATATTATTTGTACCTGCATCATGAATAAAGGTGCTTGACCCTTTACGGATATTTCCAGCAGTGGTCGTACTTGGTTCAGTACTTAAGGTAATGTTTCCGCTAACCACTGTATCGACAACACTTATTACTTGCGCAGCAAAGCTACCGGTACTATCTCGTTGTACTAATGTATTTGGTGTATTTAAATTAGTTCCTCCGGTACCCACCAGAGAATCGACATATGCTTTTGTTGCAACATCTGTTGCGTTAGTGGTAGTACCTACTATCGTAATCATATTTGTCGTAAAATTACCGGAAGCATTACGTGCAACAATTGCATTTGCAGTGTTAGCACTTGTTGCTGTTGTTGCGGAATTGGCAACTTTACCCGCGGTGCTAATTGTTGCTAATTTAGTATCAACAATTGCAGCAGAGGCACTCACATCTGCGTTGACAATTAATGAACTTGATAAATTTCCTGAAGCATCATTGTGTACCACACCTGCGGTACTGAATGCGTCAATAGAAATGGTACCACCTGACGCAATATTTATTCTTTCCACTCCACTGGTACTCAATGACAAATCTCCTGCCGAAGCAGAGAGTCCGGTAGTTGTACTACCGGTAAAATTAAGTGATGGTGCAGCTGTTGTTCCTGCTGGCAAACGTAGTGCACCTGTCATAGTGTCACCAGACTTCAGTACATTGAGTGATGCAGCACCTGTTAAACTTGCAGTAATGGTACCTGCAGAGAAATTACCTGAAGCATCACGTGCAACAATAGCGCTTGCAGTATTTGCACTTGTGGCTGTTGTAGCAGAGTTAGCAACTTTACCTGCCGTGCTAATTGTTGCAAGTTTTGTATCAACAATTGCTGCCGCAGGATCCACATCGGCATTAACAATTAATGATGTTGAAAGTACACCTGCTGCACTGTTATGCACTACCCCCGTGCTACTTAACCCATTAATGGTAACAACTCCTGTCGGACTTATATTCATTCTTTCAGCACCATTGGTATCAAATGAAAGTTGGTTTGCTGTTGCTGCTGATAAACCGGTATTAGTGCTTCCGGTAAATTTCAATGATGGTGCAGCTGCTGTTCCTGCGGGAAGAATTAATGTACCGGTCATAGTGTCACCCGCTTTAAGAACATTCAATGATGCAGCTCCTGTTAAACTCGCCGTGATTGTACCTGCTGCAAAGTTACCCGATGCATCTCTTCTTACTATTGTACTTGCTGTATTTGCACTCGTTGCAGCATTGGCTAGCACAGTTGCGGCAGCAACATTGGCTGCAGTTTGTCCACCGACAGTACTTACTACCGTTGCACTTTGTGTTCCTGTAACATCTCCGCTTAATGATCCAGAAAAATTAGTTGCTGTTGTTGCAGTGGTTGCATTACCACTTAAATTCGCAGTAATAGTGCCAGCAGAGAAATTACCTGAGGCGTCACGTGCAACAATGGCACTTGCAGTGTTTGCACTTGTTGCCGTTGTTGCAGAATTTGCCACTTTACCTGCAGTACTTATTGTTGCTAATTTTGTATCCACAATCGCTGCTGCAGGATCAACATCCGCATTGACAATGAGAGAGGTAGATAGCACACCAGATGCGTCATTATGAACCACACCGGCAGGTGTTAATGTCTGGCTTCCGAGTTGTCCGCTTGAGTTAATAATTACTGGTACGGCAGTGCCACTTGGAGTTACACCATTAATCCCAGCAATGGCACAAACTGTTTGCGATGTTCCAATACGTGTGGTATTAGCTTCGTTTGATGAAGCAGCATCAGCACCAATATAAATATTACCGCTACCTGAATCCAGTGTTGTTCCTGCATTATTCCCTATCCCAATATTAGATCCGCCTGTTGTCACATTATTAAGTGCAGTTATACCAATCGCTGTATTATCTGATCCAATCGTATTATTAAGTAATGCTTGAAAACCAATAGCAGTATTGTTTGAACCCGTCGTATTTAATTGCAGAGCTCCAGCACCTACTGCAACCATATCTGATCCATTCGTATTAGTGCTTAAAGCCAAAATACCGATTGCAACATTATTGACACCAAGAGTGTTTGCTGTTAATGAGTGATATCCCACCGCAGTATTATCAAAACCTGTTGTAATTGCACTCAATGCACCGTTACCAATCCCCGTATTTAAACCAAAACCGCTCGTAGTAAAATTACCCGCATTGATACCAACGAATGTGTTGCCTGCTCCTGTGTCATGAATAAATCTATTAGATCCTTTCATGATATTGCCTGCCGTAGATGTACTCGGTTCGGTGCTCAATACAAGGTTCCCGCTTGCAACACCATCAGTCATGCTGATTGTACCAGCAGAAAATCCGCCTGTTGCAGTACGCCTTACAATTGCACTGGCTGTATTTGCGCTTACCGCATTAGATACAACTGTTGCACCTTGTGTGCCCGTAACCTCACCGGCTAATGATCCAGAGAAATTGGTTGCTGTTGTGGCAGTAGTCGCGTTACCACTTAAATTTGCTGTAATTGTTCCTGCAGAAAAATTACCTGAGGCATCACGAGCAACAATTGCGTTTGCAGTATTTGCGCTCGTTGCCGTTGTTGCAGAATTGGCAACTTTGCCTGCGGTACTTATAGTTGCTAATTTTGTGTCAACTATTGCTGCTGCTGGATCAACATCAGCATTCACAATCAATGATGTTGATAGTACTCCTGCAGCACTATTATGAACTATACCTGTAGTACTTAATCCATTAATCGTCACAACTCCTGTTGGGCTTATATTTATTCTTTCAGCCCCATTGGTATCAAATGAAAGTTGATTAACGGTGGCTGCTGATAAACCAGTATTAGTACTACCCGTAAATTTCAGCGATGGTGCAGCGGCTGTTCCTGCAGGAAGTATTAATGCACCTGTCATAGTGTCGCCAGCTTTAAGAACATTCAGTGATGCAGCTCCTGTTACTGAACCTGTTAAATTAGCAGAGATTGTTCCCGCAGAAAAATTACCAGAACCATCGCGTGCAACAATAGTACTTGCTGTATTTGCGTTAGTAGCATCTGTTGCAAGAGTAATATCATTAGTATTATTAACAAGAGCAAAATGAGCCCCATTAATTAACGTCTTGAAGTTGAGAGTGTTACCTGTTTTATCTCTAAAAATAAGACCCGTTCCTGCCCCCACGTTTGCACCGGTTGTCATATTAGGTAAAGAGAAAAGTGAAAATTCTATAGGATCAGTTCCAATGGTTGCAAGCGGCGTACTACAAAGCCAACTAGACCCTCCATAAACAGTACCTTGAAGTATGAGCACATATGCTTGTCCTGCCGTATCTCCATTGGCAAAATCGGTCGGTCTTGTCCACGCACCAGCTTGTGCGAGCCACAGACCATTTTCTACTGGATTAGTTTGTTCCGTCAGCAAAACGCGATCGTTTGCAACAAGTGTTACGCCATCAATAGTTGGCAAACCACTTAATGTTTCATTAGTAACACTTGCTACAACTGCAGGATCATGCGCAACAAGACCACCAGCAACTGCAGCATCAACATATGCTTTGGTTGCCGCATCAGTTGGATTGCTCACCGTACCTGCAATAGTAATTTCATTGGTAATAAAATTACCCGAACCATCTCGCAATACAATAGTGTTTGGAGTATTAGCGCTTGTTGCAGTTGTTGCAGAATTTGCAACTTTGCCCGCGGTGCTTATTGTTGCTAACTTTGAATCAACAATGGCAGCAGCTGGATCAACATCAGCATTCACAATTAATGAGCTTGATAATAATCCTGATGCATCATTATGAACAACGCCGGCAACGTTAAATGGTATTATGGTAATTGTATTACTGATTACTTCATCAGCAACACTCACTGCGTTTGTAGAAAAACCACCAGTTGCATTGCGTCTGACAATAGCGTTTGCTGCATTGCCACTAACAGCATTCGATACCACTGTCGCACTTTGGGTGCCAGTAACTTCACCAGATAATGACCCCGTGAAATTAGTTGAAGTTATTGCAGTTGTAGCGGTAGTTGCATTACCACTTAAATCTGCAGTAATTATATTTGCAGAGAAATCACCAGAACCGTCTCGCAATACAATAGTGTTTGGAGTATTAGCAGTTGTTGCGGTGGTAGCTGAATTAGCCACTTTACCTGCCGTACTAATTGTTGCAAGTTTGGTGTCCACTATCGCAGCAGAAGCGCTTATATCAGCATTGACGATTAATGAGCTTGATAATAATCCTGATGCATCATTATGAACAACACCCGCCGGGGTAAACGATGGGATACTTAAATTACCATTAATAGTCTCATCTTGTACCGATAATGTGCTGCTAACAGCGACATCTACTACAGACAAATTGTTAACACATAAATTTGCGATACAGTTAGTTACCGTCAAATTCTGTACCACTTCATTGTTTACTGACAATGTACCAGTGACTGTCTCATCAGTAACTGATGCATTAGTCACTTTTAAATTGTTTATTACCGAATCAGTTGTTGAAAGAGTTGTAGTAGTCAGATTGGTAGCAATCTCATTATTAACTGAGATTGTACCCGTAACTGTTTCATCCACAACTGATATATTAGTTACTTTTAAATTATTTATTACCGCATCGGTTGCAGAAAAAGTTGTAGCAGTCAAATTGGTAACGATTTCATTAGTAACTGATAATGTACCAGTGACAGTTTCATCCACAACTGATAGATTAGTCACCTTTAAATTGCTTATCACTCCATTGGTTACAGAAAGACTTGTAGCAGTAAGATTAGTAATAATCTCATTATTAACTGATAGGGTACCAGTAACGGTCTCATCAGTAACTGATAGATTAGTTACTTTTAAGTTGTTTACTACCGCATCAGTTGCAGACAAAGTTGTAGTAGTCAGATTGGTAACAATTTCATTATTAACTGAAAGTGTACCAGTGACTGTTTCATCAACGACTGATACATTGGTCACTTTTAAATTATTTATTACTGCATCAGTTGTAGAAAAAGTTGTAGTGGTAAGGTTGGCAACAATCTCATTATTAACTGAGAGTGTACCAGTGACTGTTTCATCAACAACTGATACATTGGTCACTTTTAAACTGTTTATTATCGCATCGGTTGTAGAAAGAGTTGTAGCAGTAAGATTAGTAACAATCTCATTATTAACTGATAGGGTACCAGTGACTGTTTCATCAGTAACTGAAGTATTAGTTACTTTTAGATTGCTTATTACCGCATCCGTTGCAGAAAAATTTGTCACTGTCAATTGAGAAACAACAGAAGATACCGCCCCTGTTGCGCCTGTTGCCCCCGTACTACCAGTTGATCCTGTTGAACCGGTAGCTCCAGTGGAACCAGTTACGCCTGTAGCACCTGTTTGTCCTGTTGCGCCCGTTGCTCCTGTTGCGCCCGTAGCTCCAGTAGATCCCGTTACACCGGTAGCACCTGTTGCGCCTGTACTGCCCGTTGATCCTGTTGAACCGGTAGCACCCGTCTGTCCAGTTGAACCAGTTACGCCTGTTGCACCTGTTGCTCCCGTATCACCAGTAGTGCCGGCACTTCCTGTTGCTCCGGTATTGCCTATAGCACCCGTTGCTCCTGTAGCTCCGGTTGCTCCAGCAATCCCTGTTATGCCTACTACAGAACCACTAATTATTAAATCAACAACAGATAAATTATTAACACACAAATTATCCATGCAATTTGCTACTACCAAATCCGTCACCGATAAGCTATTCGCTGACACATTCGTTGTAAATAAAGCACCTTCAACTGATAAATCGCCTCGAATATTTACATCGTCTTTAAATGTGGAGGATTTACCAACTTTTAAATGTCCCTGAAAATGGGCACCTTGTTTTCCATGCAAATGTTTGTATAATGTGGTTTTACCCAGAACTTCCATATTTTTATTGATAACCCAAGTTCGTAGATGTCTGCGTGTTAGGAAATCAGAATTAATTGTTAAAGATCCACTCAGAACTAAATCTATGAGTGTATTAAGTTGGGCATTAATTTTCTGCGATCTTGATTCCTCAATAGTTCTATAATTTTTTTGTAAAACTGATTCTGCATATGCTAGAACTTCAACAAAAGCATTATATTCTGCACATAAAAATCCATTTTTAATATGGCTATGTAATTCATGGAGCACTGAATCTTTACGATCATCCAAACAATAAAGATCCGAAATTACTTCGGCAATAATGTGCAGATTTTCACCAAAATATACATATGCAGTATCACTATTAGTTCTGATAATTTCCGTTTCTACTTCAGAAATTGCTTTTCCTACTTCATCTGCGATCGCGGCCAAGGGAAGTGGTGCAACAAGTAACGCAAAAGACATGATTAGGTAAAGAAAGCGGGATAGACGTATACGTAACATATAAAATCCTTCAAAAAAACATTTCACCATTAGTTTGAATCAATGAAAGCAAAAAGACTCTTGTTCGCACAAGAGTCTTTTTTGTTTACCTTTATCGAATAAGTTTTATACTTTATTTTTTCAATTTTATGCTCGTCCAATAAATTCTTGAACAGAGGCCTGCAAACTTGCAATAGCTTCTTTCATCTGATCTATTGTTGCTTGTTGTTTTTTCATTTCATTTAAAAGCAACACAGGTAAAATATGATATTGAACAGAATATGGTTCATTATTAGTATCTTTTGCCACAAGATCAGGGAATATATTGTCAACTTCTTCAGCGATTAAACCATATTGTAGCGCTTCTGTTTCATCTTCTTTATAAGTAAATGTTACAGGACGAAGTTTATAAATATTTTCAGAAACATTCTTCATATCTTCTACATTATCCTTAAATCTAATAGAAGATGTTGTTGTTCCTAATATTCCCGTTGCACCAACAAGCACCGCAATACCACCTGTTGCTGTTGCCCCACGTATTCCTTGAATAGCACATACTGTTTGAGATGTTCCTATACGTATAGTATTGCTTTCAGCTGCTGATGCAGCAAGAGCATCAATATAAATATTACCACTACCAGTTTGAAGTACGTTTCCAGCATTGATACCAACCGCAACATTATTACTGCCGGTATTGATGTTGGTTAATGCGCCGCTACCGATAGCAGTATTATTACTACCGGTTGTACAATTTACTAATACTTCCCAACCAACTGCTGTATTTTGACTACCTGTTGTGTTAGTAAACAATGTACCTTCACCCAGAGCCGTATTAAAAATACCGGTAGTATTTGATACTAAGGCTTGGCTTCCCACCGCGGTATTATCATTACCGGTTGTATTGGCTGCCAATGAACTACCACCAATTGCTGTATTTCCTGTACCAGCAGTATTTGCTGCTAGTGAACTTGAACCAACTGCAGTGTTACCACTCACCGTACTTGCGGTAAGCGCGTTAAAACCAATAGCAGTATTTGTTGTTCCAACTATATTGGAATTTAATGCATTTGCACCTATTGCTGTATTATTTATTCCCGTAGTATTAACCTGTAAAGCAGTAAACCCAACTGCGGTATTAGAAGTACCAATAGTATTTGCAGTTAATGAAGAAGATCCCACCGCTGTATTTTCAATACCGGTTGTATTCGCTGCTAATGAACTGGACCCCACTGCTGTGTTTGATGTGCCCGTTGTATTTGCCGCTAAGGAACTTGAACCAACTGCTGTATTACCACTCACGGTACTTGCAGTAAGCGCATTAAAACCAATAGCTGTATTTGTTGTTCCAACTAAATTAGAATTTAATGCATTTGCACCGATCGCCGTATTATTTATTCCCGTTGTATTAACCTGTAAAGCAGTAAACCCAACTGCGGTATTAGAAGTACCAATAGTATTTGCAGCCAAGGAATTTGCTCCAACTGCGGTGTTAGAAACACCAGTAGTATTTCCCAAAAGACTGCTAAAGCCAATTGCGGTATTTGATGTACCAGTTGTATTGGCAGTTAATGCACTCCACCCAACTGCTGTATTTTGAGAACTTGCTGTATCGGCGTTCATTGCAAGATAACCAATTGCAACGCTCGGTCCCGACGTATGATTTTGCAGTGCACCAGAACCAATTGCTACGTTCTGATTAGCAATGATACCCGTTGCCAACGCATTTGCACCAACAGCGGTATTATTTGTACCAGTGGTAGTTGCTCCCATTGAATTATATCCTACCGCTGTATTTGATGAACCGGTGGAAATAACATCGAGCGCACTCACTCCAAAACCACTATTTTGACCCGTACCGCTCGTGGTTAAAGAACCACTATCAATACCCGCAAACATATTATTTGTACCTGCATCATGAATAAAGGTGCTTGAACCTTTACGAATATTTCCAGCAGTGGTCGTACTTGGTTCAGTACTTAAGGTAATATTTCCGCTGACCACACTATCAACAACGCTCACCACTTGAGCAGCAAAGCTACCGGTACTATCTCGTTGTACTAATGTATTTGGTGTATTTAAATTAGTTCCTCCGGTACCCACAAGAGAATCGACATATGCTTTGGTTGCAACGTCTGTTGCGTTAGTTGTAGTACCAACTATCGTAATCATATTAGTCGTAAAATTACCGGAAGCATTACGTGCAACAATTGCATTTGCAGTGTTTGCGCTTGTTGCTGTTGTTGCGGAATTGGCAACTTTACCTGCAGTACTTATAGTTGCTAATTTAGTATCAACTATTGCAGCAGCAGGATCAACATCAGCATTAACAATTAAAGATGTAGATAATACTCCTGCAGCACTATTATGCACTACGCCTGTAGTACTTAAGCCATTAATTGTAACAACTCCCGTTGGACTTATATTCATCCTTTCAGTGCCATTAGTATCCAATGACAACTGATTAGCTGTTGCTGCTGATAAACCAGTATTAGTACTACCCGTAAATCTCAATGATGGTGCTGCTGCACTTCCTGCTGGAAGGATTAATGCGCCGGTCATAGTATCACCAGCTTTGAGCACATTGAGAGATGCTGCTCCTGTTAAACTTGCAGTAATTGTACCGGCAGAGAAGTTACCCGATGCATCACGTGCAACAATTGCATTTGCAGTATTTGCACTTGTTGCAGTTGTTGCCGAATTTGCAACTTTACCAGCAGTACTTATAGTTGCTAATTTTGTATCAACAATTCCTGCTCCTGCAGCAACATCAGCATTTACAATTAATGAGGTTGATAATAATCCTGCTGCACTATTATGCACAACCCCTGTCGTATTTAATCCATTAATTGTAACAGCTCCTGTAGGACTTATATTCATTCTTTCAGAACCATTGGTATCAAATGAAAGTTGATTAACGGTGGCTGCTGATAAACCGGTATTAGTACTTCCGGTAAATTTCAACGATGGTGAAGCTGCTGTTCCGGCTGGAAGAATTAATGTACCGGTCATAGTATCACCCGCTTTAAGAACGTTAAGTGATGCCGCTCCTGTAAGCGAGGCAGTGATTGTGCCAGCAGAGAAATTACCCGAACCATCCCGTGCAACAATAGTACTTGCTGTATTAAGATCAGTCGCATCAGTGGCAAGTGTAATATCATTAGCATTATTAACAAGAGCAAAGTGAGTTCCGTTAATTAATGTTTTAAAGTTAAGAGTGTTACCCGTTTTATCTCTAAAAATAAGACCGGTTCCTGCGCCCACGTTAGCACCAGTTGTCATGTTAGGCAGAGAGAAAAGTGAAAAGAATATAGGATCAGTATCAATGATTGCAAGTGGCGTATTACACAGCCAACTTGATCCCGCATACACTGTCCCTTGAAGTATCAACACATATGCTTGTCCTGCAGGATCTCCTGTATTAAAATCAGCTGGTCTTGTCCATGCACCAGCTTGTGCTACCCATAAACCATTTTCGACTGGGTTCGTTTGCGCAGTTAATAAAACGCGATCGTTTGCAACAAGCGTTACACCATCAATAGTTGGTAGACCACTCAATGTTTCATTAGCAACACTTACTACAACTGCAGGATCATGTGCAACAAGACCGCCTGAAACTGCTGCGTCCACATATGCTTTAGTTGCCGCATCAGTTGGATTACTCACCGTTCCTGCAATAGTAATTTCATTCGTAATAAAATTCCCAGAACCATCTCTCAAAACGATAGTATTTGGCGTATTAGCACTTGTTGCAGTAGTAGCTGAATTAGCAACTTTACCCGCAGTGCTTATCGTTGCTAATTTTGTATCCACAATGCCTGCAGCAGGATCAACATCCGCATTAACAATTAATGAGCTTGATAATAAGCCTGATCCGTTATTGTGAATAACGCCCGCCGGAGTAAATGATGGGATGCGTAAATTACCATTAATAGTTTCGTCTTGTACAGATAAAGTACCGCTCACTGCCATATCTACCACTGACAAATTATTAACACATAAATTTGTCATACAATTGACAACTGTTAAGTTTTGTACCACCTCATTGTTAACTGATAATGTTCCAGTGACAGTTTCATCAGTAACTGACATATTAGTCACTTTTAAATTATTTATCACCGCATCAGTTGCAGAAAGAGTGGTAGCGGTCAGATTGGTAACGATCTCATTATTAACTGAAAGCGTTCCCGTGACAGTCTCATCAGTAACGGAGAGATTAGTCACTTTTAAGTTGTTTATCACCGCATCTGTTGCAGACAGAGTTGTAGCCGTCAGATTGGTAACGATCTCATTATTAACTGAGAGTGTACCAGTAACCGTCTCATCAGTAGCTGATAAATTAGTCACTTTTAAGTTGTTTATCACTCCATTGGTGACAGAAAGACTTGTAGCAGTAAGATTGGTAACAATCTCATTATTAACGGAAAGTGTACCAGTGACTGTTTCATCCACAACTGATAGGTTAGTTACCTTTAAATTGCTTATCACTCCATTCGTTACAGAAAGACTGGTAGCAGTAAGATTAGTAACAATCTCATTATTAACTGAGAGGGTACCAGTTACTGTTCCATCAACAATTGATGCATTAGTCACTTTTAGATTGTTTATTACCGCGTCAGTTGCAGAAAAATTTGTTACTGTTAATTGAGAAACAACAGAAGATACAGCACCTGTTGCTCCTGTTGCTCCAGTACTACCCGTTGATCCTGTTGAACCTGTAGCACCTGTCTGTCCTGTTGCACCCGTTGCTCCTGTAGCTCCGGTATTTCCAGAACCGCTAGCACCAGTTGCACCCGTTGCTCCTGTAGCTCCGGTCGCTCCAGCAATGCCAGTTATACCTACTACAGAACCACTAATTACTAAATCAACAACAGATAAATTATTAACACACAAATTATCCATGCAATTTGCTACTGCTAAATCAGTAACCGATAAACTATTTGCTGACACATTCGTTGCAAATAAATCACCTTCAACTGATAAGTCGCCTCGAATATTCACGTCATCTTTAAATATCGATGATTTACCAACTTTTAAATGTCCATGAAAATGAGCACCTTGTTTTCCATGTAGATGTTTATACAGAGTTGTTTTACCAATAACCTCAAGATTCTTATTGATAACCAAAGTTCGCAAATGTCTGCGCGTTATAAAATCAGAATTAATTGTTAATGATCCATTCAAAACTAAGTCTATTATTGCATTAAGTTGAGCATCAATTTGACGAAATTTTAATTCGTCGATAGTTCTATAATTTTTTTGTAAGACTGATTCTGCATATTGAAGAACTCCAACAAAAGCATCATATTCAGCACATAAAAATCCATCTTTAATATGGTTACGGAATTCATGGAGCAATGAATCTTTATTATTATCTAAAGCACTGATATCAGAAAGTAGTTCCGTCAGTGTACCTACATTATCTCCCAGATAGACATAGGCGTTATCGGCCTTATTACCAACAATCTCAGATTCTTGTTCGGCAATAGAACCTACGATATCCTGAGCCATTGCTGATAATGGCAATGGCGCTATTAACAACGAAAATGAGATTAATAATGCTGCCCATCGAGAACATTGAAAACGGGTCATCGCAACTCCTTTTTTAAAGATTATCTTTTTCATAACCAACATGATCCATAAACAGTGCAATTTTTTCTTGTAATTTTGCAATAGCTTCTATCATTATGTGATTCGAAACCTTCAAATCATTCGTTTTTGCATACAGATCACCAATCATGTTCCGTTGTTTTTTTATTTCATTTAATAAAAGCACGGGCAAGATATGATATTGAACCGAGAGAGGATTGCCATCTTCATCATATACCACGATTGCAGGAAAAACTTTCTCAACCTCTTCTGCAATAAGACCGAATTGTTCTGTATCGGTCGTATCATTTTTATACGTAAATGTAACCGGTCTTAACGCAAGAATACCAGAGGAGACATCATTCATATCCTTAATATTATGTTTTAATTTTTCTGAGGAGAGAGTAGTTCCAAGTTGTCCATTAGTATCAATCACAACAGCTAAACCACTCAATGCTAAACTAACCCCTCTTATACCCTGAATAAAACAGGTCGATTGAGTACCACTAGTACCAATTCGTATGCTATTGGATTCAGATGCAGTACCACCAGAATTACTGATATAAATATTACCACTACCTGTGGTCAAAAGAGTTCCAGCACCACTACCAATTGCAATATTATTGCTACCTGTTGTGCAGCCATTTAACGCGTTATACCCTAGAGCCGTATTATTTGTACCGGTAGTATTTGCAGTTAAAGCGCTGGCACCAAGTGCACTATTAAAACCTGAACCACTC
This sequence comes from candidate division TM6 bacterium SOIL31, assembly GCA_001468865.1. GTDB lineage: Bacteria > Babelota > Babeliae > Babelales > Vermiphilaceae > SOIL31. The sequence goes on from LDIY01000003.1 coordinate 25,106, forward strand.
GTCGTAAAATTACCCGCTGCAACGCCAATAAATGTATTGTTTGTTCCGTAATTATGGATAAATCTATTTGAACCTTTCATAATATTACCAGTAGTAGATGTACTCGGATCGGCGCTTAATACAAGATTGCCGCTATGAATACCATCAGTCATACTGATTGCACTTGCAGAGAAATTACCTGACCCATTACGCAATACAAGCGTACTTACCGTGTTGGCGCTCGTCCCAGCATTTGCAAGTACTGCTCCTGCAGCAATATTAGCAGCGGTTTGTCCTCCAACAGTGCTGACTACCGTTGCACCTTGAGTTCCTGTTACATCACCCACCAATGATCCAGAGAAGTTAGTTGCTGTTGTAGCAGTAGTCGCATTACCCATTAAACTTGCCGTAATAGTACCCGCCGAAAAATTGCCAGAAGAATCACGTTTAACGATTGCACTTACTGTGTTAGCACTTGTTGCAGCATTGGCAAGCACGGTTGCAGCTGCAACATTAGCAGCAGTTTGTCCTCCCACCGCGCTCGTAACGGTAGCCCCTTGTGTTCCCGTTACATCACCAATCAATGATCCAGAAAAATCGATTGCTGTTGTTGCAGTTGTTGCATTACCGCTTAAATCTGCAGTAATGGTACCTGCAGAAAGATTCCCACTCACTAATAAATCAGCCACCGAAAGGCTTTCCGCTGAAACATCACCTGCTGATAGAAAATCCACATTGAGCGTATTGATACAGATACCATCAGGATCCACCGAAATGGCACCTACCGGACAAGCGCGCAACATCTCTATAAGATATTGATCTGCAAAAACAGATTGAAAGAGAGTGACCATAAGAAACAAAGAAATGAACGTGAAACAGAAAGATCGCATGATCTTTATCATAAAAATTCCTTTTGTGAAAGAAAGTATTATCGCATTCGATTCTTGAATGAACTAATTTACAAATGCAAGAGTTTTTTACTTTTTCTCAAAAGAGTTTTTATGACTGCAGATCAGACCGGGAGGTATTTATTATAAACAGCTAAATTATGATGAAGACACGGATTTTCTGGAGCTGTTTCCATTGCTTTAAGCACGGCTTGTCTTCCTAAAGCGTATTCACCTGCATACAATGCACATTGGCCGAGAATATCATAGCGTAAATAATCATATATTTTCTTTTCAACAAACAAACTATGAGCATAAGGATAAGGAAGCTGTGCAGCGCGTATTGCAAATAGATAGGCAATTGCATGCTGGTTATTACGAATATAATAACATGCAATCCTAAAAAGAGGCTCAGCACGAAGCGGTAATATATTATGCGCTTGCAAATAATAATGTAACGCATCTTGCCATGTATATTTCTTATCTTTATCCGTTGATTCTTCAAGATAGTATTCAATTGCATACCCAATGCGATAGGCAGCCAAATATTTTTCTTCACTGAGCGGACCAAGCTCAAATCTTTTTTTGTAATATAAAATAGCTTCTTCCCAGGCATGTAAAAACTGACACGTTTGACCCAAATAAAATAATGTTCGTGGATTCTCTGGATCATCCTCATGACTTTTTTTGAGTAAAGCATAATCCCGTATAAGACGCGCGCGCGATTTTTCCTTACCACATTCTTGAGGTGCATATTCAAAATAAAAGGAAGATGGTACTACTCCACCAGGGCTTGTCATTATTGTTTCATGTACCGGGCCAGTATAACGTACATTATGGCCTATACGCATAAGCCTCACCACATAATTATTGATAGAATCTTGAACCGTAAAAAGTCGGGTTAAGTAACAACTGCCTGTAGAATCTGGCGCAATATCTACATTTTGTTTGCAAAAATCAATAAGGGTTTCAACACCATGCGTGTACCATTCTGCATCAAGCATAAGAAGAAAGGTATGACCAGCAAAAAGCTGCTCTGACAAATCTAATGCCCGATTACGCGAGGTGGAAAAGTCTACGAAAGGTTCTTCTACGATGTGAGCATTATCGACTTCTGATTCTTTAAAGTAATTCTTTACTTTTTCTTGTGTTCCATCGGTGGAACCGGTATCAAAGACAAGAAATGATTGCAAACCTGCATCAACAAACGGTTTGAGGGTTGGCACAATAACATCAACTTCGTTTTTAACCATGATAACAATGGCAAGAAGATTATCATGCTTATCACTACATGATACATTGTGACTTAAAATGGAAATTACACAAAATAAAATAGAAACAATGATGAGATTCTTCATTATCACTCCTTTTTGATATGTTCTGGAACGTACCAAGAAAGAAGATAAATAACAAGAGCAATATGATGAGATGGATTAAAAAAACCACCGCACTAACAGTTAAGTTAGTGCGGTGGAAAAAAGGAGAGTAGTAATGAAGCCTAAATCAAGTTTTGTGCGTCCCAGAAGCAATTATTAGTATTAAGATTAAACATTATTTCAGAAAAGTCAAAGTTATTTTAATTAATTTATGTTGGTATCTTCGGATAAATCAAAAATAATTCTCAATTAATATATATCAAAAAGCCAGATTCGTCAAAAAAGACGATAAGTGAAGACTTTTTGCCTCTGGAAAAATTCACATAGAAATTATTTTAAAAGGAGCTTGAGACGCAATAAGTGTGCTTTCTAACGCACTATTGCGGACAGGAGAGGTAAAAATAAGCTGGCAGTTTAGCTCAAAAAGAGCTGAAAGCAGGGCTTTGCCCCGTTCAACATCAAAATCGGTCATAAAATCATCTAAAAGGAAGATTATAGGACCATTTTTAAGAATAAGTTGCTTAATTTGGGCTATTTTGATCAAAAGAACGATCATTTTCTGCTGCCCCCGGGATGCATAGGCTCGGGATTTTTTACCTTCTAAAGTAATGGTAAAATCATCAACATGAGCTCCAAAAAGAGAACGTTTAAAGAAAATTTCTGATTTCATTAAATCTTGCAGAGATCCGCTTTTGTGCAAAAACTGCTCAAATGATAAATCGCTTGATTTTTTTGCTTGATAAGTAAAGGAGATTGAAACATTCTTATCAATATAATGATAGAGCATTTTATTGACTTGTGTTTCTAATTGAGCCAAAAATAATTTACGAGCACTTTGAATAATGGCAGTATATTCCCACAATTTTTTAGTCCAAATAAAATAGCTTTCTGGATCAATACTATCTTTTTGAAACAATGCATTACGATTTTCAAGTATTACGCGGTATTCACGCATTTTTGCCAGATACTCGGCATCATCAAGCAATAATGCCTGATCCATAAAAGCTCGCCGTTCCTCGGGGCCATCTTGAACTAACTTCAAATCATCTTCGGTAAGACTGACAATACGATAATATGATAATAAATCTTTATATGAAACCGTCGTTTTATTATCAACCTTCACCAAACGCTTATTATTTGCAAAACCAATTTGAATAGTATGATCAACGCCATTACCTTCTATCACTTCTCGGATCAAGAATTTTACAAAAAAAGATTCTTTGCCTAAAGCAACCAGATCTTTGGAGGTATTGGTTCTGAATGAACGCAAATAACAACCATAATACAATGCTTCAAGCAAAGATGTTTTTCCGGCACCATTTGCGCCACAAATTAGTATTATCGGGCTATCCAAATCAACCATTATCTGATCAAAACAGCGAAAATCTTTTAAATAAACATTCGCCAGTTGCAATTGACTATTTTCCATATAAATGGGGTCCCCATAAAAATATCCCCAATTTCACTTCGTTCCATCGGGGTCCCCATGTAAAAAGAAACGGAATATGGGGTATAAAAAATGTGGTATTATTCATGAGTTTGTGCTACAGGCATCACCAGATAAAACATAGAATAGGCGCTACCTTCATTGGTACCTTGCGCATCGAAAATAATCGGTTTTGATTTACCTTGTAAATAAAATTGTATTTGTTCACCGGGAAAAACTTGTAATCCATTCAACAAATAGGGCGCATAAAAACGAATATCACATTCAGATCCAGTAAAATCAAAGAGAGGAACTTCCTCTTCTAAGGTGCCTACTTCTTTATTGTGCAAGGATACCTTGAGCTTTTCTGAACCAAATGCAAAAGTTGTTGCAATAAACTGCCCAGAAAGAAGGCATGATGAGCGACGGAGCGTTTTTATAAAATGAGAACGTTCAACACGAGCAGGAACAAAATCTTTTTTATCTAAAATTCCGCCATATGCAGGAAAGCCATCAACGAGTAACTTGGTGAAAAAATTGAATGATTCGCCGGATACAACCAATTGATTACCGCATAAACCAAGAAAAATAGTAGCATCATTACTGCTTTCTAAAATTTTTTTAACTTCAAATACCGCTCGGCGCGGAAGCAACCATTTACGTGATTCTTCTAAGGTATAATTATCGGTTTGTACTTGCGCAAGACAGTGGCCATCACTTGCAGTCATTTTCATTTCTGATTCAGATATTTCTAGCAACAAACCATTTAAAGATGAATTGGCATTGTTCTGCGGAATTAAAAACGCTACTTTATTCAAAAGTTCAAGAACAAATGGAGCATTCAATTGCATTAAGTTTTCAATACGCTCAGGAAATGGCGGAAAGTTTTGCGCATCTTGAATATTCAGAACAACATTCACTAACCCTGCTTTAACAAGTAAAGATGTATCATCAAGAATAAAAGTTATATCACCTTCAAGTTCTTTGACTAAATCAAAAAGACGCCTGCCAGAAACCAAAAACATGCGAGTGTCATCCACATCGCATTCTTTGAGAAGATAGCTCGCTTGCAAACTAATTTCTAAATCAGTACTCTTTAAAACTAATTCTTTGTGACCCACCTGAAACAGAATGGTAGTTGTTGCATCAAGCGTTGTGCGCTTGGTGCAAATTGGCTGCATGGAGGATAAAATAGAGAGGAGCGGTTTTTGTTCTACAACAAATATATTTTTCATTAAATTCCCTTATGAAATAAGCATACATTCCATTATAGCTAACCAAACCCCATGTTTCAATGCTTTTTCAAACGGAGACCCCAATTTAAGAAAGAAAAAATAAATCTTATGCATCATTAATTTAGAGGGCGCCCAGCTGAAGCCACAGGCGTAAGTTGGGCTAAGATCGCGGATGCTTTTTATCATAAATTTTGCGCAATTGCGATGTTTCCACGTGCGTATATACTTCAACCGTAGTAATTTCTTCATGTCCCAGCAATACTTGCAACGAACGCAAATCAACTCCTTTTTCAAGCATGTGGGTTGCAAAAGAATGGCGCAGCTGATGCGGCGATATTGCCCGCTTTATCCCAACCTGCTCACATAATTTCTTTAAAATTATCCAACATGATTGGCGAGAAATGGGTTTCACCTTTTTTCCATATATTACCGGAAACAAATAAATAGGATCGGCAATAGATACAACTTCATGCGCATGCTTTTGCAAATAATCGTGCACCATAATCATTATCGTTTGCGGCAAAGGGATCATGCGCTGCCTGCCGCCTTTCCCTTCAATGGAAATAAAGCGTGTATCAAAATGGATATCGGAAATCCTTATATTAATCAGTTCGCTCACACGCATGCCAGAACTATAAAGAAGATATAACATCAATGAATTACGAATCCCCAGTGGCGTTCGATCTTTTTCTGAATGGGCTAATAGATTACTCACTTCATCTTGACTCAGATGCGTTGGAAGACGCTTTTCAATTTTAGGAATATAAAGCTCTTTGGCGCTGTTTTTTATATCAAAATGTTGCGCTAAATACAGAAAGAATGTTTTTAAGGTGGAAATTTTGCGCGCAATGCTACGCGCAGAGAGTTTAAGACCATGCAAATGATGAACAAAAGCCTTAAGATCGTCACCAGTGAGGGTTTTTAAAGAGATATTATTTTTTTGTAAAAACCCCATAAATTGATTCATATCTCTTTTATATGAAAAGAAGGTGTTATTAGAAACTCGCTTTTCCGTTAAAAGATATGCTTCAAATTTCGTTTGATACTGTCTTGCATCCATGTTGTTTATCCTTTTTTTGTTTGAATTATGGTAATGTATACAAAGCTTATCCAAAATTTAACAACATAGAAACTTTATGGGTTTTTTCATGAAGAAAATCGGTTACTGCACGGCAATTAGCAATAAAAACCTTCTTTTTCTTTTGTTTATATGTGGCATTATCATTTACACAAATGCGCATTGCATGCTGAAAATATCAGATGATTATGCACCAAAATTAAAATATGATCCCCAGCTAATCCCAAATGATTCTACAATGATATCTATAAGAAAAATGCTCAATCACCTAACCACCTTTGAAGAGCAATCAAAACAATTGAAAAGTAATGATCTAGAAGAACTTAGGGCATTAGACAGCCAAATAAGAAATGTTTCACTGGAAAACAATATTTTACATTCAATACGATTGCCAACGGATGAAGAAAGAAAATATAGATGCCAAGACTACGCTCTTGCAAAAACCTTGGGGTTTAAAGGTGAAGTTATGCACTTTGACTGGGGATCAGAGAGCTATTTAACTTTGAATATATTTAAATATTTCAAGGAAACAAATAAACCACGCACCAATGATCTTGTTGTCTACTCTGATGATCAACACGATTCTCACACCAATCACATAGGAATTGTTCTTGATAATGGCTTAATAGAATCAAAATGGGGATCATCCTCAGAAATAGTAGTTCATCAATTATTTTCTGTTCCACTTGGTTATGGCGATTATGCTCGCTTTTTCACTTTAAAGAATGCATTCAAGCAATTACCTAAAAATTTATTGCTTGCTATTATGCATAACGATATGATTATTAATTCTTATGATTTGCAACGCAATGAGCGAGAATTGCTCATTAAATATTATACCTTGATTAAATCCTATGATAAACAGCTAGAAAAAGTGTTTCCTCTTGCTGATATATTAGGCCTTATATAAATAAAAGAGGAACCTTTGCAGATTATGCAAAAATCCCTCTTTTATCTTTAAAGATCAGTTTTCTTAATACGACCGTGCAACGAGAACTTCTTTTTTACTTGGCTCTTTACACACAAAACATGTTTTATAGGTCAAGCCGTCCACAATACATCGAATGCTCGCTTTATATTCTTTTAATGCCGCTTCGCATTCAGCCTTTTCACACCAGCTTGTTTGGTAGAATTTGCCATCATTTTCCAATGTTGGTCCAAATTCTGCCAAATCATTACTTTGGTGGCGCATTTGGTGTACACGCGCCTGAGCTCTTTCAAGTAAGGTTATCTGCATCATATCTAACAAAGAAATTACCTCAAATTTTAAATTTGTTAATGAGATAAATCTTTTGGCTGCTTCAATACGTTCAACAACAACTGCTTGATTTGCTTCAATATCTTTTGGACCAATTTCAATACGCAAAGGAACACCTTTGAGCTCCCAATGAAAAAATTTAGCTCCCGGAGTTTTGCTTTCTTCATCATCGATATGAGTCCGCACGCCATCTTTGCGTAAGTCTTCTTGAATGGATTTTGCCATGTTCATAACGGCAGAATTATCAGTACCAGATTTGAAAATAGGAATGATAACTACTTGAATTGGTGCAATTTTTGGAGGAAGTACTAGACCTTTTTGGTCGCCATGAGTCATAATAAGCCCTCCCATCAAACGAGTTGAAGCTCCCCAACTGGTGAGAAAAGGATACGATTCTTTGCCTTCTCTATCTTGGTACTTCATTTCAAACGCATGCGCAAATGATTGTGAAATCAAATGAGAGGTTCCCATTTGCAGTGCTTTACCATCAGGCATAATACCTTCTATGGTCGTAGTAATATCCGCCCCGGCAAATCTTTCTTGTGCTGTTTTAAATCCTGAAAACACCGGAACGGCAAGGTAATCTTGGGCCAGTTTGCTATATTCATTTAACATAATGCGAACTTCTTCATATGCTTCATCGTACGTTTCATGAGCGGTATGACCTTCTTGCCAAAAAAATTCGGTAGTACGTAGAAAAGGACGCGTGCGCATCTCCCAACGAATAATATTTGCCCATTGGTTGATTTTGATCGGTAAATCGCGCCACGAACGTAACCACCGTGCATACATATAGTGAATAATGGTTTCAGAAGTTGGCCGTATTACCAACGGTTCTTCTAATTCTTTGCCCCCCGCGTGAGTTACTACAGCTAATTCAGGAGCAAACCCGGCTACATGCTGAGCCTCTTTTTTGAGAAAAGATTCAGGGATAAGAAGTGGAAAAGCAGCATTATGGTGACCTGTTGCCTTGATACGTGCATCCAGAACGTCTTTGATATTTTCCCAAATAGCGTAGCCATAAGGTCTAATTACCATACAACCTTTAACCGGAGCGTGATCAACAAGCTCAGAATCATAGATAACTTCGTTATACCAACCGGAGAAATCTTGCTTTATATCAGGCAATTTCTTCATAAAAGCTCACTTAGGGGTTTAATTTTATCCAATATATGTTAAAATTATAGTACATAGGCCAAAAAACGCAAAGTTAACTTATCTTTCATTGCGCCAGATAGCCTTATTTTCAAAAGGAGTAGCATCTATGTTCACGAAAAAAAATATCCTTACCAGTCTTATAGCCATTATGGCAATGATGCCGAATCTATGCTTACCTCAAACAGTTACCCTTTTCTCCCACGGCATTGCCGATACAGGGAAAAGACAGGTGAGTTGGTATGCTAAATCGTACATGAAAGATGATGTTGTTCATCATAATGAACGAGTCACTATTCATACCCCATTTACTGCATTTAACTACCCAGACGCCACCAATAGGTTCTACCGAGTCAATTACAATGAAACCAGCTTTGGACAAGGAAATGAAATTGGGCGTCTTTATAAAGCATATCAAAAGACCAATGAGCGCTTTGAAAATTGCGATATGATATTATATGGATTATCACGTGGAGCTGCCAACTTGGCCATCTTTGCAGGAACTCACCAGCTTAATAATGTGAAGGCAATTATCCTTGAATCTCCCTATTTTACGATGGGCGATGTCATTGAGAATATGATGAATAGAAAGGGCCTTGGATGGCTATCATTATCATACGGAGAAACATTAGCCGAGTTTATTTTTAAAAAATACACACGTTATGGTCATAGTCCTGCAACCTGTATTGACGGCATTTCAAAAGATATTCCGATTTTCATCATTTGCTCCAAAGAAGACCACCTGGTTCCCGCTTCAAGTTCGATTAATCTCTACAAAAAATTGGTAGCAAATGGTCATCAACATATTTATATTTTTATTGCCGACTATGGAAGACATGCGGCCATTTTAAAAGGCCCGGATGGCGAAAAATATGAATGGATCATTAACGCATTTTACAAAAAATATAACCTTCCACATTGCCCATCCAGTGCAGCAAAAGGTTGTGATCTTCTTGATCTTTGCCAACCCATCTTGGATTAAAATAAAGACTTTTTTTAGAATTTAGTTTTCAAAGGTAGACGTTCTGTTTTATAACAAAAACAGTGCGTCTATTTTTTTAGCTTTAGAAAATATTTATCCATTATGTTGATTTTATAAAATAGTTTTTTGTACAATTGAAATTGAAGTAAGTATGAGTTTGAGTACAAACCAAAAAAAGGAGTCGACCATGGCAGTTAAGAAAGCGAAAAAAGCAGTAGCTAAAAAAGCTACAGCAAAACGTAAACCAGCTGCGAAAAAAACAGCTGCAAAACGTAAACCAGCTAAAAAAGCGGGTGCTAAACGCAGAACAGCTAAAAAAGCAACTGCAAAACGTAAACCAGCTAAAAAAGCGGGTGCTAAACGTAAACCAGCTAAAAAAGCCGCTGCAAAACGTCGTAAACCAGCTGCGAAAAAAGCTGCTGCAAAACGCAAACCAGCTAAAAAAGCGGGTGCTAAACGCAGAACAGCAAAACGCGCAGGCGCAAAACGTAAACCAGCTAAACGCGCGGGTGCTAGACGTAAAGCAGCTAAAAAAGAAGGCTTATTAACAGGTTTAGCTCATATGGTGGGTATCGAAACTGCACCAGCTAAAAAACCTGCTAAACGCAGAATGACTGTAAGAAGATCTGCTAAAGCTAAAAAATCTGAGTAATTCTTAGATTTACCTCTATCAAGATTAAAGGCCTTTCCTCTCGGATTGGCCTTTTTTTTAATTGTCTGTTTTTATTGTCTTATTGACCCTTTTTATGAACTGCTATAAACTCCTCAACAGCTATATAACAACTTCATAGACGTAAAGGAGATTTTTCTGTGAATATAAAATCCCCCCTTATCTTTTCGGCTATAGCCTTGATAATCCCGCTTTTTGGAATGGAATTAAAAATTAAACCGTCAATAAAGTCCGTAAATCGATTAAATCATATTAATTTTAAAGATAAAAAAAGAGCATTTGAGCTGTTAACACAAAAGGACGCATTGCTATTAAAAACACTTCTTGCAGAAGAGCAAAGAGGTATCTATTGCCCAGATTTATATGTTGCAGAATACTTCCTCCATACAGTTTTGTTTCCAACCCCCATGGGTGATGATATAGTTTCATCAGATATCAAAAAACCTTATGAAGCCCTTGATTCAACCACACAAGAATTTGTCAGTTTTATTACTAGTAAAGATGCGTATTATAGAAATTTCATTCATGGGCTTCATCATTATAATGATACGGAAAAATTCTTAAAAATCATTGGCCGAACGCCTATTCAAAACCACCCTCACTACATTATTAATTCTTACGTTGTCAATTCTTATGGGTCACATCCATCAACATATTCAGGCAGGAAATTACCTCTTTTGCATTACATACTGGCTCAAATAAAGGATGGTATTTTTACTGAAACTGTCGGTAAAAAAATATGCGAGTTTTTATTATCACATAAAGCAAACGTAAATGCTCTCGATGATGCTGGCAATACCCCACTCGAAGAAGCAATCAGATTGGGAAATAGAGAAATTATGCAATTATTGCATAATAATGGCGCGAAATAGTAGTTTGAATGAACTACATGAATTATGAATTAAAAAAAGGGGCTTTAAAAAGCCCCTTTTTTCATATAAAAAACATTTAATTAACCTTAATCAATTCAACATCAAAGATTAAATCCGCGTTGCCCGGTATCACTGCCCCGGCTCCGCGTGCGCCATAACCCAATGCTGCAGGAATATAAAGACGGCGCTTTTCACCAATCTTCATTCCCATAACCCCTTCATCCCAACCTTTAATCACTTGCCCCATGCCGATATAAAATTGGAACGGTTGATTACGTTTGTGACTGCTATCAAATAGTTTGCCTTCTTGGCCATTATCATTCAACCAACCAGTATAATGAACGGTTACCAAATCACCTTTTTTGGGACTTGCTCCATCGCCATCTCTTACAATTTCATATTCCAAACCTGAAGCCATTTTTATGCGTGTCATTTTTTTGCCCGCTTGTGCAACATTATTATTGTTATTTGTTGTATTTTTTCCCACTTTTGCATGCACCAATAGGGCTGCCATTGCTAGTGCAAAAGAGGAGACTATCACTAATCGCTTCATATTTTTCCTTTTTTTAAAACGTTTATTACAGACATAAATCCGGTCGAAGTTAAAAAGCTTTTGTTGTGTTAATTCAGCAATTATGTCTTAAGGCGTTTAAATACGTACACACAACAAATAAGCCTGTACCAATCATTATAAAGAATCCACTAATACCAACCACCAACTCTTTTTGTCCTTTTTCTCTAAGTGCTCTTTGTGATTTTTCTACAACTGCGGGATCGAAATCCTTCATTTGGGCTTCTTTAACAAATATTTGGTCGGTTGAATTATCAACATTTGTTAATAACATACCAGCTATTGGAGCATCACTCGTAGCTTCTGAATAACGATTTGCTAATATATTAATAACATCTCCACATTTTGCTTCAAACCTGCCACTCAATGGCGTGAGATCTGTTTTTGAAAAATCATTAATAATCGAATATATAGTTTTTTTTCCCTCTTCAGTCGGGGTGATGCCCAAAGCCACGTAATCAAAATTCCGTCCATCCCCTATATAATAATGATATATATAACCCTTATATGAAGGTACGTTTGAAACTACCTCAGAACAAAATTGAACATTATAAGAAACTTTCTTATCATTCCGATTTTTGAAAATAACCGTTAATGGATTTTTTTTGTCCCTATTTGGATCTTCCTCCATGCTGAAAATTACATTTGATGCTGTAAATAACAATATATAACAAATCATTCTGTTCATAAAATGTTTTCCTTTTCTGTGGATTAAAAGTTTATTCAACCCAATTTATAATAATTTTCGTTTAACGTAAACCGCCAGACAGAAGAAAATAAAGTCTCTATTACCCAAAACAACTAATTAATTTCATCCGTTGCTTTTTTTAAATAAATTTTGTGATAATAAACATGATTATGCATATCTGTATTTAAAAGATATAGAGAGAGGCCGATATGAATTATGTAAGGACCCTTCTTATTATCACCATATTTTTATTTCGCGCAGATCATCTTTATACCGCAGAACCCTTATTGGCCCCAGCACAAAGCAGTGAGGTTCAACTACCTCTTACTATTGATGAAACCGAAAACTTACTGAAACCTTCTCCAACAAATACAGCAGCAGAAACGCCTATTGAAGAAAAAAATACCTTAGATACCTGGAACGAACATTTGGATTTACTCACCATCAAGGGAGAATATTGGGATGCGGCAAATGGCATTCCGCTCGATTCTTGGAGAGATACCGCATTCTCTCTTGCGGAAAAAATAGTGAAAAACGATGTAAATCTTGCAGAAATGCTTAAAACATCTTTTTTTGATGCTATATCAGCAAAGGTTACCTTAGAAACTAAGAAAGCTTTAAAAAGAGGCACACCAGCGTATATATTAACTGAAGAATTTGATCAAATGATTAAGGCGGCCATACAACTCCCCGTTATTGAAACGCTTCCAGAAATCAAACAGCCTGCTCCTGCCCTCATTCCAGAAATAGTAAGCTCTGAGCCGGTAGCAGTCAGCGAAATAGTACCACTACCACAACCGGAATCGACTACAACAGCAGAAAGCACCACAAGCACTGATCAATCTGCAGAACAAACGGCTGAAACCCTTCAACAAGAATGGAAAGCTCAGCTTGCAAAGATTAAGACTGAAGGAATCAATTCATTTCAAACATATGAAATAGTAAACAAAACACATGAAGCGGCACAAAACTTACTCAGGGCGGGGCATATAAAAGAAAATGATCTTCAATCACAATTTCTCGATGCTCTTGAATCACGAGCCGTTGCAGGGAATAAAGATCTCTTCCCGCTCAATATCCAACAAGAAATGACACTTTTTAATAATGCTATTCACATCTTTAATCCGGCAGAACAATATGGATATCCTTCTCAATATGACTATCCTCAACAGCCCATAATGGCTCAAAATAATGCACAAAGTCAGCAAGAGTTTGCCGCAAAAGAATCCCAGCTCCAAGATCAGCTTAAAAACTTGGAACAACAACAAGAAGAAGATAATAAAAAGTACATGATAGAATTAAAAGCTCTACAACAAACGCAAGAAGACGAAAAAGAAAAAAATCGAAAACTACATGCATCAATACAAGAAAAAAAAGATCGAGAAGCTGCGCTTGCCAAAAAACACGCTGAATTAGAAGCAGAAATGCAAAAAATTCGCGCTGCATATGCTCAGCAATTGGCAGCAGCTCAAAAACCGGTAACACCAGAACCTGCCGCAGCAAAAGGAATACTTTCAGCCATTACTGACCCTCTGTATAATTGGTGGTATGGAATAAATCCTGAACAATCAACCGCCCCAATCCCGCGGGTATCACGGTCACCAGAACAAGAAAATGTATTAAATGCAATGGTAGCAAACATAGCAGACCCCGCTGATCAAAATGCTGCAAAAGCAGTACTTACGCGGTTTGATGATCTATTGCTCAATTTCAGAAGCGCTGAATATTGGGATGCACAGCGCAAACGGCCTAATGATAAATGGATAGAAGAAATGAGATTGATCGTTAAAGATATTGTTCTACAGCATAAAATAATGCTCCTACCAGCAGTAGGAGAAATTGTGGGGCAATCGCTTACTGCATCAAAAGCAATGTCTGAGAAAAATATACAGAAAACAATTGCTGAAATTAAAACATTGGTACAGGAAATATATGCAGAAGAACAAAGACAAAAAGATGCCGCCGAACAAAAAGCTCAATTGAAACGTGCCAAGAAAGAGCAAAAACAGCTTGCACAACAAAGAATTAAAGATGAGCAAGATCGCATTCAGGCCGAAGAAAAAAGAAAAATCCAATTGGCAACTTCATATAAAGAACAGAAAAAAGAATGGAATGATTTTCTTTTGCATGTGAGGCAACGTAAAAACGTTACCGAGCAAGACAATCACCAACTGACTCAAGAAGCCCTGCAAAAGTCGCAAGCTCTTTTACAACTAGCAGGCGAACTACCAAATAAAAATAAGACTGCTTTATCACAAAAGCTGAAACAAAAATTCAGCGTTGCACTCTTAGATCAGCAAAGAAATAATGATAATATGGTTAATATACATAGAAATATAGATACATTTAATCAGAATATTAATAAGATGATTCAATAAGATAAATAATGTTGAATTAAAAAAAGGCGCTCAAGTGAGTGCCTTTTTTTAATTAACTTTTAATCATCTTCACTGCCAACAATCAAATCATTATCAATAATCATCACGCGCTGAATTTTCAGCGCTTTTCCTGTTTCGGTATCCACTTCTATCCATGCCCCTGACATAACAATTGGAGTCGCATTATCAGGAGTAAAACGAACAGGCAATGCCGTCAGGAAATTATGAATAATAGGTTCTTTTTTCATACCAAGCATAGAGTTGAATGAACCTGTCATACCTAAATCAGTAATATGCGCAGTACCACCTGGCAAAATGCGTTCATCAGCTGTTTGCACGTGCGTATGAGTGCCTACAACCGCACTTACGCGACCATCAAGAAAGAAAGACAATGCCATCTTTTCTGACGTTGCTTCTGCATGGAAATCAACAAAAATCATATTAGTTTTTTCTTTAAGCTGATTGATAATCGCATCTGCTTTATAAAAAGGACAATCGATCAGTTCTTTCATAAAAACACGTCCTTGCAAATTAACTACACCAATTCGGTGGCCTTCCACCATAAAAGTGGTTACTCCAACGCCAGGAGTGGCGGCGGGATAATTTGCCGGACGCAATAAATTGCTATGCTCATCAAGATACGGATAAATTTCTTTATGCTTCCAGATATGGTTACCGCTCGTTATAACATCAACACCATTGTGTTCAAAAAAACGAACGTTTTTAGTGGTGATACCGCGGCCATGCGCACAGTTTTCACCGTTAACAATTATCGCATTGATATTATGCGCTCGTTTTATTTTATCAATATGTTTTTGAAATATGGCTCGGCCTGCGGCACCACACACATCACCAATCATTAAAATACGCAATGTATTCATATTATCTCGCATATTCAATTGAACGTTTTTCACGAATCACATTAACTTTAATTTGACCAGGGAATGTCATTTCTTGTTCAATGCGGCGTGCAAGATTATGCGCAAGATTGTGAGCTTGTTCATCATTAAGATTATCTTCTTCTACAATCACACGCAATTCACGGCCTGCTTGCACTGCGTATGCTTTTTTAACACCGTCAAATGAAGCAGCAATTTCTTCCAATTTTTCTAAGCGCTTAATATAAGCAGTTAATGTTTCACGACGAGCACCAGGACGAGATGCGGAAATGGTATCTGCAATCACCACAATAATTGCGTAAATAGAATTGAACGGAACTTCTTCATGATGGGCTGCAATAGCGTTCACAATAATTGGATTTTCACCGCAACGCTTTGCAATATCACCGCCAATTTGTGCGTGCGGACCTTCAATTTCAGCCGTTACTGCTTTACCAATATCATGCAATAAACCTGCACGTAAGGCGAGAGCTCCATCAAGACCCATTTCTTCTGCAATCATGCGAGCAAAAACACCAACTTCTTTACAATGCACCAATACATTTTGTGAATAACTGGTTCTAAAATGTAATTTACCAATCAACGTGATAATTTCAGGATGGATACCTTGTAAATTAAATTCGAGTACCGCATTTTTACCATACTCTTGAATAATTTCTTCAATCTCTTTTTCACATTGAAGAACGGTTTCTTCAATACGCGTAGGATTGATTCTGCCATCAGTAATAAGTTTTTCAAGTGTACGTACTGCAACTTCGCGTCGGATAGGATTAAAACCAGAAACAGTGATATCAGGAGATTCACCAATAATGAATTCCATGCCTGTTGCCATTTCTAATGCTTTAATATTTCGACCTTCTTTACCGATGATTCTTCCCTTCATTTCTTCATTTGGAAGATGAACAATTCCCGATAAATAAGGCGCAACCAAATCAGCGGTATAACGCTGCATTGCGCTTACTAAAATATTGGTAGCTTTTTCTTTGGATGTCTGACGCGCTTCTTCTTCAACTTTTTGTACGTATTTTTGACTTGCCAAACGAACTTCCGCTTCAATAGTACCAAACAATGCACTTCGTGCTTCGTCTTTAGACATGCCGCTGACGTGCTCTAATTTGGATATAAGATCGCTATAAAGACTCTTTACTTTGATATCATTAATACGAACAGAATCTTCAAGACGAGATAGATTACGTTCTTTTTGTTGCAACTCCACCCGTAAATCATCAAGCTGAACTTCACGCTTTTCTAGATGTTCAGCTTTTGTACCTAATTTTGTCTGGAGACGATCAATTTCAATACGATCACGCTTAAGTTCTAATTCAAATTCTTTACGCTTATGATACATTTCATCTTTAATTTTGATTAAAGCTGCTTGTTTTTCTGCATCAATATCACGTTTTGAGTTTTTTAAACGATCTTTAGCATCATTGAGTAATTCCGTTGCTGCCCGCGCTTTTTTAAGGGCTAGAAATAAAAAAACTAATGCCGCAACTAAAGCTGCAACACTAGCACCTATAAATAGAGTTGATGAATCCATCATGAGCATTCCTAAATCTCAACAGGTTTTCACGCCTGTAGTTTTAATTAATATGATAAAAATTAGTGTCAAAACAGTAGTCTTGGCTTACACTAATGGAATGCACACAAAAAGAAATTTACTTTTATAAACGTAATAACGGTAGTTCTTGGTCAATATAATCTTTTAAAGCACCTACGGTTTGTTCGTTATTGTTCTGTTTACGCTCGCTGTGAAGTAATTGATTTGCGATACGTAACGCCGCTAATACCGCTATTTTTTTTACATCGGTAAGAGCAAAGTGATGACTGATTTCTTTCATTGAAGCATCGACCATTTCTGCTGCCTCTATTACTAATGCTTCAGCTTCATCACTGGAAAGAACATAGTGCTCTTCAAAGATTTGTACCTTATAACTCTTTTTTTCATTCATCATGGTTGATTTTCATTCTCAACAATTGAATCAATGCTCTTTATTAAATCATCAAGAACTAGGCGCGTCATGGATCGTTCTTCAGTAAGCTCTTGAACATGACCCGTCTCTTTTAAGATCGACTTTTCTATTGTATTTAATTGGAAAGTCAATTGTGCATTACCTTCGGCAAGCTTATCATTTTCTGCTTTGAGTTCGGCATTTTCATTTTTCAACGAATTATATTCGTCGTTTAATGAATTATACTTTGACTGCAATGCAACATGCTCTTCTTTCATGCTTTTAGCCATTGCAATCAAAGCTTTTATTTTCTCTTCTAGCATTAACACCACTTCCATAGGTTTCCTTTTTCCAGCTAAAAACTAGCTCAATCGGATCTCACTCTTGGAAATAGTCTAATGATTCTTGAAAAGTATTGTCAAGAGAACTATTGTTTGCTCATCTCAACAATTTGAGAAAATGCTTCTGGCTCAAATATGGATAATTGGCTGAGCATTTTTCTATTTAAATCAACATGAGCAACCTTAAGACCATGGATAAATTTACTGTAAGAAGTTCCATGAGGTCTGACTGAAGCTGTCAAGCGAGAGATAAATAATGAACGCATATCGCGTTTATATAATCTTCTGCTTTTAAAAGCGAAGGCCCATGCGCGCATCAATGTTTCATGCGCTCTTTTGAAAATATTTTTACGCTGTCCCCAAAAACCTTTAGTTTGTTTTAACAAACGTTTGTGTCTTTTTTTGGTCGCCATCCCGCGTTTAACTCGTGACATTATTAATCCCTAAATTTAATTATTAATTATTATATTAGTATGGTAGTAAAAGTTTCATTCCGGGCAAATCTGCTGCAGAGAAATAAGTAGGACGACGTAATTGACGATTAGTTTTAGCATTTGCTCGGGTCATCAAGTGACGTCTAAACGCTTTGCCACGTTTAATTTTCACATTCTTTCCGCCGGTTTTAGAAAAACGTTTCTTTGCAGAAGAATTTGTTTTCATTTTAATTTTTTTCATCTTCGCCATTGTCTATTCCTCAACAATTCTTATTTTAAATAATAAATACGCGACCACATTTTGCCCATTTTTGAGTCTTGTTCTTGCATAAGGTTGGTTGCCCAATCATGCTCTTGAAAACTCTTTTCTATTTTGCTAAATAGTTCTGAACCCCGTGCGTCTTTAGTTGCAATTTCTCTGCCTCTAAATGAAAGTGTTACCTTAACGCGTTTACCGGTGGTCAGAAATTGAATGGCTTGCTTGATTTTGGTTTGATAATCGTGCTCGCCAATCTTTGGGCTCATTTTTATTTCTTTAATTTGAATAACTTTTTGATGCTTTTTAGCTTCTAAAGTTTTCTTTTTCTTTTCGTAAAGTACCTTGCCAAAGTCCATGATTTTAACAACAGGTATGCCATCTTTACCACTTTGAGCTATAAGTACAAGATCCAGTCCTGCCTCTTCTGCCTGGCGTAATGCCTGATTTCTGCTTATAGTTCCAATGTTTTCACCATCGAGAGTAATAAGCTGAACGTTTTCAGCACGAATTTGCTGATTAATCAATGGAGCATTGTCTTTTTTATCTTTTAACATAGATCTTTTTCTCTATTACTCAAACTCTGCTTGCGCAGCATCTTCTCTTATTGGGTTATCAAATTCTGGAGCAACTGAATCTTTTTCTGCTGCAATTGCTTCCATTACCTTTGCATAGACAGTATCAAAAACACTGGCTGTCTTTAAGTATTCAAGCACCTGTTTCCGACCTTGAGCTATTTTATCGCCATTAAATGAAAACCATGAGCCAGATTGAACAATTACCTTAAAGTGCAACGCGGCATCAAGAAGATCAAGCTCGCGGCTAATGCCTTCACTGAACAGTAAGTCAACTTCAACCTGTTTAAACGGAGGAGCTACCTTATTTTTCACCACACGAACTCTTACGCGATTACCAATATTCATATCGCCTTCTTTAAGGCTCGCTATTCTGCGAACATCAAGTCGTACTGATGCATAAAATTTCAATGCATTGCCGCCGGTAGTTGTTTCTTTATTGGCAAAAGGCATAGCGCCAATATTTTGACGAATCTGATTGATAAATATAAGTACGGTCTTAGATTTATGGATAACCGGGGTTAATTTACGCAATGCCTGAGACATAAGTCGCGCTTGGAGACCCATATGGGAATCACCCATATCACCCTCAAGTTCCGCTTTAGGAACCAGAGCTGCAACAGAATCAATAACTATAACGTCAACCGCGCCTGATCTAACAAGCATTTCAGCAATATCAAGGGCCTGTTCGCCATAATCCGGCTGGGAAATAATCAATTCGTCAGCATTAATACCCAAATTTTTGGCATACGTCACATCAAGCGCATGTTCCGCATCGATAAATGCACAAATGCCACCACGTTTTTGAGCTTGAGCAATAACATGCATCGCCAACGTTGTTTTACCGGAAGCTTCTGGTCCGAATACTTCAATAATTCTTCCTTCAGGCAAACCACCGATACCAATAGCACGATCTATCAGGATGGACCCTGTTGAAATAGCTTTGAGGTTGTTATTGGTAGATTCGCCCAATTTCATGACAGCGCCACTGCCATATTGCTTATCTATCTGTGAGAAAGTGACCTCGAGCATCTTCTTTTTCATCGATTGCTCAGTCAAATCTTTATCTTTAATACGCTCTTGTGGAGCCGCAGGTGTTGTTTTTGTTTTCATTCTGAATATTCTTCGCCAGCTATTTGTATTGATTCATTAGTTTCTATTGTAGCATTTCTATGCAAAGAAGCAACAACGCTCTCTATTTGCATCTTCATATGATTGGTAGCGAGGCTCGATTCTATCTCTTTTTGTGCCTGATCAAGATCTTCTTGGGAATAGTCTTCTATTGCATCAACTTTAATCAAAAAGCTCACTCGGTCGCCATTTTGAACGGAAAGTGTACCTACTTTATCAAGTCCAAGTAACTCTTTTGGCTGAAAACCTTGTTTTTCAAGATCTTTAACCTTTTTGGCATCAGTAGGATCAATCATGCCGGTATGATGGAGCGGTACCTGAAAGTCCTTTGAAAGTTGGTCAAAACTGGTATTAGCAGCGGCTTTTTGTGCATCTTGCAAGGCTGCCATCATTGCTTCATAAGCTCGTTCTTCGCGCAGGTCATCTTTAACCACATCTTTAATAGATTCAAATTCTGGCAGATTACGCTCTATAACATCGGTAAGTAAGACCACAAAGCCAGTTTCGCCATCGATGTAAAACCCGTATTCATTTTTTTTCAATCCAAAGAGCTCTTGTGACATGCGGGTATCGTTTTTAATCAGGCCCACCACCATTTCTTTTTTGCCGCCTTTTTGTGATATGAAGCTTTCAATAGCCTGAGCGTCGTCAGTGGTAACGATATTTTTTATATCTTTAACAAAGACCTTTTTGAACTGTTTTTCCATCAAGGCAGACTTAATTTCGCTTCTAACGTTGGAAAGCTGCTTATAAGTGCGAGGGATGCGTCGTATTAACTGGACGATTACTTTCCCATCGCTGGTTTCTATAACCGGAGAAATATCGCCTTCATTTTGTAAAACAAACGCTTCGCGCTCAAAAGCCCCTTTTTTATCTCCACGAGCAAAAGGCTTAAGAGTTTGCCATTTGCTTGACCATTCAGATGATGGATTATTGATTATTTCTTCTCTTACTTGTTCCAGCGTCATATCGGGATATTGAGATAATTGTTCTTCAGTAATTTGTTGTACTTCTACCTTAAGAGGTTCAAGAACATATTTGCTTACTTTATTATCTTCATAATATTCACGGATTTGTTCTTCTGAAACGGTAGGATTATAGGTGTACGCATTAAATTTCCAAACAATACCACCTCGCTTTTCAGGAACCCAATAACGACGATGTTGAATATTTTCTTTATCATAAAACGCTCGTGCGTCTTCATCGCTAACCGCTATTTTCTTTTGCGCTGCTACAAACGAATCAAAAGAAAAGGTGAGATAAGAGAAAGACTTAGCAAGTTTGTTAGCTATAAAATTTTGTCGTAATTCAAATGAAGGGACATAGCAAGATGATGCAACAAATTGCATTGCTTGTAACTGAGCAAGACTTTGCTCAACTTTACGTTCGAAATCTTTGACCGATAATCCTTTATGCTGCAAAAAGATTTTAAGATTTTCAGGATTTAATGATCCTGTTTGATCGAAAACAAATGATGGTACAATGCGCTGTAAATGACGTCGCGCAAATTGTGCATCATTAATACTTTCAGCGATATATTCGCCATGAATAGCAATACCCATCGATTTCACCAGCTGTTCCATCAATGTTGTTTTTATTAAAACTTCAAAAGCAAGTGACTTTGGATCTGTCGGCCAATTCATTGCTTGCAATAAAAGGTCTGCATATTGACCATATTGAGCACGAATTTGCGCAAGAAACTCACTTTGTTCAGCCATTTCGCGTGCTAAATCTTGATATGAAATTTTTTGGCCATTTACCGCCATTGCCCAGGACCCACCCGAAGCTTCATTTCTCATGAGTGATGGAATGGATACCATTGAAAGTCCCAATACGACAAATATAAAAAACGCCACATAGCGAAATGCCGATTGTTTGATTTGATTGCGAAGGGAAATAATCATTCTATAAAACCTTTCCGTGATTCTCTCTTTTATTAAACCTAACAAGCTCGTATACAAATATCTTTAATGTTTTCTTCTTTTGCTATTTTATCAACCAATAACGATAAATCATCTTTATTCGCATAAGAATTGGTAACCACCTGATACCAGTATGAAGTACGACCTTGAGCTGTTTTGCTGGTGCGTTTTCTTACTTCAGTCTCAATTCCCTTAGTTGCAAGTTTTTTCACAAAATGTTGCGCGGCCTTTTCGGTGCCAAATCCTATCAATTGTGCATAGTAACGTTGAACCATCGCTTCTTGAAGATCAGCAACTTTTTCCGTCATTATTTCTTGGTTAATTGTTTGTCTTATTGGCAATGCTTCAACAATTTCCGTTTCTGTTACCAGCATAGTGTTTATTGCAGACGGTTCATTTTCTGGTGTAGATGAGATGACCTTTGTATAGATTTGGTCGGCAACTACTTCTTGCTGAAGCTTCTCAGAAAATTGTTCAATAACATTTTTTTTACCTAAAAAATATCCTGCCATAAAAATAGAAAAAAACAGGAATAATAATCCTGCCACTATAAAACTCAATTGTCTATTAGGGACAAAGAGACCTTGGTTTGTTGAGCAATGACATTCTTTATCATTGTTGCTCAACGTCTTTTTAACAGAATCTTCCCATCTATTCATTATTTTTCCCAATTTTATTTTTTTCACGGGGTCCCCGGGCGGCTGTGCAAGCCAGCGTGGGGTATAATTTCAATAGTTCATTACTATATAGGTCAATGGTGGTAGTCGTCAAGTTCACTGTCTCAAGACATCCTACACTCATACCAGTATACTGCTTTTCTTTTTTAATTTCACGCTCCAACTTGCGCCAAAACGTAAATTGTCGTTTTGCATATTGTCTGGTTTGAGCGCTAATCATTTCTACCATTGAGGAAAACGATTTTTTATCTTTTTCGCCAGCCAGATAATCTACTATTTCCCGATATCCAATAAGATTTTTTTTCCGAATAAATTCTTGCCAGGGGGTATCGATCAATCTTTCTACTTCTTGGATCCAACCGTGCTCAAACATTTCTTTCACTCGCTGGTTGATTCTATTTCTCAGTTCTTCTCGATCTCGCTCCACAAAAAGCAGTAGATAATCTGCTTGCGGATTATAAGGAAAGGAAAATGAAGAAGGCAACTTACCTGTCGCATGCCAAATGTTTAAGGCACGCTGAATACGGTATTTATCATTCTTATTAATACGCACGCCACGTTCAGGATCAATTTCATTTAGTTTTTTCCATAAGTCCGCCTGGTCCCTATAAAGATGAGAAAAGTCTTTATCTTCGCCTGCTGCTGAGTTAGAAAATAATAACGCGTGAAGATAAAACCCAGATCCACCCACCAGAATGGGCAAGTTGCCGCGCGATCGCACTTCTTCAATTAATTCATAGACAGCTTCCCGATAGTCATTCGCCGTATAATTAAGAGGAGTAGAAATAATATCAAACAGATGATGAGGAATAGGACTTTTTTTCCATTCAGGCTTTGCCGTTCCAATTGATAAGGGCTCATAAAACTGTCCCACATCCATATTGATAATTTCTGCAGGAACTCTTTCTGCGATGGCAAGAGCCAAATCCGTTTTGCCCACGCCGGTAGGTCCATAAATAATGAGCATAAATGGTCGGTTAATTGTGTTGTTCATAACTTATAGCATACACAAAAAGTACCTCTTGTGCATTTTTTCACAGGAGGTACTGAGAGAGCTTATGTATTTAGCGTAGCAGGGAAGATGATTCGCCGCATTGTCTTATTTTATATCCAACCAAATCTTTCAATTGCTTTGCAGCATCGGCAACTTCTACCTTAGTAACGATGGCGATTTCTTCAATTAAAAGACTTTCTGTTTGTTGCAATAAGCTTTTTTCGCCGAAAGAAAGCTCTTTATTCACTTCAATATGCCGAAGGTCTCTATAGATTGCGCATAATTCTAATAAATTGCCACTGCGAAGTTTTCCCTGATATTCTTTATTGCGCTTATTCCAATTACTTACGGCAGCATCAAGCTGCTTTGCAATAACTGGTTGAGCCAATAATTTAAAAATTTCATTAATATATTCAGCCGAACTGAGTGGTCTAATGCCTACGGCACTAGCATTATCCGTTGGAACAAGAATTGTCATATCCTTATTAAGAAATCGTAATTCAAAGAATTGCAATGAGCGGCCGGCTATTTTTTTTTCAATGACACAACTAATAACAGCAACACCATGGCCGGGATAAACAACTTTCTGATTGCGAGCAAACATATAGCTACCCTTTCAAAAAAAGGTGAAGCCTCTCGCAAGAAGTCTCTTTTTACACAGAACATTATCTTACCACAAAATAGCGAAACTTTTAAGTTTCAGCCGGAAGATTATTTGCGCGTCATTTTTTTTGAAAAGACTCAGAAAAATCGACTACAGATTTGGGGCATAGCAAAATCATTTTGACCAATCTGATAGTTTTATATTAAAAAAGCTATTTTTCTTAACCATACTGTTTAAGTGTTTTTTTAAACAGATTGACCATGTATTTCTTCAATTTGAACAAAAACAGCGGAGATTATTTCTTAACCTTTTCAATATTCTTTTTCGGCGCGCTAAAGTGAACATCACCGCTGCTTTCTATGAGATCTAATATGCCTGGATTAAAGATACTCGCAATCTTTAAGAATTGAGAAAATGATTTTCGCTTTTCATCAACATTGATAACTTCACAAAAAAAAGGTGAATTTATTTTTTTCAAGATACTCGCAAGCCTCTTAGGGTTATGAGTAATGGCTAACGAAGCTGCATTTAACAATCGGCGACAATCTACTTCTCTTGATAACGCAAGTTCAAACCTTCCTTGATCAGCAGAAGCAGTGGCGATGTCGATATCAGAACAGGATGCAAAATATAATTTTGCCTTTGCATTTTTATTGTAGCAACCACTTTGATTAAGCAGTTGCTTTAAGCGAGGTTCAAACTTGAGATCATTATAAACAAAAACTTCTTTACTATATTTTTCATCTCGAAGTATTAAGGTACTGTCTGGTTTTGTCAATGGTTGTCTTGGATCAATAATAGTATATTGAATTACACCATTTTCTTTGATTAACGAAGGGAAAACAACAAGTCCATCGATAAATAACTCTCTCATTTCACGATACAAAATATAGAGGCGAGATTTATCACATTTAAGAATTACTCCCACCAAATCATTAAAATTTTTCTTATGAGAAGCGTAAGGACATACTTGTTGTATTTTTTTCAAAATAGTTACAAAATTATCATTAATGTTACTTACGAACATAGCAAGACAAGCAGCGCCAAATAAATTATCGCAATCATTTTCTTGCGTAAGCGCTGCATTGATATTCTTGCCCAAAATAAGAGAAGATTCAAGATAAGAACACTTCTTCCCAGAAATACGTATCTGAGTATCATAATCAATAGAGCACCAATTTTTATTGATCATTTCTTTTAAATAGGGCTCTTCCTCTAACTCTGGTTTTGATAATAACCATGTGCCCGTATTCTGTCCACGATCTAAAACACTCTTATTTTGTATCAAAAGATCCATGCGAGGAAGAGATAATTTTTTTGGATCTATTACGGTGAAATCAATAATATTTTCATTCACTCGCGAAGGGAAAATAACAATGGGTGCAATCAAGTTTGGCTTTTTCCCAGAAATCAATTCTTGCTGCTTTGCCCACTGTGCACCTCGATACATCGCAAAATTTGTAGCACAACCCAAAAACATAAGCACAATTATAGATAATCTAAACATGAATCTATTCATGAAGCCCCCTTTCACATTTATAATTGAATGTTTATTCATATTCATTATAATGCAAACACAACGCCGCATCAATAGATTTGTTTTCTTTTTGTAAATAAACAACACGATATTTGTTTATTTACCTTTAATCAGATGAGGATTCTGAAGCAATACTTTTAAAGTTCTTAAATCTTGTCCCATAAATGAAAATATTATCTAATATTTAAAATTACTCCGCGCAATGCGCGAGTAGCAATGGCATTATTTTATTATCAGGAATCATCTTTGCAGCGTTCAATGCTTGGTCAAATAAGAAACGAGTATCTTTATCCTCATAATACGCTTCTGACTTAGAATCACCTTTGGTAACATGCTCCGGCTTTATAGGATACATATTCACTAAACGCCTTACCTCAGACTCATTTTGCTCTAAGCATGCGATCAAAAGATTACTTGGTTTAATGCTGTAATACTCATCGCCACGACAATCAACACGAAACGTATCAGGATAACGAACATTGGCTGAATTCCATTTCTCAATTACGCTATCTTTGTAGAATATGCGGCTATTAGGATCAACAGCACATACACGAGGAAAATACTGAGTGTTATTCGGGCAACATGGATTATATTGAAATTCGTTGACAAAAAAGACAAATGGCGGAATATTCAATTTCACCTTTGTAAAATCCTGCATACGATGCATTTTTGCGATATATGCTATTTGCTGTTTTTTTACTTGCGCATAAGAGGATTTATTTGCTTGGCCTATATAACTCATATCATCAACATGTTTAATGACTTTATTTTGCAACTCTGGAACCAACTCAGAGAATGGGGTAAATTTCCACTCGAGTTCCATGGTATATAAAGATATATAATTCAACAAAATAATTGACGCAAGAAACATCCGATTTCCCATAATAAACCTTTAAAAATTAAAATTGTAATACTTATAATGATATAAAAAACCCTAAAAATATCAATCTGGAAAACAGGCAACATGAGATATGACTTATGAGCTAAAATAAGCAACCCCAAATAAACAGGGGCCGCTGTTTCCCTTTTTAAGGAATCTTAAATAAAAAGATATGAGTGCTTTTCAAAAACGAGATTAGTAACAACATTATTTAAAAATGAACTTGAGACTCAAATTGATCTTAAAACAAAAGATCGTGCGATTGGTTCGATTAACCTAAGCCTGGGCGCGCGGGACGTGCGATTGGTAAGTTTTACGTTTGCATGTGCAACCTTAGACTTTTAACTCCCCTTCTTCCCAACATACCGTTCCCCCTTTTAAGCAACAAACTTCGTAGTGAAACTCTTTTCAGTTTTATTCTTAGTCTTCTTATTCTTATATACGTATACATATACATCTATATAACTCTTCTTATTCTTCTTATATTTCTTAGTATTTTTTTAATCCTTATAATTCTTTAACTTCTTAAACCTCTTATTCCTTAATTATCCTTATTATCGTTTACTTCTTTAATCCTTTCTTTCTAATCTTCCTGTTCTTCTTATACATATGTGTATGTCTTTATATATCTTTTCCATATATATATTATCGCCCTTCTTCTTTCTTTGTTCCTATATCTCCATATCCCTATATCCTTATATCCTTACTTCTTATTCCCCTTCTTATTCCCTATTCCCTTCCTATTAACGGAGTCTTGAGGCCCTCCACCTTCATATTATCCCCAAAGAAAAGGTGGGGGGCCGAGGACGGAGTTCCTACTTCGCCCATCTTTCGCATAAAGCTTCAGAGGGCACAGCAAGGCTACGTAGGACGCAGGCCGGGCGCGCGAAAACTAATCGAAGAAGAAATGATGGCGAAGCAGGAACTCCGTCCTCACCGATCATGAATTATCCGACTCATATAATAAAACGTTAAGAAAATATAGATCAAAATTCTGTGTATTTCATAACCCACGATTGCAGGTTTTTTGTGTCATTAATATTGTCAGGATATGGGATATCGGGATGATATGGTTGATTATGACCACGCGGCCGATTGCGATATACCTTAATTGGTAAAACAAGACTGCCAAGCTTGCTTGGGGCTTCAATATTTCGCACTTCCATATAAAGACTATCTGCATTGGTTGTTTGCCCAACGAGCGTAACCGGATGCTTAAGTGCTTTGAGATAGTCGATGAAATCTAGACAAGCACTCCCACAATGCCGATCAATAACAACAAAGATTTTCGCTAAACACTGATTTTGCGGGTTAACTGAAGTATCTATTGCCGATCGTATTTGCTCTTCACGGAAATAAAGCTCACCCTGCGCAAGCGCATCACTCATTCCGCGATAAATGCCACAGATCCATATATAAGACTCACTTGTAGTTCCAAACTCATGACCAATAAACTCAGTTAACCATTTAACATGTGCCACATTATCATTACTAACACGCCAATCGGTAAAAACTTCACATTCCATTTTTTCTTTATGCAGAGTTGCATACTCGCTACCAAAAAGCCCTTCCACAACCTTATCACCCCACACCGAATTACCACCAGTATTACCCCGCACATCAAAAATAATGCGTGATTGTGAGCGAAGATGAGGCAATGGATCAATGATCGATATAAGCTCCAATTTTTGTCGCTCATTAGGATGAAAAGTGGGCAACGTAATCCATGTTACCTTATCGGTAAGATGACGGACAGCAAAGGCTCGCTCATCCATTGGTTTCATATGATGATTGCATTGAGCTTGAGCGGGAGAAAATCGCAAATGAGCGTCATTAAAAGCATGGGTATATTTCTTTAATAGATCGATGTGCTGTTGATCATTATGCACTTTTGGACATTCAATAAGAGCTTGCTGATAAGCAGTATGGCACATCTTGGCAAATTCAGGATCATGCGCATTATGGATACCAGGATGGTTCTGGCAGATTGCTTCATGCAGAAAATTAATATCACGCAAAGCATCAACCGATGACAATCTTTCAGCTGCTATAAAGTTGCCACTCCAAGCACCCATGGCTATTAAAAAAATCAATTGAATACGGAACATAATGCAATTCCCCAACATTCCCCAATATGAATTTATGAAATAATACAGTTATCTGCTGTCTCTACTTTATATGGAAAACCGATAGCATAACCTATTTCAGCATCAGCGCCCCTTTCATAAGAACTTTCATACCCCCATATACGAGGCTTTCTGTTCGTATCCTGAAGATCCTGAAAATAATGCCTAAGACAAGGATCATCAAGCCATAAAATCTCACGCAATGGCTTACATGTGCTGCTCAGATTAATTTTATCTTCTAATTTTATATACCATCTGAAGTTTTGAATGCGTTGATTAACAAAAGGCTTTTGGGTTAAATCACGACCTTCTGGGCAGCATGCTAAGCGCAACTCTCTTGGCAAGCAGGTAAAAAAGTTATCCTGCGAAATTGATGTATATGCGTCGCCACAATCCTTCAACAAGAGAATTTCGCTCTTTTGCTTATCTCTTAGCGAACGATACATCTGAACAACCTCAACGCTTTTGGTCGATTTACTCGTAGGTTTATTGTTGCGAACTTGCAACATACCAAACGACGTTCCATAGCCTAATACCGCTAGCCCCAACAACATGCTCTTAAGATAGATCATTTTCATAGGTAGGCTCCCGCCCTAGGATTTAATACAAATAAGATGAAACATTCTTTAATATAACTCCAATTTCATCATATAAACATGCGACAAATATGTCAAATTGAAACTCTTAGCGATAAATCAGAAGATTCAGAAGAGGACCTTCTTTTCTCAACACCAGCCCTATCTTCAGTCCAAAGTCTAAAAAAATATGAGCGTATCCCACTAACATTTTGTGAGTTTGCAGTTGACAGGGCATTTTTTTCTGTTACTCTATAAAAAGAGCTAATCAAAAGGCTCAAAATCATGGGGGGATGAGTGGTCATATGAAGATTCTAGCTCGACCGACCATGAAATAGTACTAAAAAGCATTTTAACAAACAACTCGAAGGAAAAACGATGGCAAAAATAATTGGTATCGATTTAGGTACAACCAACTCGGTTGTAGCATTTATGGAAGGCGGCCAAGCCAAAGTTATACCTAACAAAGAAGGTGCGAATACAACCCCTTCTATCGTTGCGTATACAAAGGATGGTAGCCGTTTAGTTGGTGTCTTAGCAAAGCGTCAAGCAGTAACTAACCCAGAAAACACCCTTGCTTCAGTAAAACGTTTCATCGGTGCAAAATACGAAACAGCTGCAAAACAAGCTAAAAACGTATCTTATAAGATATCTCGCAGCGACAATGGTGAAGTTACTATTGAAGCGCAAGGTAAGAAATTCGCTCCACAAGAAATCTCAGCAGCAGTATTGAGCTACCTCAAACAAACAGCTGAAGATTACTTGGGACAAAAAGTAACAGAAGCGGTTATTACCGTTCCTGCATACTTCAACGATGCTCAACGTCAAGCAACAAAAGACGCGGGCAGAATCGCAGGACTTGATGTTAAACGTATTATCAACGAACCAACAGCTGCTGCATTAGCATATGGTGCCGATAAAAAAGGCAACTCAACTATCGCGGTGTTTGACTTTGGTGGTGGTACATTTGACGTTTCAATTCTTGAAATCTGCAACGGCGTTATTGAAGTTAAATCAACTAACGGTGACACAATGCTTGGTGGTGACGACGTTGACCATAAGCTTATTGAGTACCTTGTTGAAGAATTCAAACGTGAACAAGGCATCGATTTAAGCGCAGATAAAATGGCTTTACAGCGTCTTAAAGAAGCTGCAGAAAAAGCGAAAATTGAACTTTCTTCAATGTTAGAAACAGAAATCAACCTGCCGTATATTACTGCAGACGCTTCTGGGCCTAAACATTTCAACACGAAAATCTCACGCGCTAAACTTGAATCACTCTGCGCTGATGTATTTGCTCGTTTAGTAAAACCATGCACACAAGCATTGGCTGACGCTAAATTGACAACTAAAGACATTAACGAAGTTATTCTTGTTGGCGGTTCAACACGTATCCCTAAAGTACAACAAATTGTTAAAGAAACATTTAATAGAGAACCAAACAAATCAGTAAACCCTGATGAAGTTGTTGCTCTTGGTGCGGCTTTACAAGGTGGTATTTTAGCTGGTGATGTAACTGACGTATTACTTCTTGATGTAACTCCGCTTTCTCTTGGTATTGAAACAATGGGTGGTG
>LDIY01000004.1 GCA_001468865.1 candidate division TM6 bacterium SOIL31
CTTTAGCGACGGCTGGGCGATAAAATGAAAAGTCGATAATAAAATCTGTCTCAATGGCGGATTTTTTGTTTGATAAAGTTTTTTTAGATCCTTTTACCCCAGGTAAAAAATTTGCCCGCCATAGCTCATGTTCGCCGAAGCTTTATGCGTAGGAGGATAGCGAAGGCTGGGCGATAAAATGAAAAGTCGATAATAAAAAACCCACCATAAAAGTGGGTTGTTTTGTTTTATAAGGGTATTTTGCTATAAATCCGCCTTACGGGCGGATTTTTTATTGTATTTGTCCTCTCTATGCAATTGATCAGGGGTAAAATCAATCTTTTTTAATAGCTTTATATTCTGATAGAGCAAACATGATATCGGTAGTCTGATTCATGTATATTTTAAGTTGTTTTTTCAGGTTGGATTCTTTTAAGAGATTAGACCTTATATTAAGGATGTCTTTGAGGTTTTTTACGAGAGAAAATGTAGGGTTGAGGAAATGGTTTTGGAAAGAGAGGGAACGTTCCATTATTTCTGTGTGAACATCCACATACGCTGTGTAGGTTTTATATACAAATACACGAAGTTTAAGATCGATTTTATAATCCTCAAGAGTGCGGTCAGGGTTTTTCACTTTCTCTCTCAGCAGAGCAAGAGAAGTAAAAGCTTTATTGAAGGATTGATATATTTTCTTTCTTTTTAAAAAAGGAGAGGGTAACGGAGAGGATGATTTTTTCTGTACTCTTTGAATACTCTTATTTTTTAAAGAAGTTTTTTTTCCAGCATTAAGCATAAAGAAGGAACAACAGAGTATGAATACAATGCATTTTTTCATATATTTTCTTTCTGAATCGATACAATATGTTTGTGAGCTTTTTTTAATAATGTCTTGCCGTTAGCATACGTAAGTTGCTCGAGAGCTTCATGATAAGGCAACCATTTATAATCAATATGTTCATAAGACAATTTTACGTCCTTGCTCGTCGCTCTGCCAATAAAAAAATAAACTGTTTTTTGTACAAGTTCCCTGTCATGCGTCATAAATGGATAATTAATTGATTCTTCAAAATCTTCATCAATAATTGCCGTTAATCCCGTTTCTTCTTGCAGTTCTCGCAAAGCTGTTTCTTCTTTGGTTTCGCCGGCTTCCATGGTTCCTTTAGGGAATTCCCAATGGCCAGCAGTGTAATGCAAAAGCAAATAAAGAACGGTGTTATCTTTAATGATATACGTGATAATGCCAGCCGAATACATGTGTTTCATAATATTTTACTTCAAAAAGTGTAAGTTTATGTTGAATAAATTACGGGTATAGTATAGCAAAATAAAGAAAAAGAGAACAAGTGGGCCTACCCACAACCAAAGGCCAATCTTTACGGTAAAAAAAACTAACCATGCTGATGATAAATACTCATTCAATATTTTTATAATACCGTTATAACAGATCCCAAAGACTAAGCTATAGATCATTAGTTGCATCATATAACGTAATGCAAACATAATAAATCGTGATAAATATATACGAAAATTGTATTTTTGATGTAACAAAAAAATAAACAAAACCGTTTGTATGGCGGCCGAAATAGTGGTTGCTAAAGCTAAGCCCGTAGCGTGCAGCCGTTCTATGAATAACATATTGAGTATGATATTGATTGCAGTAGCAATGAGCGATATAATTGCCGGGATCCACGCGGCATGCATTGCATAAAAGATATTAAGTACAATTTTATTGAGTGAAAAAAAGAATAAGCCTGCTAAAAATGCAAGCAAAATTGTCCCCGCTTCATATGCTTGAGCACTAGTAAAATTTTTAGAAAGAAAGATAGTGGAAAAGATTTTTTCTGAAAAAAATGCCATCGCTAGGGCAACGGGAATAGTAACCCACAAAATAAACTTTGCCGATTCGAGCAGATAAAAATGAAGCCGCTTGGGATTACGGGCATGAGTGCGAGAAAAATGAGGCAGTAAAATAGTAGAAAATGCAACGCCAAAAACGCCAAGGGGAATTCCCATAAAACGGTTAGCATAAAAAAGTAATGATATTGATCCCGCGGGCAAAAGTGATGCAAAGCTTGTATCAATAAAGAGTGCAAGCTCCATAAGACTAATGCTCGGTAGACAAAGCAAAAATTTTCCCATAACACGCGCAAAAATTGCACCATCATTACGGGTAATTTTTCCAAAGAAAAAGTGATATTTAAAGTACATAATCAAATGCAGTGCAAGATGCACACATCCTGAAAATAAGATAAACCAGCAAAAATAAGTTACGGGTAAATTAAAGGCGAGGCATATGCCAAGTCCTATAATAAAAACAATGTTAATAATGACGGGCGCAATGGCAGGGATGAAAAAATGCCCAACTGCATGCAAGGCGCCTCCAAGTAACGCGCTACTTGATATGAAAAAGATAAAAGGCATCAGAATGCGTAATATGGGAATAGCCAGCATGATTTGTTGTTCAGAAAATCCTGGTGCAATAAATCGTACGACGTGTCCTGCATAGATCATAATCATTGCGCATACCGCCAGGACTATTCCTTCAAAAACCAAAAATGCAAGTGACATTAATCCAGAAACCGCGTTTTTATTTTCCTGATGCATGGTGCTAACAACGGTGGGTACAAATGCAGCAGAAAGAGCTCCTTCTGCAAAAATTTTGCGTAAAGAATTGGGTATTTTAAAGGCGGTTAAAAAAACATCTGATAATCCACTGACACCTAAGTAGCGGACCATAAGTACTTCGCGTAGGATTCCAAAAAATCTACTGAGCAAGGTGGAGCCGGCAACTTGGATTGTTTTTTTGAGTATTGTTTTTTGTGAGACCCTTCGATACGCCCCGCTGGGGCACTCAGGGTGAGCGGGGGGAAAGGATTGTTGGTTGGTATCATTTTGTTTCTGTGGATTTATCATAATCGTTCTCTGTGTAACTTCCCCTCACTCAACACATATATCTCATCCATTCTTTCAGCAACATACGCATCGTGGCTGCTGATAATAAGTCCCATTCCCCATTCTTGGTGACATGAAAGTAAAAGATCAATAATGGTAGTTCCTGTTGCAAGGTCTAAGTTTCCCGTAGGTTCATCGGCGATAAGAAAAGCTGGTTCATTAAAAAGAGCACGAGCAATTGCAACCCGTTGCTGCTGTCCACCAGAAAGTTCGCCTGGTTTTTGATCTTTTTTATCGAAAAGGCCAACTTTTTGCAGAAGTTCATGCGCTCGTTTTTCACAATCGTTTTTATCTTTTCCTGCGATCATTCCCGGCAGAATAATATTTTCAATAACAGAAAGTTCTCGAATAAGATGGGGAGACTGAAAAACCAATCCTATTGATTTATTTAAAAAAAGAGAAAGTTTATTGGCAGGAAGTTCATTGATTGCGATATTATTAAAAAAGACATTTCCTGCGCATGGCTTATCAAGTCCAGCTAGAATGTGAATAAAAGTAGACTTGCCTGATCCTGAAATTCCGGTGATAGCATAATTTTTTTCTTGCATAAAGATGCTGTCTATGTTATTAAGAACTATAATCTCTTCTTTACCTTGTGTAAATTTCTGAGAAATTCCTTTTGTCACTAGTCTGTTTCCATTCTTTTCCATTTGATCCTTCAGCTCTTAATGACATATCTTTTTTTGATATTATAAATGATAAATTGTCTTTTCATAGCAAAAAACACACTAAAAATGATAGTGTTTTAGATAAAGGCTACTTGGTAAGATTTTTTGGCTTCCCCCGACTACAATTATTGAGTTAGTGCATCAGTATCTCATAAACTGAACTTGTAAGTCCGATTTTATTGTAAATCCGATTTTATGGGGGTCCCCATTCGACCCCGGCAGGTGAAGAATGGGGCTTAATTAGGGGGGAGTGATAATGAAAAGTGTTGTCAGTCAAAAAAAGGTGAATATTTCTCCAGAAGTATTGCCCGTTATACCAACTATGGATGTTGTAGTCTTTCCACAAATTATTGTACCATTACTCGTTCTTGATGAAAAAATTATAAATGGGATTAACCGCGCTATTGAAGAAAAGAAGATGGTATTTCTTCTGGCGGCAAAAAACGGAGTTGATCCTCAAGGTTCAATAAGCACCGATGATTTATATAGCGTTGGTACTCTTGCTACCGTAATGCGTTTGATTAAGATGCCCGAAGGTGGCATTAAAATATTGGTGCAAGGAGTGGGCAAAGCTCGTGCGCTTGATATTATGACGACTGATAGCGTTTTACAAGCCAAAGTGCAAAAGATTGAAGTTGAAGAAAGCAATCCTGCAGAGCTTGCAGCATGCGTCCAAAAGATCAAAAAAACCGCTGATCAAATGGCAACATCAGGATATACTTTCAGTCCTGACTTTCACATTATCTTAGGAAAAATGAATGATGCAGCTAAAATTGGTGATTTCATTCTCTCTCATTTAAATCTGAGCGTTGAAGATGCACAAAAATTGCTTGAAACTGATACGCAAAAGGATTTTCTTATATTGCTTTCTGATTATCTGAGTAAAGAAGTGCAGGTTGCAGAGATTCAAGAAAAAATTAGAAACAACGCGCGCGAATCTATGAACCGATCCCAAAAAGAATTTTATTTACGCGAACAACTCAAAGCGATTAAACAAGAATTGGGCGAAGATGATCTTGAAGAGATAGAAGATATGCGCGAAAAATTGGAGGTGCTTGCAGTCTCTGATGAAATCAAAAAAGAGATTGGTCGCCATATCAATCGTCTGGAACGTACCGCTCCCGATTCCCTTGAAGCAACAGTCACTCGCAATCACTTGGAATGGGTTTTTGCATTACCGTGGAATAATACCACTGAAGATAATCTTGATATTGCGCATGCAAAAAAGATTCTTGATGAAGATCATTTTGGATTAAAAGAAATTAAAGAGCGCATTCTAGATTTTATCTCAGTGCGTAATCTAAAAAAAGATGGGTTTGCGCCCATTCTTTGTTTTGTTGGCCCTCCAGGAACGGGTAAAACATCATTGGGCAAATCAATTGCTCGGAGCTTGGGCAGAGAATATGGCCGAATTTCTCTTGGTGGCGTAAAAGATGAAGCAGAAATTCGTGGTCACCGCAGAACGTATGTTGGGGCAATGCCGGGCAGATTTATCCAAGCGTTGCGCAAAACAAACTCACGCAATCCGCTCATTGTTATCGATGAACTTGATAAAATAGGTGCAGATTTTAGAGGTGATCCTTCAGCTGCCATGCTTGAAGTGTTAGATCCCCAACAAAATAAAACATTTTATGATAACTATCTGGGCATTCCATTTGATTTATCGGAAGTAATGTTCATTGCGACTGCAAATAATGCTGATATTATTTCTGAGCCGTTGCGTGATCGTATGGAAATTATTGAATTAAGTGGCTACACCTTAGAAGAAAAAATAAGTATTGCACGTCAGCATTTAGTGCAAAAAGCGATTGCAAATGCAGGACTTGAAAATCAAAACATTTCAGTTTCTGATGCAATCATTCAAAAAATTATAGCTGATTACACCAGAGAATCAGGAGTGCGTCAGTTAGAACGCCTCATTAGTAAATTATGTTCAAAAGCAGCTCGCACATTGGTAGAAACAAAACAACATGCCGATTTTTCTGCAGACAATCTTGAACAGTATCTGGGGCCTTGTCGGTTTATTGATGACGGCGCTAATAAAAGTCATCAGATTGGTATATCAAATGGTCTTGCATGGACATCAGTCGGAGGAGAAATTCTCCAGATCGAAGCAATGCTGATGCCAGGAACCGGTAAACTCCTATTAACGGGACAACTTGGTGATGTGATGAAAGAATCAGCGCAAGCAGCACGCAGTTATGCATGTGCTCATGCGAAAGATTTTGGTATTGATAACAAGTTATTTACTGAATATGATATGCATATCCATTTACCAGCAGGAGCGGTACCAAAAGATGGACCTTCAGCAGGTCTTGCAATGCTTACTGCAATGCTTTCAACACTTACCAATCGTCCTATAAACTCCGATTATGCTATGACCGGTGAATTAAACTTGCGCGGTGAAGTGATGCCCATTGGTGGTGTTAAAGAAAAAATATTGGCAGCAAAGCGAAATAACATTCCGTATGTTATTATGCCGCGTAAAAATAGTCATAACCTGGCAGAGCTTGATAATATGATCGATGGCATTGATATCATTTTGGTTGATCATGCCAATGATATTATGGATCGCTTATTGATGCCGGAGGATAAAAGTAAGATTATAGCGTAACAAAGGCTTTGTTTAGATAATAATGCTCAACTTAACGTTGGGCATTATTCTTTTGTTTTATTCACTGGCCCATCATAATTCATATTTAATTTATTTTTATCATCCTTATCATCATCATCTTTTTTATTTATCTTGGTTTCATGATAATAATGACCATATTCATCAACTTTATAAATAGGAACGGCAAATTCAATGCCATTTTCTTTGAACGCTTTTGCAACCAAAAGACGAATATCACTGCCAATATCCCACATCTCAAGTGTGTATGCAGAACTGATAAAACAACGCACCATAAACTCATAGCCATATTCGCTGAAATTACTTAATCGCACAATAGAGCGAGGATTTCGGAGAATATTATTATGGGATTCAACGGCTGCATGGAGTAATGCTTTTACTTTAGCGGGATCTTCTTTGTAATACACAAAGATAGTAATATCATGCAATGCAATAAAATTGCGAACGTAGTTCCAATTTTCGATCGATTTGCTCACGACATATGCATTTGGCACAATAATAGTGGTACTATTTTTTCTGCGCAGCACTACTGATCGTGGTGTAATCTTGCGCACTACTCCCATGGTTATTTCATCAATTTGTACATAGTCACCAATTTTAATAGGTCGTTGTACTAAAATAATAAAGTAGGAGATAAAATCACTAATGGGGTCTTTAAGATACAAACCAATAGTTACTGCTAAACCAATAAACACATTTCCGATCAATGATCCAAGGCCCACACTATTGAATGCAAAGAATGTTGCGATGATAATGATAATATATTGAATAATACTCGTAACAGTATGTTGCACTCCTGATTCAACCAACAGTAAATCAAAAATACGCGCAAGCACGTATTCTTTGAATGAATATGCAATGGCAAAGCCGCCTAAAATAAATGCGATAATTTTGAGTAAAGACATTGTTGTAATAGGATGCGTTGTTCCTTCCAAGAGCAGAGGAACTTTGAGCCATTGTCTTAAATCGGTAACTGCAATATCAAGGCCCCATATCTTTGCAGCACCAATAAATCCAATAAACCCGAGAATAACAAACGACCCCATGATAACAAGACCAAAACAGGTTTTAGCGTACGAAAAACGTTCGCGAACAATTGTTTCTTCTTGCGTAAAAAAGAGCATAGAGGCAGTGGTTTTAACACCATCATGAAGCCATGATAATACCTTAATCAAGATCAGCATATAGATGGAGCCTGAAAGAAGGTAAAGAACCAATCTTCCAAATCCAACGTACGGATTGCTCATGATGATAATGGCTACTACAAAAAAGAGAATAAGATAATAATAGCGATCAACTTGGGCCTGTATCCATTGCCAAAAATGGGAAGAATCAGGAATGATTCCCATGATTTGTTCTTTGGTAATAAGCAGAATGAGTGATATTTGTAAAATGATAAAATTGACCGCGAGTAAAATGTTAGAAAGCTCTGATCGTAAATAAATGGAAGAAAGCATAAAGGCCTGTCTAAAAAAAACAATCGTGATAGTTAAATAGATTAATGTTGAAAACACTAATTCAAATCGTTGTTGAAAATCTTCTGATAATAAAACGTGTTTATGCTGACTATTCATATACATAAGCAATTGTATAAAACGATGAGAAAGATACAAAAGATACGGTATAGAAAGAAGATAAAAGAGAATTGCAAAATAAACATCAGGAAAGGTGGTACAGAGTAACCACAATGTAATCCAGGTAAATAAGCTATGACTATGCGCACAGATAAAAGTGACCAACGTGCCTGCAATAAATCCAGCAATGCTTATCAATGGTCCATAATTGCTACAGTTAACCAAAAAGAAATTGACAATAATAAGTTGATACCTTTTGATACAATACAGTGCCACTACCAAGCTCAGCAGGATGATACATAAGATAAAAATATCAAAGGGATGAGCGAGCTCTTCCTTAACGTGCATGATAAACATTTTGCTACTAAATTTGGCCACATAAATACGAATATCATTAAAGAATGCTTGCATATCGGAAATGATATTTTTTACGCCGTCAAGGGTAATAGCATATGCAGGACGGTACCATATGGTACTTGCTTGCAGTTCACTACTGATAAAGTCTATCAACCTAACCGTACTATCAATTTCAGATATTATTCCTGAATACGTGCCGGTAAGTTTTCCGAGAATATCAATCTGTTTTTTAAGTGCTTTATCTGCCCGTGATACATAACTAATGAATTCATGGTATTCCTTGTTTTTGTTCTTAAAGACCACGTCTAATTGTTTTTCTGTATCTTCACGAAATGAATTTACCCTATCTAGAATTTTTTTTACCTGATTGAGGATATTAGGAATAGCATTCATTTTGGTGCGATATATTTTAGCAACCTCTTCAGCGTCTTTCTTTTTTGTTTCATATTCACTGCGTTCTCTTGCTATTTCTTCTTCGGTGAGAAAGCTATGAGTATAGATACTGTGATAGGTTTTCTTTGCTTCTGTTTTTATTTTTTTATAATTAAATTTTTCTTCTTCGAGCGCTATATGAGCGTCAAGCAGATCCTTTTCTTTTGCATATAAATGAATTTCGGTATTTAAAGCCCCCGCGTGAGCAAGTCCTATATACGAATCAGATGTTTGTTTTGGTTTTTTGGTCCATTCATCAACTTCACTGCCTGCAGGGATAGAAAGTTGTTTACTTAATGTTGCCAGTTCTTTTTCCTTGCTTTTATGCGCAGCAACAATTTTCTCTCGTTCTTGGCGAGATGCATCTTTATGAGCAAAATAGTTTTTTTGTTCTTTTGATAGATCTTCTTCAGCACGCGTTACATCAACTTCACTAACATGAATAGCAGATTTAACTATTTTGAGTTGCTTTTTAAAAAGATCGAGGTGTGATCTTGTTATAAAAAGTTGTAGTTCTATTAATTTGAGTTGATAGGTAATTTCTTTAAAACGTTCATCTGCAAGTTGTTTTTTGTATTTATAGAGATGATCTTCAAGTCTGATGATTTCTCTATCATGTTCAGAATGGCTTGCTAAGGCGCTATTTGCGGCAACCGCATCGGCAAATGCCTTAATATCTTGTTGTCGCTTATCATATTCTTCTTGCAATGCAGAAATAATTCTTTTTCTACTATCTTTTTCGCCCCGTATATTT
The DNA here is from genome assembly GCA_001468865.1 of candidate division TM6 bacterium SOIL31. Lineage (GTDB taxonomy): Bacteria > Babelota > Babeliae > Babelales > Vermiphilaceae > SOIL31. The sequence continues at coordinate 9,352 of LDIY01000004.1, forward strand.
TTTTCCTGATCGGCCAGTTGCGTGACGCGTTGTTCATAATCAAGGATGTGATCGTGTAATGATTGTAAATCATCAAATGAATAATAAAGCCGCTCGGTGAGCTTGTTCTTTTTTTTGAATGATTCAAAACGAGGATCTTCAATAAAGGTCTTCAGGATTGCAATAATATCAGTCACCAGTGAATTGATATCGTCCTGCGTGCGTTGAATATCTTTCAATACCTGTTCTGATTCTTTAAGTATGACATGTTGTCTGCTGAAAAAATCATCATCAGGATTTTTTTGTAATTGGCCTTCTACGTTGGCAAGCAGTGTTACCACTTCATCAATTTGTCGGGAAATTTTCTCGGTAAAAGATTGGTTAGATGCAGTTAGTTCAGCTTGTTCCTTGATAAATTCATCTAATAATTTTTGTTTTTCTTCGAGAGCGCCAATAAAATATTTTTGATCAGTCTTAACGAATTGATTCAGAAAATCCGAGCAAAAAGAAGTATTGATCAAAAAAAGAAGTAAAAAAGAGGATTTTTGTATTATCTTCATAAGGTCCTATTTTCTGCTAAAAAATGAACTGTCTTAAATTCATTAACATACGGATGTTGCCAAACGCAACACCATAACCATCTATCCAGTTCTTTCTCTTCAGATGCAGTGATGGTGAGGTTGCTCAGCTGCTGAATGGAAATTGAATTGAGCTTGGCGACAAACGATGTTCGGATTTCGCTTATTTCAGGAAAACTACCCATGTTTGAAAGTAATTTAAGTAAAAAAAATTTTTTGTACTGTTGTGTAATTATTCTTTGTTCAGTTGAATATAAAAAAGCAAGAAGATCAAATACTTCTTTTGAGCAGCTTCCTATATGAGTAAAATAGTAAATCAATTCGATAACATGGTGAAAAAAAAGCATATCGATTCGCGCCAATGAAAGAGGAAGATAGATAAGAGCGCTATCGCTGATAAATGTCGTTTGTCCTTTTTGCCGTACATTATAGGTAATGAGCGCACCCGTAGAGATACTACTGTCAGGAGTAACGCATTCAATTTTTCCTTGTAACTTATCCAATATTGTTATTTTATGTGGAGATACATCATCTTTTTTTAAAATAATACCAACAGAATCCAAAAACATTGTTCGATATCCTTACATATTTATATATTTAATGTATCGCACCAGCCATGATTGCGCTAGTGTTTTACGCATACAATTTCGGTATTTAAAGAATATCTTTTTTTACCCTCAAATAATATGCTAAGTTGAATTTATGAAAAAAAACAAACATAGTTGTTTTTTTATTAGAATATTAGGGGGTTGAGATGAAAAAATATAATGTGGCCTTTTTATGTGCTTTTTTTATGTGCATACCACTCGTTGCACGCAACGTTCGTCCACCACGTTTGACAGTGGTTTTAGTAGTTGACCAATTCGCGTATCATTATATTGATAAATTATATCCTCATCTTAAATATGGTCTTAAATATCTTATTGATCACGGTGTGTGCTTTACCAATGCCAATTACCCAAGTGGTCAACCGGGAACAGCGGGAGGGCATGCGAGCCTTAATACCGGAGTTACGGCCGATTATCACGGGTTTCCCAGTAATGCCTGGTATGATGACGGGAAAAAAGTTACGTGTGATGAGGATAGTTCTGAAGATGCACGCGTTATTTCACCCGATGGTGTCTATGATTATGGTAGATCTGCAAAACGCTTAATGGTTGATGGTCTTTCTGATCAATGCGTATTGCAAAGAACGCCTGATAGTGATTTTGCAGTCTATAGTGTTTCTGGTAAAAGCCGTTCTGCAATTGGAACGGCAGGATGGATGGGAAAACCACTATGGATTGATCCTCAGACAGGTCAGTTTACCTCGAGCAAAGCTTATTTTGATGTGCTTCCTGCATGGGTGCAAGAATTTAATGAGAATCATGTAACTGAAAATCTTGGTTCTATTACATGGAAGCCTATGTATCCTCTCAGCCCTTATGCGTATAATTTTTTCAATATTAATAATTATGCATTTACTCGCGCTCAAAAAACATTACTTAATAAGCCACTTGCGGTGCCTAACTTAGAGAATCCTGAAAATCCTTATAACTTATTCGAAAAAACACCGCAAGCAAATCAGTTTATTCTTGATTGTTCACTTGCGTGCATCAAAGAACACGTGAGCAGAAAAACGCGTGATCGATTATTATTATGGATATGCTTAAGCCCCCTTGATAAGGTGGGGCATCAGTTCGGTCCTGATAGCATGGAAGCAATTGATATGATTTATCATCTTGATAAACAGTTGCGCCGTTTTATGCGCAAAACATTACGTATAATCGGAAAACACGAACTGATATTTGCACTGACTGCCGATCACGGCGTTATGCCAATTCCTGAATTATTACGAGAACAAGGAATGACTAAAGCGCAGCGCATCGATCGCGCTGAATTTCTGGGGAATATGAATAGTGTACTTAAAGAAAAACATTCGTTAGATAACTTTATTGTGGCTTATAAAGGGCAAGAATTGGTTCTTGATCAGGCAGCTCTTGATGAGTTAGATTCAGCGCGGCATTCAGCGGTACTCGATGATATCAGATTGTGTGCACTGAAAGAACCGGGAATAAAAAATGCGTGGGCGCTGAATCCGTTAATAAAGTTGCCAACGCAACCACATACATTAGAAGATAATATTAAAAGACAGATCTTTAAAGGAAGAAGTGGTTCAGTTATTATTCAGCCATACCCTTATACAATCATTACTCATTGGAAGAAAGGAGCAACACATAAGACTCCCTATAATTATGATACTCATGTACCACTTGTTATTTTTTATCCGGGTAAATTTGAACGTAAGTATGTTCGTCAACGCGTTTCGCCGTTGCAGTTACCAAACACGCTTGCAGAACTTCTGAATGTTCCTAAGCCATCTGCATCAACGTGTGAGATATTGCCGGAACTATTTGATCCTGAATATAAATAAAAAGTAAAAAAGGGTTCTGCGTAGAAGCAGAACCCTTTTTTATCACTATATTTTTTTCTATTTACTTGCGGCGTTGGCGTCAACTTTATTATCTTCTTGTGGTTCATCATTTATGAAAAGATCAGTAACAACTGCTCCTGTTACAGCACCGGCAGCGCCTGTTAGTATTGCTCCTAGTGATGCTGCTACCATTATTGCGAGCCCCTTGTCTGCACCACTATTTCCATATTTATATTCTATAGCACCTGCTATTACAGCACCAGACACAATTCCTATTGTACCTCCAGCAGCAGCACCAGTTAGTATCTTTCCTTTATACTTAACCTGTCTGAGTAATTTATCTACTTTTTTGTGATTTAAGCCACCAGTCAAATTTGTGGTATTTACTAATGCGGTACCAAGCAGGAGAGTTGAAAGCATTGTATTTTTTGTATTCATTGTAAAACCTTTTTGTTGGTATTTTTATGGAATTTTAATCGTGCTTGTATAATGGTATAATTATTTATATTTTTGTCAAAAAGGGGTTTGTGTCGCAGAGACAACAAACCCTTTTTTTATTACATTTTTGTGTTTAAATTGTAACCGTACATTTTATTAAGAAATGCATTGAGCCAATGGGTATCAAAAAGCCTATCGGTATATTTGAATATCAGAAAACCACTCATTCCAGCCCCTATTCCTACTACAAATGCCATAATTGTTTTCCGAAAGAAAGTTGATTCGGAAAGTTTCGGATGATTTATTTGAGTTTGGGATTTGTCGTCAGCAAGATTCGGCTCTAATTTTTCTGATTTCTCTCTCAGAAATTTTGTAATCTGATAAACTACCATTCCATTGGGACCAAATATGCGTATATAGAAAGGCGCATTATTCGCAAATGCTTGTTGTAGTACTTTCACATCAGCTTCACTTATTACGAGAGTATGCCTATTTATGAGTTTTATCGCAGGCTCTCCTTCTTTTAAATACGAGATACTTAAGTTGCCATCCTTATATGCTTGAGTTATTTTCCCCACCCAAGAGAGTTGCGTATTTTTGTGAACAGTTATGTGTGCAGGAAAAGATACATTAGTATCAGTGTTGATTAGTGCGTGCTTTAATTTAATATCAGTTGTTGTATCAATTATCTCAGTGATACTATATCGTGTTCCACTACTACCAGTAACTATGATTTTTTCCGACAACCAAGAGGTCTTTTTTCTTTGATCCATAGCGTTCGCCAATTGTCCTATGCGATGTAATGAATTTACAGCATGAGGAGCTAATCCTGGCAGGGGGATTTCGTGCTGATTATTATCTATAACAAAAGCCTTATCATTTGTCAGGTGGAGTTGACAGTTATCTTGTATTGCAGAACATGATGAAATATATTCTGTTGCTGAAGCAAAGCCGAATAGTCTTTTAAATTCTTTTTTATTCTCAAAATTTCGACGTTTTACAATTGATAAGTTCTCTTGAGAAGTTTGTTGCCTCATGCCAACTGCTAGGTTAGAGATTAAGCATAAGAGAAAAGAGAGGGACACTTTTTTGTTCATGAAAGTTTTCTGACTTTATAACGGTATTTTTTATTGAATTTTAATTGTATAAAATATAATGATATAATTGCTTTTATTTGTCAAAAAGGGGTTTGTTGCCGCATAGGCAACAAACCCCTTTGTAAAATACTTACACATTAGATTAGAGATGAGTCTTAAGACTTTTCAATGACAAGTTCTTCAGTTTTTTTTGTATTATCCTCACTATTTTTCTTTGTACTATCCTCATGGACGTGTTTGTCGACTAATTCGATTGCAAACAGGAAAATATCTTTTTCTTCTGATTTATCATGAGGTTCAAGTAATTCTGTCGGGGTTGATGCATCATCTTTCATAAGTCTTTCAGCGATTGCATCGCTTGCTGCTTCTCCTGCAAATGCTCCTACACATAATCCCCCAACACCAGCTACTGTTGAGGTAAGCACTTTTAATGGCAGACGCGCTTTACTGGTTGATGGTGAATGTTTAGCATAGTTCCATACTGCAGCAAACTCTGTTGTTCCGCCTATGACTGCTCCTGTAGCCATCAGACGGTTTTTCATCTTTCTTGCATCTTCTTTGCTCATTTTGCTCTTTCCATATCCATGTCCCGCTCCAGGGTCTATAGAATATGAGAATGTTGTACTCATTATTGCGACGGAAAATAAGATGTTTTTCATAGCGTTCACAAAAAGTCCTTTTATTTATAATCCCATATCTTTCAAAAATGCCTGCGCATTCGGTTCGCGTCCTAAGAAATTATACAATAATTCATTCGGATCTTGCGCGCCGCCTTTGCTCAATATTTCTTTCACGTATTTTTGACCAATTACCGGATCTAAGAGTCCATGTTTTTTAATTTCAGTAAAGATATCAAGTGCAAATACTTTTGACCACAAGTAACCATAATATTTTGCGCCATAACCTGTCAGATGACCAAAAGAAGCATAAAAATGGTTTTCTGGTGATAAAGCCATGTGCGGCAAGAATCGTGCATAGAGTTGTTTCATGATAGTGTAAGGATCTTTATGTTCGCCGGGTCCAAAATAGGAAAGTGCAATGGTAGAAAGATATGCTTGGCGAGTTACAAAATAACCACTTGATAAGTTCTTAAGTTCAATAATGGTATCGATAATATCATCTGGCAGTGGTTGTCCGGTGATATAATGGCCACTGACTTTTTTGAGGATATCTTTATCAATCAGCCATTCTTCTAACATTTGTGATGGAAGCTCCACAAAATCAGTTTTAGTGTGTGTTCCTGATAATGACGCTATTTCTGTTGCACCTAAAATTGCGTGCAGTGCATGACCAAATTCGTGGAAGAATGTTTCCACTTCAGAACGCTTAAGTAGTGAAGGTTGTGTTGCAGTTGGTTTTGAGAAGTTTGCAATCACAATAGAAACATCAGGAATCAATGTGCCATCTGGTTTATAGGTACCAGGAACAATCGTGGTATGTGCAGCATGGCTATATTTATTTGGTCGTGGATATAAATCAAGCATCAACGTGCCAATGAGGTGACCATTTTGTATGACGCGAACAACGCTAACATCTTCATGCCATAACCCGCTTGCAGCTTCTTCTTGAAAATCGATACTGAAAAATTGGCGATAAATATCAAGTAATTCAGCAACAGCTTTTTCCATGGGGAAATATTCAGCTATTTTTTGTTCATCAAGATTATAATGTGTTTTTTTATAATTATTTTGGATATACGCCGTATCCCATGGCTGCAATTTTCCATCAGGTGTTAGATTTACTGAATGGGGAATGTTTGCAGTTAATAGAGCAACTTCTTCTGCTGTTTTTGATAGTGCTTTTTGTGCTAAATCATTGATAAATGCTTGAGCTTTTTCGGGGGTATGAGCCATTTGGCTATCAATATCAAAGTGAGCATAATCAACATACCCTAACAGACGTGAAAGTTCATCACGTTTAATAATGATCTGTTGTAATAATTCTTCATTAACAGGATATCCGCGGTTGCTGAAGGCGATATAAAGTTGATGCCGAGTTTCTGCAACTGAGCAATTTTCCATCACTCTAAAATAGGTAGGATAATCAACGCCCAAGGTATACAGTCCGTTTTCATTCTGTTGTAGCGTTGCAATAAAATCATCACCAAGTCCTTGCAAGGCATCATATGTTACGGTAATTGATCTATTATCTTGCGCGATATTGCGATCAAAATCAGCGCTTAAGCGTGCCAAGTCTTTGCGCAGTATATTTACCTGTTCTAATGTTTCATCAGGCAGGGATAATCCTTCTCGTTTGAAGGATTCAATGGTGTCATTGATAAAATAACGCTGTTGCGCAGAAAGGCCTTCATTTTCTGTTTGTTGAGATGCGTAAGCAGTAAAAGCGTTATAAAGTGCTTTGTTGCTCATCACATGATCAACCCAAAATGCTTGCATGGTAATATATGCATCATGAGCCGCATTGCGGGTTGCATCATCAGGATGCAATAGCTCAAGAGCTTCATACGTATGTTGCGCAATGGCAAGATTTGATAAAGAAAAAAGTTCATCCAAGGCGCGTGCAGTGTTTGCATACGTGCGCTCATAATCAGGTATTGCAATAATGGCATCGACTATTTTTTTTGCTTCATCAATATAAAGTGGCGTGTTGGTTGTAATATCCTGCGGTGTGAGTGTAAAAAGAGAGATAATCTCGTTTGTATGAAAGGCTTTATTAATCATAGGAATATCCTGTTTTGTTGTTTTAGCGCAGTAACTGAGCGTTGCCAAAAAGATAATACTTATACTGCAAAAAAGTAATTGAATAAGGGATTTTTTCATTCTGCTCCTTTTTTATTTTTTTATAAGTTGGCGTGTTTAACAGGAGATACTGACACACTGATGGCAATAAGTTTGTCCGCAGTCTGTTTTGCTGAGTCGGGAGAAATGACGGGAGTCCGATAGCGAGTATTATAGTTAAGGCAGGCTTGGTTAATGCGGGTGCGTACTTGGGATTCAGTAAGAGTGGCATTAGAAAACGATTCTACAATGCCTATTCTTTGTACAACTTCTCTTTCGGTGTTTGGTAGTTGAGCTAAAATAGCGCGAGAGCAGTGAAATACTATTATTTTTTCAGGAGTAGCGTTTTTTTGGGCTGTGTTGGTGGTTGTGCAGATGGCGAAAATACTAAGTAATATTACTTTTTTCATGGTGATTTTGTTTTTCAATTAATCGAGTGGTAATTTTATAGTTTCTAAGATTTTTCCAAAAACTTGATAATGTTTTTCATATTTATGTTTTAAATCTTTCATGGTATTCCATTTTTTAATATAGATTCACGCATATTATCAGGGATAGCATGCATATCAACAAGATCAATTCTTTGTGCTGTCGGTAACGCATCCAAAAGATTCCACAAAAATTGCCGCTCATGTAGGTTCAGACGTTTTCCTACATCTATGGCAACATCAATATCTGATCCTTGTTGGGCGGTTCCACGGACGTAAGAGCCAAAAAGATATATTTTGGCATCGGGATAAAAAGCCGTAATGATTTTTATAATGCTTGGTTTATGTTCTAGTTCCATCATAGGTAGGTATTTCTCTTTTTATGGTTTTTATACCATTATGGTGGCATAATTTTCGTTTTTTGCCAATAAAGAAGGGGTTGTTGCAACCCCTTAGATTTCAGCCATAGATATGATGATACGCTATAAAAATTAAAGGTTTGCCCTAAACCGCTTTATTCTGTTTTCTATTACCGGCGTGCCCGTTTCAAATATGATGATACACGTATTTTGTTTATCGGGATCACTTAAATTTTTCAATGCCGGATTGTAATGACGCTCATTGTCAATCAGCCACTCAAGAGTGTAAAAATTATATTTTTTGCCTGCAAGCCAATTAAGAAAGTTGTCTTGTTGAGCTACTGTATATTGTCCCCCCTGTTGTAGTGCATTCTGCATAATAAGTGCTTTTGGCAGATGCCGTCTTTGAGCTTCTTGTTGATAAGAATAGTGAGAAGAATAGGTGATGTTATAGATTCCTAAGGTGACAAGTAACATGAGTTTCTTCATGATGAATCTTTCTGTAGATGTTTTTGTTGGTTTTATTTTTCGTTTATTATGCCAGATATTTAAATTTTTGACAAAAAGAAGAGGGTCCGTGAAAATCATTCACGGACCCTCTTCTTTTTTAGTAATCTAAAATCCTACTTATGAGTTATACTATTTTTTAATCGCTGCCATTCAGCGCGCAAGGCAATTGCTGTTTCAAAATCAAGCCGTTCGGCAGCTTGTTGCATTTGTTCTTCTAATTGTATAATACGTTCTGCAATATTTCCAGTTTCAATCTGCAAGCTTTCAGCTTCCTGTCTTTTCTGTTTTTTAGATTTAGAAGCCTGCGCAATCAATTCTTGAATATTCACAATACTTTTGATGACGTCACGCTTAACTGTTTGCGGAGTGATGTTATGTGTTGCATTATACTCTTGTTGCAAGGTACGCCGACGATGCGTTTCTTCCATCGCTGCAGCCATTGAGCCGGTGATTCTATCAGCATAAAGAATTACTTTTGCATCAGTGTTACGCGCAGCACGCCCAATAATCTGGATGAGTGATCGCTTATCACGTAAGAAACTTTCTAAATCAGCATCCATGATGGCAACAAGGGCTACTTCAGGCAAATCGATACCTTCACGTAACAAGTTGACACCAACAAGACAATCAAAAGTGCCCAGGCGCAATTTTTGCAATAATTCAGTACGCTGTGGTGTTTTAAGATCACTGTGCAAATAACATACTTTAATCTGCTGTTCTTCCAAATAACGTGCTAATTCTTCTGCTAATTTTTTAGTCATTACCATTACCAATGAACGATAACCAGCAGCGGTTGTTTTTTTGATTGATTCAATTAAATGAGTAATTTGCCCGGATCTACCATGTATTTCAATTGCCGGATCAACAAGGCCGGTAGGACGGATAATTTGCTCCACAAACTGATCTGAATGTTGTAGCTCATAATCACCAGGAGTTGCCGAAACAAAGATGACGTCTTTAAAATATTTTTCAATTTCAGAAAATTGGAGCGGTCTATTTTCTTTGGCGCTCGGGAGTCTAAAGCCAAATTCAACGAGTGATTTTTTACGTGCTTGGTCGCCCGCATACATGCCTTTTAATTGCGGAATTGCCATATGAGATTCATCAATTACGAGTAAAAAATCATCGGGAAAGAAATCAAAGAGTGAATAAGGATGACCATCCTTAGTACGACCATCAAAGTGTACTGAATAGTTTTCAATACCAGAACAGTACCCAGCTTGTTCGATCATTTCAAGATCATGCGATACACGTTGTTTAATGCGTTCGCGATAAAGAGGGTTTTTAACTTGTGGTAGCCACTCATCCAATTCCGTTTGAATGCTTTCCATAGCCGCATCTTTGCGTTCTTGAGTGGTTACAAAGTGGCGTGCGGGAAAAATAACGGTGTTATCAAGCTCTCGCATAACGGTATTGTTGTGTTTACTTACCCACAGGAGCCCTTCAATTTCATCACCAAAAAGTTCAATACGCAATTTATCTTTTTGATACGGCAAATGAACTTCAACGGTGTTTCCAATAACGGAAAATTTTCCCGAAGCCTGTTCAATATCATTGCGCGTGTATTGAATAAAAATAAGTTGTTGTAAAAGCTCAGAACGAGATATTTTTTGGCCGACAGAAAGAGAAAGTGCTAAATCCCGATAATCATTAGGGTTACCCAAAGAATAGATACAAGAAACTGAAGCAATTACAATCGTATCTTGCCGGTTAATTAATGATGCGGTTGCTTCTACGCGCAACCGTTCAATTTCACTATTTACCTTAGTTTCTTTAGGAATATAAATGTCCTGCGCGGGCATATATGATTCAGGCTGGTAATAATCATAATAGCTGACAAAATAGCAGACTTTGTTTTCAGGAAAAAATTGAGAAAATTCTTCATAAAGCTGTGCAGCCAAGGTTTTATTGGGTGCTAAAATGAGCACTGGCTTATTTTGCTTTGCAATGACATTGGCAATAGTATAGGTCTTACCCGATCCAGTAACGCCCAAAAGGGTTGAGGTGCCGGGACGACCTTTAAGAAGCTCTTTGATAGCCTCTGGCTGACTGCCGGCTGGTGGAAAAGGTGTATGAAGCTTGAATAAAGACATAATAATCTATTTCGTTTTTTGTTTTTTGCGATCTGCTTTCACTACATCCTCAGCTTTTCTCTTTGCGGCTTTTTTCTTAGCTTTTTCAAGATTGCTTTTTTCTTTTAATTGGAGAGCTGGCTCAAGTAGATCACATACTTGTTTTACTTTATTAAAATCTGCAATTGAGGCCTGAGTAACCTCTTTATTTGGCAAAAAGACGCTGTAATTTGTTTGTGTGGCGCATTCATCGGTTAAATTACCCGTATTTTCCACATGAGAGAATGTTGTTCCTTTAACAATATCCATTGTTTTTGCATGATGACATACACGATGTCCATTGGTAGGGGTAAAGACATTGACGGGAATATGCGCTGCATCTAGTTTTTGTAATAAGGGAAGACCCTGGCTACTTAATGCTGTATAATTTACTATGAATTCCACCTGCGCACCACTTTTTTTTGCGGTGATTGCAGCTTTGGTAATCTCTTCATCATTGATATTCATAGTACGAATATATGCGCAACGATTACTGTGTGAGTCGTTTGCCAGATTAAGAAGGCGTTGGGCAAGCGATTTATTAAGGTTAGTATGCTTGGATGTAACAAAAAGGGGCTTTTGAGGCGATTCTTTTATATAATTTTTTTTCTTGAGCGGCTTGATTGGGGATGAAGAATTTATTGCCTGGTAAGCATTTTCTGCGAGCTCTACGTCGTTTGTTGCAATAATGGTTTCTATATTGTTGCGAATAGTATCTTTGCTCAAATTAACATCATTTTTCCATGTATTATTGCTCAAATTTGGAGACCCTAGTACAAGCAGACCCTCTTGATCAAGTCTTTTTTTGCTCGGGCTATAGGCAAGAGCGGCAGTCGCTTTTCCATGATGAGCGCCACGGGTTATGGTAATATTATCGCTATCAAAACAATCTATTTTATTTAAATAATGAGGTCCTACACGGATTGATATTTTAATATCATCCTGGGTAGCTTTTGCTTTTATTATTTCAGTAGTGCCTTTTTGATTGAAAACAAAGGATTCTGTGGCAAAGCGGGTTAAATGAGGTTTTTTATACAATTCATTGGTTTTATAAGGAAAATCGGTTCCATTTCCAAAAAATTGATAAAAAGGCTCATTTTTGGGCTTTAAAGAGACCTGTTTTTGCTGCATTCCTTGCAGGGGAATGAAAAAAAGGGCCAATATGACAAAAAATGATATATATTTATTCATAATACTACCCAATGTCTTTAAAAGTATTTATATCTGCTACTTTTTAATTTTATCAAAATTCTTTCTATTTGGCAAATTGGGGGTAAAAGGGCCGAAATAGCGAATAGTACGGTGAATTGAAAGGGTTTTTCCTTTCTTAATAAAAACAGGCCAAATATTGCTTTTTTATCCGCTAATAATCAATAATAAGATGAGCTATTTGAGTGAAAATAGCCGTGAAAACTATTTTTTATTAAGGGGGTCTTTTTATGAAACGTCACATAGCGATAGTAATCTTAGGTATGATAGTCAGTTGTTGTATGGTGGCCATGGAGCCCCAAGAGCGAAAAGAAAGAACCAGAGACCCGCAACCACAACGCGGATGGGAGCAACCCAAACAAGGCGAAATACTGAAGATTAGAGGAAGAGGTAATACTGTTACCTATTTAGATACGGCTACGGGCAAATCAACCACCTATGATATTGTAGAGGATCCCAAGAAACAAAAGCGATCACATAGATCAAAAAGAAAACAAAAAAGAGAGAATCTTCCTATAGTGCCTGAAGAAGAGGGCCGATCAACGCAAGAAGAAGAGGTGGTAGATCCTAAGAGTCTCTCTTACGATAGTTCAATTTAGGTAAGTCTATTTATTGCGGAATTAAAAAGAAAGAAGAGGATTTTAAAGTCCTCTTCTTTCTTTTTTGGGTAAAACTAACTATTTTTATGCAGGTGATAGCCTGTTTCTAATTGCGATAAAGGGAGCAGAAAGATTAGCAAACATCTCTTTCAGAGGATCTGATAGGGAATCAAAATTGCTATAAAGATATGCAAGTATTCCCGCTATACCACCCAGAGCCACAGCTGCTATAACTGGAACATAGGATGAGGATGTTTTTTGATCACCAAGAGATTTCATTGTTGGTAATTGTTTTTTACTATCTTGAGACAATACAGGCTTCTTGATATTGGTCTTTTGGTCTGCTAAAGGAACTTCGCCGTTGCCTATTTGTGAATCGATAGGATCATTAGTCCTCTTAGCCATTATTCGTTTTTGATTTTCTAGCAGGTTGTTTTCTGCTCTTTGTAGGCGTTGCGTTGTTTCTCTCTCGCTTCTTTCTTGTTCTTCTTTCTCTTTTATTTTTGCTAATAATGCTGCTTCTGTTTGTTTTTTTTCCTCTTCTATTTTTGCTAGATTCGCAGCTGTTGTTTCTTTTTCTTTTTGTAACCTTGTTTCTTCAGCTATTCTTTTTTGTTCTAATTCCTTTAATTGAGCACGTGCTTCTTTTTTGGACAATTGCTCTTTATTTTCTTTTGTTTTTAGATTAGCCGGTTCAACAGATTTTACTGCCGGAATTTCTGGTTGTGCTAGTTGTGGTGCTGGGGATGTTTGTTCCAATTCCTTCTTTGGTTCCTCAGCATTCATTATATATTCTGCTAAGTGCTTTGTGCATACAGTTATCGAAGGTTGACCTGAACTAATGGTCATAAAGGGATTACGTGAATTATATGCTGCTTGGACGTTTGCAAGTATGTATGGAAGGATTTTATCCTCTGGGATCAAAACAAGCTCAATTTGTTTATCATCATCTTTTTTGTAAAGAGTGAGGGAATAACCATCAGATTCTTTAGCACCGTTTTTTACTGCAGAAACGATATTATAAAAATTATCAGCAAAAGTGGTACTTTGAGGTAGAGCAATGATGTTTGAAATATTTCCGCGTTTTACTATGGGTGTATTTGCAGGAATATTAAGTTCTTTATGATGACCACATGGTGCGTTGGGGTCAATCATTTCAGTTTCTTGCGTAAGGTTTTTACGATCAAAGAAAGGAAATTCTATTTGAGGTTGAGCTGCAGATTGATCTACTTGACGAGAACGTTGAGCGGTACAAAACTCTTTCCAATCTTCTGATGCAGGGTGATTAACAAAAAGATAGGTTGTGATTCCATTGAGTTTTGCTTCAATCAGAAGCTGCGTATTTTCTGTGGATTCTGGAATCTTTATTTCATGCATTTTTTTTTCATCGATATTCAGGGAGATAGTTTCCCCTGCGCATGAAATCGTTATACTATAGTGTCCATCATTTTTATCTATTTTATCTATTTTGTCAGTGAGGCTAGACAATTTTTTCGGAACACAATAAATACCTTCAATACAATTGGCCGATGAACGGTCTTCTATAGGAATAATTGGTGCGCCCGGAACGGAAGTTTCTTCAGCATTTTCTTTTGTTTCTGGATTAGCTTTTGGTTGTTGGACAGATTTTACCGCAGGGCTTTCTGGTGTTTTTATGGTATCGAAAAATTCACCTAACTTATCTGTTAGATCTTCTGAAAAATCAGCAATAACTGTTCCGCCCGTTTCTGTAAGAAATTGAAATTCTGGCGAATCTTCCTGGTCCAGCTGAGCGAGAGTAAATTGAAGACATTTGTTTGGCGATACGTCAATTTCATCTAATCCTGATGGTCTTATTTCTAATTTTATTTTTTCGGTTTGATCATTCTTATTTATACACTCTAATGCATTTGTCTCTTTATCAATATTGATTATAGTCCATGAAGCACTTTCTCCAGCGGGAATCTCAGTATGACATACTTCAAAAGAAAGATATTGGGCTTTCGGTTCTGAAAGTGCACTTCCGACGTTTTGTGGATTTGTACCTTCATCCAAAGCGCCAAACTCTGAAGGGTCAACAAACGGTCGGTCATTTGGAATGGAATCAGCTGCTGCTTTTTCTGGTGCAGATTCTAGTTCTTCTACAGGCTTTGGTTGTGTATATGGGTGATCCTTTTCATCTGCTTGCTCTGTCGCTGGCGTTGTTGGCTCTGTCAGAACAAGGTTTTCTTGTGGAAAAGCTATTTCACCTGGTTTTGATTGATTAGTATTAATTACAAGATTTGTCTCATGAGTATCAACAAAAGGCTCTGCGAGTTCTTTCGGCGTTTCTGTTGCTTCTTCTTGTTCAACGGCTTTTGATTGGTTTGCTAGTGCTCGTGCTGTTGCGTCAGATGGCTTAATAAGAATAAGCGGAATTGTATCGTTCAAGATTATAGTGTTTTTCAATACAGTTGTAACTTTTTGGTTATTGTTTTCTTTGATAATATCAACAAGATCAGCTTTCGTTATTGATAGACGTGCCTGGGCATGATCTTTATCCTCATTCCCTAGTATTAAACTATGTTGTGAAGGGTCTTGAGTATTTTGATGAATACTAAGCAAGTCATATGCTAACAACATCCTGTTAAGTACTTCTTCATCTATAAATTTGCTGTATACCTTTGTCACTTTTCCTGGATCACCTAAGAGTGTGGTCGCGAGCTTTTGTTCTTTTTCTATCGCTTGTTTTCGTTTTAGTTCATCTTTTTTTATCAGTGCTTCTTGTTTTTCTCTTTCTTGCGCTTCTTTGAGTAGCTGAGCTTTAAGACGCACATTTTCTTCATGCGTTTTTCGTGCTTGGGTTAGTTTTTCTTTTAAGCTTTCAGTTTTTACTTCGAAACGTAGTTGCTTATTTTCTCGTGTGCATTGGAGTTCCATTACGGGCAAAGATTCCTTAAGCTCATCACTTGAACTTGAAAATGTTTCTTCATTCATTCGTATGCAATATTTTTCATTAACCCCAGTACGTTTATTAGTATGTTTAAGGGACAAGCAATATTCTAACTTACCTTTGCCATTATCATGAGCTATTGTACCTTCTATGGCGCATTTATTTCGCACATAGGGTCTGCTATTTTCATCTGCTATGATTCTATCTACAGTTATTTCTTGTTGAAGACTAGGCGCTAGCTCCATTCCAAAAATCCCGCCGCATCCGCTCATTAATCCAAAAAGAATACTATAAATCATTATGTTAGTTGTCATCAATTGCCTACTTTTCATCTGAAAATCCCTTTGGTATGTGCATAAAAATGCGTATTGTTTTTGGTTATAAGTAAAATTCTATGATCGATATTATCTATAATAGCATTTTAGGCAACAAGATCAATTGAGGGGTGCGTATTTAGTAATGAAGAATGAGGAAAAAAGGCGAAGGGGGAATACGTTAGGGGAATCGAGAAATGTTAAGTTTTTTCCAGTCCTGAGCAAATTGTTCCATGCCTTTATCGGTCAATTGATGATTGAGCGATTGTTCAAACACGGGAACTGGTAATGTGGCAATATCAGCTCCTGCCATAATAACTTTTTCAAAATGAGTTGTATCACGAATTGATGCTGCAAGAAGCTCCGTTTCAAAACCATTCCAATCAAGCATATGGCGCAAATGATGAATCAATTCAATGCCGTTGCTGCCAATATCATCAAGTCTGCCGACAAAAGGAGAAATATAGTGTGCACCTAATTTTGCCATCATCAATCCTTGAGTCAGAGAAAAGACGAGGGTGATATTGATGGTTATACCTTCTTCAATGAGTTTTTTAATGACCGTATAATAATGGGGATGACAAGGAATTTTGACTGCAATGTTATGAGAAAATGCAGCGATTTTACGCGCCTGCATATAAACAGCCTCTGGTTCTTTTTCTGTTACTTCCACGCTGATAACACCTAAAGGCAACATTTCACAGATGGTGAGTATTGCTACCGTTGGGTTGCCATCTTCCTTGCTTAAAAGCGTAGGGTTAGTGGTAACGCCATCAATGAGTCCGGTGTGAGCCCATTTTTGAATGAGCTCTATGTTAGCCGTGTCTAAAAATATTTTCATATTTCAGAGGTTACTTTAAGCTCACGCCCCGTTTCAAGAAAAAAATTAATTATGCTTTGCTACTCACATTTTTAACCAGAAATTGCGGCAAATAAGTATCAAGTATTTGCATAATACGAGCCGGCAAACGATCAAGATGATACAAGATCGCGATAAGAGCAATAATGCTTATGCTTACGCCAGCGATCTTCAATGAAGATGCTTTTTTTTGAACCGAAGACAATGTATCAGCGGCCGCTTTTATATTCGCGACATCATTTTTAATTATCTCTGGTGCTTTCTGTGCGATATAGATCGCCGTTTCTATTGTTTCGATTTCAGTTATAGCTTTCTTGATATCGTTTTTTGTGGTTTCGATATCTTTTACTTCGGCTTCGCTTTCTTTTTTTGTTGTTGATACGGCATGCTTCGCTTCGGTTTCTAACACAGATAGATCTTTGGTAAGATTTTGAATTAAAGCAGATTCAGATGAGCCGTGCGTAGCACCAATCACATTGTCTGTTGCTGGTGCATTAAAATCAGTTTGAACGGGTATTAAGGGTGGCGTTGCAGGTGGCGTGGTAATTGGAGTAATTATTGTTCCTTGAACTGGTGATCCATCAGCATGCATTACCGTAATATCAGGTGCTTGGTCCTCATCATCTGATTTCAATAAGTGTAATCCTGCTGCTATATTATGGGTGGTTTCATGGAGAATATCTTTTAGTGCATCTACTTTTTCCTCAACGCGATCTTCTATTTTTTTAATTAATGAACGATCTTCAGATGTTTTTGATGTTTTATTTTTTTTATTTTCTTTTATTTGATGTTGCAGATAAACAATAGCAGGAGGAGTATCCGTGCGGTGAGGACTGCGTGGAGATCGTTTGGGAGAAGATAAAGGAGAGCCAAAAGGTGTTCCTTTTCTTATAGGTGCCGGTGAAATAGCATCTGAATCAGTTGATGTATCTTGATCCATACTAAAAATTACTGATGTTGTAATACAGAGCATACTCATTATTGCATGAATTATAATTTTCTTCATACGCGTCCTAAAAATAATAGATTTTGTAATGGCATGATTAACGCGTATTATTCTAGTGAAAAATAGCCAGCCAGTGCAAGGGCTCTCTTATAAAAAGACGCGAATGATAGATGAAAAAATACAAAAGTTTTTAATTCATAGTTTCAGCAGCTTGTTCTAGTGAAGAATCTAAATTTTGACTTACTGAATTTTTGAAAAAATCTTTAAACAATTCAATAAATCGCTCGGGATGTGGGCAATAAAAAGCTGCTAATACACATGCTGCAATGGAGCATACTCCAGCAATAAAAAGAGGCGATCGATAAAATGAAGTGGTTGGTGTGTTGGTTGATGGTTCAGTGGCAATCACTGTTGAAGTTTGATCCGTTAGATTTGCTTGCCCTAGTATTTGCAGCGCTTCTTGGGCTGCAGCTTTCATTTCTAAACGTCTTTCTTTTTGTTCATTACTTTCAACTGGAGGTTTGGTTGGAATAAGCTCTGAGTTCTTTCCGCTCTTAGTGAGTAACTCAAATTGCTCAAAAAAATCGGTGATCATTTCTTGATCTGAGGTTATGCAAGAAGTGAGAACTCGATGTTCTGGCGTTAAAACCGATTTTTCAATGGAAAAAGTTTTTGCTAATGTCGTTTGATCTGAATCATTTGATAATGAGAGGGTTATAAAAATAGTGGTGCATCGGGGAATTTTTGCAAAAATATCAATGAGAGTTTTGACTTGTTCTTCTTTCAGTAAGTAACGCGATTTTCTGGTTGATGTAGATTCAATCAAAAAAGTATCGGTATTGTTCGGGTTGAGGGTCAGTTGTTGTATGTGTTCACAAGGATGGTCGGCCTTCGGACTGAATATCACGGGGCTTATTGGTGTTTCTCTCTTAGGTGAAGGAGGTACTTCTTTTTCTTTATTAAAACCTTCTAATGAGTGATCACTTTCCAAATGGTGAACTCTGGGAATAGATTCAATTGATTTTTGTCGTTCTGATAAGCAATCATAGTGCCCAAGTAATTTATCTAAAGCATCTTCTTTTTCTTGTTTTTTTTTGAGAGCTTCAGCTTTTTTTTGAGCTTCCATTTCTTCTTTTTGTCTTTGAGATAATTGAGGAATTGGCGCTGGCTTTCGCATACTTAAGATAAAAGACGACTGGTTCAATAATCCTAATAGGATAAGGGCGAATAACATTTTGTTGTTCATTGTTGTGCAATCTCGTTGATAAATAAATATTGAAATCTTTTATGGATAAAGATTACTCATACTTGAAAAAAGTATCAACAGAAAAGTGTTTTTAATAAGCTCTTAAACCGTTTTTTCAGGTGTTGACCACCATACTTTTTGTGCATAAAAAAGTGCAACTGCCATTGCAAGAATACACATGCTGCCAATAATCCAACGAGATCTTTTAAAAGATGGAGGAGGGGTTTTAGTTTCTTCGCTTTTTTTAAGATTGTTTTTTGCTTCAGCAACTTTTTTAATATTTTCTTTCCATGCTTTGTTCGGATTTTTTGTAAGTTCTAAAATTTCTTGATCAATAATTTCTTGATCAGTGGCAGTCGTTTGCTTTTCTTTTGTTGAAGCGTCTTTATTCTGTAATTCTTCCAACAGGTTATTAAGTTCTTCTTGGGACGCACCGGCAGATTGTTGATTGCTTTGATCAGTGAGTGGAATTTCAGGAGAATTAACAGGATCTTTTGGTGACGTATCAGAGGGAGAAGTAACATTCGAGGATGCTGCAACATCATCTAAAATTTTCTTGTCAGAGGAGTCTGATAATTTTTTTCGAGGAGATATTTTCGGAGATAGTTGTTTGTCTGGTGTTGCGTTTCCGCTCGCGGGAAATATTTTTATTTCTGGATTGGAAGATTGCGTGCGGATAGGACTGGGATTGCGCGGTGTATCTGCAGGTGTTTCTGTATCGGAAAAAACACTATTGAGTAATTCTATTCCCTTGCGTGCTATCTCGCCTTCATCATCAGAACCAAACATATGCGCACAATTTTTAGCAATTTGCTCTTGTTTTTTCTTTTTTTTTCGTTCTTTCAATGCAGTACGTAAAGCCTCCAGATCTAGTGTTGAGTTTTTTCTTGAGTGCCTTTCCACGTTAGGTGACCGAGAAAGATCTGCGTTAGGTGAGCAAGAGAGAGGAAAATGATTTCTCGAATCGATACGAGGAGAAGCACTTCTTGAATCGATAATTTGATCATGTGTGTCAGAATGCAAATGAGAAGGTACATTTAAGTGAGCAGCGCTCATTCTGTGAGTAGAACCCGTTTCAGAGGCTGAAGAAACATATGATTCAGATTTAGGATTAGATGATTGAGATGAGTAAACGGTCGCTGATGTAACGAGTAACATACTGATGCTTACATGCAACATCACCTTTTTCATAAACATTCCTTTTTTGTGCGATGGAAGAGGCTACAAAGATGAATACCAAAAATAGGAGCTGATTGCAAGAGCAATGTTAACAATGTATAAAGAGGTGCAAATTAAACAGAGTGATTTGATTTTTACGTATAAAATGTATGCAAAAATAAGGCTAGCAATGACGCCTATGCCAGTGACAAGCATCAGTAATTGCGGCTGATTGAGCAATGTTATGGCAATAACAATAAGATAATAACATGCCGATGCCCAGATATTTGAGATGCCAAGGGGAGTGTTATACGAACTGAGCATAGGACGTGAGCATGAAACCATATCAGAAATATCACATGCTGCTTTGTATTGTTCATCTTGTTGCAGCTTACGTTCTACGGTAATGCCGTAGATGGAGATAAGAAGACCAATTACTGCAAGGATTATTATTAGTGTCATGAGATTTCCTTTTTTACATCATATTGTTTAATTTCTTTCTTGCTTTCGTCAGGGTTACTGCATCTTTTTGCATATCTTTCCATAGATCACCCCTTTTACTGAGGCGTTTCATGGCATTTTTAATGGTATATTTTTCTGAAGACATCCCTTTTTTTTGTAATTCTTGCCACGTGACTGGCATTGCAACCGGTGCTCCTTCGCGTGCCCGCACTGCGTAAGGAGGAACGGCAGTAGCGCCAAAACCATTACGCAACCAATCAATAAATACGCGCTTGCCACGTTTTACTTTGTGCATATCCACGGTAATAAGTTTGGGGAACTGATGCGCAAGAACTTTTGCAATATCGTGTGCAAATTCTGATACTTCTTCAAACGAATGAATGCGTTTGAGTGGTACCACCACATGCGCGCCACGAGAACCGGTGAGCATATAAAAACTTGGAAGTTCTAATTCATCCAAAAGAGCTTTTAATTTTTTTGCTACATCTTGAATTGCAGCAAAGTTAAGATGTGGTGCTGGATCAAGATCAAAAATCATGCGATCTGGTTTTGTGAGATTATCTTTGGTGCTCAACCATACGTGTGGGACGCACACCTGGTTTGCCAGATACACAAGCGTTTCAGGTTTATCGATCACCACGTAATCTACCGTTTCACCATTTTGTTTTGCCACGGGAACACGCGTAATCCAGGAAGGGAAATAATCACCTGCATTTTTCTGGAAGAAAATCTCTCCATGAATTCCCTGTGGAAAACGTTGCATAGAAACAAGACGATCTTTCACGTAGGGCATCATGAAGGGAGCAATTGCTTGGTAATAGGAAACTAAATCTTGTTTAGTCAGGCCTGATTTACCAAACAAAACTTTATCAGGATTGGTGATTTCAACCGTGTTTTTAGTATTCTTTTTTGGTGAAATCTTCATTTTTTTAGTTTTTTTTTGGATGTAAGTTCTTCAATTGTTTTACCTGAAATCACTGATTCTGGTTGACTGCTTACTGGGTTGCGGCGCGCATCTGCATATTGATCACGCATTTTGATAAGCAACCATTTCTTTTTGTCTTCAGTATCCATTGGCGTGCGAATGAGGGCATAACCACCCTTTAGCTTTTCGCCATGCAGATCCACTTCAATCTGTCCGTTTTTATAGCATTGTTGGAGAGGAATTTTTTTACCATCTTTTTCTTTAATGTTATCAAATGTTCCATGATCCCACACAATCACCGGGCCTGCGCCATAATTGCCTTCCGGAATAACTCCTTCAAAGGTTGCATATTCCATAGGATGATCTTCTGTTTCCATTGCTAAACGTTTAATAGTCGGGTTGGTTGAAGGACCTTTAGGAACGGCCCATGATTTGAGTACTCCATTAATTTCTAGACGGAAATCATAATGTAAATGACTTGCATCATGTTTTTGGATTACGAAGATAGGGCCGTTTGGATCTGCCTTGTGGTGTTTTGTATCACCCTTGGGCTCCGAAGTATCTTTAAAATTACGTTTCTTTTTATATGAACGGAGTGAGTCATTAGACATAAGCATACATCCTAATACTATGAAAAGAGCCGTTAATGCTGCTACTTTTTTAATCATGAAAAAGCTCCTTTTTTTTATTGGTATGAGTATGCCGGAGCTTGTCACGATAGTGCAACAATTTTTTTAGGGATACAAAGTATAAAAATGTGGGAAAAGGAAGGGTTTTGGCAGAAATTTGCAAAGGACGTGATGAAAAATTGCGATCTGATCGAAATAAGATGAAATCTGGACAAATTAACTTTTTAAAAGTAAAATTGTCCAATAAAGGGTTTTGATTGAAAAACAAAGGATTTTTATGATTAAAAGAGATCTGGAACCTAAAGTTAAGCAAATGGCGCAGCAATTTCCAGTTATTGCCATTTTAGGACCTCGCCAATCTGGTAAAACAACCTTATCTCAAGAGACATTTCCCAGCTATAGGTATGTATCATTAGAAGATTTTGATGCTCGTGAACTTGCCAATTCCGATCCGCGGGCATTTTTCGCTCAGCATACTAATGATCAGGGGATCATTCTTGATGAAATTCAACACGCACCACGACTGCTATCTTATATTCAGACGGAAGTTGATAAGAGCAAAAAGCATGGTTTTTTTGTAATCACCGGATCGCAAAATTTTTTACTTAATGAGGCAATTACGCAAACGCTTGCAGGACGCGTGGCAATTCTGACACTTCTTCCTCTTGCTTTATCGGAGCTCAAAAAAGCAGACCTTTTGCCTGCAGATAGCAATAGCATGATTTTTCAAGGAGCATATCCCCGCTTGTATGCAAATAACCTCAATCCTGTAGATTGGTATCCAAACTATATTAATACGTATATCGAACGTGATGTGCGACAGATTAAAAATGTATCAGATTTATCTACTTTTCAATTATTTATGAAATTATGTGCGGGAAGAATTGGACAGTTGCTTAACGTCAGTTCTTTAGCAAATGATTGTGGTGTTAGCGTTAACACTGCTAATGCATGGATTTCTATTTTAGAGCAAAGTTATATCATTTTTCTCTTGCAACCTCATTTTAAAAACTTCAATAAACGCTTAGTAAAAACGCCAAAACTTTATTTCTATGATACTGGTATAGCGTGCTATTTGCTGGAGCTTGAAAGTGTAAAGCAAGTTGCAACGCATTATTTGCGGGGTGGATTATTTGAATCATTCATAATTTCTGAATTGATGAAAATGCGGTACAATCGCGGTCGCATTCCTCATTGCTATTTCTGGCGAGATAAAATTGGGCACGAAGTTGATTGCATCATTGGTCACGGAGGAAAACTCTTTCCTATTGAAATCAAATCAGGTCAAACAATTACCCAAGATTATTTTGAAGAACTGCATTATTGGTCGGAACTAGCAGGGCAAGAGGCAGGGCGCAGTTATTGTGTTTATACTGGTTCAGAAAGTCAAGATCGTACGCTTGTTTCTGTTCTAAAGTGGCAGGATTTAGAACAGATTAATGAAATTTTTGAGGGGTAGTGGATAAATATGAATAACTCGAAACTAACATATTTTGCATGCAATTTGTAGAGGCGTGCAACCTCCATAAATTTTCGATTTCCATTCTTTAGCAGGATAAGGAGCGTTAATATCATGATCTTGGGAGACGAGTTTCTTTATTTCATTAATATGAGGGTTTTTATTAAGAATAAGGTATTTAGCAATCATGCCATAAGACTTTTGCGATATACTAAATAGGAGAACCATCATTAAATATATTTTTTTCATTGTTTCTCCTTATAATTTTTTTCATAAATTGCGTACAGTTTAATACAAATAACTTTGTATGCACATCATTTTTATAAATTGTATAAACCTTGCATCATCATCGACAGATTCCTTAGACTGATCACAAAAAAGGAATCAAAAAAATGGAAAATAAAAATTTTTCTTTTTATACCACTTTATCGGTAGAAAATGCTGTGCAAGACGTGCAATCAAGTCTTACTGGTCTTACGCACCAAGATGTTAATAGTCGTTTACAAACATATGGTTTGAACGAAATTAAAGAAGTGGATATTACCTGGTGGGATGTACTTAAAGGACAATTACTCAGTCCTTTTATGTGCATCTTTTTTGTTATTGGTATTGCGTATCTTGTCACGGGAAAAGTGGCCGAATGTATTATTATTTTTGTGATTATTGCGGTTAATGTTGGTATTGGATTTTTTCAAGAGTATCGCAGTAACACTGCCATGCAAGCATTAAAAAAATGTCTGATGTCTCAAGTCACCGTCAAACGTGACGGCAAAGAAGTAAACGTTGATATCAACCAGTTGGTGCCGGGAGATGTTATGATTTTATCTGCAGGAGATGTTATTCCGGCAGATTGTCGTTTTATAGAAGTTGATAATCTTACTGTTGATGAATCAAGTTTGACGGGAGAATCGGTTGCGGTTGTCAAAACGGCTGACGCACTTAAAGAGACAGTGACTGATATGTATAAAGCTGAAAACATTGGTTTCACTGGAACGGTAATAACGCAAGGAAAAGGCGTTGGCGTTATTATTGGAACGGGCGCTAACACCGCTCTTGGCACGCTTGCAACGCTGACCAACCAAGTTGTCAGCAAAAGTAGCTTGGAAAAAGGTTCTGTCTCCATTGCTAAATTCACCATTTATCTTATTTTTTTTAGTTTGCTGCTGATGGCGCTCATTCACATTATTATGCACAAGGGTGAGCTTAATTTTGTTGATTTCTTTCTTTTTGCTGCCGCACTTACCATCACGGCAATCCCTGAAGGTTTACCGATGGTAATTACGTTTTGTTTATCGCAAGGTGCATCCTCACTGAAAAAAAATAACGTGATTGTAAAACGATTATCGGCAATTGGTGATTTAGGATCTATTGAAGTTTTTTGTACCGATAAAACAGGCACGTTGACTGAAAATGCACTCACGGTTGATAATGTGTATGGCGCTGATCCTGATGCCACCGTTATGTATGCAGTTCTTTCTTCTCCTGTGCAATCAGCTACCAAAGAAAGCAGCATCAAAGGTTTTGATCTGGCATTACAAAAAAAAATAACTTCTGAGCATGCCGCGCATATTGAAAAACATACGTTGCTCAAAGAAGTTCCTTTTACGCCACAGACCCGCCAAAGCATGGCGTTGGTGCACAAAGATGATGTACACACACTTATTATCAAAGGTTCTC
Organism: candidate division TM6 bacterium SOIL31; assembly: GCA_001468865.1. Classification (GTDB taxonomy): domain Bacteria; phylum Babelota; class Babeliae; order Babelales; family Vermiphilaceae; genus SOIL31. The sequence goes on from LDIY01000004.1 coordinate 34,397, forward strand.
CTGAAATTGTTGTTGAAAAATGTCCCTTTTTGAATGCGCAAGAAAAATCCACCATACAATCGTGGATTGATGCAGAAGAATCAAAAGGAAACCGCATTTTGGCGGTGGCAACAAAGGATATTCCTTCATATAACGCAGCAACATATGACGTTGCCCAAGATGATCACGATTATGAAACGATTGGTTTAATAGCATTTCAAGATCCGCTCAAAAGTACGGCCCTCACTACAGTGCAAAAAGCAAAGTCTTTGGGAATTCAAATTAAAATATTAAGTGGTGATAGCAAGAATGTCTGTTTTACTATCGCACAACAGTTAGGTCTTGAAGAAGATATTAATAATGTGGTGCTGGGATCTGACTTTGAAAAAGCAACCGAAGAAGAAAAAATATTTTTAGCCCATAACCGTTCTATTTTTGCGCGCGTTAACCCAGAACAAAAATATGAAATTATTAAACATTTAAAAGAAAAATATTCAGTCGGATATATGGGAGATGGGATCAATGATGCGCCGGCGCTCAAAATGGCGCATGTCAGTTTTGCAGTCAACGATGCGGCCTCTGTTGCACGTGAAGCCGCTGAAATTATTTTGCTTCGCAAGAGTTTAAGTTCCGTTATTTTGGGTATTGAAGAAGGGCGGCGTACGATTGTTAACACGCTTAAATATACCAAGATGACCAATGCGCCAAGTTTTGGTCATTTTTACGCGCTGGCCGTTGCATCATTATTGGTGAGTTATCCTCCCATGCTCCCAATGCAGCTTTTATTTTTAAATTTATTGACCGATTTGCCGATGATTGCAATTTCTACTGATAACGTGAGTCCGGAAGAAGTAGAAAAGCCCGTTACCTATGATATGACTGATGCTGCTATTTTGATTGTGCTATTCGGTACCATTATGTTCATTGCAGATATTACGATATTTTTAGTGTTCCGTTCACACTTTCCTGAAACTTTGCAAACAAGTTGGTTTATCACGAGCACTATTTCTGAAGTTATTTTTATTTTCTTATTCCGTGCCCCAATGCTCTTTTTCAGAGCACATCGACCATCAAAATTATTGATAGGATTATCAGCATTTGTTGTTTCAACGGCGCTGATTTTACCGTTCACGACTATTGGGCATAAGGTATTTCTGTTTACGTCACCGCAATGGGAACATGCGCCGTGGCTTATTGGCGTGATCATGTTCAATATGATCATCGCTGAGGGGGTTAAGTTGACGTATTATTATTTTAAAAATAGAAGAAGTGCGTAAAAAATAGAATATAAATTTTTCCCTTCCGTTCGCCCTGAGTGTTCTATGGAGCATAGCGAAATAGAATGTATCGAAGGGTATCGCTAATTATTTCCTTTTTTTGTGGAATGAAATTTAAATTTATCCTTCGATACATTTTTTGGAAAACAAAAAACACTCAGGGCGAACGAAAAAAAAGAAAACAATTTAAAAGAATAGGAAAATGATTGGAAAATAAAGACTTTACCTTTTACGCTAATGCTACACCAGAAAAAATTTTTGAAGGCCTCAAATCATCCACCACAGGTCTCTCACCACAAGAAGCGCAACAGCGCCTTGCGCAATATGGTCCCAATCAACTGCATCAAATAATCACTACTGCATGGGATATTTTTATTAATCAGATAAAAAATCCTTTTATTTTTATGTTTATTTTTATTGCGGCTCTTTATTTTTTTACTCATCAATACACCGAAGGTATTATTCTCATTATCATTATGATAGTTAATACCGCAATTGGTTTTTATCAAGAGTATCACAGCAATAAAGCAATGGAATTATTGCAATCATATTTAGAAGTAAAAACGCTGGTGCGCCGAGCAGGTGCTGATACTATGGTTGATGTGGCAACAATTGTACCGGGTGATATTGTTGTGCTCAAAGCGGGAGATGTGATTCCGGCAGATTGTCGTATCATTGAAAGCAATAATCTAATGGTCGATGAAGCAAGTTTGAGTGGTGAATCAGTGCCGGTCAATAAAACACATGAAACAGATTCAGAACAGATAAAAGAATTATGGAAGGCGCGCACCTGTTGTTTTGCAGGAACGGTGGTAGTGGATGGAGATGGTGTGGCAGTTGTTTTTGCAACTGGTATTCATTCGCAACTGGGTTCTATTGCAACGCTTGCGACACACACAATTACCAAAAGTAATCTTGCCAATGGCACTATGCAGATTGCGCGCATTGTATTATTTCTCGTGTTAATGAGTCTCATATTGGTGATATTTATTAATGTGTTTATCAAAACGGAACAAGTTTCTTTGCTGAATATGCTTTTTTTTGGTGCAGCGCTTGCAATTACTGCAATTCCTTCAGCGCTTCCTATTGTTATTACGTTTTGTTTGACCAAAGGTGCAATGGCGTTACATAAACATAAAATAATTGTAAAACGCCTTTCAGCCATAGAAGATTTGGGCAGTCTTGATGTTTTTTGTACTGATAAAACAGGAACATTAACTGAAAACGCCTTGAGCGTGAAAGATGTTTATGATGTAAATAAGAAGGATATTCTTTTTTTGAGCGCGCTGACTGCTGATATGACCACCATGTCTAATAGTTTTGATTCTGCAATTGCACAGCAATTAACTTCTGAACAAAAAAAAGAAGCGGCGCATTACACTGTTGTCAAGGCGCTGCCTTTTACCTATGAGCGTCATCGGACTATTACGCTCGTTAAAAAAGATGAGGGTTATTTTCTCATCACCAAGGGTTCAGTTGAATATGTTCTTAAGTATTGTTCGGGAATAGATAAGAAAGAAATTGATGCGTTAAATGCATGGATGCAAGAAAATGAATCGCAGAGCAATCGGGTGCTTGCAGTTGCTATTAAAAAAATAGAATCTTCTGCTGCAGCTGAAGATGCATTTAACAATAAAGATACGCAGTATGACACGATCGGTCTTATTGCATTTGTTGATCCCTTAAAAGAAACGGCAGTGACTGCAATAAAAAAGGCACAAGCATTATCCGTTCAAATTAAAGTATTGAGTGGTGATAGCCGTGATGTTTGTTTTTCAATCGCTCAACAATTGGGATTGGAAAATAAATTGGAAAATGTTGTATTAGGTGCAGATTTTGAAAAAGCAACGGAAAAAGAGAAAATGATTCTTGCGTATAATGGTACCGTGTTTGCGCGTGTAACTCCCGAACAAAAATATCAGATCATTGCGTATTTACAGCGAAAATATTCGGTCGGTTATATTGGCGATGGCATCAATGATGCGCCAGCTCTAAAACTTGCTCATGTTGGTATTGCGGTGAAAGATGCAGCGCCGGTGGCACGGGAAACTGCGGAAGTAATTTTATTACAAAAAAGTTTGCTCAATATTGTGCTTGGGATTGAAGAAGGCAGAAAGATTACTATTAATACGTTGAAATATATTAAGATTACTATTTCATCGAATGTGGGTAATTTTTATTCATTGGTATTTTCATCATTGTTGATCAATTACTTACCCATGTTGCCATTACAATTATTGTTTCTAGATTTAATTACTGATTTTCCGTTGATTGCTATTTCAACGGATGCAGTGGCTTATCCAGAGTTGCAAAAATCGTTGAAGTATTCACTCAAAGATATAGGATTGGTAATCTTTTTGTTTGGGCTTATAAGTTCGCCGTTTGATTTTTTGGTATTTGTTTTTTTTAGATCGGATGCGGCAACGTTACAGACCAGTTGGTTTATTGCAAGTGCGCTCACGCAGCTTGCTTTAATTTTTTCATTGCGCACCACGTTGCCATTTTGGCGAGCACAGCGTCCGTCAGCAGCATTGCTGGGGTTATGCTGCATAGCTGTTGGTACGGTTGTTATGTTACCATTCACGCATATTGGACAACAAATTTTTCTCTTTAAGCAGCCAACTCTGCATAATATGATCATTCTTTGTTCTATTACGCTTGTTTATTTTATTACGACAGAAGTGGTGAAAATCATTTATTATCATAAGCGTGGCAATAAATCAGTTTCCTAGAATGCATTAATCACGCTTGCAACATTGACTGTTTGGCAAATAATGATAATCTCAGATCATAATATTATTATTTTTTACATCAATAGTGTAGGACTTTTTATGAAAATTATATCGCATATAGTAAATCTAGTACTAGTTTTTTCTTCAATACCGCTGATGACAATGCAAGAGCAGATTGTAGATGTTCGTATTCAGCTGGCATCAGATACGCACGTTGTCTGGAATGAAGTGCCTATGCCTGATCTATTAAAATGTGCTTACTTGGGGACTAAATCTTCCCCGAAAGAAAAATATATTCCGGTCATTTCTGCTTTATATGAAGATCAGTTGGGTAATGATTGCGTGCGCTTACAAAAAGATTTATGTGAGACAGTTCCTTACAGCATTACCAACGATCTTGTGAATAAATGTTTGTTTCCTCGGCATATTTCGCAATCATTTATCGATCGCGTGAAAGATGGCAATGCCACCCATGTTATATATGAAAATGGCGATAAAAAAATAACAGCTCGTTATGCAATAGAATGGCTGCAAGATAAAAAAATGGCAGAACCATCTGTTCTGCCAAAAAAAGTAAATAAATCTTGCCGTGAATATGAAATCCCATCGCCGTTTAATAACGGTGATAATTTTATGAGTATTGCAGCTGTTTGCGCAATTCTTTTGTTTATTGCAGTTTAATGATTCAATTCTTGATAGTTCTTTTGCAAAAGCGAAGCATATTGAAACAAGTCTTTATGTTTAAAGGTTGGGTTGTGTTCTTCAAATCCGAGCGTAATAATGAGATCGATAAAATCCATTGGTTTAAGACCAATTTCTGCTGCTTGATGGAACAAGCACGTTGCTGGCGTAAGGCCGGGTAATGTATTTATTTCTAAAATCACAACGCGCTCTTTGCCTGTAGGGCTTATGTCTGCGCTTTGATAGAAGCAATCAATTCTGACATATCCGCGGCATTGTAGCGTTGTATACACCTGTTCCATTACATCTTGTACAAAGCGTAATGTTTCTTTTGGCAGCGGTGCAGGAGTTTGGTTCTCACCAGCTCCTGGTAAGAATTTTTCTTCAATGGAAAGTATGCCGTGTGCGCTAATTGCTTGACTTGGTGGCAATGCACGCGCAACATCATTACCAATCACGCCGACGGTGAGTTCCATTCCGGTAATACATTCTTCAATAAGAACAGCGTTTTTTTGTTCTAATACCTTTTCTATGGCGGCAATCAGTTCTTCTTGCGTGTTTGCTTTTTGCACCATTACGCTGCAGCCATCATCATGAGGTTTGACGATCATGGGCCACGACAACTGAGCCGTTATTTCTTTGCATAAATCTTTTAATGGGCGCCCATCGTAAGAAACTGGAGATGGGCTAAAATACACATGTTTCGGTACATCAAAGCCGTTGATTGCAAGCAATTGATTGGTTTTATATTTATTCATGCACAGAGCGCTTGCAAGAACTGAGGAACCATTATAGGGCATACCAAGCATTTCTAATGCACCTTGCACTGATCCATTTTCACCTTCACCTCCATGCAGTGCATTAAAAACAAAATCAGCAATAGTCGGTAAATCAGACCATTTTATTTTTTGTGATTCTTGCAATAATTCAACAATTTCTGCGGTAGAATTGCGCACCAATTGTGATTGTGTAAGTTTGTATAATTCCAAATTGCTGCTGACAAAAAGGGCGATTGCATCATATTTGTGTGGCGCAAGTTTATAAAATACATTGCGACCAGAATCGAGCGACGTTTCTTTTTCATTTGACGCGCCACCGAGTAACACAGCAACGCGAATTTTTTCTGTGAGCATAAGATTTATTCTTTCGGTATGAGGTTGTATTGTTGCAATGCGGTCGTTAGCAAATGGCTAATAATTTGAGAGGGACTCATATCAATTTCTGCTGCTTGATTAAAAATATAACTGGAGGGCGCCATGCCAGAAAAAGTATTAGGATCAATGATAACGATATTTCCTTCTGGTGTTACAAATCCATCAATGCGGCTCATGATGGTGAAACCTAGCACATGCATTACTGCAATGCATGTTTGTTGAATGCGGATGGTTATTTCTGCGCTGCAGCGCGCAGGAGTTCGTTTGATACCACGTCCGGGCATATATTTTTGTTCATAATCAAAAAAACCAATTGCAGGATCAGTGACACTTTCTGTTGGTGGTAATGCAAAAAATTCTCCCGTGACATTATTGGTTAATACTATGCAGGTGAATTCCATGCCATTAATTTTTTCTTCCACAATCACTCGCTTTTTTTTATCGGGATCGATAAAGCAGGCTCTTTTTAAAGCCATTTCCAGATTATGTTTATCAGCAACAGAAATACCCAGGCTTGATCCTTCATTATATGGTTTTACAATATAGGTTTCTGTTGGAACTATAGTGTTAAGTTTATGAAAAATAGTTGTTTGATATTTTTCATAATGATCTATTTCATGTGGTTCGATGGTGATATAACGAGGGACTGCAATACCAGCATTTTTGAGTATTATTTTATGAATGTTTTTATCTGCGCGCAATGCGCTTGCAAGAACTCCCGAACCAAAATAAGGGATGCGCAATACCTCCAAAAATCCTTGTAACGTACCATCTTCTGCATAACATCCATGCTCAGCTATATACATAAAATCGATATGCTGTCGCAAGTCGTCCCAGGCGATTTGTTGTGCTTCACGTGCAAGTCGGTGTTCAAAATCAGTGGTTTTGCCACGGTGTAAAAAATGCCATGGCAAAAGATATATTTTTAAATTTGTGTGAAAGAGTGGAATTGCATCATATTGTGTAGTATCAATATGATCACACACCGTTCTTCCGGAATTGAAAGAGACTTCTTTTTCAAGTGATTTGCCGCCCATCAGGACGCCAATGCGTAATTTCTGCATGATTAAAACCTGTTAGATAGGGTCAACTTAGCGATTCATGCTATAGCGTACCGTTTTGTGGAATGGTGGTAAAGGAAGTTAACAACGTTTTTAATAGTCAAAATACATATAAAAGGGTTCATCTTTAAATTCTTCATCATTTTCAGCAAATGAAACATATCCATACACAGTACGATTATCGATGTATTGTGGAATATTGTGTTTGCGTGCATTGTCACTAAAAATGACATATTCATAACGAGCAGATTCATCATCATAGCTCATCTTATCCAGTACTTCATGACGAATAAAATAGGTGCAATGAACAACATCAACTTCAATTATTCCCATAACTTTTTGGTCAAGTATATCGTAATAAAGTACTGAAGGAGTGTAATAACCATTTGCATCAACAATGTCATGATAATTGGAATAATATTTTTGTGAGTAACAGCGTAATAAGGGTGCAACAATTGGCAGATTTGTTTGGAACATGCTTTCAATGGTTTCGGGAAAAATTAAGTTATCACAATCGGCAACAAAGTAATGGGAATTATGTTCATATGCCCAATCAACAGAAGCTTGGCGAATATCGCCTAATACTTTAAAGCGGGTGTAATTCCATTCATGTTGCCCAAATTGTTCCACGTTGACATCAACATCTGAATCATCAAAATAAATTTTTGCATAACGGTTACCAACGCGATCAATCCAATCTCGCAATACTTGTGCTGTATTATCAGTGTTGTTATTGGTGCGAATATAAAGATAGGTGTTTTCTGCGGGCCAGGTTTGTTCTTCCAGGCAGCGAAGGTACATCGGTAATGTATGTGCTTTATCTTTTGCAAGAATTGCGATGGTGACATATTCAATTGTATCAGGCGAGTAAGCATACATGTTCAAAAATGAAAGCGATAAGATAAATATCTTTATAGGGAACTTCATTTCTCTCTCCAAATGGTTTTAAATTTTATCGTAGTATAGTGTGTAAAATTTTATTTTGTCAAAACAGAAAAATGGTATGCTCTTATAAGATCTGAACATGAACTCATTACATAGAGGTATTTTCCGTGGCAAAAAATGATGTTGGCAATCTCGTGTGGATTGATCTTGAAATGAGCGGATTGAACATTGCAAATGATGTTATTTTGGAAATTGCATGCGTCATTACCGATGGCAATTTAAATGTTATAGCAGAAGGGCCTTCTTTTATTATTCACCAGCCTGAAGAAAAGCTTGCTGCTATGGGAAAGTGGTGTCAGGATCACCACGGAAAAACGGGATTGACTGATGCGGTGCGCAACTCAACAACAACATTGGCGCATGCGCAGCAAGAAACATTTAATTTTATTAAACAGCATTGTTCGATTCATACCGGCGTTCTTGCCGGTAATTCTGTTTGGCAGGATCGTGTTTTTTTGGATAAATATATGCCAACTATTACTCATTATCTTCATTATCGCACTGTTGATGTCACTAGCATTAAAGAACTGGTAAAACGGTGGTATCCGCAGAATAAAAACATTGAATTTAAAAAATCCGATCGGCACCGTGCATTGAGTGATGTTCATGAATCAATTGCTGAGTTGCTGCATTATCGTAGAAATTTTTTTGTGGAATAAGAGTAAGAATAATGCCCAATTTTGTTGGGCGTTATTCTTAAAATCTTTTTTTATAACGGGTTAGGCGTAAAATAAATAGAGCTAGAATATTTCTTCTTTGTAAGCGCATTACACAGTAGCGCAATCTGTGAAAAGTCTTTACCTTTGATATAAATTTTCCTGCTATGTACTGATTTAATTTTAGAAACGGGTGGTTTAGCTGGTCCTAAAATGGTGACATTCAAATTTATTTTTTTTGCATAGGCATGCAAAGAATCTATTACGTAATAGGTGTCTTGTTCTAATTTTCTTTCGTCAACGTGTTTAATCTCTAATTCTGCAAAGCGGCCAGCAGGAGGATAGCCAAGTTCTTCACGCATCGCCATTTCTGTTGCATAAAACTGGAGGTAATCGATTTCATTTAAGTGGTTGAATAGTTCATGATCTGCCATTGTTTGAATAATAACAGTGCCTGGTATGTGATGTCGGCCGGCGCGGCCTGCAACTTGGATCAATTGTTGTAACGCGGTTTCTGCTGCGTTATACACGGGAAAACTCAATTGCAAATCGGCCCATAAAACACCCACCAGTGTAACATTTGGGAAATGAAAACCTTTGGTGATTGTTTGCGTACCTACGAGAATATCAATCTTGCCATCAGTCATATCGGCAATTGTTTGTTGCCAGACTTTCTTTTTCGTGGTGGTATCCAAATCGGCGCGTGCAATAGTTGCTTGTGGGAACATTTTTTGCAAAATGGTTACTACTTTTTGGGTGCCAATTCCTTTTTTTAAAAAATTATCAGCACTTGCTTTGCAAGAGGAGCATGCATAGGGTAGGGCCATTGAGGTGCCACAATAGTGGCATATGAGGCGCTCATCTTCATGCAGCGTCAAGCTTACTGAACATGTTGAGCAAGAAAAGATGAAAGTACAATTTTTACATTGCACAAAAAAACTGACTCCACGGCGGTTAAGAAAAATAATCGTTTGTTCGCGTTTTTGCAAACGATCAGTAATGGCGGAGTTCAATTCTTTTGTTATCCAGAATTCTCTTCTATTTCGATCTTCTTTTAACGAGACTACGCTCACGGCAGGTAGCACGCCTGAAAATCTTTTTTTCAGTTGAAAAAATGCCCAGCGCTTTGTTTTGACATTGTAAAGCGTGCTGATTGATGGTGTTGCAGACCCCAGTAAAATAGGAATACCTGCTTGCTGCGCACGCATGAGTGCAGCTTCTTTGCTATTTATTTTGGGATGTTTTTTTTCTTGATAGCCAACTTCATGCTCTTCATCAACAACTATGACACCTAAATTTGGAATGGGCAGCAATACGGGTAAATGCACGCCAATTAAAATCATGGGTGTTTGAGTGCGCAGATTGTTCCACACCGCATTTTTTTCTTTAGGGGTTTTGCCTGAATGGAAGCTATAAATAGGCGTATCAGGCAGTTCCGCTTTTAAGCGGTTTTCAAATGCAATTGCAAGCGTCACTTCCGGCAGTAATAACAAACTTGTTTTGTTTTTGCTCAGCGCATCTAAAAAAATCTGTTTATATACTTCTGTTTTTCCCGATCCGGTAACGCCATGCAAAACCACCGGTGTATAAACATTTTTGCCAATGGTGGGAATAATGAAATCACACACTTTTTTTTGTTCATCAGTGAGTATTACCGAACTTTCTGTTGAATGAATTTTTTGCTCGAGCGCAACCAATTCTTCTTGTTTTTTATCAATCAAAAAATGGTGAATACGTTTAATAAAATGGAGTGATTCAATTTGGTAGTAATTGCCAAGCTTTTGCAAAAAAGGAAGATAATGAGGATCTTCCGGTAATTGTTCAATGGCGTGAATGGGTTTTAGTTCAAATGCAATATTATATGGCTTTGCTTTTTGTTCATCGATAACGAGCGCGGGGATGATGCGATCGCGCAGCGGTACCTGCACAATCAATCCCGTAAGAGATTGTGTGTAATTTTCTGGTACGCTATACCATAGCGGTTCCGGCAATCCATTTAAAAGTCTGACACGTATAAACATAAATATACTATACAAAAAATGGGTTCTTTTTGTAAGTGTAATTAAGTATACTTAAGAAATAATGAAGATGTTCAATGCGAAAGATATAACTCATGGTAACCATTACTCAAGCACTTAATCGTATAGATGAAAAAAAGAAAAAATTAGATGCTTTGCGTCCCTTGCCGCCGGCCTTAGTAAACAACCTCGCGGAATGGTTTGCAATAGAATTTACGTATACTTCCAATGCTATTGAAGGCAATACGCTTTCAATGAGTGAAACTGCAATAGTGGTTGAAAAAGGCATTACTATTGGTGGAAAAACAGTCCGTGAGCATCTTGAAGCAATTTGTCATGCTGAAGCAATTAATTTTATCAGAGGTCTAGCACAAAAAAAGCAAAGTGACTTAGCGCTAGATGATATTTTAGCTATACACAAAATAGTATTGCAAAAAATTGATGATATTCATGCAGGAGTTTTTAGGGATGTCATGGTACGTGTTATGGGCTCTCCAACGGTGTTCCCAAATCCCGTAAAAGTGCCTTTCTTAATGGTTGATTTTATGACGTGGTTGCAAACTGCAGCAGATCATCCGGTGATTGTGGCAGCGCTTGCGCATTATAAATTGGTTACGATTCATCCATTTGTAGATGGCAACGGAAGAACAGCACGATTGTTAATGAATTTGTTGTTACTGCAGCATGGTTATCCGTTAGCAATTATCAAAAAAGAAAAGCGACCTGAATATATGGCGGCCATAGAACAAGCGCGTAAGACAGAAGATATGACTGAATTTTATCAAATAATCATTGAAGCTGTTGAATATACACTTGATGCTTATCTACAAGCAGCGCATGATTCTGGATTGTAATAAAAATTACTTTCTATGTATCTGTAGCCACAATAAAAGAGTAATGATACTACCACCAATCCATTGCAAAAAAACGGTTCGTTCAAGCCCTGCAATCTTTTTTTGATTTCTTTCTTCCGTTTCTTTCTGAGAAGTCAAAAGTTCTGAAAAATTACTTAATCCCAAACAAGAGAGTTTTTTTTGAATGAATTGGTCTGGATCAAGATTTTTATTCTGTTCTTCATAGGTTCTTGCTTTTTCACTTAATTCACTTATTTGCTTAGCCATTTGCATCATCTGTTCTTGCAGATGACTGAGTTTGTTTGTTGTTTCTGTAAGATGTTGCGGTGGGGTAAAATCTGGATTTGATTTAGCATCGTTTTCAGGATTTCCTAAAACATTTAAACGTTGGATTTCATCGAGTTCTTGAGCTATACCAGGATCACGTAATATGGGAGCGGTTGGAAAGACATTTTCACCAGAAAATTTTTTTTTCAATTGAGATACTTTGGAGTTGTTTCGGTGAGGAATTTCTGATGTCATAGACTGCTGAGATTGCGCTGTTTCTTGAAGTTTTTTAAGAGTTGTATCAAACCATTGTTGCTCTTCGTTCAGTAATCCAGCGAGTTCTTCATTCGCCTTAAGTCTTTTTAATATATTTTGATGTTCTTTTTGTACGGCAATGAGCTGTGTTCTTAAATCGCCCAACTCGGTACCCATTTTTTTTTGTTGCGTATTGAAAAGCTCAGCTTGTTTGCTATTGTGTTGGATTATGTGCAGAAGTTCTTGTGAAACTTGCAGGAAATTTTCTTGTTCTGAGGAAGGGCTGCCAAAGGATGTTATCACATCATCACTCTGAGAGTCGGAACCAACGGATGTTATTTGTGTTGTTAGCTCTGTGGGCGGGGTATGATCGTGTGCATACATATGATTACTCCTTCTTATTTTCTCTCCAAGTTTCTCTATTTTTGATGAGTATGTATCCATAGCCACCATGCTAATGCGGTTATCAAGCCGGTGGCTATTAATTTGAAAGATATTTTTGATTGATTTCTATTGGCACTTATTGTGGTATTTTCTTTTGTAGCGGGAATAGCGAAATTAACGTTTTTAGTTTTTTTTAGGTTTTGAGGGATTGGTTGAGGCCCTAGTTGTTTCCGTTCGCTGAGGATTTGTTCTTTGCGTTCTTCTTTTTCTTTTATTTGTTGTTCTAAGGCCGATACACGCCCTCCAAGTTGTTCTTGGGTAGCAAGTATGCTTTCTATGGTAAGAAGTACTTGGTCTATTTTCTCTAATGCCATTTGCCCGTTAAGAAGTCTACTAATATTAAGTTCTTTTCGTAACTGCTCCATAGTCCCATCGAGTCCCTGAGTGGAGATTACGATCTGTGGCTTTTGTGGAGGTTCTTGCGCTTGCTGAGCCATGACGAAAACTCTCTTTTTTTAAGAAGAACGTATTTTTTTGTTATTGTGGCAAACCGGCTCTATACCGATATGCAGTTGTTTCAGCTTCTACTAATGTGCGTTGCATGTATGATAATTTTGGCTCAATATTGTAATCTTGTTCTTTCAATGCAAAAAGAACACTGCTGTTTGCGCGTAAATCGCCTCTAAGCTCTGTGTAAAATGATTCAGGCATATCAGTTGCAACTAGTTCTATAAAATAGCAATAACGGCTCAAAAGTGTCCAATAAAGATCGTCTAAATCATTGGCATCATCAAGAATATTATATTCAAGCAGTGTTGCAAGCTGATCTGCAATTTTTTTGGTGATATGCCATGTTCTTTCATAGGTGGCACCATCCCAGATAAGTTTGCTAAGTGCGGTATCACAAAATCTGATAATGCTTTGACGCAATTGCTCTTGTGCCAGTTCTTCTTGAGCAAGAGTAACAATAGTAGTACTAATGCTTTGCAAGAATGCATTTGGATCGCGTCTGAATGATTCATATTCTGTGCTGAATTGTGCATACAACATGTTGTTCACGGTAGCATTAAAGCGATCAACAAAGGTTGCATCATAGAGTGCTGAATTGGTGATATAAGCGCGTGATGATGGCAGTGTAAAATAAGGAGCCACGTGGCGTGGAAAATCTTCCAATAATTCTGAAAAAGCAGCAGCATTTGCATAGTGGGATTTTTTTAAAGTATTAGAAAACAGTTTGATTACCGATTGCAGATATGCCGGCGGTTGATTGGTATTTGAGCCAAATGTGGTAAACTGAAGAAGCGCTGAGAAATCATTTGGTAAGATTTCTCGTGCAAAGCGTGGACTTCTCATTTCTTTTTGCAACGATAAGATAAGATCGTTTTGATTATGCAGAGCTTCATCTTTTTCTTGTAAAGCGTATGCATTTATACTATGAATGGAAAGAACACACAGTGCCGACAGCGTAATAAAATGACGTATCATAGTGGTAAACTCCATTTAAATAATAGTTAAACGTACTTCAATTTTATGGTATCACAAAGATAATTAATTGGATAATGAAAAGATAGAGATTAAGGGATTTTTTTATGGCGTTATATTCATATGAAGCATTTTCCAAAGATGGCAAAAAAGTCTCTGGCACCGTGGATGCTCCATCAGCTGAAGCTTTAAAAGAACAATTGGTGCGTCAGGGCCTTTATCTTTCCCGTATTGAATTGACCGGTGGAATTTCTACCGGTGGTTTTTTTGCACGGTTATTGGAAAAAAAAGTAACGCCTAAAGATAAAATTCTTTTTACCAAACAACTTGCCATCTTACTCAAATCCGGTGTTCCTATTTTACAAGCCATTGAATTGCTGATTGAGCAGTTTGAAGGCGGGGTAAAAAACATGTTAGTGCGCATTAAAGATGATGTTAAAGAAGGAACATCACTTGCAGATGCCTTAGCAAAATATCCCAAAGTATTTGAAAATTTATATATACAGTTGGTGCGTGCTGGTGAATCTACCGGTAAGTTAGACGTAATTCTTGAGCGTTTAACCATGTTCCTGGAGCGCCGTCAAGCAATTTCTTCCAAAGTAAAAGGCGCAATGCAACAACCAATTATTCAGCTTGTTGTTGCTATTGGCGTAATTCTTGTTTTGATCATCAAAGTAGTACCCAATTTAGCTAAAAACTTTGCATCGCAAAAAAAAGAGCTACCGGGCCCGACCGCGTTTATTATGGCCACCTCTGATTTTATGGTCAATCACTTCTTTCTTATTATCGGTTGTTGCATTGTTTTGGTATCGCTTTTTACGTTGTGGAAATCAAGCAGGGTGGGCGCTCGTCAGTATGATCAATTAAAATTGAAACTTCCTCTGATCAAAAATCTTTCGCAAATGAATGCGGTAGTGCAGTTCAGTTACACGCTCGGATTGTTGCTTGAAGGTGGCGTGAATCTTGCTGAAGCGCTTGATATTGTGGTGAATGTTATTGATAACCGCATACTTGCCGATGCATTAAGAGTGGCGCGCGATAATATTGTTAAAGAAGGTAAAATTGCAGAGTATTTGCAACAAACCAAAATGTTTCCACCCATTGCTATTTATTTGATTAAAACGGGTGAGCAAACAGGACAACTTGATAAGATGCTGTTGACCGTTGCTGAGACCTATGAAAAAGATTATGTTGAACTCATTGATACATTAACGGGGCTTATTTCGCCCATAATGTTATTGGTGATGGCCGTTATCGTTGGATTCATTGTTCTTGCGATTGCGTTGCCAATGATGGCACAGCTTGAAAATATTGGATAACAATTATTTAACAAAGGAGTTTCTATGGCAGCTCTGTCATATGACGATAAGTGCATAAATAAACACGCTCGATCAGGTTTTTCTTTGCTGGAAATTATGATTGCGGTGATGATATTGGGACTTGTTATGGGATTGGTTGGGCCTAAAGTTTTTCAAATATTGGAAAATTCGCAAAAAACAGGAGCGAAATCTGAGTTGAAAGCCTTTAAAAATGCAATCGCCACGTATAAATTAAACGTTGGAACATATCCTGCAAAATTAAATGATCTTATTAATAAGCCGAAAAACGATGAACGTGCAGCGAAAAGATGGCAGGGACCATATCTTGATAAAGAAAAACTTCCCGAAGATCCATGGGGAACAAAATATCACTATAAATTGAATCAAGAAGGTGCAAAGCATCCTTATGAGCTCTTATCTTATGGTCCTGAGGGTAAGGGGCACAAAGAAGGATATATCAGTGTGTGGGATGAAGATTAAAAGTACGATGCGTTGTACAAGGCAAAGTGGGTTTTCTTTACTAGAAATACTAATAGTAGTTTTGATTATTGGTCTTTTAAGTTCTATGATTGTGCCTAATTTTCAGCGAACAACACCGCGCTATGAACGAGAAGCGTTTATAGCGCGGTTCAATACTTTGGTGCAATTTGGTTGGCAGCAAGCATTATCAACGCATAAAGTGCATCGCATCAATGTTGATATTGGAAAGCAATTGATTACTTTGATGGCTGATTCTGGTGAAAAAGATAAATCAGGAGAAAGTGCATTTAAGCCAATAACGAATGCGGTGGAAGATACCACGTGCCCCATACCTGACCAAATTCTGATCAAGCAATTTTTTATTGAAGGCCATGATATGATGAGCAAGTTTGGACGCAGTGAAACCAAGTCAGCCTGGTTTTATATTGTTCCTGATGGTATGGCGCAAAATGTGGTAATTAATTTCAATGATACCAAAGATACGCAAGATAATAAGTCGCGCCCGGTGGGGTTAGTACTCAATCCTTTTAGCGCACAATTTAAAGTATATGATACATTCCAGAAACCATAAAAATGGATTTACCCTCATTGAAGTTTTACTTTCAATGATGATTACCGCATGCGTGCTATCTCCTTTGTTTCTTATGCAAGAGGCGATAATGAAGCGTGTTGATATTTCTTCCCACGCATTTGATATTATTGTGCTTGCTAAAAATTTGTTGTTCGAAGCTCGCCAAAAACAAGAACCAGATGCACAAACCTTCTCTCTTGAAAAAAGTGAAATTGATTTTGATGCACAACTTGCCTATTCTCTCTCTAAAGAAGTTAATCAAAAATCCTCTCTCAAATCGTTGCAAGGTCTGCACCAGGAAACAGTTACCGTTTCTTGGAAAGATAACGGACAAAAAAAACAAGAACAGTTGGTGACCTTTGTGTACAAAAAACCCGAGCAGAAGAAACAATGAATTATAACCCAATCCTTCATTTCATTTCGTATTGGGTGCCCATTAAAAAGAAAAGAGCATGGGTTAATAAAAAGCATGGAATTGCAAGATTGGGTTTCATGTTAATCGAATTGATTGTTGCAACGATGATAGCAAGCATGGTTGCAGGGGTTCTTCTGACTGCACTTAATTTAGGCAGTCGCTCGCAGACAACGATTGATACTACTATTGATATGTCTGAACGTATTGCCATTGTGAGTAATCAGCTGGAAAAAGATTTAATGGGAGCATTTATTCCCGTGCAGTCCGAGCTCAAAAAAGATAGTAAAGATTCTGTAGCCCCAGAAGAAGATAAAAAATCGGAAAAAAAAGACTCCACCAAAAACGCTCAAGACGCGCAGCAAGGGCAAGCTGGTGCTGAGAAAAAAGAGCCAAAGCCCATCGAAAAAATATTTTATAGCACCAACAAAGAAGGTATGCTTGATACCTTAACCTTTATCACCAATGATCCGCTTGTTGTTTTTGTCAGTAAAGATACGGGTGAGGCAAAGCCTAAAGCGGTACGGGTGCAATACACGTTGCGACCTGAACCAGAAAGAAAAGATTCATATGTATTATTCCGCCAAGAGAGCAAAGAACTTAATCTCGCAGAATATAAAAATGTCAGGTCTTATGAAGTTATCGGTGGCATTAAAAGATGCGCGGTGAAATTTATCGCGCGCATTGAAAAAAAGACTGATGAAAAGAAGGCAGGCGCGGGCGATGAAAAAGTTGGTGGAAAAGAAAAAAATCCAAAAATTGAATATGAATATAAAGAAATACCAGAATGGGTAAGCGAACAGAAAAAAGAGACATCGGGTGAAGCAGGTAAAGATAAAAAACAAGAATTTCCGCGTATTCCTTATCGCGTTGAGTTCAAAATTACGTTGTGGGATAAGCAAGATAAACGAGATAAAGAGTTTGTAATGAGTTTTGAAATTCCAACTGATTTTTCACCGCCCAAAAAAGAAGAAAAAAAACAACCAGAACAACCGAAAAAAGACGAATCCTCCTCCGCTCCTACTTCGCCAACAGGCTACGAAGGACACGGCAAGGCTACGGCGGACAAGTCTGGTCAAAAACAACAGCAACAGGGTGGTCAGCAAGGCCAAGAGGTTGCACTGATTGAAACGTTATCTACGACTTTGGGTAATTTAACAAAAATTCTTAAGCAGATGTGATACGTATGAGAAAAATGAGTGCTCGCCCGGGTTACATCATGATTTTTGCGCTTCTTATCATCGGAGCCTTGATGGTGATCGTGACCTATATCGGTCATCGTGGTTCTTATTACTTACCTTTTGCAAAGATGGCAGTAGAGCGCGAAAAAGCTAAAATGTTAGCAGTCAGTGGCATACAAATTGCAATCGCGCAATTGTCGTCCTCCTCCGCCAAGGCTACGGCGGATGCAGCAAATGCTGCAAAGGGGAATGTTGAAGGTAAAGAAGGTAAACCTGCTGACAACCCCGAAAAAAATTTTTTAATTCGGATACTGCCAACACTTAATCGTTGGCAACATTTTGATCTTAAAGAGGAAGTTGATGGCGTCGATGGTCGTATCAGTATTTGTTTAGTGTGTGAAGAAGGAAAGATAAATTTAAATCGCATGATCGATTTTAAAAAAAATACATTTCGCGGAAGCGAACAATCAGGCTGGAAAGTATTGATGCAAGAAATATGCAAATCTATTGAAAAAGTGAGCAAAAGCGGAGATTTATTTCCCGCATTTGAAAAGATAGTAAAAGAAGCAAAGTTTCCTTTCAACGATGCAACAGAATTGATCACCAAAAAAGAATTTAATTTTTTTAAAGATAGTTTGTTTTATCAACCACCAACAACAAAAAAACACGATACTATTTATTTAACAGATATTTTTACGGTATGGTCCAGTTCGGATAAACTTGAGCCGTGGTTATTCTCAGATTCAATGAATGCGTTATTTGGATTGCCACGAGTTGAAGTTGATGATATAAAAAAAAGAAAAGAGCAAGTTGAAGGTTGGGCAAAAAATTTTAAAACAAAGTCTAATTGGAGTAATGATTGGCAAACTATTTTGATGCCAGTATACGGGAAAGAGTTGCGGACTTTGCCTAAAAATATAGACTCAAAGCTGAGTACAACTTTTGATCCACATTTCTTCTCTGTTCTTGTTCATGGAAAAGTGGGTGAAGTGACACAAATTGTGTATGCTATTTTAGAAAGAAATAAGCATGCTCAAGGTGAAAATGATGAATATGACGTAGTAATAAAAAAATTATATTGGATATAAATAGCCCCATAGTGCATATCGGGGACCCCAAGGAAGAAAATTGAGATCAAACTATGGGGTAAGAGCATAGGGCTAAAAAGGAATATATTTTGCAAGGTAAAATAGAGACGCGTGTTGGAATCTTTGTTTTAGTAGCCCTTGCCATATTTGGGTACATGGGCTTTAAAATTGGAGCATTTCGCTTTGATCGCGCAGAATACACACAATACGTTTTGTATTTTCATGACATCTCCGGATTATCAAGAAAAGCTGCGGTAAAAATTGCCGGCGTAAAAGTTGGGTGGGTTGAAGAAATTAAACTTCTTCCCGGCTCCGATTCAAAAATGGAAGCACGCGCTGAAGCCATTGTTATGGTTTCAGCTGCTTATCCTTTGTACCAAAATGCATGTGCAGTGGTGCGACAAGATGGTTTACTTGGACCAAAATATGTAGATATGGTTCCCGGTGATTCATTATTAAAACAATTGAGTCCAGGTGATTCGTTACAAAAATCAAGCGTGGATCCCGTGGATTTGGATGATCTGTTCCGTGAAGTGAAGGTAATTGCAGGAAACGTGCGCGAAGTAACTGAATCATTACGTGATGCGCTTTCTGGTCCAGAGGGTGCTGATCAGATTAAATCATTTATCACCAATCTAGAAAATGCAGCAGAAAAATTCTCGACTGTTACCAATATTGTTGAGCGATCATTTGCTCGTAATGAAGAACATATTGATGCCTTCTTAGAAATTGGTACCAACGTACGTACTTTATCTGATAGATTAGAAAATCATGTGTTTCCATCGTTCCAAGAGAGTATTGAGAAAATATCTAACGTTTTTGATCGTGATTTTGGACGCATAGCAACACGCGTAGAAACAACCACCGAGGTGCTTGAAGAAGCGGCCGCGCAAGCGCGCGATGGATTGCGTAGCGTCAATTCTGTCGCAGAAAAAATTGATGAAGGAAAAGGCCTGTTGGGCAAACTGGTTAATGAAGATGAGACATATCGCGATTTGAAGGTTGCAGTTTCAGGATTTAAAAATTATGTCAGCAAACTTGATCGTTTACAAATAACGTTTGATACGCATTTTGAATCAATGCACCGTCCGGCGGAAAATTACCGCTATGAAGATTCAAAAGGATATTTAGATATTCGTATTCACCCCAATGAAGAACATTTCTATGTGGTGCAAATAGCAAGTTCTGAACACGGCTTTGCATATCGCAGAGATAAAGAATATGTGTACACAAATGATAATTTAGATTTTATCGATCCGGCAAAACAATTCAATCCACCAGCTGCAGCTGATGCACGGCCACAATTGCTTTCAGATAACTTCTATGAAAACACGTTGGTCTCTGAAGAGAAATTAAAACCAGTGTATCGCCAACAGAAATTATGGTTTGATCGCAATAGCATTCGTTTAGGATTCCAATTTGGTAAAATATTTGGGGATGTTGCTTTGCGTGTGGGAATGATTGATGGCTTTGCGGGTCTTGGTGCTGATTATGAATTTAGATTTAAGACAGATAGATTCCGTTGGGTGACAACGTTTGAAGGGTTTGATTTCCGTGGCTTTAATCGCCGGGGTCCAACAAAGTTCCATCAAGATAAACGTCCGCATCTGAAATGGTTGAACCGCATGTTCTTAATGCGCAATCTGTATTTCACCTTCGGTGCTGATGACTTTATCAGTAAACAGAATGCGAACGCGTTTGTGGGTATTGGTATGCGATTTGGTGATGATGACGTGAAGTATGTTCTGGGCAGCTTATCAGGTGCCGGTGGCTTGATGAAGACCTAAAAACAATAGACATTTTTTATCTTGTTATGTACGATAACCGCGATTTATAGAGTCGCGGTTATTTTTTTTAATATAAAGGAGTTTGTTATGGTGAAGAGTATCAATAAAAAAATGTTGTTAATGGTTAGTAGTTTGGTAAGTGGCATGGTTGTGGCGGGGGAAAAGACCGCACATCCGTGTGAGTTGCTACCGCAACACTTTGCCGCAGCAATTGTCGCAAAGCAATTTTGCGACACTCCGGGACAGCATGTTCCCCTCGTTTTAAATGATCATGCAAAGTATGATTTAATGGTGACTCAGCCGATGGATTGGCCTATGGCAGGAGCAACTATCTCTTCAGTTTTGGTTTTTTTCAAAGGAAAACAAAAGATGGAATCGGCTAGTCCATTTACACCACCAATACATTCAGTACAATGGGATAAGGTTCACGGTGGCGATGTTTTGTGGGTAACTTTTTGTGATGGTAAGAATGGTATGCTTGAAATAGGATCAAACAAAATAGCGGCAAAGTAATATACATTCTTTTCTTGATCAGGTATGATAACTACAATAGTTCTATTGTAGTTATTTTTTTGCATATGAGGATGCGTTCATGTTCGGCAATATTGTTAAAATGTTTTTATTAGTAATTTCTTTTACGGGGAGCACATTGATTGCAAGTGAGAAAAAATCGCTTTGCAACAATCCGGGTTGCCATCGTGTAGCTATTGTAGGTGATCATCCAAAATATACTTTATCAATAAATGAAAGCTACCTGGCTCCTGCAAAGAATTCTCACATTTTGGTGTGGAAGCCATTGCAATCTGGTTTAGAAAAATTTATTGATATTCAAGGAAGCGTGCATTCAGTGGAATGGCAATTTAATAGTCTGAAAATACAACAATGTGATGGCAACGTAAAATTTATAGAAATAAAATAAAAAATAAATTTTCTAACCCGAGGATGTCGACAATGTCGAAGGTTTTGAACAAAGTGTTTCTATTAGTCTGCTGTATTTCGGGTAGCATGTTGATGGGTATGCAAGTTCCGGTAAAAAATACATCATTTACCATAGAGCACCATGGATCTTTTATTAAATTAGTGAATACAAAGACCGGCGCAAAGCAGAATTATCATCCTTTTTCTTATCCGATAATATCAGCAAAGTGGGACAAAAAGCGGGAAAATACGGTTAAGATGGAACTGGCAAACGGTGGAACGGGGCGAATTTCAGTAACTGATATTTGTTTGAGATAGACTAAAAAAACGTATCAAGTAAAGAAATTAGACGACACACTTCCTGTGCATTGTATTCAAGATATTTTTTTATCTTTTTTTGCTCACGCGGACTATACACAACATCACCTTTTTGAGCAATTGCCATCCATTCGTCAAATAAGATTGCTGGTGGATAGAGATCAACAAGTCGCTGTAAAGTATGGTGTATACGTTTAAGTACTTTAATTTCCTGAGAAGATAATTTTTGTTTTTGCAACATTTTTACAAATTCATAAACACGAACAGCGAGCGTATCAAAATCGTAATCACGGGCTATATTAACTAAAGCAAGAGCAGATTTAAAACCGTGATCCATATCAATTGCATAAAATTCTCCAGTAATTACATCAATAAAAAGATTGCGGTTGTGTCGATCAGTATTTTCAATAAATATATCAAATGCAACCATATCGCACAGCTGCATATATTTTGTTAAGCTCTCCAGATGTTTTTCTTTGCACAATCCTCGTTTTATACAAATTTCATTATTTATTTTTTTGATGCTTTTAACTGATGTGCCAGGAACACGTGTATGCAACGTGGTTACACGAAATTGTGATGGCTCCAGAGGATTGATATCATTAAAAAGCTGATTAAAGGGATGATGAGGAGAAAATATTTCTACTTCATTGATATGCAAACCGATTGATTTTCCGACATATGCACCTAATGTATCATGAATTGCTCTTTTAGGACCCCGCGGATGATACTTTAAAACAAATTGACGTCCAACGGCATCTTGTACAAAAAAAGTTGTTTTTGTTGCAAGTCCCGTTACGGTGAATGGCGGCGTGAATGATAATTGGGTGGGTGTGCAGTTCAGTAAGAGTGCAATACTGCACAAAAAAATAAGAGAAGTGTGGAATATATTCATTAAAGAGCCTTTTTTTACGATAGTATATCTGTTTACTATGGTAACTAACATAAGAAGGCGTATATGCTTTTTGCTATAAAAAGGAGATTGAATATGCAACTGTACCCACAAGATCAGGTTTTTTGGTATCTCAATAATCCAGTGGAAATCACTCCCTTAACAAATGATATTTCAACAGAAGTTCTTGTTGTTGGTGGTGGAATGGCGGGTTTAACTGCAGCGCAAGCATTTGCAGAAAAAGGTTGTAAGGTTATTTTGATTGAAAAAAATTATTGTGGTGCAGGAGCATCAGGCAAAAGTTCTGGTTTTATAACGCCAGATTCTGAATTATCATTATTTGAACTTGAACATATGTTCGGCGCGCAAATAGGCAATAAAATCTGGAAGCTGATCGGTTCTGGTGTTGATGTTATTGCGGATAACATTAAAAAGTATGATATCGACTGCGATTATCAAGTGCAAGATACATTGGTTGTTGCAAACACCGCACGCGCATTTAAAAACGATATAGAAAAAGAATATAAAAAACGTCAGGAATCAGGTTATCCCAGTACTTTATATGATCGCGCGCAAGTACGCTCTGTAATCGGTTCTGATGATTATGCGGGTGGTATATCATATGGCGGTACGTTTGGTATTCAGGGCTATAAATACTGCTTTGGCATGAAACAAGCATTGCAAAAACAGGACGTGCAGATTTATGAAGAAACTCCTGCAATAGATATTCAAGAAAAAAAGGTGATAACACCGCAGGCAACAATCACGGCAGATACTATTATTGTGTGTACTGATCGGTTTGAACCAGCAGCAGCTATTCTGTGGAATAAAATATATCATGTGCAAACATTTTTGATGTTGTCATCTCCGCTTTCAGATGACCAAGTAAAACAGATTTTTCCAGCACAACCATTTATGGTATGGGATACAGATATGGTGTATCAATATTTTCGGTTAACGGGTGATAATCGTTTGATGATGGGCGGTTCTGACGTTTTTTATACCTATGCAAAAAATGAATCACACAATAACGAACGTATTGCAAAAAAACTTATGAATTATTGTCGCACCAAATTCCCTTCAGTTGCGGTTGAATTTGAATATATCTGGCCGGGACTTATTGGAATCAGTAAAGATGTATTTCCGGTGGCCGGTTTTGATGAAAAAATGCCCTCGGTATATTATATTGCAGGAGCATGCGGATTACCTTTTGCTGCAGCGCTTGCTTTGCATTGCGCTGATCGCATTATCAATAATAATACGGAATTTGATCAACAATTATCACCGTATAGGGCATTTACTTTGGGATCAGGGATACAGCGCATATTGGGAACGCGATTAACATTCGCTTTATCAAATTTTTTAGCGGTTGGAAGTTTGTGACAGAAATTTTTAATCGTTATTATCTTTTTTTCTTGGAGACATAAGATGATCTTGAGAGGGAGCGATTTCTCGCAAGGCCTGAGAATTTTTTCGTAATAATATGCCTGCAGCTGTGTAAGCCTTGTAGACTTTTTTTTGTTCTTTTCGTAGGTGAGTTACTGTGGCAGGAGAAAATGATTTACTCAAAAATTCTTGTATGTCAGGAAGATTAGACATTTCCAATGTAGCGATTGTTATTGAGTTATTATATTGAGTTAATACTTCTTCTACTCTTCGTTCACGTAATTCTTTAAATAATTTTATATCCATTCCGTAAACAGAATGGTTCACCGTAAATAATATAATTAAGAGGCAGAATTGCTTAGTCATAAATTTTCTTTGTAATAAGTTTTTCGAATATGTTTTTCTTTAAATAGTATATTATTTATAAATAATGTCAAATTGTATGGGGTTGAAAAAGGAGTAATCTTACCAACTGAAGTTAACTTATGTTATAATTGCTTTAAAAATGATATGAATTCATTAATTATAAAAAATTATAGGATTGTTCATGAATCAAGAAAAACTATCATTACTTCAATTATTAACAGCCTATCATCCCGATGATAGTGCCGAACAAGAATATAAAAAAACCATTCTTGAATTTTTATCACAATATCCAACTAATGCATTTGAGCGCTCACTTGAAGTTGGCCACATTACTGCATCAGCATGGTTAGTAAACAAAGATAATACCAAAGCGTTGTTAACTCATCATAAAAAGTTAGATATGTGGGTGCAGCTGGGCGGCCATTGTGATGGAGATACTGATCCTCTTGCGGTGGCGATCAAAGAAGCGCAAGAAGAATCAGGAATTATGAAGATTAGACCCATGCAACATGCTATTTTTGATATTGATGTGCATCTGATTCCTGAAACTAAAAAAGAAAAAGCGCATTATCATTACGATGTGCGCTTTTTGCTACAAGTTGAGGGAGATGAAGATTTTGTGGTGAGTGAAGAATCTCACACTCTTGCATGGATTGATAAAAATAAAGAAAATTTGCCGACCAATGAGCGTTCAGTGACTCGCATGTTTGAAAAATGGACAACACTATGAAAAATATCACCATTATTCTTTTTGGAGCGACGGGGGATTTAAGTAAACGCAAAATCATTCCCGCGCTCTATCGTTTTATAGCACATAAGAAATTAGAAAATTTTATTATTGTTGGTGCAGCGTTTGAGGAAGTGACTGCAGAACAGATGATTAATGCTGCACAACCTTTTGTGGAAAAGGGTGACGAGGCGATATGGCAAACATTGCGCAGTAATAGTTTTTATAAAAAAATTAATTTTACTGCCGATGCTGATTACAAATCACTCAATAATTTTGTGCAAGAATGCGAGCGTAAACAAGGTATTGCTGGCAATCGTCTTTTTTATTTAGCAACGAGTGCATCATTTTTTTGCCCCATCACGCACAACAGCGCGCAAGCAGGTTTGTTGCAGCGCAAAGAAGAAA
This sequence comes from candidate division TM6 bacterium SOIL31, assembly GCA_001468865.1. Taxonomy (GTDB): domain Bacteria; phylum Babelota; class Babeliae; order Babelales; family Vermiphilaceae; genus SOIL31. The sequence goes on from LDIY01000004.1 coordinate 59,995, forward strand.
AAGATCCTATCTGGCACAGAATTGTCTATGAAAAACCATTTGGTCACGATTTAAAATCAGCTCGAGAAATTAATGAATGCATTAAAAATACGATCAATGAAACACAAGTCTATCGTATTGATCACTATTTGACCAAAGAAGTTGTCAGCAATATTGCTATGATTCGTTTTACTAACTGTGTGCTGGAACCATTGTGGTCAAACAGATATATCGATCAAGTACAGATTGTTTTAAGTGAAAGCGTGGGCATGGAAGGTAGAGGTGCTTATTATGATGCATATGGTGCACTTCGCGATGTGGTACAAAATCATATGCTTGAAATGCTTGCATTAATCTGCATGGAATCACCAGAAAAATTAACGGGCGATTATATTCGTGCAGAGCGCGTAAAAGTTCTTGAAAAAGTGAGATTTATAGACGGTATTCTTGGCCAATATAATGGTTATTTATCCGAAAAAAGCGTGAGTGAAAACTCACGCACTGATACTTACGCATCACTCAAGCTTGCAGTAGAGACACCCCGCTGGAAAGGCGTTCCTTTTTATTTAAAAACAGGTAAAAAGCTTGATAAAAAAGAAACGGTGATTCATATCAAATTTAAACAAGTTGATTGTTTATTAATGCGCGGATGTCCAACTGATTCTAATTGGTTAACTCTGCAAATTGCTCCGGAAGCGATATTTTCTCTTACCTTAAATGCAAAAATTGTCGGCTCTACCGATCAAGTAGAGCCCGTTAAAATGGAATTTTGCCATAGTTGTGTGCAGGGGGTTCAGACGCCTGAAGCATACGAAGTATTGCTTGAAGAAGTTATGCGCGGAGAGCAATCCATTTCCGTCAGATTTGATGAAATTGAATATGCATGGAAAGTGATTGATGACATTGAATCTCGGCAATTACCCGTGTATAGTTATGCGCAAGGGTCCACTGGTCCACAAGAAGAACAACAGTTTGATGATAAACACGGAATGAGGTGGCGAACATGAATGTAGGACTGATAGGACTCGGGAAAATGGGACAAGCCCTTGCATATCGTGCAGTGCAAGCAGGTCATGAAGTTTTTGGTTTTGATCTCAATGCAGATAATTGTGCAATTGCAGCACAAAGTGGCGTTCACCTAGTTAACAGTATTGCTGATTTTGCAGATAAAGATATTCACGTTTTTTGGCTGTTAGTTCCCCAGGGAGCCATTGTTGATACCGTAATTGCACAATTAGAACAAATTGTGCAACCTGGCGATATTATTATTGATGGTGGTAACAGTAAATTTACTGATTCTATGCGGCGCGGGCAAGAACTTGCATTGAAAGATATTTTTTTTATAGATTGTGGAACATCAGGTGGCGTGCACGGGCGTGAGAATGGTTTTTGTTTGATGGTTGGTGGTGATAAAAAGGCTTACGATACAGTTGAGCCTTTATTGCTTTCTGTAGCAACGCAGGGCGGATGCGCATACGTAGGCCCCTCAGGAGCTGGCCATTACGTAAAAATGGTGCACAATGGCATAGAATATGGATTGCTGCAAGCGTATGCAGAAGGATTTGACCTCATTAAAAATGGTGAATTTAAATCTGCACATATTGATCTTGAAAAAATTGCGCATTTGTGGAACCATGGTTCAGTCATTCGATCATGGATTCTGGAATTGGTAGAAAATATTATGAAAGAAGATCAAGATTTAAATGATATCAGCGGAAATGTAGCTTCTACGGGAATGGGACAATGGACGGTTGAACATGCGCATAAATCGGGGATTTCCGTTCCAGTGATTGAAGAATCATTAAAAGTACGTGCATGGTCGGAAAAAACGGGCGGCAATTATGGAACTAAAGTTGTTGCCATGCTCCGTAATCAGTTTGGTGGCCATGCTGTTAGCCCCAGCTTACGCCAAGCTACAGCCGGGGACCCCGGTAAAAAGGAATAATTTTTTAGCAAAAGGTACATGATGAAAATATTTGATATCAGTTGGCCAATCAGCAAAGCAACAACCGGTTATAAAGATCGCTATATTGTAAGCATTGATGAAATTAAAAATTTTAATCGTGATGGCGTTCGTGAAACAGCAATTCATTTGAGTTCTCACACAGGAACACATGTTGATGCACCTTCTCATTTTTTAAAAGAAGGTAGAACTATCGATGAAATCACGCTCGATCGTTTGATTGGTGATGCTGTGGTGCTTGATATGACAACGTGTGCAGAACGCATTACGCGCGATTGTTTGCTTGCACATGAAAATGATATTGTTGCAGGCGGTATTGTGTTGTTGCGCACCACCAACAGTGATCTTTCTCCGACCGATAAATTTAGTCCTCATTTTGTGTATCTTGAAGCAAGTGGCGCAAAGTATTTAGCAGAAAAAAAAGTAAAAGCAGTGGGAATCGATTATCTGGGGATTGAACACAGCCAGCCCGGTCATCCAACGCATGAAAATTTACTGAATGCAGATGTTGTGGTCATTGAAGGTTTACGATTGGGACATGTGCAACCAGGTAAATATCTTTTTGTATGCTTGCCGCTCAATATGATTGGAACAGAAGCAGCGCCAGCGCGCGCTATTCTGATGGCGAAATAAAAACATCCATCAAATAAAAACAACATCAATGAAATACACAATAACAAATGTCACACTTAGCGCACTAGCAGCATTATTCTTTGCGGCTATTGCATTTTGTATGGAAGTTGAAAGAAAAATTCTAACCCCACTGGAAAAATCCACGCAACTATTACCCTTCCTATTTTCAATTGATTTATTTGATCACAAAAGTCTCTGTTTGCTGGCACGTCTTAATACAACATGGCAAGAGAGCATTAAAAAAACTGCTCCACAAAGAAAGCAATATATTGAACAAAGCAAAGAATTTTCGGATTCAAAATCAGGAGGATATGCTTGGCATCCCTATGGCAGCGCATATGCGTTCATACAGAGTACTCAAGGGTTGGATTATATACATTCTGACGGTTGGATTAATCTACACTATGTATATTTGGATGACCATAAACAAATTAAGTGCTTAATTGGAATGTGTGAGAAAGGGGCGCAATTATTAGAAGGTTTTGAACGTCCCCTCTTTAATGAAACAGGCGATGTACGCTTCTATTATGTAAAGGCCGATAGGTTCAATGGTCCAGAGGTAGTAGAATTATCTTTTTCAGAAAAGGGCGTTGGGTATGATTACTATTGTGCACTATCTCTTGCTGAATCACTGCGTTGCCAAAAGTTATATCTTTTAAGATCATTGCCACATCTTTTTAAAGCTTTTATCAATTCTTCGGTGGTTATGCAAGATGTAACTCTAGATGATCAAAGGTTATGGAAAATATTCGATCTTCAAGGCGTTATTATTCCTGATAATTACCAAGAATATGGTGTTTTTAATGGAAGTTCGCTATTTAAAGAGTTACCGGAAGTGTGGCAAAAAGCTATTGTTAAACGTTATACAATACAGCACATTGTTCGAAAGTTTATGCAACAGAAACGGACGCAACATATATGAAATATTCGATAAAAAATATCACACTCACCGCACTAGCAGCAATATGTTTTGTTGCTGGTACATTTTGTATGGAAGCTGAATCAAAGATACTAGCAGAATCAACTCAGATGTTTATGTTTTTGCATACAATCGATTTTTGTGATCACGCAATGCTTTGTAAGTTGGCCCGTGTTAATACACAGCTCTATAAGGTTATCAAAGAAGCGGCTCCTAGCAGAAAAAAATGCATTGAACAGAATATGACGCTAAAACCCTTCGATCCATTGCAGTGGGTAGTTTGGCATCCTTATGGCAGCGCATATGGATTTATAGAGCCTAAAGAACAAAGGAGTTTTGGATTATCTGAATATTGGGTTCAATTAAACCAGGTATCCCTAGGTTATAATAAAAAAATAGAGTCTCTGAGTCTTGCCCGCGAAAAGAAGTTAGGACAGGTATATTGTCTTGAGCATGTCAAATGCGATGAAAATGGTGCTATGAGTTTTTATTACGCGCGCTATAACTATTCGCATGAAGTTCTAGAAATATCATCTTTTGCAAAAGGTGGCATTGCTCAGAGTAATCGTTGTGCGGTATCTTTCTCAGATTCATCGGGTTATAGTGGATCGTTGTATAAGTTGGTACGGATGCCAAATTTATTTCGGGCCTTTATACATTCTTCTGTGATTTTGACAGATGAATCTGAAGAATCTCGGAAATTTTTTAATCTTAATGGTGTTACTATTCCTGATAACTACAAAGAGAGCCCTCGTTTTGCAGATTTGTCGCCGGAATGGCGACAAGCTATTATTGATCGTTATCAAAAGCAGCAATCAAAAAAATAAGAGGCTACTTGAGCTTATGAAAGCAACATTAATGAAATACACAATAAAAAATGCCACATTCAGCGCACTGGCAGCAATATTCTTTGCTGCTAGTGCATTTTGTATGGAAGCAGAAAAAAAAGAAACAGAGAGTAAAGCCATAATCTTTGGAGAAAAATCAGCTCAGGCATTCTCTTTTTTATTAACAGAAAGACTCGATTTATTTAATCATAAGATGATTCATAATGTGGGTCGCGTAAATAAAAGTTTCGATGAGGTTTGTAAAACGATTGCTCCGCGAATAAAACACTTAGTTGAATCAGAAGGTGAAAGTTATTTCATCTTACCCAAAATATCTCAAGTTTGGTCTCGGTATTGTACGGCATATGCATATATCACTGATAAATTAGAGCCTGAGTTTCGCTATGCATTAAATCATATGATATTGAAATGCGATAAAAAGGTGTCTTTCCTACAACACGCCTTATATCCAGAGAGCGCGCTGTTCATGCAGGAATTCAATCAACCAAAATTCAACGAAGATGGGGACGTCTACTCTTATTATATAGATGTGTCAGAGAGTGAAATAATGGAAGAAACTTCATTCAAACATTGCAATACTATCCTATTATGTGCCTTGCGCTATGTATGGAGAGAGAGTGTGCACAACCATAGTTTATATACTTTTCACCATTTTCCCCATCTTTTAAAAGCTTTTGTGAATTCCACTTTCACGGTGGAACCTCTTGGTCGTTACTTCTGTAAATTGTTCTATCTTGCTGATGCAATCATTCCTGAGAATTATCAAGAATCCACAGCTTATGGTGAATCATTTGAGGAATTACCTGCAGATTTAAAAGCGCTTATTATTGATCGTTATACCGAACAACATAAAAAACCAGTAGATCCAGCAGATTTGTTGCCAGTTGCTTTGAAAGAATTTGTAATGACTCACCAAGAATCTCACCAAAAACCGCAAGAAAGCGCGGATGGATTGCCTGAGGGAACAACGGCGGAAAAACATCACAAAAAATGGTATAAGAAATAATTTTTCATTTTATTCTGTGGGAATTTTTTATGCTAATTGCTTTGCAAGTTCTTCTTTTCGAAGGTTCAGAGCGCATAAGCGCTGTAATTGTTCACAATGTTGTTTGCTATTGATGATGTTAGGATCTGCACCTGAACATTGCATAGAAGCTCCAGCACACGCAAGTGTGCTATTTTTTGATGCAGCTATATCTGCTTCTATTTCTTGAAGTGAGGCTAGATTTTGTATGTTGGTAGGAAGACTATTATTCACAGCGATATGACGCATTGAAAGATGCTGTAAAAGATGATGTTCTCGCTCATGTGCCAAAGTAAACAGTTGTTGGTTTTCAGGCCTTGTTTTCAGTAAATCATATATTGTTAATTTTGGAGTAACAACAAGATAGTTTCTATAAAAAATGCCGCCAGAAGTTTCTGCTAAGATGTGTGGTGAAGAAGCAGTTTTTTTAAATTTTACCTTTGTGCTATCAAGCGTAAGGCCTTCATCGTCATATGTTTTTCGTAACATGTGGTAGAAAGAGGCTGGAAGATTTGGATCATGGGTTGCATTAAAGTTTTTTTCTGCAAGGAGATTCCGTGCAAGTTTTCGGTGAGTGTCTGTTTGTTTTTTTAATACAGGCACCGGTATATTGGTAATCTTATGTAATTCTTGAAGGCAATCATCATAAGCCTTATCTTTCATCTCTTTGATGGTGCCATCTATCTCAGCTATGGAATTAATCTGCTGAATGGCTTGCAATGCCCGTACATGTTCTGGTCGGTGGTTGGTGTGTATTCGTCTGAACATTGTATGGCATGGTGCTGTGAGAAAAAGCAACAGCAGGCACCCCATCTGAATGAATAATTGTCTTTTTGTTATCATTTGTCGTCCCTATAATTTATATAACGTGCTTATGGAATAGCTCATTTAATTATAAGTATGACAAATAGGAAAAATAGATCAAGCTTGCTCTTTCATTCGGGGCCCCCAATTGTAATATAAATGTAAATTGGGGTTAGATTACCCCCAGCGTTGTTTATTCTGTAACATCTCAACGATATGCAGGCCAAAATCATGGGCCGCAGAAGGATCTGTTGCGGTGATAACATTATCAACAGCCACCACTTTTTCTTCTGGCACATAGATCACATTATTTTCAGCAAATATCTTGTTCAGCTCGCCATCTTCATTCCAGCCGGTTGCATATTTATCATGGAGTATCCCTGCTTTTGCTAAAATGCGTGTTGCAATGCAAATTCCGCCTACGGGTTTGTTTTGATAGAACGCTTCTTGCAGCATTTTATAGCTCAGGTTGTTATCCAAATATTCCATTGCCCCCGGACCTCCAATGAAAAAAATTCCCGCGTAATTGCTTGGTAAAACATCATCTAAGGCAATATCAACAGCTACTGTTGAACCATTTTTTGCAGTTGCGCTTTCAGCCTTATCACTTGCAGTGGTTACGGTAAAACCAGCATCTTCAATCACCTTTTTTGTTTCGCCGTATTCAATATGCTGAAATCCGTTTGATGCAATAACTAAAAGGACTGTTGTTTCATCCATTTAAGTTCCTTTTTTTGCTTGAATTTTTTTTGGTCTTTTAAAATAATTTAAAAATCTTTTTATTTTGGTGCTAAAATAATCGCTCCATGACTGTTCTTGCCTAATCTGTTCTTGCTTTCGCAACAATATCTTTTTCAAAGATCCTCGTTCTTGTACCTGAGTTGTTTTATCGATAGTAGCTTCAAGAAGAGTAGCAATATCGGAAAGCGTTTTGGGTGAGGTGGCAGAAGTTGTTTTCAGATAATAAGGTAGAATATCAGTAAATAAAGTATCCATATTGTTTTGTTGTATGAGTTGTGCTGGGAGGGTTTTAAATTCTCCAAATAACGCTTTTCGGAATTGATATGGATCGTCATATCCGATTAAAGATAGTTTCAGTAAATAACTTTTTTTATTAAAATCAAAAAAGACAGATATGACACTGGTACTGAGATCGGTATAGTAACAAATAATCATATTTTCTATTGAAATGGGTTTTTTATACTCATTGCCAAGTCCTGAATTCTTATAATCAAAACATTCTAATTTTTTAATTACAAAGGTAGTCATTCCAATCTTTTGGTTGAATACCACAAAGTTTGGAATGAGAAAAGATAATGTACCGTTATAGATTACGTGTTCCAAAATATGCAAGTCAGCTTTTGCATTTTTAGGTAATACCAATGTGGGACCTGGTTTTGTGGGAGATACAATAGCGATATTGGACTTCATTTTTAGCGGAATGGCAATATAGTTGGGGTAAATAATGGCGGTGGTAATACCAGGAGCAGTAAAATCAATAACTTTGTCTTCAAAGGCATATGCTTTTGCCAAAGACTCAGTGATTATTTTGACTGAATCATCAACTTTCAGCGCATTAAATACACCAACGGTAGGCAGATACACAAATGGTTGTGTAAAATCTAATTGAGTTGTATCGATAACTGTTTTGACGATTGTGGCAATAGGATCTTTTTGCCAATTTTTCTGACGAACGCCTTGCTCAATAAATTGAATGGGATTACCAAAAAAAAATTCAGTCATTTTGAAGAAATCCGTAATGTACGGAGAACCAAAAAATGCTCCATATGTTAAAGATTCATTGATGCCTTGCGTCGAAACAATAAAGTTTACCTTTAAATCAGATAATTGGTCTTTCACCATATTTTGATTAAATCCTCCTGCATAGCAGGTGACATAATGTAAAAAAGAACAATTAATTTTTTGTAACACGCTCAGTAATTGCAAAAAATTACTCTTATATAATCCTGCAATACTATAATCGGTGTTTCCATGGCCAGCTAAATAAATATTCCAGGTGCGCGGGTTGGGACGAGAAGGAATAAGAAATAAAGATTCAAGCGCGATTATTGTGGGCAATTTTGGTTTTTTATGACTTTTATCTTTGAGATATTGAAAAAGTATATCAGGGGAAAATCTATCTATTTTCTTGAGATGAGTAGGATTAAAGCCACATTCTTTAAGTATGTCATCATTATTTTTGCTTGAGGCATCGGTAAATTGCGCAGCGTATCCTTTTGGAATGAAAAGCATAATATCTGCTTCTGGGTGATCATAACAGTACCAATCATCATGAGTCAGATCAAAAGAAATCAAGATCGGTGCCTTGTTCGCAGGAGCGTTTAATGATAAGACAATTTCTTTAAAAGTAGTTTTATGAAAGCAAAAGTTATAAACCGTAGAGCTTGAGACTATAATAGGAAAGCTTTTTTGTGTGAATGATGAAATAAGCTCAAAACTAAGTCTATGAGAGTTACCATTTATTGGTTCGTCTCCTATCTCATCGAATAACATTGCTACATCATAACAGTTTTTTTTTCTTTCTTTTTTTAACAGCTGGGTCTGGGCTTCTTCTCGTGCGGCTGCTATCTCTTCTGCAGCAGTCATTTTTTTTATGGTAATTGGCTGTGTCCTTTTTGGAGGTTGTACTGCTCTTTTTCGTATTTTTGCGATAGTTGGTAAAGTCCAAAACAATATAAGAACGAATGTTGCAAAGATTTTTATACAATTTTTTGATTGCTGCATAATAAGTCCTTTTTTTCAGGAAAGTTAAAGTGGGAGCATAAGATGGTTTTTTATAACATAATATCCTGATCATTAACAATAGCATTAACTGAGAGCTGTTTATACGTAGCATCATAGTACGATATATCGTTTGTGGCTACTGGTTCAATAGAAAGCACAGAATCTTTATTAAAAAATATTTTTTTCTTATAAGAGAGAGACATAATTTTTCCCTTGTTTTCTAGGATGGTTTTTTTTAATCGCGCGTATGATCGCCATGCAAAAGAGGGGATTTTACCCTGCCAGGCAGGGATGTAAAGGTTTACAATATTTATTTTTGTAGCAAGAAATTGAACTGCATCAAGAATGCGTTTGTTGAATTTACAAATAATCAGATGATCAATGTGGAGCGTTCCTGTTCTTTGTACAATTTCTGGTAGCAGAGAATATGAAATCAGTGATTCATATGAAGTACGGGATGCAATATGTCCTGGATCAATCAGAATGATGGTATTGTGATGATTGATGAGTGTTACTTCTCCTTTGTTGCAGGGAATCTTTTCAATGGTGACACCGCGATAAGGAAACAATTTAAGTGCTCCGCAGGTCAGCACCAGAAAGAGAGCAAGGTATCCTATGCGATGTGTCATTGACGTAATGCGCTTGCTGTGAATAATGGCAAGTGCAAGAGCGGGAATAAATAATAGAATGATTACGGACGGCTTAGGAAAGCCAATAAGCCAGCTGCGTTGCTCTAACCCGAGGCACGCGAGCCATATGGAGGTGATTTTTTCTAGACACCAAATGAAAGTAGCGTTTGGCAGATATAAAAGCTCACAAAAGAAAATAAGGGAAGACACCAGCAAAAAACAGCTTAAAAATGGTCCAAAAATAAGCGTGCTGACGGGAGTCAGTAGCGAAATGGGCAATCCCCAGCCAATTAAAAAGGGGAGCGATATAAACGATATAAACAATTGGAGTTGGATATTGCTGAGCAGCGATTGCTGCCAGCGTTTATAGGTACTCATATATCTGAGTCTATAGTGTTATGATAAAAAGTTAACAAAACCCTTGATTTTGCTTGGTTTTATTGGGTAAAGTTAAAGTTAAAGAGTCTAAGTATTTCTTAAAGGAGCGTGTATGAAACTGAAGAGAATTTTGCCTCTTATCATTGCTTTTACTACCAGTATGTCACTTGCTTATTTCTGGGAAGATTGGGGTAAACGGACAACGCCAGAAGAAAGAATGGAAAAAAAAAAAATAGATTTAAAATATCAGCAAAAAAAAGCCGATGTTGATTATAAAAAGCAAAAAGCATCCCGTGAAGGGTATGAGAAAGCTCAAAAGAAACAAAGAGATTTAGAACATAAAAAAGAAAAGCTTGAAATAGATCGTAAAAAAGCTCGCTTAAATGTTGAACGTGAATAATAACAAAAAGGGAGGATGTTATGAAATTTAATAATCATGACGAGCATGATCATCCTGAAAAAAAAGAGACTAAAAGTTTTACTGAAAAAATTCGTCAATATTTAGGTAATATGTTCAAATCACGTAAATGTAAAAGTATGTCTCATGGCAGTTTTGATATTATGAGAGCGATGTCATGGCCACGCGGTGAAAATTGGCGTCGGAATCACCAAAAAAGTTTAAATAAACATAAAAAATAAAAAAATACTTTTCATTTTTTTTATAAACTTGATGTTTTATAGCACCTTAGTATGATAATAATTATCAAAAAATAATTATTTAATAAGGTTTACTATGAAACATCAAGTTTTTCTTTATGGGGGTCCCCATGTGACTGCGGCCTTCGTAGCCCTTTGGCGAAGTAGGCAATGGAATAAAACATGGGGTTTAAACCATCAAGTTTTTTTTTGTCTATTAACCACGTGTTCTCTTTCTTATTCCATGGAGTGCGCACCGAAAAAAATTGGAAAAACTGATGCTGGTGATATGTTAGTTAAAACAAATAGGGACAATGCTATAACTGTTTACAATGACTTACGCATTGGATTGTCACCAAAACCAGTGGTAGTCGGTCAAAAAAGAGAGGTTGATAGTAATGGTCACACAAGAGTTAAATTTAGTAGAATGGGTTAATCACAAAGCATATAGTTTACGTCGGTGGTCAATAATTGCGCCAGCGCAAGCAGGTTCAGGTCATCCCACTTCATGCTTATCAGCAGCAGATATTGTTGCCGTTCTTTTTTTTTACGCAATGCATTTCGATCCGTATAATTACGAAAATCCTGATAATGATCGTTTTATTTTATCAAAAGGGCACGCAGCGCCATTATTATATGCTGCATGGCATGAACTCGGTTTAATAACTGATGAAGAAATGCTTTCCTATCGTCAATTCAATTCTGATCTAGAAGGTCATCCAACTCGTCGTTTTAAATATGCAGAAACTGCAACAGGTTCTTTAGGTATTGGTCTTTCGGTAGGTGCAGGGGAAGCACTTTGTGCTAAACTTGATAAGCGTAATTATCGTACGTATGTGTTGATGGGAGATAGTGAATCTTCTGAAGGGAGCGTTTGGGAAGCGGTGCAATTAGCTGCGCATTATAAACTGAATAATCTGATTGGTATTATTGATGTCAATAACTTGGGACAATCTACTGAAACCATGCTTGATTATAATATTACGCGATATGTTGAAATTTTCAGCGCATTTGGTTGGCAGGTGTTTGATGTGGATGGTCATGATATTCAAGCGCTGATGAATCTTTTTGATAAAGCTCGGGAAATAAAAGATAAACCTGTCATGATTATTGCAAAAACAATCAAAGGATATGGCGTTCATCATGTTGCAGGTCTGCAAGGTTTTCATGGAAAAGCATTTACTGGTGAAAAAGCACAAGAAGCACTTAAAGAATTAGAACAAAAATTCCCTGATGCGGTGCATTATCACGATGATTTTGAGCGGAAACCAAAACATCCGCAAAAATCAATTGCAGCATATACCGGTGCAACTACTATTATTGAAATTCCAATATCTGCATATAAAATGGGCGATATGATTGCAACACGCAAAGCATATGGTGTAGCGCTTGCACAATTAGGCGATAGTTGTGATGCAATTGTCAGCCTTGATGCTGAAGTAAAAAATTCAACGTACGCAGAAATTTTTGAAGATCTTCATCCCGAACGTTTTTTTCAATGCTTTATTGCAGAGCAAAATATGGTAGGCATGGGAGTTGGTTTTGATTGTCGCAAAAAAATTCCTTTTATTTCCACATTCAGTTCATTTTTTTCTCGTGCGTATGATCAGATTCGCATGGCTGCAATTGGTCAAGTGGCATTGCGCTTAGTTGGTTCGCATTGCGGAGTTTCCATTGGTCAAGATGGGCCATCGCAAATGGGTCTTGAAGATATTGCGCTGATGCGGTGTTTGCCCAATTCTATTGTTTTATATCCCTGCGATGCGGTGAGTACGCATAAATTAGTGGAGCAAATGGCACGTTATAGTGATGGAATTAGTTATTTGCGCACAACGCGTATGGAAACACCAGTTCTTTATAAAAATGATGAAGAATTTCCCATTGGTGGATGCAAAGTGCTCCGCAGATCTGAAAACGATGTTGCGTGCATTGTTGCGGCAGGCGTTACTTTGCATGAAGCATTAAAAGCGTATGAAATCCTAAAGCAGCGAAATGTTTTTATTTCTGTCATTGATTTATATTCCATTAAACCGCTTGATGCGGCCACGATCATTTCTGTTGCAAAATCATCCAAAAATAGAATCATCACGGTTGAGGATCATTACCCGGAAGGTGGCATTGGCGAGGCAGTGCGGAGTGCAGTGAAAAATGAAAATATTATTATTCAATCACTTGCAGTGCGGCAATTGCCACGTTCGGGTAAGCCGGAAGAATTATTGGCATTTGAGGGTATTGATGCGGATGCAATTGTGGGTGCGGTGCAGAATTTATAATGAATTTCACGTAAAAAATTAAACAACTCAATTAAATTCAAATGAAATAAAATCATCAAATAGTGGCTTTTGTTATATGATTTATTTTGATACAATTGTTTTGTATTAAGATCAATAAATCATAACGGAGACACATATGTATCCTAGTAAGAATACACTTTTTTTATTCTTTCTATCGTTTTCTTCTTTCCTGCTGAGCATGGAAGAAGCACCAAAAAAAGTGGTGTTTCAATCAATTCCAAAAGAACTTATTCAAAATATGATGCCAGGAGCCTCCATTCCCACATGCGGTGCGTTGGGAAGAGTGTGTCATTGTTCTCGGCAGGATTTCCACCATCAAATAATTTGCAAAGATCCAACCGATCCAAAATGTTCGTCGCCCATGTGTGTTTACTTGTCTCATAAAGATAATTTTGATGCAGGTACAAAAGCGTTAGCATTTTATGCAAGAGAATATAAGAAAGATCCTGATAATAAATATGCTTATGATATGTTTTATCACCTATTGAATCATCAAAAAGGTTCGAGAATTAAGGCAATTAGAGATGTTCTTGGTGAAGATTCATTTGAAGATGATTGTATTAATATCTATGCAGGTGAATATGAAAAAAACGGAAGGATAGAATCTCATTCTGCAAAGTTAACCACATTTTTTGTGGAAGGCAACGTTCGCGCAGCAAAGATGATGCTTCTTTCACCCGTTAAATATGAGTTTGGATATGATACAATGAAAGCGTTAATAGCGGCTTATAAAAACGGTGATTTTGATATCATGGATTCCTTGGCTAAAATTGGCTATGTATTGCATGTTGCAGAGCTCATAATTAGCCATGGGACTATTGATTTGTTGAGGAAGTTTATTCACAAACATTATGAACAATTATTTGAACACCGTTATGATATGTGGGGTCATACTTGTTTTAGAAGTATTCATCAAAGAGCACAAAACAGAAAGAGTTATTCTCGTCCTATTCACCTACTCAATAAAGAATCAGCGGAGCTCGATTATACGATTTTTCAAGAAATAATAGCGTTATTGTTTTCGGGGCGAGAAGATGTACAAAATAATCTGGGAACTTTATTGCATGAAGCTATTATGCATGAGAGCGAGGTAGCTGTGGATTATTTAATCGAAAATAATTTCGATATTAATGTGCTGACTAAGGATAATTATCCGCTGCTTCATCATGCCCATAAATGTCCCAAGATCATGAAATCATTGTTGGCAGCAGGAGCGAAGGTAGATGCGCGTAGTGCTTATGGAAGTACTGCGTTGATGTCTGCTCTTGGGACTCATCAATGGGATAAAGATGTTATCAAGAGTATTAATTTGTTATTGGATTATGGCGCAGATGTTAATGCGGTTGATAATTGCGGTTGTTCACCGCTTCATTATTGCGTAATATATTCTAATTGGAAATCCCTTTGCGATCTTATTCCCATGGTTACCACACTCATCGAGCAGGGAGCTGATATCACCTTGAAAGATGATAAAGGAAAAACTGCTTATGATTATGCAAAAGAACAGGGTAAAGATACATTGATGCAAATCTTAATTGAGCGTTAATTTTTTTATCAAATCTTTACGGATGAACAAAGTTAATGATCAAATTTTTGTAAATTTTTGTGTAGGGTATCAATGTTGTAAGAAACAACAAAGTTATCCCCTTCGCTATGATGGTTACGGAATGCTTCAAAATTTTTAATAATTCCGCGGTCCAGCATATTAAATGAATTGTACTCAGGATATTAAAGCAATCAATTAAATTCAAATGAAATAAAAAAATTAAATAGTGGCTTTTGTTATATAATTTATTTTGATACAATTGTTTTGTATTAAGATCAATAAATCATAAACAGGGACACTATGTATCACCATAAAAATACACTTCTTTTATTCTTTCTATCGTTTTCTTCTTTCCTGCTGAGCATGGAAGAAGCACCAAAAAAAGTGTTGCTTCAACCAATTCCAAAAGAACTTATTCAAAACATGATGCCAGGCGCTTCCATTCCAACATGCGGTGCGTTGGGAAGAGTGTGTCATTGTTCTCGGCAGGATTTCCACCATCAAATAATTTGCAAAGATCCAACCGATCCAAAATGTTCGTCGCCCATGTGTGTTTACTTGTCTCATAAAGATAATTTTGATGCAGGTACAAAAGCGTTAGCATTTTATGCAAGAGAATATAAGAAAGATCCTGATAATAA
>LDIY01000005.1 GCA_001468865.1 candidate division TM6 bacterium SOIL31
AACGAACAAATAGTGTTGCCTAAAAGAAACTTAAAGGCTTATCAATTTCATTTATCTACTAACACCGGGCAGGTCTCAGACCTATACATCATAATTACACTTTGCAGTCCTGTGTTTTTAATAAACAGTCCTACCCCCTATTCTGTCCATCACTCATAAAAAATTTTTTACTTTAGGCATTGTATAAACTATAAAGTTATACAAAGAGTCCTAGAGCTAATAGTTGTCCTTTCGAGCCAAAACAAGAAATAATTTATCAACTATTATCTTTATGATATATATTTTTACATATATTGTATAATCTTTCTCCCGAAGTTACAGATTGAATTTGCCGTTCCTTTAGTATAGTTATTCCATCGCCTTAGTAATTTACTAGTTTACCAGTGTCGTTTTAGTACGTTCAAGTTTTCATATCTTTCTCGAAAAATATGAAGTTTATGCAAATATAATTCAATAAGAATAAACTTTAAATTTTTTTCTCATATTTTTATAAAAGTATCTGATTGTTAACTATGATCTCCTTTGTTGTTGCTTTCGCTAAAACATAGAGGACGTATAACCCTTATCTTACAAGAAAGGATAAGAAACCTTTAAACTTTGGCATAACTTTATCATTATTAAAACTACTATATCAACATTCTTCTCTTAGATTTACTCATATCTTTCGATTTCTAAAACAAAAAACTAAGATTCTGCTATCAATATAAAATTCACTACTTTGGATAAAAATAAAAATCCTTTATTTTAAATATCTTTTGCTTGAAACGTGAGCTGTAACGCTTTCTTTAAAAGATGCCGCTAGAAAGTCTACATCCTTTTGTCATGGCAATAAGATATCTTTAACTTATAATTTATTGCGGTCCTTACTGAGTGTCTGGACTCTTCTCCTCTAACTTAGGACCTTAGCACCCTAAGTCTGTTTATAGATACATTTTTTTGCCTTCAAAGTTTGAATGGTGACTTAGTTAAAAGTCTTTATCCCCCGCTTCTTGCTTTACACCAAAAAACAATACTACCACGTGCCTAAACACGTTTCGCAGAAAACCAGCTATCTCCTAGTTTGATTAGCCTCACCCCTAATCACAAGTCATCCCATTCTATGCAACAGAAAAGAGTTCATCCTCCAAAAGTTATTAACTAATTTCAATCTCTCATGATTAGATCACTAGTTTCGGGTTTAAATGAAAAAACTTAAACGAGTTAAAATTTGCTTTCCTATGCCAAATATAAATTAAGCTTGCTTTTTCATTTATCTCGTTGATCCATGATACAAAAGTACTTTGTTATTTTTTCATTAAAAACTTCAAATGCTTATAAATTTCTATTTCAAGGGCTGTTTCACTCTCTTGATTATAGAGTTCTTTTCATAGTTCCCTCACGTACTTTTTCGCTATCGATTTTCTTATATTTTTCAAGTTGAAGTGGTACTCCAATCTAATTACAATCCAAGCCTTCCGTATACCCTCCAGACTTATAACTATTCAGGTACAAGGTTTTAACTTATTTACGCTTTTATAAAAGCTTTTCTGAATAATTATCAAGAAATTTTCAAGTTTGCTCACCACTACTATTGAAATTCATTTTTGTATATTTTCCATAATTAATGAGATGTCAATTCATTATGTCTTCTAAAACTTTGCGTTAGTTTTTGTTACCAAAATAGGCATCTCATAATCAACGTTGCCTCCTATGAATTTCATTGTACGGCCTCTATAAGAAATCAATATATCCATCAAAAATCCTTAATCAATCTTGACAGAGATAGTTACTTAAATGAAAATAAATAGAAAAACATAATAAAGAGTACGCTATATATTTTGAAAAGCTTACTTGTAATGGTCTTATAGTTTAGTGGTAAAACGTGTGCCTCATGAGTTAAATCGGTAGTTCGATTCTACTAAGACCACGCCTTGCCCTTTCGTTTAGTGGTAAGACATCAGATTTTCAGTTTGATAACAAGGGTCGATTCCCTTAAGGGGCATTAATGTTTTATATAAATTACTAATTTAACTATAAATGCTATCTCATAAATGTTTATTTATTTAAGTATACTTTTGCATAATATTTAATTTATACAAATTAAATTAAAACGTTAGTTCATAGAAACTAGATATTATAAATGCCTCAAGATTTATAATATAAAAATATAAATCTTAATAAATTAAAAGCCTATTATGATACTTTTTGTACAGCTTTCAAGAAAAAACGATCTATTTGACTCGCTAATATGATATTCCAAAATAAGCAAAATATAAGGCGTTGATATACGTCCTAGAGATAAAAAGGTTCTTCAAGAGGACTTTGACCATATAACCTAATACAAAACAATTAGCATAAATAATATATTAAGTTTAGCAATAAAAGTTTATAAATAGACTACGAGTCAAAGGGCATCAATAAAAGGTAGTAATAATAAAGAATTATACTTGCAATAAGGGCAACAACTCCAATAATTTATTAGGAATTGAACGTAAAATGCATAAAAAGGTAAAAAGTACCATTCTGAACAATATGCTCAGAGTTTGATCAGGATTGCTGGTATATAATTATCAGGATGTCCTAGCTATTAGGTATAAAGGAACAAAAAAAATTATTATAGCATAAATAATATTACACTAAAGAAATCCTTAACGTATAATAAGGATGGAAAGAATTTCATCAATGGAACGTCTCCAGCCGCTAGGAGTTCCGCTACCTGCTTGATGTATAAAGCAAGATGTAACATTACTAAAGCTAATATACAAAAGGTAAATATAATGTAATGAGAAGAATTTACTAAGTGGGGTTATCTACGGAAAAACCACTCCATACCAATTAACAATTTTTTGACCAAAGAAGGTACAGTAGAGCTAAATTGGTAATCACGTAGCTGCCCAATAAGACATTTGTCCCCAAGTAAAACATACCCTAAAAAGCAGTAATAATCATTAATAATAAAATAATTACTCCGAGCACCATAGCAAGCGACGGAAAAAAATAGGAACCATAATAAAGACCCCTAAAAAGATGCGCATATACAACTATAAAAAAAAATGATGCACCATTTGCATGAGATATCTAATAAACCAACCATAAGGACATCACGCATAAATGCTGCATGCTAAGAAAAGCTAAAATGCATTTGAACAATAAAACATACTAAGAAAATTCCTGTAACAATTTGAATGCTAGCACAACTAAGCATAAATACCAAAGTTGTATTATAGTTCAGACTAGCGGGCTGGATATGTCACGGCGGTATCGTATATAAATCCTAGGATCTTTTAAAATATGCATCTCTTTTTAAACAGTAAATGAATAACAAAATTTTTAAGAAAACTGCAAGAAAAGAAGAATTTTTTATATAGGAGCCTTTTTTTAATTTTATCGCTATATAAATAAATCTTAGTTATTTTAATACCCTTCGGGGAATTGTGAATGGATGTAATTATGAAAAGTCAACTTTTCTATTTATCATACATTTTACAATTGCGAAAGTGTGCTGTTGTTGTTGTGATTATGTTGTATTTAATATATTTTTGAGTAAATAATCATGAATCAATTTCTGCATTGCAAATAGTATCTTCTAAGGATTGGTGTGTTTTTAATGAAAAGAGTATAATTCCCGCAACTTTCTGTCTTATAATTATGGTCATGTTATAACCGTGAGTAAAGTATTAGAAAACCATGAAAATCATCGTCTAGGTCTTTTTTCTGTTTTTAGTGGAACCTATGTGACAAGTGTGTTACTTCTAGAATTTTCATGATTCAGCAAAATGATTATTAAAAGACATATAATAAAACTACATTTCTCATATAATAGGTTTGCCAATCAACGTCTTAAAAATATAGAAGTATTGCATTTCAAACGAAAATATAGTAACGACGCATATGTTGTTACCATTATAGAAAATAACTCTAGTTATTATCCTGATGTATATAGGCAAAAAGTGCCTAAACCCGAGAAGCCAACAGCTCTCATTTCAGATTCCTTAGTATTTCGTATACAAATATATTGTTATTTTATACGTTATGCTCTTCATTTTGTAAACAGTCACAAATCCAAAGATATTTATTATGCACATCCTAATACAGTCATATCCCCTTTTCTATTAGATCCAGAGTCAGCAAAATATTCATTAAAACAATATAAAGCTGAAGTTATGCGTAAATCCGGATGGAAACCTGCAAGGGTTCCAAATCCTATATCAAAACAGGACTATGTAAATGATTCATTACAAATAATAGACGAAGAAACATATAAAATAAAAACTGTAAAGAATATTTATAAGCCTTATACATTTGATATAGCGACCGGGAGTCATATCAATCGTCCACAATCTCCAACAATTAAAATTGCTTACTTTATATTATTAACAACGAGTTTAACAGAAACCTCATTGCATTTTTCATTTATAACAACGCTAATAAATAGAATAAATACCTGGTTTAAAAATCATCCCAATACCTTTTATGATCGCTATAAATTTGCAATTGATGTTCGTATTATATTCAATTCATCCAGAGTACAACGTAGGATGAATCCATATCCACTTCCCCATCATCCTCGATATGTACAAAACAAAATGAATAATGTATTAATCCATAAGTTAATTAACTTTAAATACTCACTTAAAGTTGTATATGATGAAAGTAAGGATATAAATACAAAAATTTTATATGAGGAATTCCGGGAAATTAGTCCTTATTTAAAAGATGAGATGAGCTTACTTAGTCTTGTGCCTTATCCTAGCGAGTTTAATTTACCTTTTTATCGTGCCCTATTTTCTCAAGGTATTGAGGAGGTTACTTGCCGTGTTCGTAAAAAGTCTGATATCTCTTTAACTAGCGTTGAACTTATACATCTAGGTAAGAAGTTTAATCCTTTATTAGTTCCTTTTAAATTTCCTCAAGGTTCTTCTAGTGCTCAATATAATATTAATGCTTTTCTTTTTCTTACTAAGGATGATCTTAAACATTTAAATTCTCCACACTTCTCTACTCTTGTTCCTCATTCAGACATAAAATGATGAAACGATATCTTTCTATATTAATAATTCGTAAGCCTTATTTATTACCTGTCTTAGTAGTTGTATATCAAATATTTCTTAAAGCTGGAGTGTTATGTTGTGAATGGTGGGATATTGGAGGCTTTTTATTATCTGAGCCTACTGAATTACCTGCAAATAACAATGGCAATAGAATTTCGGGTAATATTCAATATCCTGAAGCTATTGAAAAGTTAGGAGGTTTATTATTAGATTTTCCACCAGAAAATAGTTCACCCTCGAGTGATAGTGATAGCAGTAGCGATGCTGAGTCAAGTAGTAGTTCTAGTAAGGATAGTGATAAGAGTAGCGATGCTGAGTCAAGTAGTAGTTCATCCTCGAGTGATAGTGATAGCGTAAGTGAACAAAGTGAACAAGGTGAACAAGGTGAAC
>LDIY01000006.1 GCA_001468865.1 candidate division TM6 bacterium SOIL31
TCCGCAGCGTCGTCGTTTACTGACGAGCTTAGCGGCCTTTATCCGTTCGTCCTGAGCCTGTCGAAGGATACGAACATTAAAAGGAGTGACCATGTGTTTTTCAGTCCAAGCAAGTTTTGCAGCAGCAGGTACATTATCAATCATCAGTTTATTATCAATCAAACAAGCTCACGAAAAAAAAATAGTTCCATTGGCTCTTACACCGCTTTTTTTTGGTATACAACAAGCATGCGAAGGAATTGTATGGATCACGTTGAATAATGGTGATACCACCAGCATGCTTCATCTTGCCGCCATGTATGGTTTTCTTTTTTTTGCCGGCGTATTTTGGCCCACTTGGGTGCCAGCTTCGCTCTATTGGACAGAACAGTCACATAAACGTAAGCAAATACTGAGTACATGCATCGTGTTAGGCACAATTGTTTCTGCACTCTTTTTCTATTCGTGGCTATTACAAACAACAGGTGCTGTTGTTATTAATCATCACATAGATTATCCGGTAAACAATTATCCTTTTGGTATTACACACCCTCTTTTGAGTAAAATAGGTACTTATATTCTTTCTGCATGCTATGGACTGGTCACTATCGTGCCCTTTTTCATTTCAACCATACCACACATGAAATTGCTGGGCATCACTATCGGAACAGGTGCGTTAATTTCTTATATTTTTTATATTACCGCATTCGCTTCAGTCTGGTGCTTTTTTGCTGCTGTATGCAGCATTTTGCTTATTTTTGTTGTACGAAATTATAAGAAAAATACGGTACAAACTGATCGATAATTTTCATATCAACTGGGTGCTGATTATTATCTGTAGATATAAAAACAGATTCACCGCCAATTCGTTGTAATAATGCATGCACCTGGTCAATATGAGAACCACCTGCAACCACAAAAATAAATGGAGCATCGCAACATGCTATTGAATGCATAATCTTAGTATCAATCAGCGCACTATCAAAAATGCAGAGCTTTTCTAATTCTTGACGGTAAGCACCCGATTGAAGTTGCGCACAATGCTGCGCGATACTCATTTTTTTATTACACAAATCCATCTTTGCTAACAGACTACGCACTTCAGCTACCGTACGTTTATAAAAAGCATTCAGCTTTTTACCATCGTCATATTTTTTAATTTTTTCAATCTCATCAATAATTTCTTGATACACAGAAAGAATGGTAATTAAAGAACTTGATTTAAATGAATGGGGATTTGATTTTATATTATTGATCAACGGCCCAATGCCGGCTACGCGGCAATATCTAAATTCAACATTATCCACCGGGACACCCAATTCGCGCGCTTTACTAGCCAATTGGCCTAAAATTCCTTGTGCACAATTGATGCCAAAATTACAGCAAATCATCCGTCCATCATTATTAATTGAACTTAAATCTTCAACAATTAATTTACCTTTACACGCTACGCATTTTTGCAATAACGTATCAAGATACGCACGTTGAATATTATTGGCAGGATGATTTTTATCATGATAATCCCCCAGCAAGATAATCCACTGAGGTCGTTGAAATTGTTTGTTTGCCTTTTTTTTGACAATACAGAGACGATAAATATAACCCTCTATTCGATTACTTACTAATAACATCATGATCAGAGCAGCCATACATACTACATTTTTCATATTGTTCTCCTCCCTTTTTTCATGATGCTTCACTATAAACCTATTACAAACTGCAACTACAAATCAACAATTTATCGTAATATTGCTTTTTATAGAGGCCATAAACTACAATGAAAGTAAAAGGAGAGGATTAAGTTATGATAGCTGCAACCCAAAATGGTACAACAAAAAAACTTTTATATATGTTAGCCGGGTTAGGCGGCATCAGTCTTATTATCCTTATTCATGAAGCAGGACACTTTCTTTTTGCAAAATTTTTTTCTGTTGCAGCTCCGATTTTTTCTATCGGATTTGGACCCACGTTATATGCATATACCTGTGGAAGCACAACATTTCAACTAGCTCTTCTTCCTTTTGGTGGATATGTTGAAATTGATCCAGTACAATTAGCGGCACAATCATATATTCCTCAAATACTTATCTTATTTGGTGGCATTATCTTTAACGTTGCATTTGCCTATGCTGTTTTGGCCTATTATCTTATCTGCAACCGGTTTTCACAGAAAACCGTATCATCAAAAGAAATCATGAAACAGGCGGTAACTCAAATTATGACACGCGAAAATGCCAATGGGTCTTTTATTGGACCTATTGGCATTATTAGTCTGATTGGTAGCGCTTTTACGATAAGTGCACAATGTTACTGGCTTATTTTGGCAATATTAAGTTTGAATATGGGAATTTTAAATATGATACCACTGCCCTTTTTTGATGGCGGCAAAGCGCTGCTGATCACCATTGAAGCAATTATTGGTGCGGCCATATCACCGCAGTTGGTATGGTTGGTCTCTACGGTTTTCTTGGCGTTATTTATTGTATTCATCACGCAAATTACCATGAATGATATTCGGCGGTTGATTAAGGGATAGATTGACAAACCAATGGTCTGTCCTTACTATAATCTGCAAAAACATTAGCGCAGATCATAGGAAACAATCTCATGTCTCATCTTTTATTGCTTCCTCTTCTTTTATATATGGATTTTGGTGGCAATCGATTATACAGTTTCAAAACAGAAAATTGTTTTACTTCCAAGTCAAACTCTTCGCTAGCGCGTTTTAATCGCGCCTGTCATCGTAGTGAATTCCGTAATGATGAAATTAAAGCTATTATAAACCATTTTAATGCAGCTTCATTTACATGGTTTATAGAAACAGACGATCACAAATCTGCAGATCTTTTAGATAAACACGGATTTATCAAATACCCCGCTCTATTTTCTGCCATGAAGGCCGATATTGCAAATATTGCTGACCATGATTATGGCTCTCATATTGCAGTTAAGGAAATTAGCCAAAAAGAGGATGTTCAAACACTCATCAATATCATAGCATGTAACGATCCTCAGTATCCAAAATACGAATGGGAAAAAGGTATATACGATCTTCTTGAAAAAGGATCTCAATCAATCAAACTTTATCTTGGTTTTTATGAAGGCGAACCATGTGCTACCAGCATAATTATATATCATGGAGATGCCGTAACACTTCATCTAATCAACACATTACCAGAATATAGATGCAAAGGTCTTGGCTATGCGGTAACACATAAAGCATTGTTTGACGCTGCACGCAACGGTATGACTCAGGCAATTCTTACTGCATCTTCTCTGGGACAATCTCTGTATCAAAAACTGGGATTTACTGAATACACTCAATATCACATATATATCTACAAAAAGTGAAATTAAACTTCACCTTTATTCG
This sequence comes from candidate division TM6 bacterium SOIL31, assembly GCA_001468865.1. GTDB lineage: Bacteria > Babelota > Babeliae > Babelales > Vermiphilaceae > SOIL31. The sequence continues at coordinate 3,353 of LDIY01000006.1, forward strand.
CTACCTGCAAACGCAAAATTTTCTTATCAATTTTACCCGTAGCTGTTGCAGGAAGATCTTTCGTATCGCAATAAAAATGTCGCGGAACTTTATATGCTGCCAAATGCTGCAAACACAAAGAACGCAAACTTTTTTCAGCTCCGCTATCTTCCGCACGTAACTGCACAAATGCCACCGGAACCTCTCCATCACCATCATGCACGCCAACAACTGCCGCACGAATAACATTTGGGTGCAATAAAATGACATTTTCTATTTCTTGCGGATAAATGTTAAAGCCTTTGTGGATGATCAGATCTTTCTCGCGCCCCGTGATAACAATTCTTCCCTTGGAATCAAGATATGCCAAATCACCGGTATTAAACCAACCATCACGCAATACCTTTTCAGTTGCTTCTGGTGCATTATAATAACCAAGCATGATGTTATCACCTTTTACCCAGAGCACGCCAATGCTTCCTTGCGGGAGATCAACACCATGTTCATCGCGAACTTTACATTCAATACCAATTAATGGTTTTCCTACGTTACTTGCAGGAACTGTTTCTTCATCTAAGTTTGCTGAAATCACCGGCGTTGTTTCTGTTAAGCCATAACCATTGACCAATTTTCTCCGGTAAATTAAACCAAATGCTGCGCGAATTTTATCAGGTAACGCATCACCACCAGAAACAAAAAGACGCACCGAATCTAATGGCGCGGTTTTCATGAGGCATAAAAGCCCATAGAGCGCAGGAACTCCTAAAAATATGGTCGGCTTATGGTGTAAGCCTTCAAGAATATATCGCCGTTCAATTTTAGGAACCAAAATAATAGTAATTCCATAAAAAATACTTGCCCATACACACGTATTTTGCGCAAAGCTATGAAACAGTGGAAGCACTCCTAAAATTCGCTCTTCTGCTGGTTTTCCTAACAAAGCAGCAATCTGCAACACATTCGTCATGATATTTTTGGAACTGAGCATGACACCTTTAGGCAATCCCGTGGTTCCGGATGTGTAAAGAAGTGCGGCTAATTCTTCTGGCTCCAAATCAACAATACTATCTTCTGCAACTGCTGACTCATTCACATCTTCTATATCTTTTTCAGTAACAATGGGCGGTAAAGTTAAACCCGTTTTTTCAAATAATGCAACACGATCTGATGAGGTAACAATAAGCGCAGGTTGCGCATCGGCAATAATATGCGCAAGTTCTTTTTCTTTCAAAAAAGTATTAACGGGGGCAACAATAATGCCCGCCTGCCACAAAGCAAAATAAGCTATATAAAATTCAGGTGAATTTTCAAAACATATTATTGCTTTATCGCGAGGTTTTAGAGCAAATCGCTGAATAATTTTTTTGCTAAATGCGCATGCAAGTGCGTACAATTTTTTATAAGAAATGGAACGATTTTCATAAATAATAGCAGTAGTATCACCATGCATTTGCGTTGCGCGCCATAAAAGACGGCCGGCAAACATCAGTTTGCCATTGCGCATTACTGATTTATATAATTCATCAAATATATACTGGCTTTTTGCCGGAAATAATCGCTTCATTATCATAATTTACTCTTTTATCTTTATAACTTGTACCGGACACTTAGCGGCAGCCAACCGGATACGATCTTCATACTGTTGCAAATCAACCCCTTGTTTAACCTGAGATGTCACCACCACTTGGAATACTTCAGGAGCTAAAAATTCACACGAACCACAACTAATACATCCCGGTTCTATTTTTACATTTTGCATAACTAACCTAAAGACATAAATCTGATATTTTGGTATATTTAACTGAACCCCATTTTGCGTTTCACTTCCAATGGGGACCCCTATAAAAGAGCTAACAAATGTAGCTATTTATTTAATAATGTAGCCTATTTTAATTAAAAAGGTAACTCATGCCTCAACTCACCCGTGGTATATTAATAGCTATTGAAGGAATTGACGGATCCGGAAAATCAACCCTAGCTAAGAACTTATCACTATCATTAGAGCAACAAGGATTCAATACAACGCTGACAAAAGAACCAGGAGATTCACAACTTGGTAAAGAAATCAGAACGCTCGTGCAGACCCAAAATATACCCATTTCTGGACACGCACAATATTTACTCTTTGCCGCTGACCGCGCTCAGCATCTTTCTGAACGTATTATTCCTGCCCTAAAAGAAAATAAAATAATTCTTTGTGACCGCCTTGCAGATTCTTCTCTTGCATATCAAGGTTACGGCAATGGACTTGATCTCGAGATGATTAAAAGTGTTAATAAATGGTCCATGCAAGGAATTCCAATTGATTTGACCGTTTTTGTTCATGTTCCCGTTGAAATTGCTCTTGAACGGTGTGGTAAACGGGGTGCGCTATCACCGTATGAAAAAAAAGAATTTCTTCATAAAGTTGCCGATGGCTTTGAAGAGCTTTATAAAAATCGCACGGATGTTATTATTGTAGATGGAACTGAATCGCCAGAAAATCTGAATAAACAAGTTTGCAGTGCAATTGAACAATGGATAAAAAACAAGAATCTTCTTTCTTAACGTACACTCGCCAAACACTGCCACCCGCACAATTATTTGTGGGTCAACAGGGCACGACCCTCAAAGCTACTGAGCAGTTATTACAAATTATGTTCTGCACCAACAATAGCTGTAATACGTGCATTCCCTGCATGCAAATCAGAGAAAAACAACATCATGCTATCATGTGGTTGCACCCCGAAAAGAATTACACTATCGATCAACTTGATGATCTTTTTTCAACGCTTTCTTTGCAATTGCAACCAGATGAACATTTTTTCTTTATTTTGCAAAAAGCTGATTTTTTAACGCCCGCATGTGCAAACAAGCTTTTAAAACCAATGGAAGAGCCGCCGACAGGATACCATTTTGTTTTACTTGCCGAACACGCAGAACAAATATTGCCGACCATAAAATCCCGCTGCACGATACATACACTGAGCAGCGAAACAATCCAACAAACATCTCATCCGTTAGTTGAAGTTTTTACTAAAAAAATGGTGGCAAGCAATGAATTTTCTAAAATTCTTGATACCACCACCATACATGAACGTGAAACAATGGAACTGTTAGACGATATCATAAGCCACTGGCTCAGGGAATATCAGCAACAAAAAAAGGAGCATGTCTGCTCCCTTATCACAAAACTACAAAGAGCAAGCTTGCAGCCGCCGATGCCCGGAAGCAGCGTAGCTTTCTGGCGCAATCTCTATCTGCAAGCGCATAATGATTATTTTTGATATTTTTTATCTACGGGCGAAAAATCCTCTTCAGTAGCAAATGTACCAAAAACATAATATACCGTACCTAAGCTTTCCGTAGGACTAAATTCATAGGGCGAATTATTTTGAGGAGATTTTTTTGGCGTCAAACCATTTAGGTTTTTTTGTGGTATCGGCATGCCCTGTGGAGCAACGCTCGATGGTTTAGGTTCAGATTGTCTTCTTACTGATTTTTGCGCAGATGGCGAACCTATGATTATCGCAGATTGAGACCCCATCATTATCGACGATTGAACAAAAATAAAACATACAACCATATACTTATTCATATATCCTACCTAACTATTTAAAATTATTTTCCATGTAAAAATAAGCAGTTTTTATGAGAAATCGATGAATACTATCTCATAAAACTGCTTGTTTTACAAATCAAAATAAAAATAATTATGAAAATGCTTTATTTATTTATTTTTTTATTCGTTTTTTATCATTAGATTGCTGCAAATCCCATCTTTTCTTCCGCATGTGCTTAATTTCTTCTTTGGTGAGAGATGAATTGAATCGATTCGGAATTTGAATAAGGCGTTTACCTTCACTCCGTATGATTTCTTTTTGAGATGAAGAAAGACTTTCACCCTTATTTTTTTCTTTTTTAGCTGAAGCAGAATCATTGTCACTACTTGGGCTTTTTCTTTCCCTACATGGTGAAAAAGCGTTTTTACGCTCTTTTTCTTCTTTTCCAGCCGCTATCTCACTGAGAGGTTTACGAATATAAATATTGTAATGATCGTTGTAAGGCTGTGTTTTGAGATACTTTTGAGCTTCTTTAATAGCTGTAAGAGATGATGCCTTCCCCACCATACGAACAAGCTCTTCAGTTGTCGGCCAATAAGAAAGACCTCCTCTTGCATGTGGTCTATTATCGCGTGCATTATCAATAATCATTTTTAAAGGAGAAATTCTTCCTTTTTTTAGGCTTACCCCCTTTTTAAGCAAAAACTTCACTGTTACTACATCTTTTTTTGCAATAGCATCGTTCAACAGCGTATTGCCTTCCTTATCACGAAAATTAACAAGACTGGGTGAGTTTTCTACTAATAGTTCTGCAATAGTAATATCTGGAAATTCAAATGCTTTATGTAGTGAAGTTTTTCCATCTCTATAAATTGCTTTTACATCCGCTCCCTGACGAATCGCCTTTTTTACTTTTTCACGAACAACTGAACTGGGTTCAAATGAATACAAAGCATTATCTAATTTTTGGTTAGGATTCTCTTCATGCAACTCTGTTAGATGAACAAAATTAGCATCTGATCTTTGAAGCTGCATTGCCACCGACGGCAGGGTACAACTTAATAAAAATAGGTAAAACAAATTGTTTTTCATCAAAAAATTCATACGGTCCCTTAGATAAAAATAATAAAATCCTTATATATAGCCATTTTGCTACATGTTTTCATTATACAAAAAGAATAAAATTTATCTAATAGTTTTTACTGTACACTTATATCCCTATGAGCTTTTTTTCTTTTTTGTTATTATTTTCTTACCGAAGGACAATCACCAATCGAGCTGAGATAAGCATATGACTACTGATCTCAAACAACTCTTGCAAACGATTATCAATCCAGAAAAAAACTGGAAAACCGATCTTTTATATCGATGGCGCGAGATCATTGGCGCGCTCCATACTAAGATTAAGATTGAAAAAATACATGATGACACCCTCATTTTGGGTGTTTTCCATTCATGCTGGATGCAAGAGCTCTACCTTCTTTCACCGCTTCTTATTAAAACAATTAATGAAAAACTAGACCAACCTTACATTAAACAGATACGCTTCAAACAAATTGGTTTTAAGTCAAACAAGAAAAATAAGGGAACAATAAAAACGGTTCAAAAGAAAAAAACGGTTATATTAACCAAAGAAGATGAACGGACTCTTGCCCAAATAAATGATCCGACACTACGCGAGGTGTTGAGAGCATTTCGAATACGATGCTACCAGGAGTAGAAATGAAAAAAAAAATGACACAAGCGAGTACGCAAATAGCCTGCGTAGCATGCCTTATCATTCCTTCGATGTTTGCCACTGATGCAACCCAAATCCACGGTTATATTTGGGCAAATTATAAAACCTTTGACGGCAAACATAAAAATGCTTTGGAGTGGTATAATAACATCCGCTCTCCAAAGCATTCTGTCTATATCAATAAAGGCTATCTTAACTTGCTCGCTGACGCCCACCAACATAAACAGATCGTACAACTGATGCCTCATTTGAAAGATACATTTGCTCAAGACCCGGATGTTCAACGCATTTTTGTTGATGCCCTCACGAGTACAAACAAACATAAAGAAGCAGAAAAGCTCGCAATTACACTCAGCCAATCATTTAAAACTCATGCAGATATAGCATTGCGCGCAGCTCAGGCATATTTGGGAAGAAGAGAACCGGAAAATGCATTACTGACCATTAGCGCCTTTCTCAATAATTCACCGCGCAGACCCAATAATTTTATTTTTTATTTCTTACAATCTCACATTCACGTACAACTAAATCAACTGCCACACGCGCTTGAAAGCATTGGAAAGTGCCTTGATATGCATCCTCACTTTGATAAAGGATGGTTGCTTTCTGCATCTCTGCATGAAAAAGAAGGTAAAATCAAAGAAGCAATTGCAGGATATAGAACGTTCCTAGAACTTAGTGGCAATAACAACCAAATAGAACAGCATCTTTTTGGTCTCATGCTCAGACATAAAGCCATCGAAAACAGCAAACAACAGCTTCTTACCTATACGCTCAGCTTGGATAATGCTCTTATTTTATTCAAACAACAGCGATATAATGAAACCCTTGCTTATGTTAACTATCTCCTGAAACGATGTCCCGATCATATTGAATGCCGATTGCTTAAAATCCAAACGTTATCAAAACTCAAAAACCATAAAGAACTAACATCAACCTTAGGCACCTGGATCATTGCAGATAAAAAAAATAACCTATGGCCTCAAGTACTCCATCTCTTGGCACATGACGGCATGGCGCAATCAGATATTCTTGCAGCATTTGAAGAAGTTCTTAAGCAACAACCAGATAACCAGTGGGCTAATCTCTATGCTGCTGATATGTGCATGCGCCTGGAAAATAAAGATAAAGCAATGATCTATCTTAAAAATGCATTAGCAAGCAACATGGATACAACACTGAAAGCAAAAATAGCATATCAACTTGCGCTCTTGCATTATGAAGAAGGTGATCATAATCTTATGCTTACGTATCTTTCTTCCGCACATGATCTTGATAGTAATTGTCCGCATACCAATAATGCACTTGCCTATTATTGGGCAACCAAAGGAAAAGACATTAACAAAGCACAATCTTTTATTGCGCAAGCGCTGCACAGCGATAGCGCCAACCCTTATTTCTTGGATACAAAAGCTCTTATTTTATACAAAGAAAAAAAATATCAAGAAGCACAACAAATTCTCGAGCAGCTCGTTGCTCATAATAACGGAACCATGTTATTACATTTGGCAAAAGTTCATTATGCATTGAATAATAAAGATGTTGCTGGTACATTTACTCAAAAAGCTGAACCTTTAGTTAAAAATAAACAAGAAAAAAAGGCACTGCACAAAATGCAGCTCTTATTAGCACAAAGATGAAAACAAAAACAGTATGCTTTGTTGCGGGAAAATCTGGAGGTCATATCATTCCGTGTTTGACCATTGCACGCAATGATTATATGCAACACACACCCACCAACATCCTCTTTTTTTCTGCCAATACGCCACTTGATCACAAAATATTACATGATGATAAAAACATTAGCTGGCATATTCCACTCTCATTAAGCTCGCGCTCAGGTTCTTTATTCGCCACTTTGTGGCATGCACTTACTTCTTTTATAAGCAGCTTTTTTTATTTGTTAAAGCATCGCCCAGAAAAAATTATCACCACGGGGGGCATCGTTGCAATTCCACCCTGCCTTGCCGGCTTTATTTTGCGTATACCTATCACACTCTATTCACTTGATGCAGTACCAGGAAAAGCAATACAGTTTCTTGCTCCTTTTGCAACTTCAATCATTACGCCATTTGCAAGTTCACAAAAATATTTCTCGGCATGTAAATGCTCGGTACAGCCGTATCCAATCAAGTATCGCGCAGCTGCTGATACTTGCGATCAAAGAACTGCTCTGGAGAAATTAGGTTTATCACTCAATAAAAAAACAATCGTTGTGCTTGGTGGATCGCAAGGATCGATCTTTTTAAATGATTGCATGAAGAAATTAGTTGAAGATCCTTCTTTTGATCCTGAAACCATGCAGATCATTCATCAAACAGGATCTTTAGATAAAACAAGCTGGAATAGCTTATATGAAGATAAAAATGTCACTGCCTACGTTTTTAGTTATATGCCAGATTTACAGCCAGTGTATGCTGCTGCAGATCTGATTATCTGCAGGGCTGGCGCTGGCACGTTATTTGAAATTAAATTTTTCAATAAACCGTGTATCATCATTCCACTGGAAACTAATACAACAACACATCAAGTTGATAATGCGCAAGCAATGAGTAGCGAATATCCTGAACTATTTTGCACGCTTGAGCAAAAAGAGATTGAAAATAATTTTGGAATCTTAGTCCAAAAATTAATGCTATGGATGATATCAAATATTGATATCGTCCAAAAACCATAAAGCCAAATGTTTGCCTTTTTCCATAGCAAAGGGCACGTCTTCCTCAATAATAGCAAGTGGCCTCGGGAAATTGAATGGTGGCAATTCAAGGTTAAGGTAAAGACATCCAGGTTCACCCCTCTTTTGCAGGTCAAAATTTCTTTGTGTTATAAAATTAGTAGTTGCTAACAGATATTTTGATCCGCTTTGTTTAAAGTTTCTCAAAACGTTAAAAATTTGTTCGTAGGTTAAATGAGCAAGCATATCACGACATATAATCATATCAACCTGAGGAATGATATTTTCAATAAGATTGAGATGCATAAAATCTCGTGTTCCACCAAAAGTTTTTTTATTTCTCTCAATTAATTCTTTCACAATATCAATGCCAATATATTTACATTCTCCGATATCCACATGTCTCATCCAATTGCAATCGCCACAAGGTGCATCAGCTATTGAAGTAATCTTAAATCGTTTTATTAGTGCACTGAGTTCTTGGCGCATTCTTTGCGTAACTCGGAGCGTCGATCCCGGACCTGACACCGATTCTGATGATTGCCATGTATTGGTTATATAGATGCGAGTGAATATTTCTTCGACAGGATCTACCGGTACACTTATCTCAGCTGAAATATAGCTAAAACTGAAATATAATAAAATCGAGCAAATCGTTGCTTTATTAATTTTCATCTCACACCTTAATGTCATCTAAAAACCATAACGCCAAATGCTTTCCTTGCTCAGCCCCAAATGGTATATCCTCTTGGATTAATGCAAGAGGCTGCGGGAAGTTAAATGGCGGCAATTCAAGATTAAGAAACGGTGTTACTAATCGATAAGGACAATCTGGTGAATTGGATACATCTATGTTTTTCTTTGTTGCTAAATTAGTCGTCACCAGAAGATATTTCGATCCACTTTGCTTAAAGTTTCTCAAAACATTAAAAATTTGTTCATAGGTGAGATGGGTAAGCATATCACGGCATATAATAAGGTCTACTTTATCAATAACATTTTCTACCAGATTAAGATGTTTAAATTTTCTGACAGGCCCAAAAAGTCTGGTATTATTTTCAATTAATTCCTTAACAATATCGATACCAATATATTCGCAATCGCCTATATCCACATACCTCATCCAATTGTAATCACCGCAGGGTGCATCAGCTATGGAACTAATTCTAAATCGCTTTATAAGCGTACTAAGCTCTCGGCGCATTCTTTGCGTAACGCTGACTGTCGATCCTGGGCCGGAAACTGTTTCAGGCGATTCCCACTTATTGTTTTTATAAATGTCCGTGAATATTTCTTCAACTGGATCAGAAATAGAATAGCTAGAAGCAGAATAGAGAAGAACTAAACAGAATATCATTTTGATTTTCATACTCAATCACCTTTTTTATGTGAAATTTTTTTATGGGTCCATCATAGCTTGCTCTCGTAAGAACGTCTAGTCTTAAACCAAAATCCCAATTGCCCCTTTTTTGCCAACGTGGGATGGCAAGCCAGTCCGCTCATCAATAATTATTTTATGCAATGAAGGATCATAAGAAAATGTTTTTTCCGGTTGTGCTACAGCACAATTAAATGCCAACCAAATAGGAAAAGCGGTGCGAATAGGGTAAACATTATGCCCCATCGAACGATTATCATCGAAACCAACCCAAATTGCAGTGGTATAACTGGGTGTTGAACCAATATACCAACATGTGCGTGAATCGTTCGTTGTTCCTGTTTTGCTCATTATTTCTGATTGCACCCAATGCTGGGGAGCGTACATTTTTTTTACGCGCTCAGGCCCCAAGCACAACACTGCTTTTACCTGTCCCACAACGCGACTATCAATCACCTGTTCACTTTCCACGGTCGCTTTATAAATACGCGTTCCCCATCGATCTTTTACCCATGACAATATATGCGGTTCAACATACATACCATCATTGGCAAACACATTAAACATGCCTGCAGTTTCAATAAGCGTTGTATCAACACACCCGAGAGCTAATGATGGATAGGTATGAAAATTAGTTTTAATACGACATTTTTTTGCAAGATTAATCACCGATTGCGCACCAACTTTTAGCAACGTTTTAATGCTGACAATATTATTTGAGTGCGATAGTGCATAGGCGAGCGTAATTTGCCCATTAAATTTATTGTTATAATTTTTGGGAGCCCAGATGGTATTATTCTGCAGCCATTCAGTAGCTTCATCCATTTCTGTATGCGCAAATGTCATACCCTTTTCAATTGCAGCTGCGTAAATCAGCGGTTTTATCGTAGATCCTATTTGCCGACGCGCTTGCGTTGCTCGATTAAATTTTGATGCAACAAAATCAAAACCGCCAACAAGTGCTTTAATCTCTCCTGTTTTGCGATCAAGCACAATCATACCACCATCAATATCATCGCCAAATTCTTGACGCAATTTTGTCATTTCTGCATGGAATGCATTATTCGCTTGCTCTTGCATGGTATAATTCAGTGTCGTTTGTATGCGCAAACCGCCTGAATATAATGCAGTTTTACTAACAACACTTTCTAATTGGGCACGCAACATCTCCTGTGCATGTGGTGCGATAGTATCATAATTTTTATCTTTTATGGTTACGCAAGACGCTATCGCGTTTGCATATTCATCATTAGTGATAAAATCTAAATGTTTCATTTTTCCTAAAATCACATCACGCCGCTTTTGGGCGGATAATGGATACATGAGTGGACAGTGGCGCGCGGGAGAGCGAATAATACCTGCAAGTGTTGCAGCCTGTTCAAGAGAAATTTCATGCGCATGACACGACCAAAAACGTTGACATGCCGCCTCAACTCCGTAAATGCCACACCCAAAACAAACATGATTAAGATACGTGTATAAAATTTGTTCTTTTGTTAATTGTTGTTCAACCAAAACTGCATATAATTGCTCTTTTATTTTTCTGGTGAATGTTTTCTGTGAATCAAAAAATAATAATTTAACCAATTGCTGCGTGATGGTACTGGCACCTTGCGCTTTGCGACCATGATATATGTTTACTACTATCGACCGCACAATTCCCTTCCAAGAAATACCATTGTGCTTAAAAAAATCCCAGTCTTCTGCTGCAATAAATGCATTGATAAGATGCTGGGGCAACTTTACTCCATCGATGGGATCTCGTCTATCTAATCGAAACTTTCCCCATTCATTACCTTCATCATCAAGAACCAATGAAGGTCGGCCTGCATGATACTGAGACAAAATAGAAAAATCGATCGTGTGATTGTGCACAATAAAAAAGAGAGCGCCACAAAAAAAGGCGCTCATTACACATAGTGCTATACAAAAAAATCGCGCAACGCGAGCGATTGTCATAAAATGTTCTCGTCCTAACTTTCATCAACTTACATAATATGATGATGATATCACAACTATCAAAAAGTCGAAAAAAAAAGGATCAAACAAAGGCATTATGCTTTTGCTTGATCCCTCATACTGCAAAAATTGTTTTTATTTTACATATCCACGCTTGATTGAAAACTTTTTTTCTGCTGACAATTTATAATCAATTGAGGCTATTGCGTTATCCGCATAATTTGAGATGGCACTTGCCAATTCAATGATAATCTCTTTCTCAGCAATGCTTGATTGTAGGAATTTGGTCTTGCTGACCTCTTTTATCAGAGAAGCCATATCGTTTTTGATGGCACTAAATATACCTCGGAATTGCGCCTGATAGTTTATGTTATATCCAACTTCTTCTCGCGAAAGCTGATTTTGTCCTACATAGGGTAAAAACATATTATCATAAACATTTTTAATACCTTCCAATAGGTTATTGTTTGCTTCATTAATGCGCCCTATATATTTTGCTGCCGTTGAGCTATTTTTATTGGCGAGCCGTACTAATTCAGTACCTTCCTTAATTACCGCATTCCATTCGCTTAAACCTTGTGGATTAATAGCAGCATCAAACATTCTAAAAGAACCAAAGGCCCTTGGTCCTGCATTACTCAATTTTTGAGCAATTCTATCGGAATCGTATGACGCATAAAGACTAGACGAACCCACGAGTGCACAAATCATAAAAATCATTTGATTTTTCACCGCATCCCCCTATTATTATAAATAGAATTTTACATCGCTATCAATAATTATATAGAGTATCAAATTGAAAAATAAATAGCTTTTTGAAAAAATAGAATTAATCCAGTGCTCATGAGTCTCTCCAACACAAAAACGGTATTCAATCGATAGGAGAAATATCAAAATAATTCTCTAAATACTTGACCTCACGCCACCACCACTCAACCGCGCTAATAAAAGCATAATCGGCTGGACTGAAATAACTGGTAGCTATACTCAACGCATATTTTTTGGCAAGAGACGCAATCTTGGCACTTTTTACGCTTGCGCGCAGCACGCTTAAAACTCGCGCTCTATTTTGCAATGTAAGGATATTATAACGCAATTCAGAGGATGCCATCATAAAAGGCCACCGATCGCCTATTAATTGCGTTATGATTGAGAGCAGTTCAATAAGCTCTTCTACCATACACATACACGCAAAATTTTTTTGCGGCGAATCCGCTTTTTTCCACGCGTCCACATTGATTGTTAAGCATCCCACACTTTGCTCATCAATGGATGGAGTTACTCCATAAAGAAAATCCGAATTGTTACTGCACGCAAAACTAACCCTGCCCGGAGGGATTTGTCTTTTTTTCAATCTTTTTTCTATCTTCAGGTATGCATCTGTGGGAAATTTTGCATCAATAGTCATGGTTCCACAATTTGCAAGTGTATTCTGCTTATTCAATAACATTATAACTATCCCAGTCTTTACACACTTCTGCCACGCACGATTATCGATCTGACAGCTATCTCTAAAATCCCGTAATATTTCCTTTCTCGTTTTGTTGATATATTCCTTATATCTCTTCAACTTTTTTTTGAAGATTTCCAGATCTTTCTCAGTACCCCTCGACATCATTTTTCTTCTGAAATTTCTAGATTCTTCTGCATGTGCTTTATCAATTCCTCTACACGCAGCATAATATTCTCTGATGGTAAGTTCATTCATGCCACGAAGTGGGTGTGATAAAAATATAATTGTTATCAAAAACGCATTACGTATCATGATATTCCTTATTATTTTTTGCAGAGATTGTTTTTCAATCACCATTTTTTATAATGGGAACAAAACGTCATTATATTGGGAGACCAAATGAAGTATACAATCCCTCTTTTTATAACACTTATTTACACTGCGCACTCAACATATCCAAGGGAAGAAGAAGAAAAAAGGTATAACACACAAGGAATTAGACCCCTATTTGATCAGTCAGATAAGGCTGGAATGAAACGCTTTAATCAGTTTCACGAAAGAGCGGTAAATTATATCAGAGGTAATCTTCTTTCTCAAGCACAAAGTGCGCTGGAATATAAACAACAATTAATTCTTGCACAAATTGATCTCAAACAATTGTATAATCAGTGCAAAGAAAAAGGACCTGAAAATTATTTAACAGAACTGATACAACAACATGAAAAAAACAAAGAAATCCTTGTTAGCCAAGCCGTACAAACTATTGAAAACGCTGCACAAAAACAAGATATTAAATCTTTTGAAATGGAACAAGCGATGACCGCCCTTCAAAGAAAAAGCGATCTGATCAAAGAATTGGAGCAAATACAAAACAGAAATAGAATAATTGTTATCGAAGACGTTAACGGCGATAATTATGATGCTGCAAGTAGTAGCGATAGTGAAAGCGCCATAGATTAAAAAAACTCTGTTATTTCTTTTACGGGGTCCCCATATGAAGAAAACTCGGAATATGGGGTTTCTTAAAAATGCATAACCACCCGCGCAATAAAACTGGTACCTTGTGTCCGATTGCGCACGGCACCTTCAAGGTATAAATAACTGAAAATCACAATATCCGGTGAATAAAAATATGCAAAACCAGGCCCAGCACCAACAACCCGCTCTTTGCTATTAGGCACCGTTCTTCCATTGAGTTTATTATTATGCAATTGACCTAACGCATATCCAACCGCACCAAAAAATAAGTGTGGATATATTTCATATGCCAAACTATAGTTCAGGTACATAGCGTCACCTGCACGAAAATCGATTTTCTCACTTTTTGCGTTCCAGAGATAATTCAAACGCCATGATAAATTCCATCGATGAGAAAGAAAAAGTGTTGCCGCCCAATAGGGCCCACAACAAAAAAACGTGCTACTCGGATTTATTTGTTTTTCGGGCAATTTATTTTTCCCCAAGGGAACTGAAAAATCAAATTCAAGCCGATGTATAAAAAGAGGACGACCATTATGCATAATTGCAGGCCACTGCGCGTATATGCCACATCCTAAATTTCCAAAACCACTTCCACTACTTGCTATTCCTAAATTATTTTTATCTATTTTTGAAACTAACGTGGTGGGTAAACTCAGTGCAACACCTGGCATACCTCGCAAAAATCCTACATGGTTAAATTGATAAATAAACTGAGTAACAGTAGTAAGTGCTCTAAAACGAGGAGAAGGAAGGCCTAATAAAGGCTTTCCTTCTGAATTTAAAAATCGCTGAGTAGTATAATATTGCAAATACTGCTGCCAGTAAATACCGGGGTTAGGCCTCACCGGACCACCATCAAGAATATTGCTAAAACCAAGATTAACACCTGGCAACCCATAACCTACTAAGATCTGTATTGATACAACTACGCAACATACTGTAAGACGAAAAAATCTTTTGAGTAACATATCATCTACATAAATCAAAGTGTCTCGAGCACTGATTTATGAGAACGTTTTTTATTGTTGCCTTTATCATCTTCAGCGAACAATAGCTCGTCATCTGCCAGATCATCATCTTCAGCGTCATCGCTATCATCGCCTTCAAAATAGAAGAATGTATCATCTATATCGCGAGAAACCGGTTTGCTGCGCTTTAAACCCAGCGTATCAAGAATACCAGACTGAGAAATTCTATCTTGAACCGTCTCGTTATGAGCAAGCACGTATCCTAACAATCCTGCAAGAACCGCTAGCGTCTGAAAAGGACACTCTTTTAAACTCGCTCCTAAAATCGCGCATGGTAACAGCTTGCCAATTATAGGAACATTGATTGCTTCAATACTTTCACCGAGCCCAACCAGCCCTTGTTCTACTGTTTTATAAAAATTAGCTGCTGAAATATCTGCACACAACATGGTTGCCATCACCACTGACATAAAAATACGTTTCACCACCATCTCCTTTATTTATTAATAACACTCACCACGCAATATTGTAAAAAAAACTATCACCGTTGGCATTATTGTCAACTTACTATTGATTTAATGACCAGAAAAACGCAAAACTATACATACAAAAAAATCCCAAAAAAAGCTATATTGAATAGTATGTTTTACCTCAACAATACCAAATATAACATTCTCTTTGCAGCGCTCCTCGTTTTTCTTGTCCTGATTGATTTAGGACAATTTTTTTTAGTAGGAACACCACTTGTTCCGTTCCTATTTTGCCTTTATTGCGTCCTTCTTTTACATCATAATCAGCATTATATTTTTTTGGTAATTATGGCTCTTTTGCAATGCCTTGAAACATTCTGTTTTTACAATTTTTTTTCTCTAGCTTTTATCTATCTCATACCAGTTACGGCTCTTGCTCTCTTTTTTAAAAAACATCTTTACCCCTCCCATACCTATGCCATTATCCTGGCCCTCATCGGCGGAGCCATCCAAACGTATGCTGTGGAGGGTTACTTTATCCATCTATTACCGACAATCCACTATACTCTCATAAGAATTAGTGGTACACTACTTATAACAATATGTTTCTCTTTGACAATAAATATTTGGGGTATGCAAGACAATCGCGGGTAAACAGCTGTTTACACGAGGAAAGTCCGGACTTCTAATGAACAGCGGTACCGGCGGAGAAAATGATCCAAAAGGTCCTTTTACAACGTCGGAAGGCATAAGCCTATGGAAAGTGCCACAGAAAAAAACAGCTTAAAGCCCAACCTAACGGTCGGGCACTCATTTCTAGAAAGGATCTAGGTCCAAGTCTTAAAATGGGGTCCCCGTGCCAAGCAACGCGAAGCATGGGGGTTAAAGTAATGGTGAAAACGTGCGGTAAGAGCGCACGATTATGCGCAGTAATGTGCATAAGGGGTAAACCCTACCGGCAAGCAAGACAAAGAAGCATGTACGGTTTGTTCATTCCGGTCAAACATGCGGGTATGTCGCATAGATAAATGGTTGTCCATCTGAATGTGCACTGCACGGCTCACTCAGGTTACAAAATCCGGCTTATTGCTTGTCCGCCGAAGCTCATGTCCGCCGAAACTTTAGTGAAGGAGGATGATGCAAAGGAGGACGTGCCCCAAAGTGCAAAAATGATACCCATGGATATTAAAAACTACTTGTGGATCGCTCCATTTCTGAGTTTCACTGCCGGTTACCTAATTATGCACAGCTTTTTTAGTGCATCCAAAATCCCTGCTCCCGCCCTTGTAGGAAAGCCCATTCATGCTATCTTGCCTCTGGTGACGGAACAAAAACTTAATCTTCGTTTACTGTATCAAAAAGAAGAAGCTGATTTACCAGAAGGTATAATTATCAACCAAACCCCCATCGCAGGTACCAGCATCAAGCCCAATCAACCCATTTTTGTGGTAACCACCAAAAAACCACTCGCTCAACATGCACCACACTGCATAGGCATATCAATTGATGAACTTCATCAAAAGCTACAAGCTAAAGGAATCTCTCCCCGTATTTATTATCTACCTCACCCTTATCCCGAAAAAGTGTGTTTTGCACAATCACCCCAACCAGATGAATGTCTGGATAAAAACAAACTCATTCTTTACGTTTCTTCAGGTAATAATAAGCCTATTATTTGGCCAGATTTTACCAAAGCACCACTTCATGAAGTAATCGATTTTCTCCATACTTATAACATAGAACCCTATATTATCAGTGATTCTTCGCACAAAAACTATTATAATAATTCAGAATGCATTGTCGTCGATCAACGGCCTTTTGCAGGAACGTTACTCACGATAGATGAACAGAAACCCTTGTCAGTCCAACTGCGCGTAACCGAGGAATATTCATGAATAAAGGACCTTTTTTGCCTACTACGCATATTTTTTTATGGGATCTACATGATGTTATTCTTGAGAAAAGTTTGTGGAGCTGGTTGATGATTTGCTTGCGCTTTAAGCGTAAAAAAGAATTAATGCGTAAATTAGACAAAAACACCCTCAAAATAATGTTTACCTTCTTACTTGAACGTTTAAGATTGACCAAAAAACAGATGGTAAGCGAGGAACTTCTTAAAGCAGCAGAACGCGCAGAAAACGATGCTCTTGTTGAGCTGACAATTAAAGCTTGTTCTAGTTATGCCCCCATCAAAAATACCGTAGCTTTAATGCATGAATTATCTGATCTGGGATATATCCATCATCTTGGCTCAAATATTGGCAAGACAGTACTTGATGATTGCACGGAAAAATTCTCCACTATTTTCACTCTTTTTGAAGGCGCCACCATTCCTTTTGAATGCACCAGGTCAGCAAAAATTATCAAAAAACCTAATCTTGAATTTTTTCATACTCATGCTGCTAAATATAATTTACAGCCACATCAGATCATTTTTATTGATGATAAGATAGCAAATGTACGTGCAGCACAAGCTGCCGGCATGCATGCCTTTCATTTTAAGAACCCCCGAGATTTACGTAAACAACTCATTTCTCACGGTATATTGAACTATTAAAAATACATATTGAAGCAACAGCCCATCTATTCTATTATTATTCATTTTTATTTATTGACAAACTGAATACCCTTTTGATAGTGTCAATAATGAGACTAGATTGTTTAAGAAAAGGAAGATCCCATGAAAAATTCAAAAAATATCGTAACAAGCTTAGTTATGATCGCTCTATCATGCATATCATTCTCACTATCAGCAGTAATGACGCCAGCAGAAAAGATGAGAGCTTTAAGAACACAAAAAGCGAACCTTCTTGCAATAGGACAGCCCATTATATTCACTCCACAGGCAAACAACTTTGAACAAATGAAAGAATTTATCTCAAGAGACCTTGAAGGCATCAGAAGAGATGTAAGAGCGCTTGCAGAAACTGAACGCGTGCTGATTGAAATAATGGAAAACATGTAAAGAAGAATTTAAGGAAGTTCTAATGAAAAATATGACTATAATTTTTGCTCTTACCTTATTCACTTTCACGTATGTTATACCTGCAGCCCAAAAAAAAACGAACGTAAATAAAAAAATTACTAAAAAGCAGTCTCAAGCACAAAAAAAATCTCGCAAACAAACAAAAACTACTCAAAAAAAAGAACCTCAAGCTAATCAACTGAAGAGTACAAGTGGCCTCACGCAAGAAGAATTCGAAAATCTATCTGATCCATTAGCTACATCTACGCAACCTACCCGATCACCAAATTCACCTATGCCAGGCCAAAAAAGCATGGGGCAAACATTACGATCTCAGCAAGTACAACAAACACAACCAACAACAAATCAAAGTGGCTTAACAAAAGAAGAATATGATATCCTTTCTCGTCCGCTCGAAGCGCCCATGCAACCTACCCGATCGCCAAATACTCCAATGCCAGGACAAAAAAGCATGGCTCAAACACTACGCCCTCAGCAAAAACAACAACAAATACCACAACCAATTGAATCTCAAGCTAATCAATTTTATGGCATAAGCGGATTAACCGATGAAGAACGTGCAGCTCTCCAGGGTGCTCTCTAATTCTTATATTTCTTATATCAATTCGTTATAAATAAAAAACCGCAGGTAAATCTGCGGTTTTTTTTGTTTTTAACTCTGACTTGCTTCCCACTCAGCCATCGCACTTTTCAATTCTTTTTGAAGATCAACTAACTTTTTCTGAGCGTCATTGAATTTTGGCGTACCAAATACCAAGTCAGCGAAGCTATTTTCTGTTCTACTGATTTCATGCTCAAGTTTTTGTATTTTACGCTCAAGCGCTTTTATATCGGATGAAGATAAAACCACTTTTTTTTCAGCTACGGGTCCAGGTTGATTTTTATCTATTTTCTTTGGAACAAATTCTTGTGTTGCTGCGGATTTTTGTATCTCTTGATTTTTTTGATACAGATATAACTCATAATTACCTTGATATTCTTTTGCGCCATCAACACTCAATTCAACAATATCTGTTGCAAGTTTATTTACAAAATCCTGATCATGCGAAACAAAAAGAATAGTACCAGGATATGCATTTAAAGCAGTAAGCAAAATATCTTTTGATTGAATATCCAAATGGTTAGTGGGTTCATCAAGCAGCAACAGATTAGCATTCTGCAATAATACTTTAATCATACCCACGCGGTTTTTTTCACCACCACTAAGTACACCAACCTTTTTATTGATTGAATCTTTGGTAAATAAAAATGAACCGGCAAATGCTCTGATTTTCTGCTCAGTCGCTTTGGGACAACTTTCAGTGATGTTTTCTAAAATAGTTTTATTAAGCATCAACGATGCAGTTTGATCCTGATCAAAAACGGTATAATGCACGTTATAACCCACCGTTATGGCACCGGTTTGGAGTGGTAACTTTTGTGCAATTAAATTAAACAATGTTGTTTTACCCACACCATTTGCAGCAACGAGTGCAATTTTTTTTCCACGCTGCACTTCAAAAGAAACATTCTTGAATATTTGTTTTTCCCCAAACGAATGCGCAACATTTTCAAGCGTAAGCACCACACTCCCTGCCTGTTGGATAGGAGGAAAGTTAAAATTAATATCTGGTTGGGCAGGCGGCAATTCTATGCGTTCAATTTTCTCTAATTTTTTAACCATACTTTGCGCAACAGTAGCTTTACTTGCTTTAGCTTTAAAGCGATCAATAAATTCCTGTTTTTGCTTGATATCTTTCTGCTGATTTTTATATTGCATTTCTAACAATGCTTCATCATGGGCTTTTTGCGTTTCATAGTGATTATAATCACCCACATATAACTTACCTTGACCCCGTTCAAGAGCAAAAATAACTTGGCAGAGTTGATTTAAAAAGTAACGATCATGGCAAACCAAGACAAACCCAAATGGCGCGCGTTTTAAAAATTGTAAAAACCATTCTTTGGCAACAATATCCAAATGGTTGGTAGGTTCATCAAAGAGATAGAAATCGGCCTTTTGCAGTAACAATTTTGCCAAAACAATACGCATTTTCCACCCAACGCTCAAATTTGCGACAGGCAAATCCAGCTGCTCCGGCTTAAAGCCTAAACCCATCAAGACTTTTTTTGCTTCTGCACGCATTGCTTCTTGGTCAACATGCAACAATTTTTCACACACAATAGCATAACGCTCAAGAAGTTCGTCTAAATCATCAGGGTTGGTATCCAACTGGGCCTCTATTGCCTTTTGATCTTCAAGCAAATCTGCCACATAGGCAAAAGCTGTATAGGTCTCTTCCACGATCGATTTATCCGATTGCAAGACCACATCCTGAGAAAGATAGGCAATTGTTTTACCCTTTTGGATACTCACTGAACCGCTATCGATCTGTTGTTGACCGGCAATTACCTTAAGTAAGGTAGATTTCCCTGACCCATTACGGCCGACGAGCCCGATTCGCTGGTGCTGATCAAAAACAAAGGAAACATCGTTAAAAATGACCTGGTCGATCATTTCAAGGCATATATTGGAGCCATTAATCATCAGTTACTTCCTACGACAAAAAATAGTATTTTCATATTCATTATATATAAACATATCATTAAAATTACTATTTGGATAGCCCAAAAACAGTCTTTAAACAGTTAAAAAAGCAGGTCAAAACAGCTTTTCTTCTGATTGTTTTGACTATTTGAAAATGAAAGATGTATGATTATCTATAAATACAGATTTCCCTACCAGAAGGATTTTTATGAAAACTTTTATAAAATATTACTTTTTTATGGTACTTATATTCTTTGGCAACGCGATTGTTCAAGCAATGGAACCGAAAGAAAAAAAACCTAAAAAAAAGAGCGCGCTCACCACAAGACTATTGCAAAGCTTGAGCCAAAACATTTTGAACATCTTGGCTAGCAAAGAATTACCACAGAGACAAGCAGCACTTCAAAACTTACAACAAGATCCTTTCTTCTTCAATGAATTACCGAAAGATCTACGTGAAAAAATTTTAGGATTACTTATCGCGGGTGCCACTGCCGAAACATTAGAACTTGCGGCATACACCATCAATGCGCTTTCTTTAGTTGATCATCAATTCAATACGCTCTTCAATGATCCTAAATTTTGTCTTCAGATCATAAAAAGTCTCTCTCAGCGATTTAATTGTTCAAATTTCACTGCATGTTTTGTGCTCAAAATGCCTCAAGCAAAATTTCAACTTAAGCTCCAAACAGATTTTTTTAAAATGTGCCAACATCGATCGCCCCAATTAATAAACTTTCAAACATTATGCTCGAAAGGCCTCGATATAGAATTTACTTACACTCATCAGCTCCAAGAACTAACTCCCTTAATGGTCGCAGCGCTATTCGATAACACACGAATGTTTTCTTACCTTATAGAGGCTGGAGCAGACATCAACCATGCTAATAAAAACGGAACAACACCACTTATGATTGCAATGACTGTCGAACATACGGAATTATCCTCCTCCTTTAAAGATCTTCCACTCATCATAGAATTACTTCTTGCCCAACCTAAACTTGCAATTAATCAAAAGAATATAAATGGTGATACTGCGCTTATGATTGGTATCAGAAAAGGCAGCGATGTTTCTAAATTAAAACTTCTGCTCGATGCTGGAGCAGATCCAGAAATTCAGAATAACAATGGTGAAACAGCTCTTACCATTGCACAAGAAAGAGGCGATCCTAGAATTATTGAGATGATTAAAGATGCTATTGCAAAAAAACATGCAAAAAAATAAAAGGCTATCTTTTATTTGCCAAACATTTTGCGGCACGTATCGTAATAAGTACGTGCCCTTTCTAAATCGTGCATAGAAATATCTGGCCACATACAATCAAGAAAATATA
This sequence comes from candidate division TM6 bacterium SOIL31, assembly GCA_001468865.1. Classification (GTDB taxonomy): domain Bacteria; phylum Babelota; class Babeliae; order Babelales; family Vermiphilaceae; genus SOIL31. Next base: position 25,342 of record LDIY01000006.1, read on the forward strand.
ATTCACTATATGCACACTGATAAAGTAAAAAATTACTTAGCCGATGTTGCGCACCGGTCCGAATAATTAAATCGGGAGGCGGAGTGTCTGTTGTCCACAAATTATTTTCAAAAACTTCTAGTGTGATATTTTCAGCATTAATTCTGCCCTCTGCAACCTGCTGCGCAATCCTTTTTGTGGTATCCACTATTTCTTGCCGACCACCATAGCACAGCAAAAAATTAACCTGCAAAGCAGAACAATCGGCCGTTTCTTGTTCAATTCTTTCACAAAGCGGCTGCACGGTGGCGGGAAACAACGTACGATCGCCAACAAATTTCATGCGAACATTTTTACGTTTAAATTCTTCAAGCTCGCGTGCTGCTTCGTGCGCAAGCACTTCAAATAAATAATGCTGCTCATGAGGGGATCTATTTTTTAAATTTTCAGTAGAATAGGTATACAAAGAAAGGTATGATATTTTTTTGCTCAAGCAAAAATCGATTACTAATTTTACCGCATCTAAACCTTTGCGGTGACCAAGAAAAGAGAGCAACCCTTGTTGGGTTGCCCATCTGCGATTACCATCCATTATACATGCAAGGTGAGTCATTTTATTGCACACACCAATTCTTTTTCACGAACGTTCGCTAAACTATCTATTTTTCCAAAAATAAATTCAATCACTCGGTATACCATAACCATACCCAACGCAAATAGTGTACGCTCCATTAAAACCACCGGTATAAGTCCCAACCACATTGCAGCCGTCATCGGTACGGTATAACACCAAATTACTGAACCAACTGCATGCGCCACGAACGTGCTGCCTAATGCAGTCAAAAAGAGTGAATTGTGGGGAATAAAATAGATAACAACAGGAATAAGCCAATAGAATGAATAAACAAATGCTTGCGCACCCACAGGGTGAATGATAAATAGTCCCATGCAAGCAAGAGGCAACAACAGCCTCATAGCATAGTGTTGGGTACTCCAATACAGTGACGCACAAAACCCTGGAATACACATCGCCAAAAAGCTCAAGGAAACTGTTTTAAAAAACAAAAGATGTAACAACTGCCGCATCACAAAAACTAATCCAGCACCTATAACCCCACCAAAAGCACCTGCCAATGGCAAAACACAGTTAACGCCAGAAAAAAATATCATCTGAGAACCAACCAAAAAACTTATTTTTATGAGTCCTGAAAGTTTGAAAATACCAGCATAGGATGCTGCTTTAAAAGAATTTGTCATTATTTTCATGATCTAAACTCCACTTGAACTTTGATACAACTTATAACCAATTATACCACAGGAATGGAACATGAAAAGATTAATCAATCTCACATTCTCCCCGCACAAAACAAAACGCTTTATAAGGATCATCGGTAATACTAAATAATTGTACCTGCTCATCTGTTATCAAATTATGAGTAACCATTTCATTCGTTATCCATTCATAAAAAGGCTTCCAATATTCCTTTCCCACCAAAACGATGGGAACCTTTTTCATTTGTTGTGTTTGGATTAGTGTCAAAACTTCTGATAATTCATCTAAGGTGCCAAAGCCACCGGGAAAAACAATAAAACCACTTGAATATTGCGTTAACAACCATTTACGTGCAAAAAAATAATCCATCGTAAAATATTCTTGCACGCAGGTATTTTTAGGTTCGGTCAAACCATGAACGCCAATACCAATACTTGTTATTTTAGATTTATCTCCGCCCTTCAGCACCGCCCCACAATTAGCCGCTTCCATAATCCCCGGGCCACCGCCCGTTAACACGGAAATTCCTTGCTCAACCAATAATGCAGCAACCTTATTGGCTTGATGAGCATATCGATCAGTTTGAGCCAACTTTGAACTACCGAAAATAGAAATTATTGGATGAGGTAATTTTGAGACACGCCACGCACCATAAACAATTTGCCAAAAAACGCGTAAAAAATGCCATGCGAGCGTACAACACATTTGAATTCTTTTAAGTACCATAGATTTACTCTCTCCTTTTTTTATTAAATTAAAGATCATCTATCATATCACGATACAATCGAATTATAGCATGATTAACATTCTTCTTTGTGATATATTCACTCAAATCAATAATAAAGGAGCCTTTCATGCAAAAAAGAATTTTACTTTTCTGTTTTATTACCAGCGCCATGCAGATCAATGGAATGAAACGACCACACGCGACAACCGCAGCACTTACTGCGCCAAAAAAGAGCTTTCGTAAAAAGGCGTATATTTCTACATCAATAACAACTTCAGAAGCTGAGAAACATACTATACTATTTGATATAGGATTACTGCCGCCCGAGCTTCAAAATTCCATTATAAGCTATGCAAGCAAGCGCCCCAACGCGCCAAACCCAAAAACAGCGATCCAACTCATTTGTAACCTCACTCTTATCAGTCCCCACCTAGCCCAACAAATGAAATCTTTATCTTACTGCGATGAAATCATTGATAACGTTGCCCATCAATATTGCTGCTCCCATGAAACAATTGCAAAGTATCTCAATTCGCCTGCAGCAAATAGACGTTTAAGCTTACAATATCGATTAATGGATTTGTGCTTCAGTGACCCTAAAAACAGTAGGTCGAATAGTCGCCTAGAAAAACTTCTTGCCAAAGGTTGCTCTTTCACTTTTACCTATAACTATAAAACCGAGCAAAAAAATGCGCTGATGATATCATGCATCAACCCCCACGATATGCGATCTCTTTTTATTGAAAAAGGAGCTGATATTAATGCGGCAACTACGTATGGACAGACTCTTTTAATGAAGTTGACAACATATCCCGTCAATTATAATAAGGTGTATGAGCTTCTGAAAGACCCTCACCTTGACCCTAACAAACAAAATAAACGAGGAGAAACAGCGCTCTTATGCGCTCTACGTTATAGAAAAACAAGACATTATGACCCCCTCTTTGCCCATATAATAAAAAAACTTCTGAAACGTGGCGCTGATCCTGAATTACCTGATAAAAAAGGCATTACTCCCCGAAAAATTGCTTTCGCCCGCGGAATCCGGTCTATCATTGATCTCATCGAGGAAGCAATCCTAAAAAAATCTCGTATCTTATCCCAACACCATCCTCTCTCCCCACAAAACCCTTTAAACTAATAATCTATTTGAATATTTTATAGGTTTTATGGTATGCTATATTTGAAAATAGTATAGTTGCACCAATTGAAAAATTATAAAAAAAGCTCTAAGATTAAGCATTTTTTGATATACTTAATGCTTTAAAGCAGTTTTTTATAGGAATTACGGATGAATAATACGCTTGGGTGGGTAAAAACTCTTTTTTATATCTGCTGCATTCCCGCACTTTTAATGAACATAAGCCCATTAGATGCGGCTAAAAAGCGAAAAAAGGCTAAAGATTTTTATGCTTCTCTGCATAATGATCCTCAACCTTTTGAAACACAAGAAACAGGCGATGAGACATGGATTACCATATTTGTCCATGGCATTATGAGCATTCAGCCGCATTTAACCATACAAAACGTGATGCGTTTTGTCCGAGATGACGTTAAGGATACGGTATATTCTAAAACCGTTGAATATATGCGCTTAGATCCTTACTTCTATCTTAATCAAGCAATGCAAGAGTTTGGTCTTAAAAAAATCGATATAAATGACCTTCAACCGGGACATGCTGCAAACGCTATTGCTCATATTTATGATGACGTAACCAAACTGGTCTCACCTGCAACCACCAGCCATTATTATACTTTTGGATGGTCGGGACTTTTGAGCCCTTCAGCACGCTATAATGATTCTATTAAACTCTTACAAGCCTTGCATGAAGAGCTTGAAAAAAACTATTGGCCACAGGGCATTTTTCCTAAAATCCGTTTGATTGGCTATAGTCATGGGGGCAATGTATGCCTTAATATTGCAGCAGCGCGGCAAAATACTATGCCGGATTCTCCGATTTCTATCGATGAATTGATATTGGTAGGCGTACCCATCCAAACAGAGACCGATTATCTTTCTAATGACCCTATCTTTAAAAAGATATACCACTTCTTCTCTCAAACAGATCGCATACAACGCATAGACTTTTTCTCATTTAATCGCGTATTTTCTCGCCGCTATTTCCGAAATAGTAACAATTTCCGCGTTCCTAAGAAACTCATGCAGATCGATATGAAGTTTACCCGAAGCGCCCGCACATGCCACAATACTGCCAAAAGACGCGCTGCCATGACTGATTACAGCAAACCTGGTATTATTTCAGGTAAATCTCGCTTGCTCCGGGATTGCTCTCCTGGGCATCTTGAATTTTGGTTTTTTGGTTGGTCACCAAAGCATTATCGTGATAGCTTTGTGATGCACCCACTTCCTGCTTTCATTACTATTCCTTATATTTTGCATTACATTAAGCAAATCCGCAGTGATATTGTCACTCCTTATCCTATCACGGTGGATATACGACCGGAATTTGACACCATGCTCATAAAACAGCGAAAATATGCCAATTTTACTCATATATTCCCTTTCATCTCGCATGAAGAAATGGATAAATTATCTAAGATTGCGTATAAAGTGGCCATCGATAGTTCATTTGAAGAAGAATATTTACAACACGTAGAAGATGCTTTTGAGAAAGCAAAAGAGTATTTTCAAGTCTATGATGATCGCAAATCACGCAGTGGATCATATAAAAGAAACCGTCGTATGCGTAAGCGCAATTTGACCGGCAAAGAAGATCTAGAAAACTTGACCCTTAAAGAAGCATTAGAAGTTGAACCCATTATTCCCGCATAAAGGTCTAAAAAAACAGTGGCATATTCACAAGGCATTCCTTTAAAAAAACAGTTCGGACAACATTTTTTACGAGATACTCGCATCGTTCACAACATGATCTTTGCCGTAGAAATCAAACCCACCACATCAATTTTTGAAATTGGTTGTGGTGATGGTTTTTTAACCAAATATATTTTGGCAACACCTGCAGCACGATTAAAGATTTTTGAAATTGATCCTGATTGGGCTAACTACGTTCAAGAAACCTACAAAGATGAACGCATGACAATGATTCTTGATAACTTTCTTGATATTGATCTGAAAGAACAACTCACTGAACACGCTCCGTGGACAGTGCTTGCCAATTTGCCCTATCAAGTAACGTTTCCTATTCTGCATCGCTTTCAAGAATACCGCCATTTTCTAAAAGAAGGTGTGGTGATGATTCAAGAAGAAGTTGCACAAAAACTTGTCAAAACAAAGGGACGTGGATACGGATATCCATCACTCTTTTTTCAGCACTATTTTGCATTGAAATTGTTAGACAAAGTTCCGCCAACAGCATTTCACCCTGCTCCTAAAGTATTTTCTCGTCTTATTTATTTTAAACCTCATACAAACGTTATTCCCATTCCCGATGAAGAAAAGTTTTGGAAGTTCATTAAGCATTGCTTTAAGCAACCACGACGTACATTAAAAAATAATTTGATGCATACGCATTATGCAGTGGAAAAGATTAGTGATGACGTGTTGGGGTTGCGAGCGCAAGAGATGGGGATGAAGGATTTATTGGGGATTTGGGAGCGGATCAGGAATTAGTGCTATACTTAACACAACCTAATTGCTTCAATTTTTAAAACAAGTATCTCTTTATGAATATTAAATTACTTTTATACATATTCTTTTGCATGCCATATTCACTATTAAATGCTATGGATACGGATCCGGCCCATTTAGCAAAAGAAGAGATATGTATTCTTATGGCACCCTTAGTTGTAAAAACAAATAATTTTGTAAAAACGAATAATAATGTTTATAAAATTGAACTAATGCATAAACGCGATCAGCTCGATATCTATAGCACCTTAAAAAATTATACTGCTTATATTACAATGGAAAATTTTTACTGCAAACGTTCTCTTTTTTCGCTAACGATCGCCTCTCCTTTATTAAAAGTAGAATGGGGCGATATGCCAATTCCAGCTAACATTTTAGAATTAAACGAAAAAAAAGAATGTGTATCCAGCAAAAAACCATTCCAGCACATTGCATCGGCTCTCCGACGACTACACCAACTTGATCCTCAGGAAAAAGTTTGCATGATTTTAGAACAAGTCGATGATCAAGGAAATATTTTGCTTCCGAATAAAGATAAAAAATTTTGTCTTCTTATCGAAGAACGAAGCTGTGAGGTAATTAGAAACGCAGATGGAATGATACAACATATTGAAAAAGAACATACCGAAAGACAATATCGTTTTCTCAAAATAAGCGTAGGATCGGCAATAGCAATGATCTTTGCCTTTGCATATTACCTAAAATACTTATCAAAATAATTGTAGAATTACCTCACACGCCTCTTGAACAGAAACAACAGAAGTATCAATAATTAAATCAATGGGCCACGTAGAACTTTTATCAAAAGAGCTCATAACAAAATCCCGACACCGTGCAGCTCTCTGTGCACTACGCTGCAAATAGTGAGTACGTTTTGTATCTCGCTCTAAAAGAATATCTAAAGGAGCAGTAACAATAATTTTAGTAATTGTTGCGGCTCCTTTTAATTTTTTTTCCATCTGAGGTTCATACGTATTTGTATCGATGATAACGTTTATATTGTTGCGTAAATACTCATTAGTTTTTGCTAGTAAAAGTTCTATATTTTCTTCTACTTCATCAAAATCTACCACCACCCATTCTTCTTTTTTTGCATTAAACTGCTTACATACATATTTTGAAAGCGTTGACTTACCAGCACAGGATGGTCCCATGAGTATGATTACTTGCGTAGATTCAATTCTCAGCACAAAGCAGCATAAAAATATAATGATATTTTTCATTTGCTTCTGCTGTTAAAATCTACTGCCGCCTTTTGCAACAAATTAATAAGTAGTTGATTCCCACTTTCTTCAGCCAGTGCAAGCGGCGTTTTTCCATCCCTATTCATAGCCAGAGGATTTGCACCCTTTTCAAGTAACTGTTCTGCAATCATACAAATAAATGGAGCTCTTTGCATTTCCTGTTGGCAACCCTGATTGCAATGATTTTGACCAGAAGCATGGTTCTTGAGTCCATAAAAACAACAATGCAACGGTGTATCCTTATTACCATCTCGGTAATTAACTTTGAATGCTTTATGTTGCAACAAATCAGAAATTACCGATGTATTAAAAAATCTTAAAGCTAACAGAGAGGCATTTTGTTTGGAAGGTATCCACATATGGTCATTCCATCTAAATTTTGAGGATGTTAGGATATTAATATCAGCGCAATTGCTGATAAGCCATTGCGCTATTTCATCACTTTTTTTTAAAATGTTTAAGTATATCGGTACAGAATATCTCGGTACAAGCAGAATCTTAAGTAACACTGTTGGCACCTCTTTTTCATAAGTAAAATCTAAATCCAAGCCTAATGATTTCATTTTATTGGCATCGCTGATAATAAAATTATGCCAATTGCAATCGGAATAAAAAAAGGCTCTTTGCAGGGCAAGCCGTTTATTGGCAGCTCTTGTGCATAACATTCTCGCAACATCTATATCAGAACAACGATAGCGTTTAGAAAGCTGTTTAATCCATCCAAGAGTTCTTTGATTATCATTCACATAATCATTAAGAAATTTATTGGTACAAGCAAGCGCATTAAAAATTTGCGCTGCTTCTCTTAACGTTTCTGCGCTACTATGAGTTGCGATGAATCGAACAATATTTATGTCTATCTCTTTTGGAAAATCAGGACGAAATGTTCCTCGATAAACATTAGTTTTTTCTATTTTTGGTCTTTCATAACAATACGACCTGGCGCGACGACATTTCATTTTCGTCAACATCGCATGTGTGTGAATTGAAGAAATGCTGAAGATGATTAAGATGAGTGTTTTTTTGTTCATGATGATTTTCTTTTGTTTAACCCTTCGACACTTCCTCCTTCGCATAAAGCTTCGGAGGACACAGCAGGGCGAACGGGGTTGGGATTTTTCTTTTTTCCGTTCGTACTGATACTTCGTCAAGCTCAGTAGTAACGCCCGCTTGCTTGCCCGCAGAAGCTTTAGCGAAGGCGGGTCGAAGTATACGAACGTTTTTGTATTGGACTGTTCTACTGAGCGTGTGCCCGCGAAAGTAGGGCCGTAATTGAGTCGCTAATACAAGAATGATGGAAAAAAAAAGTGAATTAAAATAGAGACTTATAACCTATTGAAACATCTGTATGAGCGAATTAGGCTGTGAAGCCTGTGAACAGACTGAGAGCGAGTTATGTTTCACAGGAATCCAAGGGAACCATTGGTGTCCGTGGTGTGGAGGGTTGACAAGAACCCTTCACGTACAATTTTTACTCCATGAGTGCATCTTGGAAAAAGTCCAGATCTTCAATAACCTTGCCCGCACCTTTCACCACACAAAAAAGCGGATCTTCTGCAACATGCACCGGTAAACCTGTTTCTTTTGAAATCAATTTATCAAGACCGCGCAACAATGATCCACCGCCTGCCATGGTGATACCACTCACCACTAAATCAGATGATAATTCGGGCGGAGTATTTTCTAAGACAACTCGTACTGCATCAATGATGCTTGCAATAGTTTCAAGTAACGCTTCATTAACTTCAGGCGCCGACAACACCACTGTTTTTGGCACGCCAGTAACTAAATCTCTTCCTTTAACTGCGATGCTATTTTTATGAAAATCACCTTCAAGAAGCGCAGAGCCAATTTCCATTTTGACGTGTTCTGCAGTACGTTCACCAATGAGTAAATTATATTTACGTTTGACGTATTGCACAATGGCAACATCCATCTCATCACCGCCAACGCGCACCGAGCGGCACACCACAATAGATTTGAGAGAAATGATTGCAACTTCCGTGGTACCACCACCAATATCAACAATCATGTTTCCCGAAGGTTCTTGCACCGGAAGACCTGCACCAATTGCTGCAGCCATTGGTTCCATAATGGTGCGCACCATACGTGCCCCTGCTTCTTTTGCAGATTCTTCAATTGCTCGGCGTTCCACTTGAGTAATACCAGAAGGAACACCAATGATCATACGAGGACGCGCTCTGAAAAAAGAACTGCGGCCATCATGGACCGCGCCAATAAAGTAACGCAACATACTTTCTGTTAATTCATAATCTGCAATCACTCCATCACGCATCGGGCGACTTGCAACAATATTTTCTGGAGTTTTTCCGAGCATTTCTTTTGCACGCCTGCCAGCAGCAAGCACATTTTTAGTGTGCACGCGTACGGCAACTACTGATGGCTCATTTAAAATGATTCCTTTACCTCGAACATAAATAACGGTGTTGGCCGTTCCCAAATCAATTGCCATATCATTAGAAAAAAAATTAAATAATCTGCGCGCGGGCATAAACTTCATAAACTATTTTCCTTAATTATCATTTTTAATACGCAATTTCGACACCTAATGATATCTTATTTGTTTTTGCAACATTATGAGATTCAAACAGCATCGCAGGAACATCCCATCTAAAGAAAAGAATTGGATCTATAGGATGCTTTGTATTTTGCTTACCAAAATCATAAAAGATATCAACCGTAAAATAATCCGATCCCCATTTAGATCTTTTTTCCACTTGCGATAAATCTACCGGAAACTGTGGATCACACCGACGATCGCACCAATTATCTTTCCAGTGGGCGGTGAGTGTGTAATGAAGCCCCACACCAAGACCTCCACGCATATTTTCTAAAATAAAATAAGGTGAAAATGCGAGCGTTGGCCCTGGATTGATGTGCGCGGGCCCCACAATAGGCCCAAAAATATTTGGTTCACTTGCAACCATTGGCATGCGAGCTATTGTTGTTCGCGCAAAGCGTTTACTGATCTGCAACAAAAAGCCAACTTTAATATCTTCTTTTAGTTCAAATAACGCATCACCTTTTACATACATACCACCAAATCCATTGCCACCATAAGGAATGGATGCAGCATTATATAAAACCGTTTTGACGCCGGTTGGTATATAACCACCGACGGATAAACCTGCCCAAATTCTGCGACATTTGAGTGTATATTCCCACATGCTGCCACCGCGAAAAAAAAGATCTATATCACTGATACCATGCTGTGCTGAATCATTTTCAATCAATCCAATTTCTTCAAATGCAAGACGCCGTGATTGTTCAATTTCTGCAATGTCACCCGGTTTAAGATGACGCGCTCTCTGCGTATCTAATAAAAAGGTCTGACGACTATTAGTTTTAAAAAATAATAGTTCAGCACCAAATGCCCAATGACATCCAAGATTTTGGTAATAACGCAGTGCAAAGCCTTCACCTTGAATACGTCCATTAACAAAAAAGGGAAGCTCGTGTCCCAATAAATCCGAACGCAAAGGAGTTTTGCCGGTAATTTCTAATAACGATGTTGCCAGCGTATTTAAATCGAATATTCCAAATAATTCCGGAATACCAATCGTTTTTTCATCAGTTGCAAATGCTTCACTTGCCGTTATTGCAAGAAAGGAAAGTTCAAACGATGAAGGCAAATCTGCTATGAAAAATTGTTGTGGTAAGAATAAAGGAATAAATCGGTTATCATAAATTTCAGCACGCACCAGCTGAGATATACCTAAAAGAATGATTAAAAAAGAAAATTTTTTCGACATTGAACTACCCTGCTTATAAAACCCATGCTTTGCTGTTCTTTGCATAGGAACCTCAATTAAAGATTTCTGATTCTGTATCATCATAGCGCATTTTCGCTTTTTTAAAAGCACAAAGCTTCCTTAAAATGATCGACTCATCCTATGTGTTCTTCATAGCTTTATGGCAAGGAGAAAGCTTGTCGAAGAATAGTAAATCATGGTACAATCAACCCACAACTTTTAATAAAAAATAAATTCGAAAACCAATGATATGAATAATAATCTTCAAGCCATTATTTTAGCGGCCGGAAAATCAACACGTTTTAATACCGAAAAAACTAAATTAGCGCAGTCCATATGCGGTCAACCGATGATCTTGTTTGCAACAAAACTGTTGGAACAACTGAACATTTTCACTACCGTTGTGGTGGGATACCAAGCAGAAATTATAAAAAACATTATTACCACCGCACATGGCGAAACGGTTGCATTCGTAACACAGGAAAAACAAGAAGGAACTGGTCATGCACTGGCATGCAGCAAAGCATCATGGAATTATGATTACATCCTTGTTTTAAACGGTGACGTCCCGCTTGTCACTGCAGAAACTATTACTACGCTTTATGAAGAACACATAAAAACGGGTGCTGCCATCAGCTTTGTTACCGCTTATAACCCTGATGATTCTGCATCGTATGGTAGAATTGTAAAAACAGATACTACTATTGCTATTGTGGAAGCAAAAGATTTTACCGGTGATGCAACACAACATTGCTTTATTAATGCGGGAATTTATCTCATTAATAAAGATTTTTTAATTAATTACATTGCAACACTGAATGATAATAACGCAAACAAGGAATTTTATATTACGGATCTTGTTAAAATAGCAAGTGAAAATAATCTTACGATCACTACGATCAATGCACCGTTTGATACCATCCGCGGCATTAATACATTTCAAGAATTATGGGTAGCAGAACAGATAAAACGCTTGGAACTAATCAATTATTGGATGGATCATGGCGTACGCTTTATGTTGCCATCAACAGTTACTCTTGATCTTACCACCACTATTGGAGAAGGATCGCAGATTGGGGGTAATGTACATCTGCACAATACCATTCTTGGAACAAATTGTATCATTAAAGAATTCTCTTCATTAGAGAATGTTATTCTAGAAAATGAGGCCATTATTGATTCTCATTGCGTCCTTAAAAATGCATACATTAAAACTGGCGCTCATGTCGGCCCCTTTGCACATTTACGCTCTAATGTTACCATTGAAACACACAGCATCATTGGCAATTTTGTTGAAATTAAAAACAGCATTATTGGAACACATACTAAAGCAAAACATTTAACGTATATTGGTGATGCAGTCGTTGGCGCTCGCGTCAACATCGGAGCAGGCACTATCACGTGCAACTATGATGGTGTCAATAAAAATAGAACAATAATTAAAGATGATGCATTTATTGGCAGCAACAATACTCTCATTGCCCCGATCATGATTGGCCACAATGCCTTTACTGCCGCAGGATCAACACTCACAGAAGATGTTCCTGATAATGCATTGGCAATTGCACGCGAGCCACAGATCAATAAAAATGATTACGCGCTCAAATTAAAAAATCCTACTACTCGACAAAAAAAGATCAAAGAGAATGTTGATGATTTTTCATTCATTGGTGCACGCCTGATTAACCCTGATACATCCACAGATGAAACATGAAAAATGCTATAAAATTCATCCACACTGCAGACATCCATTTTGGCATGGAAAATTATGGAAGAATTGATGCCAAAACAGGAATACATACACGCCTCCTTGATTTTGAAAAAGCGCTCAATACGTGTATTGATATGGCTATTAAAGAATCGGTAGATTTCTTCTTATTTGCAGGAGACGCGTATAAAACACACAACCCAAGTCAGACTCAACAAAAATTACTCTTCAAATGTTTTTTGCGTTTATATAAAGCTGGCATTCCTATTGTCATTGTCATTGGCAATCATGATCATCCGCTGAGCTTTGGTAAAGCTCATGCGCTTGATATGTTGGGAGAAATTCCTCTTGAAGGTTTTCATGTTTTTGCAAAACCAGGCTCCCTTACACTGCAAACCAAAAATGGCCCCATCACCATTGTTGGTATTCCCTGGCCTACACGTAATTCAATTGCTATTGCTGATAAACATCTTGAAAAAACAAATGCTGAACTGACCGAATATATTTCACGCGCAGTTGCACATATTATTAGTGATTACGCACAAAAAATTGATCAAACAATACCCGCCGTTCTTGCAAGCCACATCACCGTTAACACGGGAATATTTTCTGGCTCAGAAAAACGAGCAATTTATGGCAACGATCCGATGCTTATGCCTTCACAACTTGCTTTAAAACCATTTGATTATGTTGCGCTCGGGCATTTGCATCGCCATCAAAATCTTAACCTTTCAGGATATCCTGCCGTTGTTTATTCCGGCTCCATTGAACGCATTGATTTTGGGGAACATAAAGAAGAAAAGGGGTTTTGTTTGGTAACCATTCCAGAAAAAGGAAAAGCGATCTATGAATTTATTGAGCTCGTTACAAGGCCCTTCATTCAGATTGAAGTAACGCTCGTTTCTGGCACACCACAAACAGATCAAATTATTGCAGCAATACAAAAACGCGATCTTAAAGATGCGATTGTAAAAATTATTTATCATATACCTGCAGGCAAAAAAGATATGGTTGATTTGCGCACCGTTGAACTTGCATGCAGCGACGCACTTGATCTTATTAGCGTGATACCAGTGCATAATTTTGAAACACGTGAAAAAAGAAACTGCGCGTTAAAAGTATCTATGGATTTACCGACATTACTTGGCAGTTATTTTGCCACAAAGCCTGAGCTGAATGATAAGCGGAATGATCTTATTGAAAAGGCGATGGTTCTTTGGCAAGATCATCTTGCTCAACAGGAAGAACAGCAGGGGTGATGTGTTGGGATAAGCGCATGAAAAAAATTATATTAATTCATTTCATGTTATACCTTTTTATCGATACACTTACATTTTCAATGCATCCAACTCATGTAGTTAACTTAAAAAAATTATTACCCTACTCCGTTCGCCCTGAGTGTTTTTTGTCTTCAAAAAATGTATCGAAGGGTAAAATAAAAAATTATTTATATCTGCACCCTTCGATACATTCTACTACGCTACGCTTCGTAGAACACTCAGGGCGAACGGAGGAGGGATTATCTATTTTTAATAGATCTTTTTTAACATGCCTTTACAAAGCCCACAAGACCCTCACCGCCTATTTTCACTCCATCAAATGCCTTGCTTTTTCAACCTATTTTTTATCTCGCCTTGATGAACATAATTATTGCTATAACTTATGCAACTGCATTGATCAAAATACCTGCATACAAATTGATTCAACTCAATTTACTGATAAAAAAATAAAATTGTGCATACAAAAAATGTGTGAAACGTCTTCTCTTAAACCGATAGTTGCTCTATTGAAAAAAACCGGTTTTTACTGCGATAATAACTCGCAATTTTCCTACGAACTCTTCTTATTATTATTTACCGTATACAAACAGATATTGCTGCAAGAATGTGGAGAAAATAAGCAGACGCTTAAAAATACCTCACTTGCTACTATTATTGAACTCGGGGAAAAAATCAATCAATTGCCCATAGCAGAAGTGTTAACAACCATTGATATGCTCATGACAGAATTGCCCCCCTTTTTGGAAAAGTATGAATTTAATTCCACCATCTCATGGAAAAAATGGATTAAAAAATATTGGTGGGTACCACCGATAGTGGGTGGGTGGTTTACCTTGCGAGTGTTACTCAATTTTCAACGATCTCATTATTATTTTCCATCGTACCGGCCACGGCCCTCTCGACCAGCAGTACCAACAAATTACCCACATCAGACCATAAGTAATGATCCAGCGTGGGATGAAATTTGTAGAAACGAGACTATAGATAAACAACCGACGAATTTTTAGAAAGCAATTCTTTATATTTTCTCATTAATTCTTCATATTTTGGTTGACGTAAAATATCCACAATATCGCGATACGAATCTTCTAAACTTTTAACCGTTCGCGGTGTTTTTTCTACCAACTTGAAAAGCTCAAATCCATCATTGACTAATCGTGGTAATGATATATCACCTGCTTCCATCTCATAAATAAATTTCTTATTTTCTGCAATTTCAGAATGATTGAGTGTCATCGGCTCGCCCCACACAATTCCTGCAACGCCTTTTCCGCTTTTTGCATAGTTAACCAAAACAGCATATTGCTTATCAGCACTGATTTTTGCCGACTGAGGAACAAATGCTCGTTGCACGGTATAGGTTGCTTCTATCACTTCGGGATTATTTTTATAATATTCTTCAACATCTTTACGCGGAACAATTAAATTTGAACGGATTTTAATATCAAGCATCGTGTTAATCGTCTGCATCATCTGCAATTGCTGACGGCCTTCTTCAATGGTGTATCCTGATGCGGTGAATATTTCTTCTAATTCTTTAGGAGATAAGTTATGTTCGCGCTGAATTTGAGCAAGATATGCATCAACCGCTTCTTCATCGTCCGGCAAGTGATGTTTTTTTGCATCAAGCAATACTTCTCGTTCAAAGACTATATCTTCTTTTGTCCGAAAATCACCGCCCAGAGCAGGACGATCAATATCTGATTTGGTGATAATTTCTACATCTGCTCCATAGACCACCACTTCAATCTGATCAATCAAAATAAATTTGGAAGTATCAATATCTTCATGAGCATCCTCGGCTTTTTGTGTTACAAAAACTGATGATGTTATAAGGACAAATAATAATGCGCGTATTTTCATAGGAATTCCACTCTGTTTAAACAATGTTCATTACGTTTTTTTAGTATAGCGCATTTTCGATATCGCACCTATAAAAAAAGAGGAGCGTAATGCTCCCCTTTTTTCAATTCTTATTGCTCAACAATTATGCAACACGCTTACTTTCCACTTGTTGCACTTGCTGCGTATTATTATTCACCGCAACTTCGCTAGCAGGCCCCTGTTTTTGTTGTTGTGGCACTTGTCTATTGAAGTAATCTTCATTAACTTCAACGCCATAATTTGAACGCAATGTACCAATTTCTTGTTGGAATACTTCCATACGCTTATTTTGTTCAAGTTGTTGTTTTAAGTTATCCTTGATTTGCTCATAGGGAATATATTTTGGCTCTTCTTTGGCAGTTGCATTCACCACCCAAAATTTTCCGCCAACTTCAAATGTTTCTATTGAAGGTACTGTTTTTATCGCGGCAATCTTATCACGCAGCTGCTCATCTATACCTACGCTTTGATTATTAACCAATTTAAAATCTTTAATCTTTGCATTCAAACCATCATCTTGAGCGGCTTTTTTAAATCCACCAGGAACTGTTTTTGCTTTGGCTGCAAATGCACGTGCTGCTGCCCCATCATTAAATTCTATACCGGTTGCAGCAATACCGCCTTGGGAAATGGTAACGCCCTGTAACTGATTTTTATGAGCTTCATAAAACGCTCTTGCTTCAGCATCAGACACAGAAACTGACTTTTGTTCGCTGAAATATTTTGAATTCAGCATACGTTCCATTGCTTTATATAAATCTTCTAATTCAGCTTGATAGGCCGCAGTTTCATGGATTTTATTATCAACAATATGTTGATCAACAATAATTTGATGAATCAGACCTTCCAATATATTGCGATCAAAGCCGACAACTGCTTGTTGATCCATAAAAGCCAAGGCTTGTTTGATTTGAGGATTTGCTTTAAGGAATTTTTCTCTTTCTAATTCCAACATTGCAGTAGAAATTGCGGGCTTACCCTTCATTGTCACTAAAATTTCACCCGTCATGGACGAAGTAGGACTTGGTATGCTGACATTTTCTACTTGGTCTTGGTTTGCACCACCTTTAAACATATCAATACAACCTGGTAGAAAAGAAAGTGTTACAATAACACCGCTGACAAGAACTATTTTATGCGTTTTTATGTTCATACTTACCCTTTGTATATAAAAATCTATTATATTGTAACCATAATTTTGTATCCTACCACAGAATCGATATTTTACAACAAACTAAAACCCCCCAAAAAATAACAAAAAAATATCCTTGATTTCTTGCTCACGCACGCTAGAATGTTGGAAATGTAACCCTCAAAAAAAAGGAGTGCACCTTAACCCTCACCTATTAAATCTTATCTATTAAATCATCATATCAATATAACGTTTATGATATTACCCCACCCAAAAAAAGGATTTTTTCGATGAAAAAAAATATCTTACTCGTTCCTTCCTTACTACTCCTTCCCCTAATATCAACCTCAGTCGTTTTTGCCAGCGAAGGCATAAAAGGTCGCGCTGCAAACAAACGTTATAAAAAACAACAACTTGCTTCTTCAAGAGAAATGAAAAGATCCACATCTGATGAAAACCTTATAACAACGTTAGCTCCACAACCTGAATCTGACCTTTCACAACAAATTCTTGGTGGCATTGAAAAACAACTAAAGACAATTGCTGAACCGGTTTTCTTTACTTCGGCACCAACGTTTGCTGAAGTGGTCGCAAATAAAGAAGAAGCCAAGCCGGTCCTAACGGTATTAGAAACAACTCAAGAGCCTATATATAGCTCAGTGGTTATAACTGAAGAAGTACCAGTGCCAGTTGCAACCACTGTAAATAATCAAGATGCTTACCTTACTGACGTGGATGCTACACTTATCAAGCTAACCCAAGGCCAAGATATTCCTCTCGTGACAAAAACTTCAAAAGGTAAAACCGTAGGTTATACTTACCAAGCAATGGCAGCAAAAGCTGATTTTGTAGCAAAAGTCAAATCGGGCGATTACTATCACTTGCGGAGTGCTGTAGTAGCGCAAGCTGAAAATACTCCTGCATCTGCAGAAGAAGTTGCTCAACCAACCCAAGAAGAAACTCCTCAAGCTCCAAAAGTATCAAAGATTGCTGATCAGTTAACAATCACAGCAAACTATAACAAAGTTGTAGCTGAAATTACAGCAGCTGTGCAAGCTCGTACTGCAAAAAAAGTCGCTCATACGGTAAATTCATTCGAGTGTTCTGTTTATGAGCCCGCACCAACAATCAAACAAGGTTTTGGAAGTTGGACCGAATCAATCAAAAATAGATGGAATCCACAATGGTTTGTTGTTGATGCTATCAAAGACGGATCATTTGACCCAGAAAATGAATCCCATATGGCTGCGTTAATGGCTGCAGCTGAAAAACTCGTTTTTGACGAAAAATCAACAGAACTTAAAGATCTTCTTGATGCATGCAGAGCAAATGAAAAATATCGCAATATTGAATTGGATGAAAAAACAGCATTAAAAATACAAAAACGCTTTGCTCTTGATCTTCAAAATGCAACAGAAGCTACAGGCAAGATTGAAACTTCAGCACGCGAAAAATTAATGATAGCACACACAGCTATTTTAGAACGCAGCAGAGATCAAATCGATGCGTTTGAAAAACAACTCGCAAAAAATAGAGAAGAATTGGCAAAAGCAGAATCTGAATATGCTATTGCAACAACTGACGCTCTTGAACTACACAATAAAAAGGTACAACAAACCTTAGACGGCATGGTAGTTCTTAATAAACTGTATAGAAAACTTCCAACTTCTGACTCAATTACATTAGATCGCCATAACTATGCGCATTTTTCACTGAAAGCAAACGTTGATAAACAAATAGAAACAACACTTATGGGCATGAATTATTCTTTGAATAACTTAGGAAACATTCATTCTACAATACAAAACACACTCAAATCATTACCCGCTAAAGAAGCAATTGCACAAATCGCTAACAAATAATTGCGCTGTAATTGATAAAAGGACCAGAATAAAATCTGGTCCTTTTTTTATACAACTCGGCAAACTACCGCTACCGTAATTTTTTTGGGTTTTAATGGTAACAATGTTTTGACCGCTGCACGAATGGTTGATCCCGTTGTCATCAAATCATCAATTAATAAGATATGTTTTTTTTCGCATCTTTCAGCTTGCGCAGCATTCAATGCAAATGCCTCTTTCAAGTTTTGTCCACGCAATGTTGATTTGAGCACTGATTGATATTCCGTCTTTTTTATCCTTTTGAGCGCAGAACACATCGGAACATTTTTTTTCTTACTGATCACTCGCGCTATCTCTTCTGCCTGATTAAATCCACGGTACGCGTAACGTGTCCAATGGAGTGGTATAGGTACAACCACATCGCAATCTAACTCTTTAAGTGGTAGCGTATCCCACATCAGCTGCCCCATATAATGACTTGCTAAACTATTAGACCAACTTTTTCCTAAAATTAATCTTTTGAGGGGGTCTTTGTAATCGGAAATTGCAAATACCGTAACTGAAACGCTGGGGGTTATATCAATCTGTTTTGATACCACGCGAAATATTTTATCTTTGCATGCAGAACAAAAAATATCTTGTGTGGATAAGAATTTTTTGCAATACGCGCAGATGCTCGGCATAAGATAAATGCGCACATTTTCTTTCACTACGTTCAAGATATGCGCGACAAAAGGATATAATTGAGAAATGTACGTCTTCATACTTATTTTTCATCAAAAAGGATAAGCATAAAAACACCAATAACAATTGCCGCATCGGCCATATTAAAAACCGGCCAAGAAAATGTTTTATAAGAAAGTATGATAAAATCAATCACACCGCCATACATTGCACGATCAATTAAATTACACACAGATCCAGTGATGATACATGCATGACCAATAATACTGTTTCCGGCACGCCAATTATGATATGCATGCCAGCACAAAAATACAGTGATTGCTACAATGAGCAGTGAAACAATAATAAATATTGAATCTGTTGATGAATGAAACATTCCCCATGAAACGCCACGATTGAATACTACATCAAAAGAAAGATAGGAATTAACAACATAAGCTGCACTTGAACAATACGCAAGCGCAGCTAATTTTGTTATGCGATCGAGAAGGAAGATGATTACGCCGAGAAAAAGATATTTATACATTCAATTCTATTTGATCTTATATAATAAATTTAACTTAATTCGTTCGCCCAGAGTTTAGGAGGACGAACGTGTTTTTACCTAATTATTCCACCCTGTCGCTGCAATTGCGCAACAACAGCACTGTATATCTTTTCAACTTCATCACCCGTAAGTGTTTTTTCTTTATCACTCATCTCAATATGAAAAGTCATCGCCTTTTGATCTTTCCACTCAGGTTTAGAAAAGAAATCAATGAGCGCAACTGAAGTAATACGCGCATCAATATTTTTAATATTATCAATGAGAGTATCCGTTTTCATCTCTGCTGCAATCAATATACTTATATCGCGGCGTACTGATGGATATTTTGA
The DNA here is from genome assembly GCA_001468865.1 of candidate division TM6 bacterium SOIL31. Lineage (GTDB taxonomy): Bacteria > Babelota > Babeliae > Babelales > Vermiphilaceae > SOIL31. The sequence continues at coordinate 45,353 of LDIY01000006.1, forward strand.
TAATGGATTAAATCTAACAAGCGGTTTTCTATATTCAAGAAGATAATCTGCATCAACTTCAAAAATAAATGCACATCCTCCTGCTGGAGAAATCGCATCAACCACCGCTTTCTGCACCATGCCAGCACTACCAATTATGTTGCCTTCATGCATCAAAATAGCGGTTTGATATGGTGAACACCAGGAATACGCACTACCATCATTTGATTGCCATGAAACTTCCATATGTAGCTCATCAAACATGCGCTGCAATAAATTTTTTCCGGCGTAAAAATCAAAGGAGGCATGGTCAAAAAAAATTCCACTCAAAGACTTTTTCTCAATAATATCATCACCCTGCATGCGCCATACACGTGCCCATTCATAAAAACGTAATTGTGTATGAGCAATACTATTTTCACTAATTGCTTTAAGCAACTGCGGCTGCAATGTGGTGACCAGACGCGTATAATTTTCAGAAACAGGATTTTTTATTACAACGCATTCGTGTGGTTCCCACCCTAAAATGCGTAACATAGGTTCATCAAAAAAAGAATACCCATACAATTCTTTCATCTGCAAACCATAACTGAGTAAACTTTTTATGGCGCGAGTTGTATGAGTTTTATGTAAATCTAATGGACGTAATGGTAATGCTGGCATCACGCGCGGCAATGTATCATAACCAATGTAACGCCCCACCTCTTCTACAATATCTTCAGGAATTTTTACGTCTTTGGTTGCCCGAAAAGTTGGAACAGTAATTGTATAGATAATCGCACTATTTTCAACTGCTTGTACCACATGAAAGTCTATTTTTTCTAATATTTCAACAACACGCTCGGGCTTTATGAGAAGACCCAGACGAGATTCAATAAAGGTGTGTTCTACAGCAATAACCTTTTTTTCCGGACATGCACCTAAAGATACAATCTGTTCGTTTGCGGTGTAAGGTACTCCTGCTCGATCAAGTAAAAACAGGAATCTTTTGATAGCGTCAACATTATGACAAGGATCTAAATTTTTCTCAAACCGCATAGAAGCTTCGCTTCTTTTTTTATGATGCGCTGCACTACGCCGTATAATAATAGGATCAAAATGAGCAGCTTCAAGAAGAACGGTTTTTGTTGCAGAACTGATGCCGGTGCTTGCACCCCCCATAATTCCTGCGAGAGCAATCGGCGTATTTCCATCGGCAACAACAAGATCCTCTTGTGTTAATTCAATGGTTTCACCATCAAGTAACGTCAACTTATCTTTGGCACGTGCGCGCATAACTTTTATGTGCTTACTTGGTATCTTATCAGCATCAAATGCATGCATCGGTTGGCCTAAATCAAGCATCACGTAATTGGTGACATCCACCAGAAAATTGATAGATCTGCTATCAAGACGGCTTAAACGCACCACCATATTCAGATGCGATGCGTGCGCTTTGACTGAAGGCACATATAACATGGCAAATCTATCACAACCTTCAGGAGCTTCTATGGCAACACTGAATGGATTGTGCACACCAGATTGAGCAGCATTTTGGTGTAAGCTACTTTCTTTGGCGACAATAAAATCTTCTAATGGTTGCAATGATAAATTAAGAATTGCTGCAATTTCGCGCGCTAAACCACGATGTCCCCATAAATCGGGACGACTATTAATTGATTTATTATCAACTTCAATAACATAATCTTCTTGTTCTATGGTTGCTTTCCAACCGCCCGCTCGCAGAGCTTCATCACAATCAATTGCTGGTAATATCATATCTTTGGTACCACCAAACATTATTGAAGTTGCCCATTGAGGCAAATTATTTAATGCAACTAAAAACAACGCACCGGGCACAGCATCAGTGCGTGAGGGTAGTGTATATTCTTTGTTGTATTCTGTAGATCGCACCGTAATATTTTTAGGCGAAACTGTCACCACCTCAACAAGAGTAAAGTCATCGGGATTAAAAGTTACTTTTTTCCACCCTTCAATTTCTGCCGTTGTTTTTATGAATGTATCGACCAATTGAGGCACATTGAGAGATCTTACTTCGCCTTTAATATGATCAAAAATCCAATTTAATGATATTTTCATGAAATGCTCTTTTAAATTACTAAACAATGCAATACATGTTTAAGAATAGCTCAAATGTTAAATCTTTCAATGAAGGGGTATACCAAGATTTATTAATGATTTTTACGTTGATTTGCTTTTTTCATTCAAATCCCTACAATAGCAAGATCAAATGAATCATATATCAAGCACATTTTTTTAGGAATCAGCATGAATAAATATACGCTCATCATCAGCTCCTTCTATATGGGATCATTTTCACTGATATATACAGCTCAGCGCCCAGAAAGCCTTATCACCAAAGAACACGGACATCCTTACGAGCGAAATCAACAACATCCTCAATCACCATCATCCCATACTTATCTCGATGCGATACTTGATTGCAATTCACATTCGACATCTGACCTCAGAAAGAGCCCGCCCCGCCCACTCAATTCTAGACCTAGCACTCCTACCGATCCTCTACATATAAGATCAATTGATCAACCTTTTTATTCTTTAACAAGAATCCCTTCTCCCTCTCATCCATTTTCACCGCAGCGATCACTGCAACAAAGGCCTCCATCTCCAGAAATAATTCTTTCAATACCACCAACAACCGAACCTTCTTTTCAATTGCAGCAGAGACCTCATCTTCAACAACATTCACTACCTCTGCCCTCTTTAAATACGTCTGATCCTATGTATCGAAAATCTGATGAAGAACGTATGCATATGATGGCCGCTTTTGCTGAAGTTGGAGAAGCAGAATTATGTTACAAAATGGTCACAAATCGTTCTTGTTTTAGGACGCCTACCGTTAATGCCACCGATAAAGCTTCTGTATTCTTGGTATATTTTATAAAAAAGCTTTCGCGCATCACGCAGATACCTACAAGCGGATCATCCGATTTAAATACCCGATTGTTGAAAATAAGACAAGCAAAATTATGCTCTAAAATAATACGCGATGAGATCAATTTTTCTTTTGGAATACGCAATGACGCTCGTATTTTTATCCAATATTTCACTGAAGGACTTTTATTGCAGGACAATCACTAGATAAAGAATTTTCTTTGATCTTGGTCACAAGTTCTGCTAATATCATCGCAAAAACACTATAAAAAAGGATTTTTGTATGAAGAAGTGTGTTATATTATTATGCATTTCATTAGCTATAACAACTGCTTGTTACAGCATGGAATCGGAAGACTCGGAAAATGGATATAAATCCGCATCACTAGAAAATATATGGAATCGTGACCCCTTACCCAATTCTCAGTATGCGGGTTATATTCCCTATAATCAACCAAATTCTAACTATACAGCCCAACAGCCCTGGGTTTATCCAGAATTTGTTTACCAATCCGCGAACAAAAAAGAAATAAAATTGCGCTTGGAATGGCAAAAATTGCAATACAAACAAGCAGCTTTCTGCGCTGAATTATTGCGTTTTGATAAGGGTGTACCAGTATATAATACAAATCCAGAAACACGTGACCATGCATCCCAATATCTATTATCCTGGACTCAATCGCTACCAAATCAATAAAAAAAAGTATCAAAAAAAGAAAGGCGTGGATAACCCATGCCTTTCTTTTTTTTGATAAAAAACAATTATATTTGTGGCTTGAAATAATCAAATATAAAGGATGCGCCCACCGCACCCAATAATGGTCCAATTATATAAATAACAAAAGAACCTTGCTGAACTGTTCCATTCATAACACATGATGCAATAGCAACCGCCGGATTAAATAATCCTCCTGCATGCGCTATAGCAAGCAATGTCAATCCGATTACAACGCCGGGGATTGCGGTATCTTTATACCGAGAACTTACGTTCATAGCCAAATATACCCACGCAAATACTAACACAAATAGTGCTTCAATCATCATAGGACCAAAGCAAGATGTGTCTGGTACCACATCCAAAACAAAAGAACTTTTGGTCAATCGTGTAAAAAACATCAAGGCTACAAATGCCCCAAAACATTGTGCCAACACATATTTTGCCATATTTTCAACTTCTAATCTTTTTTGAATAAAGCAGGCAAAACTCACTGCCGGGTTAAAATGAGCACCAGAAACGTGCCCCCCAACATAAATCATAGCCATCAATATTAAACCAATGGCTACGGGATGAGCAATCAAACTGATTGCTACCGTCAAAAAAAACGTACCCACAAATTCCATCGCAAAACGCTTCATCTTACACATCCTCTCTTTTTTTAATCGACCGACACTGTTTCTTACCTCTTCGATTCATACCATATCATTAAAATTATGCAACTTTTTTGATTTTAATTCATGAGTACTCCCTTTCTCCCGCGGACTATGCTTTTCCAGAAAAATAGTCATATCTGTGTTTTTTTGTCAATTATGCTATACTTATTTTTGTATGTTTTATCTATCTGCGGGCGTTATCATGAATAAAATCATCCTTTTTTATAAATACGTAGAAATCCTCTATCCAAAACAGGTCATGAAGTGGCAGCAAGAGATTTGCAAAGAACTTCAGCTCAAGGGCCGCGTGCTTATTAGCCATGAAGGCATTAATGGCACTTTAGGCGGAGCAGCGAACCACCTTGATACCTATAAAAAACTGATGTCTGAACATGAACTTTTTGGAAATATAGATTTTAAAGAAAGTGTTGGCGGCCCTGAATGTTTCCCCCGTCTTTCAGTAAAAGTACGTAATGAGGCAGTCTCTCTGGGTATTCCTTATGACCAACTGACCCCACGTAATGCCGGACAACACCTCACGCCACAAGAAACGCATGAACTTATAGCACGTAACCCAGAAAATTTAGTGATTCTTGATGCGCGTAACAATTATGAATGGGCTATTGGTAAGTTTGAAAATGCAATAACACCCGACATTGAAAATTTCAGAGATCTTCCCCACTATTTAGATCAAAATCTTGAACAGTTGAAAGATAAAGAAGTTTTAATGTACTGTACTGGTGGCATACGCTGCGAACGAGCAACTGCATATCTTAATGAAAAAAATGTAGCGAAAAAAGTATATCAGATGGAAGGTGGCATCCATCGCTACGTGGAACAATATCCTGATGGTTTTTTTCGCGGTAAAAATTATGTATTTGATGCCAGAATTTCCGTGCGAGTCAATGATGATATTTTAGGATCTTGTGCCATTTGTAGCATTCCTTGCGATGATTATTACAACTGCTTGAATGCATTTTGCAATAAACATTTTATCAGTTGCACGCCTTGTATTGAAAAATTAAGCAAAACATGCAGTACTAAATGTCAGACTTTAATTGCGGAAAATAAAACTACTATGCGACCTGAGTTTGATAGAGCATGCCAGATATAAACCATGCATAAAATACCAAACCCCCAAACCCCTCAAACCAATTCTCTTCTCATCACACCCAACGTACCGTTGGCGGATAAAAACTGGTTTGGCACGGGTGGTTCGGCAAAATTTTACTGTGAACCAGCAGATGCTCACCAATTCCAACAAGCGATTCTTTACGCAAACACACACCAACTTGAGATTTTTATCCTTGGACAAGGCGCCAACATTCTTATTAGCGATGAGGGATTTGATGGTCTGGTAATTCGTCCCATGCTCACCAATATCACCACTCTTTCCCTCAATGAAACAACAGCATTGATTAAAGCAGATGCAGGCGTTACCATGCCCAATCTCATTGATCATTGTCTCAACAACAATTTGCTCGGGCTTGAAGAATTTAGCGGAATCCCCGGAACAGTCGGTGGATCGGTTTATATTAATCTGCATTATTTTGAATTTTTACTTGCCAACTTTGTGATTGCAGCAGAAGTTGTTCACAAAAAAAATGGCTCATTAGCGACGGTAGATGCCCAGTGGTTTAAATTTGGCTATAATGATTCCGAATTACATAAAAAAGATTATTTCTTAGTGAACGCTACATTCAAACTTATGCTTGCCACCGATGAGCAAACTGCATTTGCCAAAGGACGCAAAACAGAAATCATCAGGCATCGCGCGCATCGCTATCCACAAGTACGCACTTGCGGCAGTTTTTTCAGAAACTTTTTTCCCCATGAAGTCACCCTTGAAGTTGACAACAAAAAAATCATTTTTGTTGCGTATTATCTTGATAAAATTGGGGTGAAAGGAACATTGAAATCGGGTAATGCAATTGTATCACCACAACATGCAAATATGATTGTCAATTTGGGAAATGCAACCAGCACCGATATTATTACGCTCGCGCGTGAGATGCAAAAACTTGTTCAAGAAAAATTTGGCATCCTGCCACAAGCAGAATGCCAATTAATTGGGTTTAAAAACTTTCCACTTTTATAGTGGTAATTTTTTCTCCATCCAATAGAGTGCAAAAAGACCGGCTGCTATACGCGCTTCTCGCTCTTCTTTACTTACTTTATTTTCAATCTTTTTATATTCTTTTGGATGTTCCATTAATTTTTCTTTATCAACTTCTGCAGGTATATCAACAGCTTTAACATGTTCTTGGTGAGAAACACGCGCGATCCAATTTGCTTCGCTTATACCTGATGGTTTTTTACCACACCTATCAACCAGCAGATCCATATATTGAATATATTCTTCCGTTCCAATACGCTCCAACACTTTAACAAAATATTCATCGTCTTTATTTCCAAGCAAGACATCTCCAATCTCCATACAATCAATAGTGAACGGATCGCGTCCGGTCGCCTTTGCACCAATTTTTAAAGTCCCTGTCCACTTACCCCATCCATATTGCGATTTTATACCTAAAGCAAATGCTTTAAATTTATTGAAATGTGAACGATACACGTTTTGAGTGATACGCTTTGGTTTATAGGCAAGACCGCTTTGCAAGGTCGATATTTTACGTTCTTTCTGTGGCGCCAGACGATCCATCTCTTCAGCGTTTCCGGTTTTCTCTGATATTGGTAATTGGTAAGCCTTACCTTCTTTTCCAAGCTTTTGATAAAGATTTTGATTATCTTCTTTGTGTGAAACTATCAACCTGTCAAAATGAACATCGCACGGAGTGGAAAAAGATACATGATAGATATTTCGGCTCAATGGATCGCAGGTAATAACTTCATTTTCCGTCATTTTTTTCATAGCCCCACTTGCGCCAATAATCACTGGTATATTGAGTTTTTTTCCCAAAGCTAGTGCGCTATTATCATTTTTCTCAGTTATAAGTGCACTCGCCACACTTAAACCTGAATACCAGAAACTGTTGATAGCAGAAGCAACCACAATGTCTCCCTCAATCACCGTGGATAATTGTTTACGATTGGTAATAATGCGCACTCTGCCGGTGACGGGATTAGTTCCAAAACTGGCGTTTCCGGTAACAATCACTTCTTGTTGCTCTTGCTCAGAAAGATCTTCAGATTGGATATTTTCTTGATCGTCGGATATTGCGATAGTCGCATTGAGAGGATGTAATAAAACAAACGCTCCTATGAGCGCCAAAAGCTGAGAACCCAATAAAACGAAGGTGGTGGTTTTTTTTATAAACATACCATAAGCTCTTTTATTAATTTAATTTCTTAAAAAATACTAATTACTATATACTTTGTATTTATTTATACTATATCAGGAAAATGAAAAACTAGAAATCAGGTTTTTATTTATGAATGAATTAATTTTTATTGCCCATACTATTATCATCGCCGGATTTGCCCTGGGATCTCTTGCTCTTGGCAGTGGCGCTCTTGTTGCATTTATTTGCATCCAATGCATGCTTGCAAACCTTTTTGTCATCAAACAAATCACACTTTTTGGCCTGACAGCCACCTGCGCGGATGCGTTTACGGTTGGCGCAACCATTGGACTTAATCTATTACAAGAGTATTTTGGCAAAGAAATAGCCAAGAAGGCTATCTGGATCAACTTTTTTTTGCTGATTTTTTATGCGATTATATCCCAAATCCACCTTTTCTACGTTCCCCATACCGCTGATATAGCACATTTACATTTTATGCCATTGTTGACCCTTATGCCCCGGATTGTGATTGCTTCATTTTCTGTCTACCTTTTTACTCAACTGACTGATTACTACCTTTATGGCATACTCAAAAAAACATTTCATGACAAGTATATTATTTTTCGCAACTATGCTTCTATTGCCTTCTGTCAGCTTTTGGATACGGTTCTTTTCAGCTATTTAGGACTCTATGGGATTATTGATAATATTGGCGAGGTGATTATCATCAGCTACCTCATTAAGCTTGCAAGTATTGTTATTGCCACACCATTTGTTGGGTTTTCGCGTCGAATTTATAATCTGACACAAAAATGATTTTTTTTGTGCTATACTGACAATAAAATACATAAAAAACAATAAGAACCCACATGTCTTACTTTAGATTTGAACTCATTCATCAATCCAAAAAATCTCGTGCCCGTGTGGGCCGAATTCACACGCCCCACGGTATCATCGATACGCCCAATTTTGTTGGTGTTGGTACTAATGGTGCGCTTAAGGCTCTTGATCCTGTTTTGGTAGACCACATTGGTTTGCAACTGATGTTTTGCAATACATATCACCTGATGCTGCAACCTGGAACTAACGTAGTCAAACAGGCCGGCGGTTTGCATAACTTTATCAATAGAAAAATGCCTATTATTACTGATTCGGGCGGTTTTCAGGTATTTAGCCTGGCCTATGGCACGGTCAAAGATGAGCTGAAAAGCCGTGGACAAAAAACGGGCAATAACTTAGTGCTCAAAACCACTGAAGAAGGCGTGTTATTCCGATCTTATCGCGATGGCACCAAAATATTGCTCACGCCAGAAACATCAATTGCCGCGCAAAAAGATCTGGGAGCTGATATTATTATTCCTTTTGATGAACTGCCTCCCTATCACATCGATCCCAAAAAACTAATTAATTCACTGCATCGTACGCATCGTTGGGAAAAACGCTCTCTTGAAGCACATTTAAAAAACCCACAAAACCAAGCGATCTATTCCGTGATTCACGGCGGGATCAATAAAGAATTACGCAAAGAAAGTTGCGAATTTTTGACCAAGTTGCCATTCGATGGCCATGCAATTGGCGGCAGTATGGGAAAAAATAGAACAGAGATGATTGAGATGCTGCAATTTATGATGCCATTGCTCCCAGAAGATAAACCAAATCATTTACTGGGTATTGGTGATTTAGAATCAATTCAACCAATAGTAGAACTTGGCATTGATACATTTGATAGTTCTCATCCCACGCGCTGCGCACGCCATGGATTGCTGTTTACTACCTGCGGAATGGTAAAAATTGGGCATGCAAGCAATCGCGCTCTTTTTAAACCTGTTGATGAAAAATGCAATTGCTACACCTGCAAAAATTTTACCCGTGCATACCTGCATCATCTTTTTAAAGCAGCAGAACTCAGTGCTTACACACTTGCAACCATTCACAACCTCCACTTTATGGTGCAACTCATGGCAGAATATAGAAGAAAAATTTTAGATAACGAATTGTAAATAAACCCATGGTAAAAAAAATAGAATCAACCGAAAATCAACTCGTCAAACACGTAGTGCAACTGCATGCATCAAAACACCGCGATAAACATCAAGAATTTATTGCTGAAGGATTTCGCACCATATCTACATTAGTGAATGCAGGTTGTACCCTAAAAACCATGTTTACCATTGAAGAATTTTTGTATGATGCACAACAGATTGCACCACACACCTCAATAATCATAGTTTCGCCGACAGTAATGAAAAAAATAAGCACGGCACATACACCAAGCGGCTTTCTTGCGATATTTCAGATGCCTGTTCAACCATCATTTGATCAACTTGGTGCCGGAATTGTTCTTGCACAAATAGCAGATCCGGGTAACTTGGGAACACTCATCCGCACGGCAGCTGCCATGAACAGAAAAACAGTTGTGTGTGTGGAAACGGTTGATCCTTGGAACCCAAAAGTGGTCCAAGCAACTGCAGGCGCAATTGGCACTGTTGATCTTTTCTGTATTAATTGGCATGATTTAATGCTCAATAAAAAAAATGTGCGCTTATGCGCGCTTGTAGCAACAGGAGGCAAAGGCCCGCAAGACGCAAATCTAAAAGACGCATTAATTGTAGTTGGTAATGAAGGCGCTGGCATACCTGATGCATGGGTTGCACAATGTGATGAAAAAATGACGTTACCAATGCCAGGAAATTTTGAAAGTTTAAATGCAGCTGTTGCCGGATCTATTGCATTGTATTTGGCATCGACGAAGTAACCCTTCGATACATTCTACTCCGCTTCGCTCCATAGAACACTCAGGGCGAACGGGGTTTTGGATTTAACTTAATATAGAGAAAAAAATAACTAATAAATTCCCCCTTCCCGTTCGCCCTGAGTGTTCGCCGCAGCCGAAGGCAAAGGTGAAGGTATCGAAGGGTAAAAATTAGAAGGCAGTTTGAAAATGTCAACACAAAACAACACCATCTCGCTCGGATCAGCAATCATCATCAATATGAACATCATCATCGGTTCTGGTGTTTTTATTAACACCACCGAACTTGCTCATCGCGCGGGTATTTTGGGAGGATTAAGTTATGTCCTTGTAGGAATTCTGATGTTTCCTCTCATACTCTCATTCGTAAAACTTTTAGAATATTATCCAAGCGGTGGGTTTTACGCATTTTGCAGCAGCTCACTTCATCCGATTATTGGATTTATTAATACCTGGTGTTATTTCTTTGCAAAGTTATCTTCCGCGACCCTTTCTATCCATATTTTTACCCTACTTGTACAAAAAACATTTCCCACCCTTACTATAATTAACCCCATCATCTTCGACCTTGCGGTTCTTGGCTGCTTGCTGGCCCTCAATATGCTTAACGTCAAAACCGGAAGCAGAATTCAAAGTTGGGTGATGATCTTCAAATTATTTCCTCTTTTTTTTGTTATTACCTCAGGTATTATACTCTTAAACAGCAGTCATATAACAGCCGTTGATGCATTATGGTCAGGTATTCCTTCAACTATTCCGCTTGTTTTGCATGCATTGCTTGGTTTTGAAGTAGCATGTGTGATCAGTAGAAACATTGAAAATCCTCGCATCAATGGTCCGCGCGCCATACTTTTTTCCTATGCAGCAGTGATTGTTTTATTCGTTGCATATCAAACTATTTTTTATAGTCTTATCGGCACCGATCTTGCCATGCAAATTGATTATCGCGGAGCGTTTCCTTTACTCATTAGTAAATTGGGTATCAGTGAGCATCTGCGCGATATCCTTGGACATCTTATTCATCTTGCTATTGCAACATCTGCATTAAGCGCCGCATTTGGTATTATTTATGCAAATCTCTGGAATTTATATTCCCTTGCGGAACTGAAGCACACCATTGCTCCAGCATTTATTATGCAGCGCAATAGCTTTAGTATTCCTTTTGTGTGCGTACTCGCACAAGGTGCCATCATGATTATCTATTTATTCACCATTTTAGGCATACAAACAACATTCCAACAGCTCAGCGCATGTGGGGCAACCATTACCTACACATTAAGCATTCTGGGCTTACTCGCAACGCTCTACAAAAAAAATAAATCTTTGTGGACGCCAATATTGGGATTGGTGAATTGTGCAATTTTACTGAGTGCATCTGCCTATGCGATGCTCATTACACACAATCCATTACCATTACAATTATTACTAGGAATTATTATTTTCGGTGTTATCATGTATGCAATATCAGGAAAATCAACATCAACAAAAGGCCAATCATGAACAAATTATGCATCGCAATAATATTACTTTTTACATTCAACATCGCATCAGCTATGAACTTCTTGTGTGAGTTACCATGTAAAGAAGTTATCGAAGATCGCTTATATTGGGCAATTAGAGAACGATTTGATCAATCTTTGAGTTTTCAGTTTATGCAAGCAACAAATTTGCATAACATGGCTAAGCAACGCTATAAACCCTTGATTATTGCAAGCCGTGTTGATGGGGCGGTAGGCACATTTTGTGATAGAATGTCTGATGGTGATATAAGCCATAAAATCTTCAATATAAAAAAACCTCTTCAACAAACCATTCTTTACCAAATGTTAAAAGATTATCCGATGGTAATAGTAGCATTGCAAAATAATTATAACCAACTACCCTATGATCTTTCACTGCTTAATGTAAAAGTGGATTACTGAGAAAAAAAATTATTTCTAAAAAATAGTAACCGGAGAGCTTTTCATGAAACATTTTATGCTTGCATCCCTACTTTTATTTACTGCATCTATAAGTTTATCTGCCATGGAACCAGCAGGTGAAATTAGCCCCCGACTACCATCAGAACAAGTTTTGCGTGAGCGCTTGGGCACCATTTCAGAATGCAAACATTTCATTGAAAACAGTCCCATCATTTCCCTGTTTGCAGGACAAAAAAAATATGCTCCTGCAGTTTACATGCTCATTAGCTTTGAAAAAGATATGTATGCAGAAAAATTCCAAAAAATGCCTGGTATAGCTAAGTTAGTTTTTCAGGTAGAAGCAGTAAAACCAAAGATGGTAGAACTCATTTTACAAGATCACCCAGCTGCAATAGAATTTCTTAAAAAAGAAAAAATTATGACGAGTCCCATTCAACTTGCATCAGAAAAGGCTTTGCACAAGGATTTCAGCAATAAAGGACTTGATCATTTTGCGGACAAAACTTCTGTTGTAAAACTTCTGGCGGATCAAAAAAAATATCCCTCTGAAGTTTTCATGATAGTGGTGACCCAAATGGAGGAATATATTAACTTATTACCCGCTAATCCGCTCATAAGAAAAGCACAAATGACTCTCATTCCTACCATCATCGACATTATTTTTGAAAAAGAGCCTCAGGCAATAGAATGGTTAAAGATGGATGGTTGGCTGAAATAATGAAATACATTCTTTGTGTTTCTCTCTTTTTGCTCAATATTACCAGTTTTACAGCTGAGCATATTGATTACCATATTGATTATGGCGATATTCCTCCTATGTCATTAATAACCACCAGAATTACAGTATCTCCACCCGATGTACTTAAAGATCGATTAGAAAGATATGGATTTTCTGACCTTGCAAAAACGACCAATATAGCAGAAGAAATTGGAGGACAAAGAAAAACTTTGATCACGCTCTTCCAACAACTCGAGCACATTTTTAAACAATACAGCGCCGACAATGTTATCACAAAACCTCAAAAGGTTTTTATACGATGTGTTGTCAATGACTTGGCAGCACTCGAGAAATTAGAAATCGAGGGATATTTAAAGTAAAAAAACTCATTCAAAAAAAAAGGAATAATAATGAAATACGTCCTACTCTTTCCCTTGCTCTCTCTCACTTCTATTTTCAGTATGGATCGCGAATATCAACTCCCTTCCTCAGAAGAAATCAAACAACGATTAATTCTTAAAGGTTTTCCATTTTTTGCACATAATAGCTCCATTGGTCAGTTAGGTGGTCAATCTTGGCGACCCCGACCACTTGCTACGCAAGTAAATTCAATAGTGACTCACTATATGGTGGCTCACTATCATGAACAACCTCGCCCCACTACACCACGAGAATTCCAGATCATGAGAGTATTATTAAAAAATCATCCAAATGTCCTTGAAAGTCTAAAAAAAGAGTATTCTGACGATCGTTTTATTCGAGAAGATTAGGTATTTCTTATCGCAATTTCAGTGTAATCAACGTTAGTAGGCACAAAACCAAAGAAATAATACCAAAACGAGTAGTAATTCGCGATTCTGGCCATCCCATTAGTTCAAAATGATGATGGATAGGAGCCATTTTAAACATTCTTCTACCAAAATGACGCACTGAAAGCACTTGCAGTATTACCGACACCGTTTCAAGCACAAAAAGCCCCCCAGAAATGGCGAGCAAGAGCTCTTGTTTGGCCATAATTGCCATTAAAGCAAGCCCTGCCCCCAAGGCCAAAGACCCCACATCTCCCATAAAAATCTGAGCTGGATAGGTGTTATACCACAAAAATCCTAAGGATGATCCAATTAAAATGGCTCCTATGATGGCAATTTCGGCCGTTCCTGCAAAGGGAATGTGAAGATAGTGTGCTAGGCCATAATGACCCGCAAGATAGCAAATGAGGGCAAATGTGGCGAAATTGGGCAAAAGTGAGCCAATAGCAAGCCCGTCAAGACCATCTGTTAGATTTACCGCATTACTACAGCCTACGATGATAAATACAGCCCAGGGAACAAAAAAGAAGCCCAAATCTGGCCTACAATGCTTAAAAAAGGGAAAAATGAGCTCAGTAGAGAAAGGCGTGAAAAAAAGGAGGCCAACGGCCACCAAAGAGGCGATTAAAAGCTGCAATTTGAACTTTGTACCCGATGAAATACCCTTTTGAGCGTGTATTTTATTCCAATCGTCCCAAAAACCTACCATTCCAAAGCCCATAATGCAGAATAAGAAGATCCATACCTGCATATTTGCTAAATCGCACCATAAAAGCGTATTAATGAGCACAATAGCTAGGATAAACACCCCCCCCATGGTAGGCATACTATCTTTAGCCCGATGGCTCTCTGGGGTGCTTTCTCGCGCTTTTGACCGGAAAAAACGCTGAGAAATGGCTAAAAAATAGTCCCCACCGAGCAAAAAACAGAATAAAGAGCTCAGCAAAGACGCTACTGCACGCACACTTACATAGTGCATTACATTAAAAAAAGGCCAATAAAACTTTAAATAATATGATAAATGGTATATCATGCTTACAATCCCATGCTTCGCTTATTCTTCGCATGGGGACCCCAATTAAGAATAATTAAGAAAATACTGTCGTATATAGCTCCATAATAATGAAAATAGCGATTAATTCAACTCTTTTGGGGTCCCTTTGACGATAAAAGCAGACAAGGGTAGACTAGTAGTAAGATCAATAAAAGTAGGTCACAATACATAACCTTCCCAAACTAGAAGGATTTTCTATGAAAAATACATTAAAAAAGAGTATTTTGAGCGCAATAGCATTGGTCTCCTTATCAGCAGCATCAACTGCATACACAGGATCCACTGATAATGAAATAACAGCAAACAATATCGCCAAGGTGAATCTGATTGGCAAACTGGCGTATGCAGAAGAAAAGCATATTTCGGACTTTTTCAATCCATCAGTCAAAACAAAGTATTCTGTTCTTTACGATGCCATTGTAAATGTAATCCAAGATGCAACAAGAAGCTTTGAACCGACAACACGTACGGTGGGTAATGAAATAACAAAAATGATTTATGATATTGCTGATTATGCATTGCAACAATTTAATATCCCACTTTCTATTATGAAAAAGTACAACGGTAAGCCTTCAAGTGAAGCGGGTGCCTTTTCAGTAGAAATCAAAAGAGATTTTAATGCAGAAAAAGTTTTTGGTGAATTGATCGCCAAACTTAAAGTATTGAAATCTAAAGCGATGAAAGCTTGTGAAACTGAGTTGGTTGAGAAAATCGATACAGTTATCGCTATGCTTGAAAAGAAGAGAAAAGAATGGAATGCCAAATCTGACTTTGTCCTCTTTGCAGGATTAAAAGTAAGAATGGATGCTAAGTAATATAATATAGCTACTAATTCAAAGAGGTGCGTTTAAATACGCACCTCTTTTTTTATTACATATCAATTGCAACTAATCTTTCTGAGAACCTTTATTAAACAGTTCTTCATGCAATCGGTTTGCTATTCCTTTGCAGCACTCCTTATCTTCGCCTTCTTGCAATTTGCATTGCGCTTCAAGGCCTTGCCCTAAAGTATTCAAAATATAAGATTTATTTCCCCACTGTATGTAGCGGCTATTGTCACATAAATCACGCACGGATGCATACATTTGCTCAGGAGATTCAAGAGCTTCTTTGTCTGTTGATGTAGCATTATTTTCAAGCCCCAGCGCTTTTTTTAGCAGTGCATGCGCCTCTTCAACAATAATTCCACACTGCTCCTCACGCCATTGTTCTTTTTGGCATATTCCACACGCAAATATTTCTAAACGTTTCTGTAATAGCTCTTGATTTTTGGGATATTCATGTAAGTGTATAAAGGCGAATTCAGCCAAATTTGCATAAGCTGTTATGAGCTGAGTGCATACTTGCCCGCCATACCTTCCATCAGGATTGATAGAACATCGTTTTTCCATTATTGCAGTAATTACCTTATTTGGTTCAACAACTAGTGGATCTGCAGTAGGATTTTTTTCTCGAGCTTTTTGGGCACATTTATCCCATTGCTCATTCTCAATTTCCTGCAAAACACTCAATTTATCTTCTGCTGTTTTGTGTTGAGCTGCTAATGTCTCATATCCTTCATTAATGCTTTCAGAAATTTCGATTTCAAATGTGAGCCTATCTCTTTCTACCGTAAGCTTTCTTTCTGCTTCCTGTTCACCAAAATGCCTTGCAAATACTCTCAGGCGGTCCAATAGACTTCGTTCATGTTTCAAGTCTTCCAAAATACGCTCACAGGCTCCTAAAGTGCCGCCTGATCCTTGTATCAGAAGTATAAGAAAAGCGATAATGTGCAATTGTTTCGCCATAAAGTAACCCTTTGGATTAAATGTGTTTTGTATACTGCTGATTAAATGTATCGATAAACTATTTTTTGTACAGAAGACAGCTTATTATGTCAGCATTATATGCAAACATCATCACTGCTTATTCCTCTTGCAGACAAAAACTCAATAGGATAAGCTAAAATAGATTTGCAAAAAACTTTCAAATGTATACTTTTTTGGGACACAATGAACATACATACATATTTATCAAAAATAAGCTTTCTTACTATTTTTTTTAATACAACATCTTTTGGAATGATTACCGTCTCTAAACTTCATAGTCAAAGATGGCAACAACAGAATTTATTAAAAAAACGACCATTCTTTTTTCCAACTTCACCTAACGGTGATAAATCATTGTTATTGCTTAAAAATGAACCTGAATCACAAGAAGAACTACTTTATGACAACATGCTCAGCAGTGACCTAAAGAATGTTATTATGAGCAATCTTGATTTTAAGTCAGCACTGGCATATTGGTGTACCAATAAAGAAAATAATATCGTCGGGCATTTTAATTGGAGGCAGAGAAACAAATTGCATCGTCTTCTTCCTGAAAATTTCAATGGATGCACGTCAAAAATATCGTTTATATATAAAGACCCGAAAAAATCGGTTTTGCAAAAAGGTGAGCATGATAGTCTTACCGCAGCGATTGTAACAAGATCGCATGAACAATTAAAAAAAATATTGAAAAAAAGAGAATGTTATATAAGTTTTCACTCTGCCGATGGAAATGAAAGGAATGTGCTTTTCAAAAAAAGCACTCATCTTGCAAAATTGCTTGCTATTCAAGTAAGAAACATGGCCGCCATCGAATTATTATTAGAACACCAGTGCAATGTACATAATATAGATAAGGAATCTTTCAAAAAATTTTACAATATCCAAGGCTATAAAAACTATCTGGATGTTCAGGTTAAAAAAATTCTTAAAAAAATAGAAAAAAGCTTTAAATCATCGGACGTGGAGTATTTTAAGTTATTAGTAAAATGTATGCATCCTGATATCATAAATCATCCCATTCAACCAGAAACCTTCATTCAAAATATATATGGTATATATGATACATGTACCATTTTGGATTATGTATATGGAAAATGTGATCCGTATTTATATCAATTCGAGAGTAAAATCTTAAACGAACTTAATTGGTCGCTCATCAACTATCTCGAAAAATACGGAGCATTAGAATACCAAGAAGTAATGGCCTCACCATCACAAACTCACCCCTATGGATTTAAGCTTCCTCAGGATTATCATGAAACTGGTTTTATTATTCGAGATACAGAAAATCTTATGTGTTATTGGGTACATCCCGACCTATTAAATTCCACATCACCTGCTAATAATTCTCCGATAACAACTTAAAAAACGTAGGTACCCCTTACGCCAAATCTTTACAGATTGAAAATCATCCATTAGTGGTTCTTGCGTAACAAAACCCAATAAGTTACACTAAAATAGAATAAGAAAAAGCTTTCAAATATAGACTTTTTTAACAAAAATCAGCATGAACACAAGAAAATATGATTTTGACGTCATTGTTGTGGGCGGCGGACACGCCGGTATAGAAGCTGCGCATGCAGCGGCAAAGCTCGGATCTAAAACCCTTCTCATATCCTTAGACCCCAATAAAATTGGCACCATGCCCTGCAACCCAGCTGTTGGTGGCGTGGGAAAAGGTCATATTGTTCATGATATCAGTGCGCTTGGTGGCTTAATGCCGCGGCTTTGTAGCAAAACGTATCTGCAAGCACGCATGCTCAATACCAAAAAAGGCTCTGCTGTACAAGGCTTACGTCTTCAAATTGATAAATTTGCTTATAGCTTGTTGAGCCAGGAAGAGCTCAAAAAAGTACCAAATCTAACCATTTATGGCGGAACTGTTGAAGATGTAGTGCTGGACGATAATAATGTCGTCTGCGCGATAAAAACGGACACACAAATATTCAGCACAAAAACCGCCATTTTAACCACCGGAACTTTCCTCAACGGCCTCTGCCACATCGGTGAAAAAAACTTTTCGGCCGGACGCCGCGATGAAAAAGCAGTTTCGGGCATCTCAGCATTTTTAAAGCGAGTTGGATTGCGTTTAGGACGTCTTAAAACGGGAACTCCTCCACGTCTTTTAAAATCAAGCCTTGATTTCTCTAAAATGGAATATCAAGAACCTGATAACTTAAACTATTTGTTTGAATTTCATCCTATTAAAGTTGCTAGTTCACACGCATGCTACATCACGCATACCAATGAAAATACGCACGCCGTGATCAAAAACAATTTGCATCGTTCTGCAATGTATAACGGAAACATTTCAGGCATTGGCCCTCGTTACTGCCCTTCTATTGAAGATAAAATTCACCGCTTTGCAGATAAAAAATCACACCACGTTTTTGTGGAACCAGAAGGTGCCGATTCTGATGAAATTTACCCGAACGGTATCTCAACATCTTTACCGCTTGACGTGCAAGAACAATATATCCGTACTATTGCCGGTTTTGAAAATGCAATCATCACCAAAGCTGGCTATGCGGTGGAATATGATTTTGTCTATCCAAACCAATTACATACAACGCTGGAAGTTATGACAGTTCCTGGATTATTTTTGGCAGGACAAATTAATGGCACAACGGGATACGAAGAAGCTGCAGGACAAGGCATTGTGGCCGGTATCAACGCGCACCAAAAATCTGCAGGTAAAGAACCATTTATTTTGGATCGAACTGAAAGTTATATTGGCGTTATGATTGATGATTTAGTAAGCATGAGCGTTGATGAACCATATCGCATGTTTACTTCTCGTGCTGAGCGACGCTTATTATTGCGCCAAGATAATGCATTTTTACGCTTAACAGAACGCGCATACAATCTTGGTATGATTGATCAGCAATTATATGATGATTTTGTTGCAGAAAAAACAAGCGTTGAACGTGCGCTAGAAGAATTACGATCAAAGCTCAATAGCACTGATTTATTGCGTATTTTTGGCCAAGACGAGTGTGACAAAAATAAAATTTTAGAGTATATTTCAATACCTCTTTCAGAGCGTGCACTACAAATTGTTCACTCAGAAATTAGATATGAACCGTATATCACGCGCGAAAAACAAGAAATTAAAAAAACGGAACATTTTAAAACAATGATTATTCCGGCTCAATTCAATTATTTTGATATGCCGGGATTATCTAAAGAATTACAACAAAAATTGACCAAACATCAGCCACAAACGCTTGCGCATGCAGCGCTTATTCCGGGTATGACTCCTGCGGCGATCTCTTTGTTAATTTTTAGAGTAAAAGAACACAAATCTGCTTAGATGCTATAAAAAGGATTTCGTATGTTGTCGTATCTCTTTCTGCTTGCAGCAGCTACCACACCAGACTTACCCGCACCAGATTTTACACCAGAACAAACTCAAGCAATTCAAGAATTAACTGCTATTATTGTCCAAGATAATGCAATAGATATCGTGCTCGCCGAAGCTGCAACATCTACAACAACACAACCTTCTCAAGTGGTTGTAATCGAACAACCAATTACCATCACCAACGCGATTGAACCGAAAATGCTTAAATATAAGCATTGGACAGGCAAATATAGCCCGGATAAATTTGCCATTTCAGTCAATGGTACCGAAATTGAGCAAGGAAAAACATGTTCAATTCCGGGAAATAGTTCTACCGTTGAAATTGGCTATACTTACTCTTTCATGAACGGTATGAAATCTGGTGGCAGAAGAATATCTTATCAGTTGAACGAAAATATCACGCAACTCAACATTACATTCGATTGGAATAATGATTGGCGAGTTATTGTAGATAATGGTAAGGCTGTAAAGGAAGTAGTAAGTTAACTGAAGTATAAACTTTCAATACAGATTTATTTCCCTCCGTTCGCCCTGAGTGTTTTATGAAGCGCAGCGGAATAAAATGTATCGAAGGGTATAGGTTAATATGATCATGTTTTATAGAATTTATTTTTTAATTACCCTTCGATACATTTTTTGAAGACAAAAAACACTCAGGGCGAACGGTGAAAAGATAATAATTTATAAGTCACAATTAGATTATATAATAAACTCAGTCAAATTAAAAAGGCCATATCCATGAAGCACATATTCACCCTCCTCATAACATCTCTTATTTTTATATCACCATGCTTGAGCATGGAACCTGCAAGGAAAACGCGCGAAGCGCAAATCATCCCGCTCAAAGGACTGATAAATCCCAGCGTAATTGCATTTCCAACTCAAAGCCATGTGGTGATCGGCGGCGCAAATGATTGTATACTTTTTTCCCAGATTTCTGGTTCTCCATCATATTCAACAAAATCAATTGTAATGTTTAAAACATTTTCTGTTAATGCACATAAACAAGAAGGACTTGTTGTTATAAACAATAAAGAAGAAATGATCGTATATGCGCCTCGAACAAATAGAATACTATGCTCAAATCATAGCCTTGCAGAAAAAAATATCGCCGCAGCATTTGGTCCCGATAAAACTATTATTACCACTAATCCCACGGAGAGATCATTAATGATATTTGATTATGGGACAAATAGTCTATCTCTCAAACAACGTATCTCCACTACTATCTTTAACCCAGACAGCTTATTTTTTACCAGTCCAATATCGTGTCAACCTAGTTCTTCAAAAATTGCCTATCTTAATTATAAAAAACAAGCTGCTATAAGGGAACTTTCAGGTTATGCCCAAACAAAAGAATCAGGAAGCTATAAAGATATTCTTCTGAGTCCTTATGGTAAATGG
Source organism: candidate division TM6 bacterium SOIL31 (assembly GCA_001468865.1). Taxonomy (GTDB): domain Bacteria; phylum Babelota; class Babeliae; order Babelales; family Vermiphilaceae; genus SOIL31. The sequence continues at coordinate 66,674 of LDIY01000006.1, forward strand.
GTTGCGCTTAATGAAACCCTAGGATGTACTATCTGGAACCCTCGAACTGATGTTTCATATGAAATAGATGATATATATAAACCGGAAAGTCACTTCGGTACCAAAATAAAATTATATATCAAATCAATGGCATTTCATCCTAATGGCTGCTTAGCCTTACTGACCTCACATGCGGGCGGTTATACGCTCAAATATTTTAATCTTAACAGAAGAGTATTGATCAATGATGAAGATATTCCTTTAAAAAAAATACTCGGCGATACCAAACTATTAGATATTTCTCCTGAAGGCACCGATGTTGTTATTCTCGGTGAAAACGAATTTTTGATTGCACCGGTTCCCTTGACAGTTCTTGCTCAAACGGATGCAAACTAACATGATACAATTGCCCTTCTCCCCCGAACTCATACATATCTATGGACCATTTGGTATTCAAAGTTATGGTCTTTTTATTGCACTTGCAATTATCCTAACGATATCGGCAATACGGCGTGATAAACGCTTTAATCAACTTAACTTGGAGCCAGTCTATTTAAATATTACCGTAGTTGCAATCATTGCCGGGTGCATCGGAGGAAGGTTATTAGATATTCTATCAGAACCAACTTCATACACTCATTGGTATGACTGGTTTGCATTCTGGAATGGTGGATTTTCAGCATTGGGAGCAATTTTAGGCGTTATATGCATAACACCATTTTATTTAAAAAAAATTCATGTTCCTATTGTGCCCACGTGCGATTTGGTAGCCATATATGCACCGCTTTTGCAATCTATTGCACGCCTTGGCTGTTTTACCGCAGGATGCTGTTATGGTATGCCAACACACAATTTTTTGAGTGTTATTTATACCAACCCTGAATCGTTTGCACCATACGGTGTTGCAATTCATCCTACGCAACTTTATAGCTCAGTATTACTTTTTGGTATTTTTTTATTTATGTATTTTGTAGGACAAAAAATATTCAAAAAACCAGGGCAACTTTTTGCCTTGTATTTGGCTCTGGCTTCATTCGAGCGGTTTGTGGTGGATTTTTGGCGCGCAGATCGTATCATGATTAATAATTTTTTATCATTTCATCAATTTATTGCACTTGCTATTGTTGCAGTTATTTTCATTGTAAGTATTACGCGTCGAAAAAGTTAACTTGCAACTATTCTTTTTAAAAAAAATGGTATAATCCTTACAATTTAAATCATAAGGCAGTGATTGTACCATGAAAAAATTGTTTCACCTTATTTTCTTTTTTCATCTCTTTTCTACTTCATCTCTTTCTAGTATGGAACCAGAAAAACCAGTTCGTAAAAAAATATACTCTATGGCCTGCTTACCCAATAATACTATTGCTCTTGCAAGTGAACAAGGTTGCGATCTCATCACTAATCCACTTTCACCAACCGATCGTATCGTAAAGAACGTGCGCAAGCAACCAACCTTTCGTCTTATAAGCAATAAAAATAAAGATAAAATATGTCTTTGTGGTGCTAAGGAGTGTAAAATATATGGGATAAATATCAAAACAAAACTCGGTTCTCATTGTATCGCTTCTTATTCTATGATGAACTGTGAAGCTTTTTCAGTTGTTTTCAACCCTATCGATGATTCTTTGATTTCACGCCAAGATGATGAGCTCTTTATCGATAAAACCAAACGTTACGTTTTACCATACGTCGGAGATAACCGTTTTCCCCTTGACTGCCATCCCAACGGAAAAGAGATTCTTTATCCACGTTCTAATTCAACATTAACAGTGCGAAACATTCATGGGGGCCCTGGTTACGATTATTCACCAGACTGGCGCGTTCAACGTTGTTTTTATAGTCCCAATAATGGTCATCATATTGCCATTATTACCGAGGTTGGGAATCTTTTTATATATAAACCAAAATATAATAAATCTATCTTGTTTAAATCTGCACGCCAGATTCATGATGCAACATTTTTACCGGATCACAAATCTGTGGCATTAATTGACGAATTCAACTATATACATTTTTGGGAATTCACCACCGGTAAGAGATCGCACATATCTACTTTTGGTGACCAAGAAATTTCATCGAGAAAAAAGATAGTTATCTCTCCAAACGAATCAGAATTTGCTGTTCTTATCGAAAACCAATGTTTTATGGGAAATATCCCGGCATACTTCACCAAAAACAAAATGCTTTTTGTCTGCTGGATCTTACAACAATACTCCCAAAAAAATAACGACTTTCTTTTGCCTGAAATCATTGGCCTATTCATAAAGAGCATGGGTGCACTACAAGAAAAACCTATGCTTACTTTGATTGCTCTTTAAAAACGCACTTCCTCAAAAAACCTTTTGTTTTACCTATATTTCCCTATAATAATTGTATTGCGGTGAGTTTTGGTGTGAAGCACATCATATAAAAATTAATATGGATTGCATTATACAATCTAAGGAGCTACGCATGCACCAATCTCTCTTAAAAATTATTCTTGTTCCTCTTATCGTCTGTGTTACCATAACCACTTTTTGTATGGAACTGGATAGAAGCGAGCTCTATAGAAAAAATATATCGGCTAACCGAGAACTTATTCGTGGTTTTAATCATGGCAATATACATCTTGTTGAAAGAACATTGCCTATCACCAAGAATAAAGATTTGTATTATCTTTTAAGACCTGCCGATAATACCACCCCTCATCCCTATCTTGTATCAGTCTGTCCCTATGAAATTGCCAACCTTAATGACGACATAGAAACCCTTACTTTCTTAAGCGGTATAAATTGGCCACGAGAAAATAAACCGGTGGATCTCATGCGCAAACCAACCTTTTTGCTCCTGGCATGCATAGAAAATGATATGACAGAATTAAAATCTCTTTTAAGTAAGCCTGGTTACATAGCCCAACAAGATAAAGAAACGCTGAAAGATTGTCTTTTTGTAGCAATCGATAACAATAGATACAATGATGATACTGGTTTTATATATGCATTGTTTGCACATCCTGATATGCATACATACCTTCTTAATCGCAATCTTACTGAGTATATTGATTTTGCACTCAATCCCCTGACAGCGAATAAATATGGCACACCTCATTTTGCTGCGCAAACGCTTAAAGAAATAAATGAATCATATAACACCCTTGCCGACAACCTCAAAGTTGATATTTCTCTGCAAGCCAACGCACAAAAATCATCTTCCAAACCCCGATCTTATCTGGCACGAACACTAAAACCCCGCTTCACGAAAAAGAAAACAAATAGCACCGTTACCATAGCATCCAATGAAACAAACACAGATTCAACAGCCCTGAGTAACGAAAAAGAAAAACAAAAAGATTCATGAATTTATTCAGTTTTATTAAAGAACGCATTTCTATTCTTGATGTTGTTAATGAATATGTAACGCTCAAAAGAGCGGGTGGGTACCACAAAGGCACCTGCCCTTTCCATCATGAAAAAACAGCATCGTTTACCGTCAGTCCCGACAAACAGATATTTTACTGTTTTGGATGCCACATTTCTGGTGATGTTATTTCTTTCATAGCAAAAATTGAAAACTGCTCACAAAAAGATGCTGCCCACTTGTTAACCGAAAAATATAGCATAGAACTGCCAAGCACCTTATCATTTGAATCATCAGAAATAAGTACTGAACAAAAAAATCATTATTTTGCTATATGCAAAGCGGTAGCATTATGGTGCCATGAACAGTTGCTTAAAAACCCTCCGGCGCAATCATATTTTCAGCGCCGCGGCTTTGGGAGTGAACATTTTAATTATTTTACGCTGGGATATTTTCCAAGCGGCAATGCGGGTATTAGTGATCTTTTATATGCAATGAAACGGCAATCCATTTTGCCGCGCGATTTGGTTGAAGCACAGATATTGGCAGAAGGCCGCACTACGCTTTATTCTCCTTTTGAAGAACGGTTAATATTTCCCATCAAAGACGCCTTAGGAAGATATTGTGGTTTTGGAGGCCGTACCTTTAAAGAACACGATACACGTCCTAAATATTATAATTCCCGAGAAAATGAGTATTTTATCAAAGGATCGCTTCTTTTTAATCTTGATAAAGCAAAAAAGAGCATCCAAGAAACCAATACCATATTTTTAGTTGAAGGCTATACCGATTGCATGGCTATGACGCAACAAGGATTTTTCAATACCGTTGCCACGCTGGGCACAGCATGCACCGTGGAACACTTAAAACAGTTAGCGCGTTATGCTGAGCATATTTTTGTGGTCTATGATAGCGATAATGCCGGCAAAATGGCTGTTTTAAGACTGACTGAATTGTGCTGGCAAGTAAATCTTGAATTAAAGGTCATCATGCTCCCTGCTGGCGAAGACCCTGCATCATTTCTTTTGAGCAATAAAGGTGACTTTCGCACCCTTATTGCCAGTGCGGAAGATATATTTCATTATTTTTTGAATACGCTGGGAAATAATTTTACGAGTAAACCTTTGGGACAAAAACTCCAAACAACCCGAGCATTCTTGAATGTCATTGCTCACATACCTGATCCTCTTAAGAAGGATATTTTGCTCCAAAAAGCTGCTAAAACCTTTGACATTCCCTTCCAATCACTCAAGCAGGAGCTGGCAGGCATTCCTGAAAAAATCAGCACTGCTGAACAAAAACATCATCCCGATCCAAAAGCAGTAGCTGCACCCACGGAAGAAACAATATCCTTGCTAGAAAAACGCATCTTTTGTGCTATAATGAACAACATGGGACTATTCAGTGGAGAAGGCAGGTGCCGGCTCATCAGATATATTCAACCCCCCCTGCAAGATATTCTTGCACAACTAAAGGAACTGAAGGAAAAATCCGGAAACATTACCTTTGGTTCTTTTTTTGATACACTGAATGAACGCGATAGACAATACGTGAGTAAACTGTTGCTGGAAGAGGATGAAATTGTAGATCCTACCGCATTTGATAAACTCCTGGGGCAGTTACAAAAAAAACAGTGGAAGTCTATTGTGCAAACGATAAAAACGCAATTAACACGCGCACAGCAAGAAGGCGATGCCGATAAAGAAGCTCTGATACTCCGCGATTTTATGGAACTTCAGAGCAAATTCACCGCATCGCATCACGATTAAGTGAGAATCTTACCCTTTTTATATCTCATTAATAAAAATTATGGCGGGGAATAGAATGACCAAGGTTAAACCTACTGCTAAAAAAACTATCAAAAAAACAACCAACAACATTGATTTGCATAAAGAAATTATCGATGAATTTATTGAGAAGTGTAAGCTCAATGGTCTCTTAAGTTATGAAGAACTTATAGCCTTCAGCGATAAAAACAACGTCACCGATGCAGAGGTTACTGATATTCTTCGCGTACTTGAAAAAGATAACGTCGAACTCGTCACGCAAGAAGAACTTGAAAGCGACGAACTCAAAAAAGACGATCTTGAAGAACTTGAACCTTCCCGACTCAAACTCAAATCAAAACTTGAAACCTACGGCCTTGAATCAGGTGAATTCGAAGAAGAGGAAGAAGAAGAGGATGAGGAAGAAGAAGAAGGTGAAGTTAAACGGGAAAATGAATCAAGTCTTGCTGATAGTGTTAAATCATACCTACGCGATATCGGTAAAATACCTCTTTTAAATAAAAAAACCGAAACGACTATCGCCGATCAGATATCTCAAAGTAAAAACGATAGCATTGAAGCGATCTCTCGCTTCCCTTTCCTTCACAAAGAATTTGTACAGATGGGCGAAAAGCTCGAAAAAGGCATTCTCAACTTAAAAGATATCATCCAGTTCTCTGAGTTTGATGAAGATAATATTCCCAAAGTTGAAGAAGAAAAACGTGATTTATTAAATACGATAGCTCATGTTAATAGCCTTATTGAAAACGAAGAAAAAATCTATCACGCCTACCGCAGCGAACTTGCAGATCCAAAGAAAAAAAAGGAAATGTTAGATGCGGTAAAAGCAAACAAAGAAAAGATTGGCGAAACTATTCGCACCATTAGGTTCTCCAATAAACTGATTAGAAAGTTCTGTAAAAGAATCGAAAAATATATTGCTAAGTTTCATGAAAAAGAAACAGTGGCGCAAGCAAGCAATATCGAATTAAAAAGATTTCAAGATATTCCTGTGTTGACACCAACTCAAAAAAACGAGATGGAAGAACTTGAATCTTCTATGCGCGCCGCATCAAAAACATTGAAAAAATTAGAAGTAGAAATAGGTTTACCTAAACACCAGATCTTAAATTATTACAACCAATTACTACTCGGTCAAAGACAAGATAAAATCGCCAAAGATAATCTTGCAAAAGCAAATTTACGCCTGGTGGTCAACATTGCTAAAAAATATGTCAATCGTGGCTTACACTTTTTAGATTTGATCCAAGAAGGCAACATTGGGTTAATGAAAGCGGTTGAAAAATTTGAGTTTGAACGAGGATATAAATTTTCTACCTATGCCACCTGGTGGATCCGTCAAGCAATTACCCGTGCCATTGCCGATCAATCACGCACCATTCGCGTTCCGGTACATATGGTTGAAACACTCAATAAGATCAATAAAATAAAACGCACCTTTATCCAAGAAAATGGCAGAGAACCGACTTACGCTGAACTTGCAAAAGAACTGAATCTTGATGAGAAAAAAATTAAAAATATCATCAAAATTTCTAAAGAACCAATCTCTCTTGAAACCCCCGTGGGTGACAGTGAGGATGCGTATATCAAAGATTTTATTGAAAATGATAAAGAATCTTCCCCGGCAGATACTGTCGCAAGCTCAGATTTAAAAGATCGCGTGCGTGAAGTTCTTAAAACACTCACGCCACGAGAAGAAAAAGTCTTGAAAATGCGCTTTGGCATTGATGTGGCTTCAGAACACACGCTCGAAGAAGTTGGTAAAGATTTTTCAGTAACGCGTGAGCGAATCAGACAAATTGAAGTGAAAGCACTCAAAAAATTACGCCATCCTTCGCGAAGCAAGCGTCTTCTTGCCTTTTTCGAAAAAGAGTTAGATGATAAAGACATTTTAGATGAAAATAGCACGGATGATAGCGATTTAGATGAAGATGATGATAAAGATAATAAAAAAGATATAAGTGATATTGATGACACTGAATAAAAAAATAAAGAAAGATTAGCGCGTATGGAACCTCTCAGTCAGCTGGTTACCCCCTTTATTTTATTGTGCATAGCACTTTGTTTTCGTGCGACGTTATCATTTCTAGAGACAAGTATTACCGCGTTGCGTCTTTTTAGAATTAAAGAACTTGCCCATACCACCACTCAATACTTGCCCTTGCTTCAAACATTAGAAAAAAACCCACAGCGCGTATTAGTAACCATTATTGTTGCAAATAGCTTTGTGGACGTATCTGCTGCATCGCTGGCAACCTTTATTATGAGTACCATTTTTACTTATATTGGACTCTCGAGCAGCTTTGGATTTACACTCGGTATTACTATTGCTTCTTTAAGTATTGTAGTATTTGGTGAAATTTTACCAAAAAGTTTTGCCCGCGTACGCAGCGAGCAAGCATTTAAATCGGTTCTCTGGCTTATCAATTGCATTTATTACACGCTTTATCCGTTTGTGGTATTTTTAGTAAAATTTTCTGATTATATCATGGCTAAATTGGGTGGAAAAGATGCGGAAAGCTCTTCATCTCAATGGATCTCTTCCGAACGAGAAATTCAATTTCTTATCAATTATATTCATGAAAAAGGATTGCTGGAACTTGAAAAAAGAGAAATGCTTCAAAACGTGTTTCAACTCGGTAACACCCCCATCAACGAAGTAATGGTCCCGGCTGAAAAAATCGTTTCACTGCACGTTGATACGCCAATGGAAAAAGTATTCGCGTTCTTCTCAGAACATTCTTATACGCGTATTCCTGTTTACGAGAATGCTCCGGATAATATCATTGGCATGGTCCACCAAAAAGATCTTTTTATTATGTTCTCTAAGGGTGAAAAGAAATTATTGCAACAAATTGTTCGCCCTATCATGTTTGTACCAGAAACTATGAAGGTCATCCAGCTTTTGGGTAAATTCAGGGAAAAACAAGCCCATATTGCAATGGTTGTTTCTGATTCTGGTGCATTGACAGGCCTTGTTACACTTGAAGATCTTATCGAAGAAATTGTTGGTGAAATTAGCGATGAACATGAATCAACGGTGGGTAAAATAATGCCGATGGGAGAAGATGAATGGCTGGTGGATGCCACCATTACGCTTGAAGACTTGGGAACATTTTTGGGTATCATTTTTGTTAGCGAAGGGTCCATTTCTCTTGCAGGGTTTTTAACGGAATTATTTGAGCATGTTCCTCAAAAAGACGAAGAAATCATGTATAAAAACTTCCTGTTCCAGGTTCAGAAAGCAACTCCGTTGCACGTCCAATTTGTGCATATATTCCGTAAGTAATGTTTATTAAGAAAGTTCTTATGAATATTCACGCAATACCCTTTAAAGCATTTCTCATTGCTTTCGCAACCCTCCATTCTTGTCATGCCTATTCTTCTGAAGTAAAACACCCATCAGACTTCATCCGTCCAAAAAAACATGAATTAATCGTAGCGAACAATACTCCCTTTTCCCTCCAACTACAATCGGAAACATCTTGTAGGGCGGAACATTTTCGCCCCCGAGAAACACGAAAAATAACTCCTACAAGCAAAGGATCTGATTTTACTTTTTCATTATTCAACAAGACTTTTATGAATCAGCCCTATTTCATAAGCTTTGCTACCAGCTATAAGCATCTTACCATTACACACGATATACATAGTTTTGATATTTTTATTGGAAAGAGACCAGAAGAATTTCTAACACAAATTCTATTCGAAGATGTATAAATATTTTATTGATCTTCTGATAGTAAGCATTTTATAGTGACTACAAATGCTGAAAATAAGGAGATATTGTATGAGATCTGTATTTTGCACCATCGCATGTATAGTCATAGCAACAACTATCACCGCCCCCTCTTTGGCACGACCAAAAAAAGAAAAAAAACCAAAACTCCAAACACATCAAAAAATTGAAAAACAAAAAGAATCTGATGATGAATCCCAGCAAGAAGATATGCTTTTAAGTGATCAGCCTTATCGTCCTAACCCTGTTATTATGGCAGGAGTGGGAGCAATTATGAATGGCGCACTACAAATTGCACAAGATCCCCACAATCGCCCCAATCTTGGTCATTCTATTGCAAGTATGGTCCATGGAATTATGACCATTGTGGTTGAAAAAATTGCAAAAAGAGATATGGATATTAATAACGCACACGCAATGGAAGAATGCTTACGAGAATTATCGGTAGATCTTGAAGAAGAGATAACTGAAATAATTAGCACCAAACAACTATTATCATAAAGAAATAAAAAGTCCTGCGCTATTGCTATTTGCAGCTACGTTGATAAGATATTATTATTAAAGATTGTAATGAATATATTTAAACGTATCATTGATAGAAAAGCATATGAAAATAACACGAAAAATAATTTTCCGAGCAAAATTAATTCTTGTTTCTCTTTCTGTAGCAATAATATACAATATTCATCCTGCTGAAAATAAATACTCCAAATACTCGCCACTTAATCGCGTCACCATACATTATCACCCTTCGGTAGTTCACGAATTTCCCCTAGCAATAAAATTTACCACTCTGAAATGGAATAAAAAATTACACATGATTCAAGCTGTCTCAAAAATAGATCCAAGAAGCTCGTCCCCTATCAAAAATTATCTTATGCGCAAAGAAAACGGCACATCCTCTTCTCTTTTTGCGGTGCATGTTCCGTGGTCTGATAAGAAAGATAAACTCATTACAGCAGAAGATGGCGATCATTTTTTTATTTCTTATAAAGCTAACGGCGAAGAGTGTTATCTCTCCATTGGAAAAGAAAGTCCAAAAAAGTGCTTTGCCGATTATGAATTCGATAAAATTGTGTTTCTAACTATCCCTCGCAAGGATTGAGATTTAAAGAACGCTCACTCTTTTATTTTTTTTATTCTCTTTTTCCATCAATCGTATATATTGTTTCGCAAACCAAACTCTCAATTTATTACCTTTGGATTGTATAGTTTTACAATTATCACTAAGGATTTTCTATGAAAATGATCCCATCTATTCACTTTTTCAGTGCGTTACTTATTACCTTTTTTTGCCATGCAGCAGAAATCACTCCCGAGCTTTATCAACAACAAGGAATAATTTTTTATCGAAAAGCGGTATCAGAAGATATTCCTTATATCACCAAACTTATTAATAAAAAAGCCCACTTAGATCACAAAAAAATAGTAATTGTACCTAAAAAGTTTAGAGAACAATCGGTAACGTCAGCTGTTGCCGCACAGAAAGTATATATCGCTGAAAATACACAGGATGATATTATCGCGTTTAAAAAATTATTTATTGTTACCGATCCAGCGGAATATCATGTAATCACTCATTATGAAATCAGGTGCAAAGGACCTAAAAGCAAGCCTGTGTATTATAATGAAATATTTACAGAAACAACACCAACCCTTCCATACATAAAACCCACAAATGTTGACCTTCACTTTTCATTGGAAAATAGCATTGTCATGTATGTAGGTGGGGATTATACTCACCCTGCGTATCGTGATAGTGGCATTAATTCAGAGCTGACGCGTGTTGCATTTGATCTTATAAAAAAAGATGTGGTCGCGGCACTTGCTAAAAAAAAACCCGCAAAACTCATTCTTTTATACGGTCTAACCAAAGAAAACGCAGGAGAAGGATCAGGCACTCTATTTAATCGTACGAAAGCAATTTCTCGCGCGTTTATGCAATTTATAGAAGAGATAGCTGCTGAACACAATTATGAAAATGATCATTTCTTGCATCATACTTGTTACCACTCATACATGCCAACATTTGATCCAGAAAGCGAAGAATGGATTCGTCTTTCCGATCAGCATTCAGTTGCAGGATATGGCAACGTTTTACTTTTTCCTCTACAAAAAAAATAGGATATTTATATGAACAATCGTAAAGGAACCTTATGAAATTTATTATCGCAAGCTTGTTATTACTTTCTTTGTATTCATGCGCATCAGCATGTGAAGGAAGGGTTCCACAAATACATACTCAGTCAGAACCAGCAACAATATCAGCACAGATCAAAAATCAATTATCCCACGCTATTATAATTCGCACTAATGGGATGCACAACGTTACTCTTGAACCTGGTCACTGTATGCTTACTCATTCCGATGCTCGAGAAATGGAAATTATGCCGGCTCCTATTCCGGTTCTTGTTAATGAAAAAAAAGATGACAAACCCAATCGCCCACAGATCACCAAAAAACGAGAACTATCATCAGGCCCAGAAGAGCCGTGTATTCAACAATAAGGATTAATACGAATAACAAACAAAGCCTCCGAGAAAAACGATTAAACACTTAAAATTAAACAATAACATGAAACATATCATCTTGAGCTTCGCTTTATTTCCCCTCTGCATAATGGCGTCAGAAACAGCTATAGAAACCGCAGAGATTTCTATACGTAACACATCCAAATATTTGACTATTGTTTCACTTGTTCAGCACAAAGGAAAGATGGAGATTATGAAGCGTTGGAAGATAGAGCCATCAGATTCACAAAATATCTTAATTAAAAAATCGCCAACAAGGAAACCTCAATTTCTCCTTTTTGATTTTGATGGATATCAAGTAAGATCTCCCTTTACCGTCAGTCAAAGAATTATTATTCGGCAATCCGTTCCTACTGTACCAAGCAAACCCAAAAAACCTTTACTCATTAATCTTGATTGGGCTGATTCATCAGAAGTAGGCTCAGATGGTGATTATGAGTCATAACTCATTTGACAACTTTTCATTATTTTTTGATACTATGGTCGTGAATAAAAAACTTCAATCTCTCTATTAAATAAGGAAAAATGATGAAGATGAAACATCTTGCGCTCGGCATCGGACTATGTACCGGTACGATTTTCGCTGCCGAAAACGGGCGCGTGATAAAATTCGAAAATAAATCAGGTCGTAACCTTGAAGTTTTCTACACCAATCCACACGGCATTCAAAGCTATCTGTTTTTCAATCACGAAAGCTTTTGTAATAAAGCAATTGCCCAGAATAAACAAAATGTTGTTGTTACCTGGCAAGAACAGAATATGCAACATAAATTTTCGCTCAAATATAGGGATCCTGCAGTAGTTATTTTGCCGGCAATCGCTATAAGATTCACACAACCACAGAACTTCGCACATACTACTTTTCTCACTTCGGATTTATCAATTACCCATACTCACGTGGTGCCAGCAATAAAATCACATGTAATAATATCTAATGTACAACCTAAATCGGAATCAAGTTCTTCCTCGTCAGAAGATGATGATAATGTACCACCTCAAATATTACCAATTGTACCACTCCTATCTGAATCAAGTTCAACTTCTTCATCTGAGTCGTCGGATGACTGACCACTAAAAAATAAAAAATCCCGGCTCAAAACCGGGATTTTTTCTAATATGCCACAGCTTGGGGCTATATTATTTCACTTTTTCAAATAGCTGCTTGATCGTTGCTAATGAACCGATCATTGAACTTGCTTCATAGGGAATAACAACCAATTTATCATCTTTTCCTTTTACCATCTCAGGCAATGCTTTCACGTATTGCATTGCAATTAAATATGGTAAAGGATCGCCCTGTGCAGCATCTTTTAACATGGTAATTGTTTTGCTTTCAGCATCTGCTATTAAAAGACGTGATTGCGCTTGACCATCTGCTTCTAAGATTTGCGCTTCGCGCACACCTTCAGCTTCTAAGATTGCCGATTGTTTTTTACCTTCAGATCTTAAAATCATCTCACGACGTTCACGTTCAGCACGCATCTGTTTTTCCATCGCAACACGAATATCTGCGGGCGGATTAACTTCTTGGAGTTCAACACGGTTCACCTTCACACCCCACTTATCAGTCGCTTCGTCTAAGATTTCTGTTAGACGAGCATTGATGGTATTGCGAGAGACAAGCGTTTCATCAAGATCCATAGATCCGATAATATCGCGCAAACGCGTTTGTGTGTATTTTTCAATCGCTTCCGGCATGTTATTAATTTCGTATACCGCAGCTTTAGGATCAGTGATCTGATAATAAAGCAATGCGTTAATTTCCATTGTCACGTTATCTTTAGTAATAACGTTTTGCTTAGGAAAATCGTACACTGACTCGCGCAAATCGATGCGGTCCAGAATTTCGGTGGTGCTATAATAGCGCTTACCATTGTTTTCAGTTCGCATAAAGGTCCAAACAACTTTGCGTGGTTGCTCTATGAAAGGAACCACGATATGCAATCCAGGACCGATAATGCGATCAAATTTACCAAGACGTTCAATAATCATCACTTCGGCCTGTTGCACCAAGTAGACCGATTTTGCTAACAAAATAATTAAAAATAAAAAGAATATTCCGAAAAAAACTGCTGTTATATACATTGGAATGAACATGTGAGACTCCTTATACTTTCTTAACCACGACGTGTGCGCCGCGCACGTCAACAACTTCCACAACTTCACCTGAGATAATTGCTTCCTCATGGTTGACAGAACGCGCCGCCCATATATGACCAGCTATCGTCACCAAACCCGCATTCTCTGGCATGATAGTTTGAGTTACTACCGCTCGTTTACCTTTTAAGGCATAAAAATTTGTCTGTTGAGAAGCGTGACCTTTTCCTAATCTCATTCCCCAATAACGTAGTATAACCAAGGCAATGAACGTACTTCCAAAAAAGGTAAGTATTTGCATCATAGCTGAGTCAGTCATTAAACTACTGACAAATGCAGATAAACCACCAAAGAAAAAGGATAAAAAAAAGAATAAGCCAGGATGTCCGATTTCCATAATTAAGAAGAAGAAGGCGAGAAAAAGCCACCAATAAGAATAATCAGGTATTTGAAGATGGGAACCATTGCTAAAGAGTAAATTCATATAAAGAAAGAGCTTTTCGAATTGCATGAAACTCCATAGAAAGAATTTCTCAAATTGCACTCCGACGCTTAATAAGAATTTTTCAAAAACCATAGCATCCCCTTTAGACTAAAGGATAATAATATATTATAATGATATAGTAATTGAAGTTTTTTACAAGGAGTAATAAGACAATGCTCTTTACACCACCACAAACACCACCGAATAATCCACCGGTTGTTACCGTATGGGTTCATGGCACAAAATCACATGAATCTCTTCCAGCCCCTTTGGCGCGCATTGGAAAAAAGATAGCACAAGGCGTCGCTGGCAGTCATGTGGGATTTCATCATATAAGCGAACTCGACCAGCAGCACTATGAAGTATTGCGTGCTTCCGTACTTGGCACTACCTCACCACTCCTTTTCCCGCAAGAATATATGTATTCATTTGGGTGGTCTGGCAGACTCAATCTCCAAGCGCGCAAGGATGCCTCACAAGAACTTTTTGTCCAACTCAAACAGTTGCACTATGAAATAGTAGAAAAAACAGGATTAGCACCCGAATTTAATATTATTGGCCATAGCCATGGATGCAATGTTGTTCTTCATTTGGCAGAAATTCAAGATCCTGATGGTTTTGAACTGACAATTTCAAAAGCTATTTTGCTTGCCTGTCCCGTGCAAAAAGATACGTCACATCTGATTAATTCACCACGATTCAAGCGTATTTATTCGTTGCATTCCCATACTGATATGATCCAAATCATTGATATGCAGGGAATTAAAAGAAAAAAGCGTTCAGAAAAACCACTATTTTCTGAGCGCCATTTCCCCACCCATCCAAAGCTAGCTCAAGCACTCATACGCTGGAAAAATGCTCCTGGTGAATACGGATATGACGACCCTATCATGAATAAAGGCGCATTGAAATATCTGACCAATTTCATAAAAATGGTCAATTTCCTCAAAAAAGATCATGGACTTTTACACATAGAATTCATATTGTTGCCATTTATACGCCATCTTTCTGGCATCATTGCGCAGTTGGATGAGCTGTTTGATGCTGGGAGCAACTGCGCTTCCCATCGAGATCATGATATTATCCTGGAGTTATAAATCTCTAAAAGAACAATACATTTGACATACAGCTTGTATTTTTCATATAAATAGAAAAGCAGAGAAAACAATAAAAAGGTTAGTAATGGAAAAAAACATTGCTTCTTTTGGACGGTATGCTCTTCTCTTGTTTTCTCTTCTTTTTTTCACCGCCTGCATTCACCGCAAGCAAATAGACCGCCAAAAACTCCACATTGATATACCCGCCGCGGAGAATATCATCCTTTCTCAATCCGGCCCTCCTGCAGTCACCATTTGGATCCACGGAACACTCATTTTCTATAAACCTGACTACCATAAGATCTTCAATGACCAATCAGTTCTTATTCCGATAAAAGAACTTCCTTCTGATCATCATTTTCGTATACTGGCCCAAACTATAGCAAACCATAACTCTCACCAATTTCCCCTGGAAGAGTTTTATATATTTGGCTGGTCAGGAAAACTACAAGACCAAGAACGCAAGCAAGCTGCTCATATATTACATCAAGAAATTAATGCTTTAGTTGAACGATATAAAGCAACATATGGGTGTATTCCAACTATTCGCATTATCGCTCATAGCCATGGCGGCAACGTCGCCCTTAATATGGCAGAGATTAAAGCTGATTACCTGCCCTTTTGCATACAATCACTTATTCTTCTTGCATGCCCGGTGCAAGATAAAACAATGCATCTGATCTGTTGTCCCATGTTTCAGCGCGTTTATTCGCTTTATTCAAGCTTTGATATGATCCAAGTGCTTGCACCACAATTTCAGCGCATACGCACAAAAAATGGTCGGCGCAAAAAAAAATATGGTATCTTTCCTTTTTCATCACGCCTTTTCCCCACCTATAGCCACCTTACGCAAGCTAAAATCAAAATAAATGACTTTCCAATCTCTCATACACGCTTTTCCACGAAGGAATTTGCAACCCTCCTTCCTTCTATTCTCCAGAAGTTGGATTCATGGCATAACGAAAGTCTTTCCTCCAATAAAATTGCCAAACATAAACTTTTGTGCGTATACAACAAGAAAAAATAGACAAATTGGTGTTGTTTGATATGATAAAAATATGAATACCAAACTCTATTTCTTACTCCTTATCACCGTCTCTCTTCAATCATCCTCTCATCAAGGGCTCCAAACCTATTTTCACCAACAAAAAGGCCTCAACTACCGCAGAAATTGCGCTGTAATTGATTTTGCCCAAAAAATACGCTGTGCCGCTCTGTATACATATCATCGAGTAAAACAGCATAACCAAACTGACTCGGATGCAGCACTTGCTCCCATTGCCCAAAAGCTCACGGAGTTTAAAGATTGGATGATCTCGTTAGAAAATGAAACTCTGCAATTGATCAAACAAAAATACGCCGTAAGCGATGAAATCTGGCAGAAATGCCTAGCCGATATTGCTGAGGTTAAAAAGAATGCTGCTTTAGGCATGCAAAATGCTTATTCTACTGTCTCACATGATCCTGCTATCCCCGCTGACGTCTTAGAAATAATGACCATGCTACTTAAACAAAATAATATTAATCCGCACAGCATTTCGCTCGTTATGGCTGATCAAGCAACTATTGATGCTTCACCGGGAACCATTGCCCGAACAATTCTTGTCACCGAATCAGTTCAAAAACCTGAACTGAAAATCTATACACACTATATTCCTGCAAAAATAATTATATTTCCTCGCATAAGCGATGCATCAAAAACTGAAAAAATAGCGAATTGCGCTCATGAAATTCAACATCTTATCTGCCAACATGCAATTATAGAAATGGTGCTCATTGACTACCTCACTCATTATTATGGAGTTGATAAAGCAGAATTTGAACAAAGCAAAGAATATCGTGATCTGTGCAAAATTCAGGAAGCTCAAGCGGAAATATTGGCCGCAATAAAACACCCAGATATCGCCCGTCATTTAAAAACATTACGCGCAGCCCATTATTATCCGGATCATCTCTATGAAGAACATTTTTATTCCTTATCTACCATCGATATGCTCTGGCGCATTCATGGTAAAATACAATCTCTAATGCATTAAAAAACTGGCCCCTACTTCGCTCTGCGAGCTACGAAGGGCAGGCGTGGAATATATCAGGCCTTTTTTCTTATTATCTTACTTTTCACCGTTATGTTTCTGCAAAATTCTCATCAAATCTAAATTTCCATTTTCTTGTGCATAATCATAAGCTGTTTTTTCCAGGTTATCTACCAAATCAACATCAGCTCCGTTTTTGATAAGCTTCCTAACCACATCGGAACATCTTAGCTCCCAGCACCGTTCAGAATAGTTCGCATAGTGATGAAGCACTGAACATCCATCGTTATCAACCGCATTAACATCCCCTCCTGCAGCCAACAGCAAATCAATAACCTCGATTGTGAATCTATAACACCTGCGGTTTATCGCAGCAGCCATTAAAGCAGTTCGTCCCAGAGAAGTACGCGCATTCACGTCAGCTTTTGCAGCAAGCAGTTTTGCAACAATTTCAGGTTTTTCATATGCACTAAAAAGCGATGTAAAACCATTCGGGTCAAGCACATCAAGATTAACATTGCGTTCGATCAGATAATCAATTGCCGGTTCACTTTCAGACGCAACTGCAAAATATAGCAAAGAAGCTCCGCTCTCATTACGCGAATCAACCTCTCCTGAAAATAATAATGTCATTATCATTTCAAAAATTTTACCATCTAATTCAGGGTTTTGTACTGCACGGGTTCTCCCAAAACCACTTCCACTTTCACAACAAGCCTGTCCCCAAATACCAAAACGTTCCTTGAATGATAGATCATAATTTTTGACAATAAATTTTTCAAGTAAATCAATGCTGTAGTTTTCCAGCATAGCTAATATAATACCTTGCGTATACCGATTACCTACGGAACTAATTATATCAAGGTCACCGGAATCACAAGCACATTTCAGTATATTCCTTTTATCACATCCAAATTCATACTTAGGATAATCTCCCTTTTGATAACCAGACCAGGTAGTGTTAAATGGCAAATCTGTTGAAAGCAACATCATCTTGGCTGCAAGAAGATTTTTTTCCACGAGAAATGTTTTTAATTTACAGGAATTAACTTTTATTGCTGCTTTTTTCATTGCTTTAGCCAGTTTTGTATCCAACGCATCAAGCATTCCCATTTCTTTTTTTCCATACTCACCTGCATACATATCAATGCAATCTTCATCTGTTATATTTTTGCCATCCAAAACATTACTAACAGCTGCACTCCGAGTGACGCCCCCAAATATCCACAAATCCTCATAAAGCCGCCATAAATGGCGAAACATAGCCAACCCATGTTTATTATTATCAGGATCTTTCTTATATTCTCTTGCATAAAATGCTAACGCTTTTGTACCTGCATCAAAATTATCTTTATGAGACAAGTAAACACACATGGGCGACGAACATTTTGGATCGGTTGGATCTTTGCAAATTATTTGATGGTGGAAATCCTGCCGAGAACAATGACACACTCTTCCCAACGCACCGCATGT
>LDIY01000007.1 GCA_001468865.1 candidate division TM6 bacterium SOIL31
GGCCGTTAAAGAAGCACCAGAAATAGCAGACAAGGGATTTTGTGACGTTTCTGGTTCCATTGCAATCATTTGCAAGGATGGTACCGAGCTAAAAGCAACTATCATCATTAATCGCGATAAAGTTCTAGACATGGATTCTCCTGCTAAAGATTTGAATCTATCGGATATCTATTCAGCTTCTGGCAATCGTGCACCGATTCTCCTTTATATTCGGTATCGATAATTATAGCGTCACCCTTAATGTCCCAGAAAATATTATCATAACCTATATCAAAAGGAGCTTCTTTACATAGGGTAAAAAGTTCATCCATGGCCATTTTACTCAGACCATTTCCTTCTTTTTTTTCTTTGGAAGCAAAAATTTCCATTCTATACTTGTCAGAAACAAATAGAATGGAAAATGAAAAATCAGGATGAAGACATATTTTTAATGCATTATCTAAAATATTCAACGCTTCTTGACCAATAACATATTCTCCTGATTGAACGTCCTTAAAACAAAGAAATTTTATTGGTAAACGAATATGAGTGAGGTTTTTTTCTTTTATAATGCGTTCTAGCTTTGCATACGTGAATAATCTATTAAGACGTGGGCTTTTTTGAACAAAATGATCTGGATTCCAATTCCTAAGCGGTATAAAAGACTTAAGAACACTCTTTGCATCTTTTAACAATACAGATAATTCATCTAACGAACGTTTATTTCTTTCATAGGAAGCAAGCTTACTCTTACTTAAATCATCCCACTCTTCTGGTGTTATATCATCTATATTGCGAGCAGCAATCTTTTCTTTGGCATGTTTAATGTTTTCTGCTTCTTGTGCACTTATACCATGAATTAAGCGATAATGATTTGCCTGCCAATTTCCATCTGACCAATCTTTACCTGCATACTCTGGATCTGACCAGTCGGGCAACATAACAAATCCTTTAACCGTACGAAATCCATCGCTATTAAGGATTTTTTTAAAAGTATCTATATTTTCTGTACCTTTTATCCTGGGAATATAAAAACGTAATTCTGGACTCATTTGATACAAGGCCGTTAAAGAAGCACCAGAAATAGCAGACAAGGGATTTTGTGACGTTTCTGGTTCCATTGCAATCATTTGCAAGGATGGTACCGAGCTAAAAGCAACTATCATCATTAATCGCGATAAAGTTCTAGACATGGATTCTCCTTATTATCTATAGCCCAACCTACGCTATCGCTCCGGTCGGGCGCCCGTTAAAAAGGCACTTATAATGAAAAAAATCTGACCGGATTGATAAGATTTGCTACAAGACCAGCATACATAAAGTTAAAGTAAATATTCAAGAATTATTGTTTAAAAAACAGATCAGATGGAATAATGCGTGCATTTAGATCATCAATGCTCGTAATCGCGTGCAAATCAACCGCATCAGCAAGAGTAAACGGCCCAATAGCAGTGCGCACAAGCTCATACGTTGTTGCGCAGCTACCTGCCTGAACCGCAATATCATTAACGAGCGTGCGAATATAGGTCCCCTGCGAAACACGCACTTGAATCGTAAAATAGGGAGGCTCATATGATAAAAATTGCTTTTTATAGAGTTGAATGGTTCTGCGTTTGGCATCGGCAATCTCTTGCAGCTGCTCTTGATCAATCAGTTTATTGCGAGCAAGCAAATACATTGGTCTGCCTTGATGTTTCAATGCAGAATAGAGCGGAGGAATTTGTTCATAAGAAGAGCCAAAAGAATCTAAGGATTGGCGCAATACTTGTTCTGATGGCATCGTGTCGCTTGTTGCCACGATCGCTCCCGTGCGATCAAGCGTATCGGTCAGTTCACCACACTTGCCTTTGGCAACATATGTTTTTTCCATTGCCATGCATTGCGGTAAAAGACGCGTTGCTTCACGGCCTAGGGCAATAATTAATAATCCAGATGCAAAAGGATCGAGCGTTCCGGCGTGGCCGATACGAAGTTTTTGTTGGGCAATATACTTGATATATCCAATACATCCGTAAGAACTTTTGCCAATGGGTTTGTTGATGAGGAGAAATCCGGAGTTAATCAAGAAAAAACCTTATTTATATGCGCGTATTCAAATTTTAGCATTGTCTTTTTCCCCGCTCGCCCTGAACTTGTTGAAGGGTATCTTTTAGTACTTTTTCTCTTTTTCTTTATGAGAATATATTTTAATATTCTGATTAATATTATAAATTCGCTAGAAGATACCCTTCAACAAGTTCAGGGCGAGCGGGATTAGGGAATACATATTTTTTATTAGATTCTTGTCTATCTTATACGGGGCCCCCATATGAAATAAAATGAAGTATGGGGTAATTTATTTAATTTTATAAATCCGATGCTTACCAACTTTAACAATAGTACCAGAACGCCAAACAACGGTATCCTTAAAGTTGGCAACAATCATTTCATCCACATGCACCGAACCCGATTCAATCAATCGCTTAGCATCAGAAGAGGTTTGTATTGCACCAAGAGATTTTAATAAATCCACAATCCACACAGAATTAGCAAAACCTACGGGCAATTCTATTTCCGTTGCTTGCGAATAATCTTTATTTTGAAACAACGCTTCAAATTGATTGCGTGCAGTTGCAGCTTCATCAGCCGACCAGAAACGTGTAACAATTGCTTGCGCCATATCTTTTTTCAGATTCATCGGGTGCACCGCGCCTGATTTTACTTCTTCTTGCATCTGCGCAATATGCTGATCATTCTTATTGAGCAACACGGCAAAATAATGCCACATCAAATCATCAGAGATGGACATTAATTTGCCAAAGGCCTGACTTGCCGATTCATTCAACCCTACATAATTGCCCAAAGATTTGGACATCTTATGCACACCATCAAGACCAATAAGTAATGGCATAGTGATTGCAATCTGTCCTTTTTGTCCAAACTGTTCTTGTAAGAACCTTCCCATCAACACATTAAAGGTTTGATCGGTACCTCCTAATTCCACATCAGCGCGCAGTTCAACAGAATCGTACGCTTGAAAAATGGGGTAGAGCAGTTCATGCATCCCAATTGGTTCATTTTTGCTGATGCGCTTTTGAAAGTCATCACGCTCAGTAATGCGCGCAAGCGTAACTTTAGCAAGTAAGCTGACAATATCAGCGTTAGTTAATTTTCCCAACCAATGAGAATTATAAACAACGGTTATTTTTGTAGGATCAATAATACGGCCAACTTGATTAAAATATGATTGCAAATTGTGCTGAATTGCATCCAGCGTCAATGGTTGACGCGTTTTATCGCGTCCAGTAGGATCACCAATCTGAGCCGTAAAATCGCCAATCAAAAAAAGAACTTCATGCCCGAGATCGCAAAACTGCTTTAATTTTGATAAAACAACCGTATGTCCCAAATGCAGATCAGGAGCTGTTGGATCAGCACCTAACTTTACTTTCAGTTTTTTACCACTTTTGATCGCACTAATAAGCTCATTTTCAGAATAAATATTTACCGTGCCAAAAGTGAGTTCTTTTATTATTTCTAATTCGTTCATAATTAACCTAAGGCCAATGCCAATGACAGAGATGATAACAAGTAATAATAAATTTACTCGTAATTAGCCTAAGGGTCAAATTGCAAAAATGTTATAAAACCAAGAAGTTTTCCCTTGAGAAAAGCTCCTTGGTTTTATAACTATTTTATGATTAT
Source organism: candidate division TM6 bacterium SOIL31 (assembly GCA_001468865.1). Taxonomy (GTDB): domain Bacteria; phylum Babelota; class Babeliae; order Babelales; family Vermiphilaceae; genus SOIL31. The sequence continues at coordinate 3,664 of LDIY01000007.1, forward strand.
TTTTTATCAAATGATTCGATGGTTTCTAATACATCAAAATCTCTGAACATAGGATCTTTTTGACCAAGAACAAGCCGACGTAAAGATATACCAGTTGCCTGGTTTGGCATATCAGGATCAGCCCCATACTCTAGTAACAGTTTTATCATGGGAATATTACCTCGCACCATAGCAATCCAGAGAATGTTACCACCAGCTCCATTAGGATCGGCTCCATATTTTTCCAGCAATATTTTTGCCAGGTTAAAACTATCCATTGCTACCGCACGATAAAGTAAAGTCTCACCTCTTGATGTTTCATATGTATTAACCAAGCTAGGTGTTACAGCAAGAATATCGGCAATCTCTTGCCAATCTCCAACAGCAAGCGCCAGGCGTATTTGTCCAAATTCAGACGAACGAGTACTATGTGCGGGTTCCATGCCATACGCTACAACTACGCTCATTAACAGTGCCGATAAAAAACTTAACCTTTTCATATAAAATGTCTCCTTTTTTTCAAACAAATACTCTGCTGCAATATTATTTTCTATCAAATGATTCAATAAGCTCCAATATCTCAGGATGCTCTTTCACTATCATGAGAGCATATTTGCGCGCAGTCATACCCCCTTTGATGGGCAAGTCGGGATTAGCACCATATTCCAATAACAATTTTATCATGGGGATATTTTTTTCAGTTATTGCTAATTTGAATCCACCGCGATTAGGATCAGCCTCATATTTATCAAGTAATGTTCGTGTTAATAACAAATCATTCCTGCCTACTGTGTAGGAAAGCAAGGTAGATCCTCTTGCTGTTTCATACGCGTTAACTAAATTTGGTGTTATATCAAGAAGATCGAAAATAGCCGGCCAGTCAGCATTAACAAGTGCCTCATCTATCATTCTAAATTCGGGCGGACGAGCATTATTTGCAGACTCCATCCCATGCACAAAAGCTCCGCTCATCAAGACGAGTATCGCCGATAAAAAAAATGACTTCTTCATGCAAGCCTCCTTAACATCACAAAACAATTACCATTCTGTAATTATTCTAAAGCAAAAAGCGTGCAAAAGACAAGGAGCCATATTTTATTTGAAAAGAAGACTTATCGAAAGAACGAATGGCGATTGATTGCCTAACGAGCAAAGAGACCTAGCGCAATGGTTAGGCCGCTACTTTAACGCGCAATGCCTATGACATGGGCAATAATAAGACCGATATATGAAATTAACTGCACTGAGAGCAACCGTAATGCCGGAGAAAAAAAGAGGATAATAAAAATGGGCAATCCAATGGTGATATATTGTGCATACTGAGCGATTCTGGCATAACGATCGGCCAAAACAAAAAGAAGGTAGTTGCTAAAATTAATAATAAAATGCAGCACTCCAAGCACCACATTGAGATACACAAATGCAAAAATGATAAATCCCACAGAAATAGCAAAGGATGAAACCTCTGGATACATATTTGCAATCGGAAGATGAGAAACGTTATAGGTCCAGACCATATAGCGCATCACCCCAATAATATTCGCATCAAAAATAGCTAATAAGGCAATAATGCCAATCACACTCAACAGCAAATGCATAAAAGAATCTGATAAATACGCTATCGCCAATTTTAATGTTCGATACGGTTCAGAGATAAGGAGTGGATTAATGGGCACCATGCGCCCCCACCCAAAATAGAAAGTAAATAAAAAGAAAAGTCCGACAGGATCAATATGAACCATCGGATTAAGAGTAAAATAGCCCAAACGGATCCCGGTATCATCACCCATCTCATATGCCACCCATGCGCGGAACATGTTGGAAATGGTGATAACCACCACATAAGCAATAAAAAACGTAATGATACTAATGAACATCTCGGCAGTGTGTAAAGTAATCATAATAAATCCCTAATTTCTAACTCCCTAACCTTTAAACAGGGGTTATAAAAAGCTTACTCGGATTTAATTCAGGGGTCAAATATATAGATTCTACGCCGCGGAGCGCAAGGAGCGCGATAATTGTTTATCCTTTCTTTCTTTTATTTAATCATTTCATGTATAATAGACATTAGATTAAATAAAAAATAAATGGATTATGATTAGAAAGAGTGGTTGTTATGAAATATTATAAAAACATTTTATCGGCGGTTTTGATGACTATTTTGGCAGTCTTTTCATCTTATGGAATGGAACCTGGGGAAGTAACGCTCGCAGAGCACTTGAGAGCCAAAGCTTTAGGGCAAATAGTCAATCAACAAGCTCCCACAAATTTTTCTGATAAAACCCAACCTCTTTCTGAAAGAATCGAAAATCTTAGAGACGCAAAACTGCAACCTACGGAAAAAAAACAAATATTAAAAACTTTGGCAATCGAACATAAAAATACCCCAAGACCACAACCTACCATGGAAAACACTCGATTCGCGCCAAAAAAACCTTCCCAATTTAGAATGGCACTCGCAGAGTGGTTTAAAACTGACAGTCTTTTAAGAGTGCTCAAGACATCATTATCAAACCCAATTCCACCACACTTACCAAGCATGTCTGCTCAAAACTTAAATAATGATCTTGACGGTCTTAGCCAATCCTCACTTTTTGATGGAAATGATGTGCAAGACCTTCAGGAAAATTCATATTCAATCTTTAAATCTGTAGCGCACTCATTACCTAATCAATTGAATGTATTACTTAACAAAGAAGATCAAAGAAAATTAATGCGAACAAAAATGGATATTGTAAATGGTTTAAACTCCATGACTACATTTATTTATGATTACGACTTGAATCCCAAAGAAGAAGATGCTCTTCATGAATCAGAGCGCTGTTGGCTATTGGAACTTATTAAAAATACCATCTTAGATAATAATACCTTTACCCCTGAAATGATTGCTGATTGGCAAGATCAAATAAATAACATAGCGATTGTTACTGAAAAATCGAGAAGCTCTAAAAAACTGGGTGATCTTTTTCTGGGAAGTGTCCTGGAATTAGCACAACAGAAAGTAAAAACTGATCAAGAAAAAAACAAAAAAGAAAAATCAACAAAAAAAGTAAGAGTATTATCTGAAAAAGATAAAGCAGAAAAGCAACGGTTAAAAAAGACAATAGATAAAAGCGCTCAAGAGATGGAACAAAATGTCTATGACCCTAAATTCTTAAGCCCTTATCTTACTGATTTAAAAAAATATAAATCACTTCTCTCACCAATCACGGAACAAGAGGAAAGAAAAGAGATTTCCCAACTCATCCGAATAACTGCTCGAAAATTAAAAGCTATTGCTATCATTACTCCTCGCAAAAAACCACTGGAGCAAACAATTAAGAGTGTGCTTACACGATATGAAAATGAATTAAAATCTCCACAGTTTCATACAACGAAAAATCTATCTGAAGGTGTCACAGCACTACAAGGCTATTTGGCAACTGATAAAGATTATGACGCATTAAAAGTTATTATGGACATCAACTCAGATTTATATAAAAACATAATAACAACTCTCAGAAACTATACGTGGCTTCTTAATGAAACTGCGCAATTTAAAAAAGATATGAAAGAGTTAATCGAACCAGGCCATTTTGAGCAATTGGCTTCTGAGATAGAAAAATTACAATATCTTCTCAAATCAGATCCAGAAAATCCCCAAATTCAACAGATGATTAGCTCATATGAGAATAGAATACAAAATGATACCGATGTATTAATTAATCAAATAAAGACCGGAAGTATATTGCTTGAAGAATCATTGGCAACCGATTATTTTGGCGACCATATAGTATTGAGCCCTTACCGCAGTCAAGTGATTAAGGCAATAAAAGAAAAAATGAAAACGCAACAACAAGAGATAGAAGCTGCAATGAAAGCAGCAATCCAACATGAAAACGATTTTCAAATGGCACAAAATCTACAGAATCAAGAATACGATTTAGGCAATCGCGATGTAATTCCAAATAATCCTCCCTTGGGCCAACAAGAAGAGGATATCATGCGAGGTCTCATACCTAACATTGTCAATGATGATCAAAACAATAACCCTCCGGTAAATGCTGGAAATCTCGCCGCAGTTCAACCAATCCCACTGCCACAACCTGCGCCGGCCGCCCCACCCGTAGTCCCGCCTGCTCCCTTGTTAACAAGAATCGGCACTTATTTGTGGTCTGTTGGTGAAACTATAGTTTCTAAAATTGGCGCAGGCTTGAATTGGATTAGATCATTGCTTCCATGGTAGTAAAAAAAATTAAAAGTCGTAATTACCAAGAAAGAGCCGTTATGAAAATTTATAGAAATGTATTATGTATCACTCTGACAGCACTTTCAATAGCTAACGTGTGCTATGCAATGGAACCGACTTCACCAAAGAAAGACATTAGTATTTCCAATCCAACTGGACGCCCCATGCTTCCCCTACCTGAAGCAAAAAAAATTATACCTCTTAATTCCAATTCCCTAACAGAATGGAAAAATGCCACGAAGTTACTTCGCTCCCAGCTTAATACGATGATCTCTTACCCCGATCGACGCGCTCTAACAGGAGGCCACATTTATGATAATATACAAAAAATGACCAGCTTCATCACAAATCATGGCCTAGAAGAAACTAATCATACTATTAATTTACTTCAAAAAATGCGTCAGGAAGCCCAAAATCCTCCTTATTCGCCACAACAAATTAAACGCTGGTTTTCAAATCTGGACAATATGCAAGATAGCATTTCAAAGCGTATACAAGCCACGTTGGCCGAGCAACAGACTAAGGCAAATATAATTGTTCCTGTAGTTCCTCAAAAACAATTGAAAGAAGAACTCCCTCCTATTCCTCAGCAGGAAGAATTTATTCTTCCTCATCTTCTTTCCCAACCTCCACTTCAAATCCCTCAATCGCCGTTTCCAAAAGCGAAAATACTTTCGCCTCTTAATGCTCATTCTATATTAGAATGGAAAGAAGCGGTTTCTTCTCTTAAAAAACAGCTGAGATCTTTACTAAAAGAGTCAGTAGACCAAACCTTAAGCGCTAAAGAAATCAGCTTAAATATCCAGTCCATGATTGATTTCATAATTAAGTACGTTCCGGGAGACGCTGACTCCCTTGATTTACTTAAGAATTTGCTTACCGAGGTTATAAAGCAATCTTACAGCGAAGACGTAATTTATGGATGGGGAGGCTGGCTTTCAAAAATAGATGTTATGCAAAAGTCTATTGAACCTCGTATACGTGAATTGATCAAGGATTTTCCGAAAGACGAACCCGTCCCTTTTCTTCCAAAAGAAACAACAATTAAACCAGCTGAAACAGCATTTCTTCCACCTGCTCCAACACCAACAAAGACTAACGAAGAAATGTTGTATCAATTAAAAATGAAAGCTCTTGATCAGCTCGATGAAGAAAGACAAAAAAGAGAATATCTCAATATTTTACAGTATGAACTTGAAGATGAACATGAAAAACTTGTTGAACTTGCACGCCAAGCTGAAGCTCAGAAAATAGAATCAACTCAACTTCTTTCATCACCACAGCACGTTATTGCGCTTGAAAAAATGATAAGCAATAAAATAAATCCTCTAATCGATATTCTACCAAATAAAGCCGATACCGCCACAATTAATGAACTTAAAAAATTGATAGCGTCCTTAGATTCAATGGTAATGAAAAATTTAAAACTCCCGTTATTTAACCTAGAAACTAAAGGTCCTTATTCTAAAGAAGAAATAACTAAGATCTATCCTCTGAGACTTAAAATATCAATTGCCAATGCTCTTCTTAGTCTGCATCGTATTGAACTACAAATGATTAGTGAAGTTAGTAAGCACCCTCTACAGATCGCATCACGTAGATTTTTGTTCAATTTCAAACACATTGCAGATAATCTTCAGAAAGCTGATTTTGATGAATACGATAGGATTCTTATACAAGAACTTTTAGATGAACCCTTTTTTATAAATCTTTTTATGAACAGAAAACAAGTAACCTTCCTCGATAAATCATCTATTTATTTACTTCCACAGGATGAGGTCGAAGAATTCGAAGCTAACTATCAGATAATTCAATCTAAGCTATATCCTTCTAGATCACCTCAAACACCCTTAGAAGAACCGGTTGCCAATCCTTCAGTTCAACCAAAAAAACAACTCTCTACCGTTCCTAGTGAGCCACAAGTAGAATTACTAACTCCACCTGTAATTCCTGTTGCTGCGGAACCACAAATAGTCCTGCCTGTAGCACAAATGCCGCAAGCCATTACAACACTGCCTGTTGCCCAGTCTAATCTTCAAGCTTTCGCTGTCCCACAAGCGGCACCATCATTATGGGATTCAATTAAGACATTGGCGAGTAATGCATGGCAAGGTGTTAAAAATCTCTTTAAAGGAATTGCTTCATGGTTTTCACCCTAACCAACGATAACACCAGAAAACATTGAAATAGAAAGACGAGCGGCTGCAGCTTTTGCAACAATTATCCCAGCAATCATACCACATGATCCAATATCTGCAGGAAATAGAGCGGTACAAATTGTTGAAAACTTATACGAAAAAATAAATAGTCCAGATGAGAACACTAGAACAGAAGCAATAAACGAGCTAAATTACCTTGCAACAAAATATTTTGCTGACAAAGATGACCAATATGCGATGACAAGAATTAGTACTGCCATACTCAATGATAACAAAGCAAATGCTTACTATCAGCTGGCTAATGTTTTAGATTTGCTCAATCGAAAATACAACGGCCAATTTGCGCCCAGAAATGATACTAAGATTTAGAAGTGTGTACTAAAAGGCTAATGTATCACCGGCACTGGCGCGTATAAAAACATTCCCTGCGCTCGCTTGCAGAACTCTTCCAATTCAGATTTTATCTGGGCAAAGAAAAGATCTTTGCCCAGAGTTCCTGCAATCACTTCTTGCACTTTTGCAGTTCCCACGGCCTTGTTAAACGCTGCAGAAAAAGAAAAGGATATATTTTCTTTTTTAAACAACTGCAGCAACTCAATAAACAATTCAAATGATTTCAGCTGACTGATATTATTAAATTCTAATCGTAATCCCTTACTTTTCTTTTTATTTTTAGGATTGATGTGTTTATAAAAAACACTTTTTACGCCGTATTCCTTGAATAAAGCTTGCACCTTTTTCCATACATTTTTTGGAACGCGCATACTTTTTGGCAACGCAATACACCGAAATGCCATTGGCGTACTAACACCCACATCAAATGGTTCCACTTCACCCATTAATCCTAAAAAACTATATCCATAACATGATTGCAATGATTGCAAATTGGGTGAAAGTTGATGAATAAAATTCCCCATAAATCCAACATTACGATCATAATTTTCCATTTTTATTACCTGCAATTGCGCTGGTTTGCTGCACACATGCTTATTAAAATAAAGCGCAATTTCACCAATTGTCATGCCATGGCGCAAAGGAATGGGTGCGATGGAAATAAATGAGATGAGGGAAGGTTCAACCAGGGGCCCTGCCATGCGGCTACCCAATGGATTGGGGCGATCTAACACTATGTATGGCTTATGATAATCTGCAGCAATTTTCATCGTATTGAGCAACGTAGAAATATAAGTATAATGACGCATGCCAGAATCTTGAATATCAAAAACTAATACATCAAGATCATTAATATGCTCTGGGGCAATCATTTTTCCTGAACCATTTCCATACAAACTCAAGATAGGAATGTTTGTTTTTGCATCGACAGAATCCAGCACATCCCGTTCTGCAAGCGTGCCATTGAGTCCGTGTTCGGGAGCAAAAATATATTTTATTGTGTAACCATTTTGCGCAAGAATATCAGCAGTGCGCGCTCCTTTTTGATCGACTCCTGTTTGATTGGTAATTAAACCAATCATACATTCTTGTGGTTTTTTAGTTGGACATGATGTTGTCAGAAAATCTATGGGAATGTTTTCAACGCCGAGTTTAAAAGGCACATTATCATGTGCCGTAGTAAATAAAAAAATACTGAGATAAATACAAAATAATTTTTTCATGATAGCCCCTTCATTTATGCTTTCACCATACCCTTATTGTGCGCTTACGCGCAACAAATCCCATTTTCAAAATAAATAAAATCCTCTATACTGCTGACGAAATCAAAAATATTAAACAAAGGCTATATATGCAAAAATTCAAATCGATTTTATTCTGCGCAACAATGATATGCGCGAATGCACTTGCTGAAACTTCTTCCAAAATATTTGAAGAAGCTCGCGCAGGTAATACTAAAGCAATAAAACAACGCATTGAAAACAGTGAAGATTTAAGCAAAACGGATACTGATGGCAATACGGTGCTTCATGTTGCAGCAGAACAAGGTTACACTGAAATTGTTGACGAACTTACTACTGAACCAGATTATTCAAGTTGGGGAAATTGGTTTTACGGATGTTTTTGGGAAGTAAAATTACCAAATAAAAATGCAAAAAATAAAAGAGGAAAAACTGCCCTGCATAACGCCATTGAAAACAACCAGATCAACGCAGCAGAAAAATTAATCATCAAAAAAGCTGATACCACCATTACTGATGATGAAGGTTTAACCGCAATTTTTGCTACCGTAAATAAAGACAATCCCAATTTTCTCCCACTGTTTCTTAAATACAAACTGATTGAACAAACAATTAATAGCGAAAACATGTTGCACTATTCAATCAGGAACAAAAAGCTCACCATGGTCGCCAACTTAGCGCAAAATAAAAACCTCGTGCATCAAGAAAATGGCCGCGGATATACACCGACTATGCTTGCAGCAACACAATCGGATACAACAACATTAAAACTACTCAAAGAAAACGGCGTTGCTTTGAATCTTTCCAATAGATTTGGACAGCAACCCATTCATGCTACTGCATATGCTCCAAGCACTGATACTGCAAAATATCTTTTAGAAAATGGCGCATTTGTTGATGCAACTGATAATGATGGCAATACGCCACTACTCCACTCTGTTATAGCAGGAAATAAAACAGGAATGGACTTCTTCTTGGCGTATAAAGCCGATGCAAAAAAAACTAACCTGGTCGGAAAAGGTGTTATTACCCTTGCTGTGGAAAATAAACGGCATGAGATTTTAAAACGCCTTAAAGATAATCCGGATGTTAATATTAATGAGCGTGATAATGAAGGCAGAACTGCATTTATGAATGCAACTATTACTCGTAATCACGGCATGATGAAAGACTTAATTGAATGTGGCGCGGATGTAACACTCACCGATAATAAAGGTGAAAATCCCTTTCATAAAGTAGCACTCATGGGTAATTTAGATGGATTTGCCATACTCATTAAAAACAACAGTGATCTGTTGGATAAAGTTAATATCGATGGCGAATCTCCCCTTTTTGGTGCGGTAAAAAATGGACACCTGAAGATGGTAAAAACATTGATTTACCATAATGTATCTTTGCAACGCAGCAATAAAAATGGTGAAACAATATTCCACCGTGCAGCTCAATGCAAAAATAAAGAAGTGCTTGCTGAGATTATGAACAATAATCTCACCAAAGCTAATATTACTCAACAAGCCCAAAACGGACTACCTGCTATTCATTATGCCGCTGCAAATAATAATATTGAAACTATGCACGAGTTTACCAAACATGGTGCTTCATATACTGATTGTGACAAGAATGGTAACACACTTGCACACACCGCTGCATTTTATGGATCAACTGATGTAGTACGTCATTTCAAAAAACAAATGCCCATGATGTTTGAACATCGCAATAAAGATAATCACACACCCTTTCTTGTTGCTGCAAAGCAGGGAAATATTGATGCGCTTAACGCTGCCTACAACGAAAAGGATATGATCTGTGGTGATGTTGACATTGCAATTAACCTTGCTCGTCAAAATGGTCATAGCACTATAGTTACCGGATTAAAAGAAGCAAAAGACAAACTTATGGATGAATGCGTCATGATTCATCAACAACCACAAAACATAAAAAATGGATTAGAAAGACATAAAAAATGGCATGGAAAAATAATAGAGAAAGATTTTTCCCATGCTCTAGAATATATGTTTCAACAACCTCTTTCGCCACAATGTTATTCAGTCAACGATCTTTTGAATAAAACCGCAGCTGAACGTGCAGCGATACACCGCGAAAACACAAAAATACTCGACCAAGTCCTGCAAGAAGAAAAAAGACTTGAACAAAAATATAACGCTCTTATCTTTGCAGAAGCAGCAGAACATATCAGAAAAGAAGCTGAACGAATTGCAGAACAGGAACGAATAAAATTGGAACAACTGAAAAAGACACTTGCAGAACAACAACGAAAAGAAGAAGCAGAAAGAAAACGTTTTGCAGCTGAACAAGAAGCAGAATTGAAAAAGCTTAACGAACAAAATGCTGCGATTAAAGAACTCAATGAGCAAAATGCAGAGCTTAAAAAAATAAAAGAGCAGAAAGAAGAGTTAGATCGTATTGCCAAAGAAAAAAAAGCTGCTGATGCTCAAAAAAGTCAAAACGATACAATTGCTGCACAAAAAGCAGAATTGGATCATTATGCAGAGCAAAAAAAGAAAGCTGATGCCGAAAAAGCTCGCCAGCAAAAACATACTGCTGCATTAGAACAGCAACAAGAATATGTTCCAATGAATTTACAGCCAAGCGCACCTCCAATGGAAGTCCAAATCCAGTGCGCAGTATGCCATGGAAAACCATCAGTTAAACCGTTGCCATGCAAAAAATGTAAAACAAAATGCCCTGATATCTGCAACACATGCTTCAAACAATATGGTGGGCAATGTCCAAAATGTCATAGCTTACAAACCACTGATATTGAAAAACCTAAATATGATTGTTGCCTCTGCACAGAGGGAAAAGAATTAACAACAATTCCGTGTGAAAATTGCAACAAAGAATCATCATCGGATCGTATTTGTAAATCATGTTTACGGGAGTATGTTGATTATAATAAAAAAAATAATCGGCCACAGAAATGTCCACGATGTCCAGAAGGTAAACTGATTGAAAGCTTACTTGAGAAAATTATATCTCAACAATAATAAGATAAGAATAGAGAAAGAGGCCCCAGAAATTTCTGGGGCCTCTTTCTCTATTCTTTTTAATTTTTTCTACTTTTTTTTGAAAACCAAATGCGGTTCTTACTGTTCCATATAGTTTTCTAATGCTATAGCAACATTATCTTGCAGCGCCTGCAAAGTATTTTTTTCTTGTAATGCTTGTTTCTTGATTTCTGCTATTTCAGTCTTATTAAGGCGCTTTTCTAAATATTCTTGGAAATTTCTTCGTGCCATTTTATTTTTCTTCTTAATAAACTCTAAATCCAAATCATCACTTTCGCAATTCAAATAGACCTCATAGGATATTATAATATATCAGTCAAGAGATTACTACTTAACCTCCCCATCAAACGTATTCCAGAAGAGCACATTTTTATCTTGTAACAATCCTTGCTTTGCATGCGATAATATCGCGGTAAAAGCCTTTCCCGTATAAGTTCCATCTAAAATAACATTTTCATATTTTTCTATTTCTTCTATGGCCTCAATAACTTCTGGCATACAAAGGCCATAACAGGGGCCACTAAAATCATGAACAATCATTACATTGTCAACACTCTCACCAAATAAAGGAAATGTTGCATCACGATCATTGAGTAATTGATTGGTTTCTCTAAATAACTGAGCAATTTTTCTTTCAAAGAATCCAAGCTCTTCTTCCGGCTCAACACACACGGCAATAATCTGCGATCGTATTCCCGCTGCTTTAAGACCAAGAGCAAGGCCTGCCGTTGTTCCACAACTACCCGTTGCAACATAGATGTAATCAGGTTCTGTTAATAAACCGTTATTAATTTGCTCACGTAATTCAAACGCAGCATTCACAAACCCAATCACTCCAATGGGCGTTGATCCGCCTGTTGGAATAAAATAAGGATACGTTCCATGATCTTTTTTGCTCGCAATAAATGTTGACGTTGTAGCATTCATACGCATGGTAGCATTAGCAGAAAATATTATTTCAGCGTTTGCAGCAGACATAAGATTTAAATTTCTATGCACTATAGCCGAATCTGGTTGAGGCGTTAACATCAAATAACAACGAAATCCTAATTCGCGTGCATATGTCGCTGTTGCCGTTGCATGATTTGATCCAATACATCCAAAGGTAAGAACACTTTGTGCATTGTGATACACTGCATCAGCAAGCAAGAATTCTAATTTTCTTACTTTGTTACCACCAAATAATCGTGTGTCATCAGAAAGTATTCCACCACTTATAGAATCCTGCTTTATGGAGAGATTTTGTATATCATATACCTTGGTTAATTGATCACAACGGTGTAGTGGCGTAGGAAAAGATCCCAAAGAGATATGGCTAATAGTTTGCCGCAATGCTGGATATGCTTTAAACAGTGGTCGATCGGAAGTACTGCATTGAACATCTTTGTTTATTGGTTCATTATTTGCTTGTGCAATAAGATGTGCATATGTTTGATTATCTATTTTTATTGCTTGTTTGAGGTTAGCAAGAAACATTAATTCATGAGCGTGCAGAGAGAATGCGCTCAACAATATCGCGCATATAATTCTTTTCATCAAAACTCCTTTAATAATAATTAAAGGCCCCAAAATTGGGGCCTTTTTCTTGTGCTCAAAATCACTCAATTGGAAAATCAAAATAACTTTCATCTTTATCAGCAGGAAATGGTTCATTTTTCAAGGTATAATGCCACCACTCACAGTCATAATTTTTAAAGCCATGATCTTCCATAACTTTTTTTAAATAATTTCTGCGTTCTTGGGATTTTGAATCGATGAGATTGTTGTGCGTATGCGATGCTTCATCAAATAAATCGAACGATGATCCCATATCAATAGTTCCATCATTAAGAAATTTAATAACGCACCCATCACATAAATGACGTTCTTCTTCTTGAATTTCCTGTACCGCTTCACCGTCTTTGATAATAGTGAGATCAACGGTACTGCCTCTACTGTGTCCTGATTTTTTTGCAACATAATCCAATTCAAAAACTTGGTCTTTTTCTATACGCGGATAATAATGACCTTTTTTTAATTTATCATCGATATCCTTACCCCAACGTACAAAATGATTCACTGCTTGTTGTGGACGATAGGCATCATATACCACCAAGCAATAGCCATCTTTTTTTACAGATTTTTGCACTTCGCTCAAAGCTTGCGCGGCTTTCTTCGTCATAATAACAACCGGCTTTTTGTAGCCATCTACCCGCCTACCCACAAAATTTTCCGGAGTGAAATAACGCAATGATACTTTAATAGTTGGATCAACTTCATGTAAATACACAAATCCCTTATCTCTCATGGCCTGCGGTATTGCGTAACACAGCTGTCCGATCATCAAGCAGCTAATCATCTTTAAGAACTTATTTTTCATCAAAACTCCTTTATTTGTTGAGTAACACAATAATTCGCACAAGAGAATACCATAAAAATAATATAAAATCATGGCTTACTAAAACAAAATTCCTGCAATTTGGAAGTCTGACTTCCAAATTGCAGGAATTTTAATTTTTCAGCTTAAAACTCTCAAAAATCTACGGACAGCGACGAAATTCTTGGGAGACAGAAAGAGGCTTATCAGGATTACGCTTATCAGAAGTAGCATGGGAATAAAGACGTTGCGCAGCAAAATACGCATCCATATTATCCGGACACGGCGGTACTGCAGCACTTAATCGTTGCGTAGGAATTTTGCTATTTTTTTTTGCTATAGCAACACTATCATCTACTTCAGCGTTTGCTATAGATACGCTTCCCAATAAAAAAACCGATAGGATAATTTTTTTCATGCTATTCCTTTTGAAGTATACAATTTACAATTGCTCGATAATAGTACGTTCACTAAAATAATGTTTTGTGGTTCCAATGATTTGATATTCATCAGGCCCTTTGCCTAACAATGCAATAATGGATCCGCAACCTGATAATTGATAAGCATACTCGATAGCTCTTTTGCGATCAAGTTCGTGTATCACTTTATGCGTCAATGAAGAAGGAATATCTCGCACAATATCACCTGCAATGGTGAATGCATCTTCTAAACGAGGATTGTCTGAAGTCACCATGACAATATCTGCAATGGTTGCAGCAACAAGTCCCATCATGGGACGTTTAGATTTATCTCTGCCACCACCTGCACCAAATACCACAATCAATTGCGATGTGAGCGCACGAAGCGTTGATAAAACTGCCTGAAAGGATTCGGGGTTATGTGCATAATCAATAAAACAACGCGCACCATTTGATAAGAGATATTCTTGTAATCTCCCTGGCACGCCCGCAAAGGTGTGCAGAGCTTGTTGAATTATCTCTGGAGGCATACGACGTAATGCCAATGCCATCGTTGCAGCAGCCAAGACGTTATATGCATTATATTCACCAAACAGTTTCGGACAGTTAAATACATTTTTGCAATCTCGGTAATCTGCAGCAACTTCAATTGCATATACCGGATCTTGCAGGTTGACACCACGCACATCAACAAACTGATTGTTAAATCCATACGATATAATTGATTGATGCACTGATGCTAATCGATTGCCCATTTCCGTGCTCTTATCTAACAATGGCGCGCAAGCTAGATTATCCCCATTAATAATTATCGGTGCATGCGCAAACGCCATATCAAAGATTAAACACTTGGCACGAAAATATTCATCGAGATTAGGATAAAATTCTAAATGTTCCAGTGAGAAATTGGTAAAAATAATACCACAAAACGATATGCCTTCAACACGATGAAGGGTGAGCGCCTGCGCTGCAACTTCCATCACCACGTAATCCACCTCATTTTCAACACATAATTTTAAAAATTGTTGCAGATAATCCGGCTGGGGTGTTGTTAATGGCGCAGAAAACGTCTGACCATTGATACGGTTTTGCGCCGAACTGATCAATGCCGTTTTATACCCAGCAGTTTGTAACATATGTGCCAATAAAAAGGAAGTGGTGGTTTTCCCCTTGGTTCCGGTAATACCAATAATTTTTAATTTTCGTGCAGGCTGCCCTGCAGCCTCCGCACTTAAATTAGCAAGAGCTTTGCGTGTATTATCAACTCGTTCAAGAATAACATCATGAGCTCGTATGAATGCAGATAATTCATCTGATAATAAAGTAGTATGGTGCACCACAATTGTGCGTGCACCATTTTCTATTGCTTTTTTTATGTAATTAACTCCATTATCTGCATATCCTTCAATTGCAACAAAGGTGGAACCTTCGCCAACAAAATCAGTATGGCATGCAATGGGGAATGTACGGGGAAATGAAATTAATTCATTCATAATGGATATTACGCCCGGTAATTACGTAATTGCTCGAGTAATGTTACTCTTACTTTTGGTAATAACATTAATAACCCATATAAGTTAATAAAGAGCATTGCCGCAATCACAAAATCTGCTAAATCCCACACCAACTCAACAGCCGCTACAGCTCCTGCCAGTGCGCATAAACTATACACAGCATTGAAAAGATTGTTGAAGCGATTATTGGTTAAAAAGAGCCATGCAGATCGAACAACATATGCATACGACACAATTACACCAAGACCAAATGTCATGGCGAGGAAACTCACAATCCATCCACCATATATGCCAAATGTTGTATCAAATGCAGAAATAGTCAATGCAGTACTTGTTAACCCATTATTCCATACACCAGATACCACAATACATAGTGCAATAATAAAACCGATGCAAGTACTAATAAATGTACTCATCATACCCATAAAACCATTTTGTACTGCGTTATCATTTCCGGTAGAACCAAACATAATTGCTGCAGAACCCAATCCTGATTCAGTTGCAAAAATAGAACGTGACATACCCGCTGAAATCATTTGTTGCATAGAAAAGCCAAGAAAACCAGCCCCGACCGCTTGCATTCCCAAACCACTCGTTACGATTAAAGATAACGCAGCTCCAAGGGATTGATAATGGTAAGCAAGTACCGCTAATGAAGACAACATAAAGACCGCTACTTTTACCGGCACAATACTCACTGATATTTTAATAATACGTTGTGCACCACCAAATAAAATAAACAGAACAAATGCTAATAAACCGAGGCCGCTCATAAGTGGTGCAATTCCCCAGGTAGTAGCAAGACTGACAGAAATTGAATTAGACTGAATAAGATTACCACCAATCAAACCATAGAACACACAACAGAATGCATAGATGTGCGGCAAATATGCTCCGCCTGCAACATCTTTTAGATAAAGCATTGGCCCACCAAGGACTGTTTTTTCTGTTGTTCTAGAACCGTATAATGTGCTTAAATATACTTCTCCAAAACGTACTGACATCAAAATAAAACCAAATATCACAAACCAAAATGCTGCGCCCGGCCCACCAGCATAAATAGCTGTTGCAACACCTGCCACAACACCATTCCCTAAGTTGGAATTGATGGTATTAATGAATGCATGAAAGGGAGATACATCACCCGCTTGTTGAGTCTTTTGAGGAGAAGGACAAAGTGCCGTTTTAAGTGCTGTGAAAAAATAAGTAAACTGCACGCCTCTCAAAACCAAGGTATAAATAAGACTGATCGCAATAACATACAACATAAGTGGCCAACCGCATATTATCGCATTTATTTCCCTTATCATCATCATAAAATCCATAGATTTTCCTTCGCTTAAAATATTTTTACAATAAGGTCATAGATCAGTATACTTAAATTTTAACGTTTCGATAAGGCGCAAAAATAATGAAAATCCTCGCTCTTGATATTGGTGATCGTTGGACCGGAGTAGCAATATCTGATCCTTTGGGTATTTTACCCCGTCCATACGACACATTCAAAACTGCTGATCTCATTTCCGAGTTACAAAAAACAATCGAAAAAGAAAGCGTTTCTACTATTGTCGTCGGTTTACCCACAACACTGAGGGGCACTGAAAGCGATCAAACTAAAAAGGTAATTGCGTTAACCGATGAACTCAAATCACATTTTCCGGCCATTCAATGGCAGATGTGGGATGAACGCTTGAGCAGCAAGCGTGCTGCTGCCATTAAACACGCCAAAACCAAAGAAGAGAAATTGCGATCACACGCGATTGCAGCTGCAACTTTTTTGAGTACGTATCTTGATTATAAAAGATTTTTAACCCCATCTTCGGAATCTCACGATGGGGATCCCGGCGAAGATTAATTGACAACTCCCCCAGTAATCTTTTAGTTTGACAAATAAAAAGGAAAACAACTTCGCAAGCGCATCAGCACTATCATTATTAAGGAGTAGTTGCATGAAGTGCCAAAAATGTGATGGATTATTGGTCTTACAAACATTTTTTGATCATCCGCTGAATTTTGAAGGGTGGAAATGTTTAAATTGTGGTAAAATAATACTTAAGAAAGAAAAAACTATCGAATATGATTCGTTTAGCCTTTTTTATCAACAACAAAAACGTAAGAATCGTAATTAAAGCGACCTTTACTCCTTCGTTTTAATGGGGGTCCCCATGTGACTGCGGCCTTCGTAGTTTTAACGAAATAGGCAATGAAATGGAGCATGGGACAAAAAAGACTATTGAATACGATTCGTTTAGTCTTTTTTACCAGCAACAAAAACGCAAAAACCGCAACTGAAAAACGATTTGCATGCATTCATACATAGCAATTAACAACACGTATGATTTTTTCGAGATCGCACTTTTTAAAAACTATACGATGATCGATAAAGTCAGTGAAGACAAGCGCCATACTAGCAAACTCTTCATTTCTCTTTTGGAACAACTTCTCAGCAAAAATAAAATCACTTTTGCTGAGCTTTCCTTTTGCGCGGTTAATTGCGGCCCCGGTCCTTTCTCTACCTTGCGTTCAATTATTGCGAGTGCAAATGGCTTGCATTGTGCAACCGGAATTCCCTTAGTTAGCATTGACGGTCTTGAAGCTACTTTTTTAGAATTTTATGATGCATCATGTAAAAGTACCGTGGTGCTACTCAATGCATTCAATAATGAAAGCTATTACTTGGTTGCATATGAAGAAGAAGTGATGTCGACAGGATATAAAAATACAGAACTATTAATGCAGGATATTGAAAGACAATTATCAGCAGGAGATTCTATAAACCTTATCACTGACAAGCAGTGTTCAGTTGAACACATTGGTCGGCTGGGTTATGAAAAATTCCGCTCGGGTCATTCTTCGGCTGGATATCTTACACCTCTCCATCTTAAAAAACATCCTGTAGAACGCTCTCTTTAATACCCTTTTGATAAAAAAACCAAAAATATATAAATTAATAGTAAATAACAATTGTATTTTTTCTCCAAGGATTTCTATGAATATACAACGTCTGTTGCTCACCATTGCTATCGCTACCAACTTTGGAAACACGTCTATATTGGCAGAACAATCTCAAAATAATAACAACGAACAACAAGATCACATTCAAGAACGTAACGATACACAAGATCAGTTTAATGAAATATACAGAGACCATTTGAGAAGAAGACTTGAAGGCTTCCCTTCTGATCCTAATAAAACGCCAACCGATCCGGACATTATCGAACATTATCGAGACTTGGTTTTTGGCCAAAATTTTTATCGCAAACGTATATTCTTTGGAACAGACGAATCTGGCAAGCCTTGTTACAAAAGAATTATGGAACACGAACAAAATAATCCGAAATTTGGTGACGTTGATTTAGTTATTTTTCATAAAGCGGCATGGCATAAGTTGCGCTTTTCTGATTCATTTGAAGTCGCAGGAATATATGTAGATGAAGACGCTCGACATAAAACTATTCAAAGCATGGCTGGCTCCTGGTTATTTGGTAAAGGGGAAGGTGGCGTGTGGGATCCTCAACGCAATACCATTTTTGGCGGTACGCGAGATAAAGAAATTGGCAAAAAATTTGACGAATATATGGAACGGCAAAAAGCTAATCAATCAAAATTTAATAAGTTTAAATAAACCATACAATTGGAATGAGTTCGTATACTTCGGTCGGTCTTTCACTAAAGCTATAGGAAGGCAGATCGAAGAATACGAACTCATTTTACTTTCTTTACTTCCTCCAGAAGATCGCCTTCAACCATTTCAATAAAGTATTACCCTGCTGCGCATGAGCCATCTGAAGTTGGGCAAGAGCAATCTGTTCTTGAGCAATGGTTTGTTTCTCGTGCAGCAAACTTTCTTTATAGATAGTCAGTTGCGATAAATAATCTTTGTGCTCTCTAATGCGCTTGATGCCATCAGATATATTTCTAAAAAACTTATTCGCACGCGATAAAGAAGCATCGCATTCTTCTTGCAGCAAAACATCTTTGCCAACTTCTGCGGAAGCCTTGTTGATGAGGCTTAATGCATAATGCATGGTAGGAATCAAAGTAAGTAAATGATTATACGCACTAATAAGTGGTAAATCATCAGTTAGGTAAACATCCTGAACCGCCTCAAAAAAAGCTCTATCATTATCGTAGGTGTTTTTGGTTAATGTGTGACGTGCAAGCTCATGAAGCAAATGATTAGCACGCTTCAGGCGCCCTGCCGGAGTTGATCGGTGTAATGTGTAATAGGTCATAGCAGTTATTACTGCGCTTATTCCAACACATGCTGCTGGATGTATTTTGCGCGGAAACTCTTGCATTATTTTATAGCTGCCACCCGCGCACAACGCTGCTGTTACTACCGTTCCGATATCCGCTGTTCTATTTTGTATTGCCTGTGTAAAAAAAGGTGTAGCACATATGGTCAATAGAAAAAACGATTTTACGTGTATATTTCTTATCATTAAAAAATCCTGTAGTTATAATCTTATGTAATAAAGTATACATCATTAATACCCATTACTCCACATGGTTACGTAAGGGGCACCCATTTATAGGATAAAATATGAATTGTTCATTTTTTGGATAAATTCTTCAGCAACCAATTGACTTATAATTTTTTTTACTCGCTCTGTATCTTTGCCAATAAGATCTAAAATCTCTTGATGTGTAATTTTTTCAGTATCAACAATAATTTTTAAGATTTTAGCACGAATTTGACGATCAGAACCTTCAAACCTTGATTGCTTAGTATAATGGGCACTTTTACGACTTGGATTGACCTGCCGTGCTTTTAAAAATACACCATAATCCATCAATGCATAATACCATTCACGTGGATTTGATTGATCAATGCTTCGCTCAATCAAAGGCAATAATTCCTTATCGCTGATAGCAGTACTGCTATTATAAAAAAAACTGTGGATAAACACTGCTCTAATATTTGTTTCTATAAAAATAGTTGGCTGATTAAACGCAAATGCACAAATAGAACCTGCAGTATTAGGACCAATACCAGGAAAGGTTTGCAAAATTTTTGGGTCTTGCGGTAAAACTCCGCCATATTTATTCACCACAATCTGTGCCAACTGATGCAAAAACCGCGCACGCCGATAATATCCAAGCCCCTGCCAGACACTCAAAACATCACGTAATGGCGCTGCAGCTAAATTTTCAAAATCAGGAAATGCTGCAATAAACTCCTCATATTTTGCGATAACACGATGCGTCTGAGTTTGTTGCAGCATTATTTCTGAAACTAAAATGTAATACGGATTATCGATATTGCGCCACGCAAAATCTCTTTTATTTTGGTGATAAAAGTTCCAAATAAATTCTTTAAATTGCGTGATCGAGTTCATATGTTATTGAGCCAAATCAATCGGCTGAATAAGTACAGCTTTTTCTAATGTTAGCGTTATAGGTCTTAACATTTGCTGTAAACCCGTCCAATCTATTGATAAACCGAATTTATCACCTATTGCTTTAAGCAATGCTAAAAGTATAACAGATACCGCTGCGTGCCCCAAGAGTGGTTTAATCATACTGAAATAACCAAATTCTGCTTGCTTTTTATGATTAAGTCCATCAATTTTAACTGCCCTATCTGCATCATCTGTATATTCTAAAAACTTAATAATGCGCGCCAATAATCTTGCTACTAAATCTTTTTCTGCTTTAAGATGCTTAGCGCTCCCTATTGGATATTTACTATATTTCTCACCCATTTCTTCTCTATTCACACCATCCCCCTCAGGTTCTTTACTAACCTTTTTCATCGCTTGCATTCTTTGCAATTCAGTTTCTATAGCAGCAGCCAATTTATTAACTTCTTCCTGAAGTACAACTCTTGAACACAAACTATTTCCTATCTGCGGTCTATAAGCTGCTATGAGCCACTCTTCTAATTTATCGTTACTTTCTTTTGTATTTTCTTTTAACAATCTTTCAAGTAGTTCTTGCTGTCGCATTATAGGATGCATTTCTAATATTTTCTCCTGTGCATCACAATGTCGTTTGAACTGAGGAGTAACAGTAAGATTCCTCGTAAACAAATAAGTAGCAACTGGCAATAGAGCAACTCCTGCCAACACTCGCTTGTCTTCAGGCAGAGATACATCATAGCCATTATAATTTAATATTGCAGCACCACCTCCAATAACAGCAGGCAACAATGAAGCTGCCACTGCCTTCTTCATTGTTGCTTTTGAAATCACAAGATTTGAAGGAACGAGTATCATACTGTTTATTCCGTTATTTATTCCATTAAACGTAGAACCTACGCTATTTTGTATGGAACCAAAAATCGTATTTCCATCTCCGCCTTCCTTCATACCAAAAGAAGAAAAACAAATTAAAATTGCCGATAAAAAAACGATCGTTTTTTTTGTTGAAAGTATAGTCACGGAACATCCTAAAATTTTTATGTTAATGTATTAGTTGAATAATATAACAAAAAAAAAGAGATATGAATATTCATATCTCTTTTTTCATATAACCTTAAAGTTATTTTTAGATTAATTATTAATCCCTAATAATCTCAAAATAAGTTCCCACCATTTTAAATTGAACAAACTAACTACTGCATTGGATTTTTTTTGTTGAGCATCAGCCGTTACTGTTGCGGCATTAGCAATCTTAGCTTTTGATTGGGCATTTTTTTCGGCAATTTCACGCTTTTTACGTTTTTCTTCTGCTTTTTCAAACGCTGGTAATTCTTTATCTCTATATCGAGGCATGCGATCAATGCGCGAACGAGATTTTTTTATATTCGTTGAAAATACTTGTGCTCGCGTATTTAAATTAACATGTTGATCCCACAAACTATCTCCTTTTTTCTTATTGTCTTCAGGAATATAAAGCAATACTGCATCAAGCAAATTCGTCGCTGTTTTTGTATCTTCATTTACAACCACGAGTTGATTAACAGCTGAGACCAACGGGAAGGAATTAACTCCAGGCTCGGTTGGATATAGTTCAATAATCCATTTATCAAGCTTTTCATTAATAAATACTTTACGTTCCATCTTGCGACAATTAGAACACTGATTATTGTTTTCAGGAACTTCTTTAATAATCTCTTCTTTTTTTTCTACATATCGCTTGGCTAATTCATTATTTTTAGCAACGTCATCAAGTATGGCTTTTACCTGATACAATTTTGCTTGTGGAGTATATTTCGATAACCATAGATAGCTCAAGGCTGCCGTTCCGGCCAGCAGAGGAAGAACAAACCGAGGCTCTCCTTCTTTGCTCATAAGACCTACACCAGCGGTAGCCAACAACGTACCAAGGTAGACTTTATTTTCACTTATTATCATTGCATGCATACCAAACTGCATGCTGAATGCTATTAATAGTATGCTTATCTTTTTTTGCATTCCCATAACCATGATCAAAAACCCCTCGATATTTGTACAAAATTGTTATATTTGAATAGTATAATACAAAAAAAGAGACATGAAAAACTCATGCCTCTTTTTAATTTTTAGATAGCAAATACTGTTATCTTACCGGTTCGTATTCAATCTGAATTCTGCGGCCTTTCAGCATAGAATCTTTGAGCGAACGTACTATCGCTTGCGCTTTCTTTGAATCTTCTACGGTAAAGAACGAACGAGTATTTTGCATAGAAATACGGCTCACGCAATCACCATCCACTGAAGCGGCTTTTGCAATAAAATCGATCAATCCTTCTTTTGTCAGGCGGTCAATTTTACCTACGTTAATGAAAAGACGAGCTTCATCTCTGCCATGAGCATAGCTACTTCTTGATGAGGAATAACTATCAGCATTGCTTCTGCCACGCCCTCTGCTATCACCACCACGATCACGATCCCTGCTTGCGCGTTCACGATCACGAGATGATTCATATGAAGCGTTTAAGTTATTCGATTTTTTATAATGATGAAGCATTTCGCTGCAGTTAACCGATAACATACGCTCAATAAGTTCTTCTTTAGTAACATCTTTAAGCGATTCTTGCACCGCACTAACATACGGTTTTACAATCTCATCAATTGGCGTACCGATCAACTTTTGCGAAAAATACTCAAGTTGCTTTTGACACAACTGATCACCAGTTGGCACTTGAATTGCTTTAACAGTAATACCAAGTTGTTGTTCAATAAATTTAATTTTTCTTAATGAAGTACCGATAATAATTGAAACACCAGATTTGCCCGCACGTGCTGTACGACCACTTCTATGGGTATAATTTTCAATATCATCAGGTAAGTTGCAATGCAATACATGAGTAACACCATCAACGTCAATACCGCGCGCTGCAACATCAGTTGCAATAAGCACTTGTATCTTTTTATCTCTGAATTTTTTCATCACGGCATCACGTTGAGGCTGTGATAAATCACCATGCAATGCATCCGAATTATAGCCTGCATTAATAAGCTGCGCGCTCATTTCTTGCGTATCACGTTTTGTTCTGCAAAACACAATACCAAACATATCAGGGTATAAATCGATAAAACGTCTTACGGCGCTGTAAACATCTGCATTTCTGACGATACAGAATTGATGTTCAATGTTTGTTGCACCACTATTACGCGAACCAACGGTAATTTGAAGAGGATTATGCATATATGTATGCGCAATCTTTTCAATCTTAGGTTGCATCGTTGCAGAAAACAACCATACTTTTTTGTCTGATGGAGTTGATTTAAGAATTTCATCGATATCTTCTTGGAAACCCATATCTAACATTTGATCAGCTTCATCTAAAACCACACGGCTAATACGATCTAACGTAATAGTTCTACGATTAATATGATCAATCAATCTGCCAGGAGTTCCCACGATAATATTAACGCCACGTCTGATAGCACTAACCTGTGTTCTGATATCAGCACCGCCATAAACGGCAACAACGTTAAAACCATCAATATATTTTGAATAAGCTGTCAGTTCTTTGGTTATTTGCAGACAAAGCTCACGCGTTGGGCAGATTACCAGTCCCTGTGTTTTACCATCCATAACAGCCGAAATCAATGGCAACCCAAACGCGGCTGTTTTACCAGTACCTGTTTGTGCCAAACCTATAAGATCCCTATCTCCCTGTAAAAGGGCTGGGATCGCTTTTTCCTGAATTGCTGTGGGTTGGGTAAAACCTAATTCAGAAACTGCTTTCACTAAACGTGAATCAACACCCAATGCTTGTATACTCATACGTCTCACAAATAAAAAAAGTGTATAAAAATGCTAAAAATTCGACAGGTACAAAAAGCACCCATAAATCATATCTTAAGAATAACCCTTTTTTTACAAACTGTCAAAACAATGTGCCAGAATACCTATATATCAGGTACTCCGGCACGCTGTTTTTAATCTATGATCGTATTATTAATGAGTTTCAGCCCATTTAAGATCTTTTAATTGTGCAATGATAGCATCATTGCGATCAATACTGGCTTTCCATTTTGCAATTTTCGCATCAAGCTGTGCGTGATGATTCCAAGCGGAGCGAGCCATCTTCATAAAAAGATACCCAGAGACAATGGAAGTGACCGCAAAGATAGGAACAAGAACCACCGATTCTTTAAAACCCTGTACCGTGTTGATCAAAAAATCAAACTTATTTTGATTGTAACGGTCAACATCTTTTTGGTTCAACCCAAAAAATGCTCCTTTTTTGACAATAGCATCAGTTGCTTTAATACCGTAATTCCTCTCACCTGTCCAATGTTCCAGCAACCAAGAGCTTCCACCTAGAGCTAAGAGTCCTGTTGTTGCAGAAAGGCCACCCGTAACTGCCGTTCCTACCTTTTTGAAGAAAGGTACAATGCTGCGCTCAATAATACCTTTATGATCATCCATTGCTCGCTGTAAACGCTCTTTATCTTTTTCCATAATTTGGATATCTCTATCTAATACTTCCAGTAAACTCACGCCATCTTCAGCAAGCTGAGATTTATTAATCAAATTATGTGCATATTTTGCCTTTAAATCTTTGCGAATAGCACGTGCATCATATGAAAAGGCTGGCAGTACAGAAGAAATCGCTAATACAACCGCCGTTAAGGCGTTTCTTTTCTTCATAAACAATCCTCTTATTATTATAACGTTTTTCACATTATTCAGGGTACACTTCCCCCTATTATTAGGGTATACTTTCCTTCCAAAACTATCAAAAGCCCCCATAAATAGGACCTATCCATTTTGCTACCAACAAAAAACCCCATCTATAGCTATGCTACAGACGGGATTTCTCATTAATTTAAGATCTAGAGAGTTTCGGGAGAAGCATCAGTTGCAGGCACAACCGCTTGCTGAGAGGCTGCTGCTATTCCCTGAACAACCTTATCGATTGCAGTTGTGATGCAATTAACCACCGTATTGATCGCTTCATCGGCTGCATTATTCGCCTTTTGAGCTTCTAACGCTGCTTTTTCTTGTTCTAAAACTGCCAAGAGCTTCTTATCGCGTTCCAAACGCTCTATTTGACGTTCTGCATAGCGAGATGCTTTATAGAACTTATTACCAGCTACAGCAGCAAATACCGCTGATGTCAAGCCACAGGATACTGCTGCCAACATAAGTTCTTGAGCATGTTCCTTTTGCAAACTGGATACAAAGCGATCTGCATATATACCTGCTTGTAAATCTTTACGCAGTTTCAAGAAGAAATACGTCCCGTAACTACACAATGCTGATAACGTTGAAATAGCCAATCCAGCTCGTAAAGCAGCGCTTTTGATGCCACTTTGCTTAAGCTCAATTTTGCCTTCTAACGTTTTGATGTGCGCTGTCAGGGTGGCGATATAATAATCAAAATTCTTTTGAAAATCATCAAGCTTATAAAAGAAAGGATTATGCTCAAATAACCAATAAAGTCTTTTTCTAAAATTCTTCTCATTTGGTAAAGACTGTTGCTGTTTTTGATCCGCAACATATACTTCAGTCCCAATCTGAGCAAGAGAAACTGCCAAATGCGCTATATCGTCATTTGACTGAGTGGTACCTACCAATCCGACCAATAGTACTGCAAAAAATCTATTTTTCATCTACGCCCTAAAAATTATAATATTATTTAAATATTAATTAAGAATACTCAATAATTTCGTATCGGTCAAAATTTAGAGCGAGGCAATCGGCAAAATTACCTAAGTTTTCCTCGATTATTTCAGAAAATAGATTTATAGGGAGGCCTAGGGTATTTTCTAGTGGCTTGCTAAATGAATAAAAGCGACTAGAATTAATATAGATAATTTTTTTTAAACATCAGGGAGAATCAACATGATACATCTCTATCGCATTATCTTCTTCTCACTATTTATCTGTAATATCTTGTTATCGAAAAATCCTATTACACCAAAAACCAATTCTCATCCAAGTAAGGAAATAAACGCTCAGCAACAAAAAAAACTATTGCACTCTTTATATGAAGAAGAAATTGCATTTTCTGTTTTAAATCCTGATACGATTCTTCTCTATATCCAAATTCTTAAAGAAAACAAAATCATTCTCAAGCACACCATTACTCACCAAACAGGCTTTTTTAATAATTTTGATATCATCCTTGGCATAATAGGCGTTTGGTTTGGTGCAAAATGGCTGATCAATAATGGTATCGATGCCGCCCTATTACTTTTTTTACTCACGCATCCTGATCATATAAAAGCAACAGCACCATCATCAATTCTGCCCCTTACAGAAGGACTTGTTAGAAAACGTTTTGTTGCGCTATCCACCAGTGGTATACTTACTGTCTTATCTGCGTATATTCTTAAATTGTCTTTCACCGTTCTTGCTCGAGGATGGTATAAAAAACAAAATGCTCTTAAAGATTTGGCAAAAACAGAAGAGTTGCTTATTCAATTAGAAAAATGCAAAAATCATCCGGATAACCGTCTTGCTCTAGCCCTTTTTTGACCTCCTTCAAAAAAACAATTACTCTTCAAATATAGTAAACACCTGCCCCTTAAAGCCTTCGGCGAAGGACAGGCCTGCCTCGATAAAGGATTTTATGAAAAAAATATCGCTTTATATCATTCTCGCCCTCATAGCTGTAGTATCTGCTGCAATCTGGTACCGAGCTGAAAAAAGAGTCATTACCGCCCCTGAACTTGATACGATCATTATTGGTACGAATGCAGAGTTTCAGCCATTCTCATTTAAAGATGAAGACACTATCACTGGCTTTGATATTGAAGTAATAACGGAAGTATTCAAACGGCTGGATAAAAAAATAACCTTCAAAGACTTACCTTTTGATGCGCTCATTCCAGAAATTCAAATCGGCAATATTCAAGTAATTGCAGGAGGAATTACCCCAACAGAAGAACGTGCTCAACGTGCTCTATTCACTAGACCTCATTCAACTGGCGATCCTCTTGTTGTTATCAGCATGAAAACAGATAACGCTCCGACCAGTCTTGATATGCTACAAGGAAAAACGGTTGTAGTAAACGAAGGTTACACCGCAGATTCTTATATGTCTGAGCAACCATTTGTTAATGTGTTGCGTCTTTCTTCTCCTCAACCAAGCGATGGAATGCTTGCGCTTGAAAGCGGTAAAGCGGATGCCTTTGTTACAGCACTCAACCCAATGAAGCCTTATTTTGATAAATATGGTACGGATGCATTTAATATAACTCCTATTCCCGGAACAGAAGAAAGCTCTGCTTTTGCAGTATCTAAACATTACCCAGAATTACGCTACAGCATTCAAAATGCTCTTGATGCAATGGAAGAAGATGGCACGCTCGCTGCACTCAGAAAAAAATGGAATTTATCATGATTATTGATTTTAATCTTATCGCCCAATACCTTCCCGTTTTGCTTCAGGGACTTCTTGTTACCCTACAAATTGCTATCATAGGTTGCTTGATTGGCAGTATATTGGGTACTATTTTGGCGCTTATGCAAACAAGTGGTAATAAATTGCTGCGTATTTTTGTAACAAGCTATGTGGTAATCATCCGCGGCACCCCCATGCTCATTCAAATTTTTTGCGCCTATTTTCTTTTACCCCAGATTGGCATACATATTTCTGCACTGTGGACAGCAATTATTGCAATTGGCCTAAACAGCGCAGCTTACATTAGTCAAATTATTAGATCAGGAATATCCTCTGTTGGTATAGGACAATTTGAAGCGGCCAAGGTGCTTGGTTTTTCAAAACCAGATACGCTGCGTTATATAGTATTACCACAAGCCCTGCGCACCACATTGCCTGCGCTTGGTAATGAGTTTGTAACACTCATTAAAGAATCAGCACTTGCATCAATTATTGGCGTATCAGAACTCACCAAACAAGCAAGCTTTGTTAAAAGCAAAACATTCGATGCAATTACCGTCTATTTTGCAGTCGCAATTCTATATCTCATCTTAACTTCCACCGTTTCTTTCTTTGTTGCACGCCTAGAAAAAAGGATGAATATTCATGCTCAAGATTAATCAATTAACCAAATCATTTGGCACAAAAAAAATTCTTAACGATATTAATCTAACCGTGCAAAAAGGCGAAATCGCCCTATTTCTGGGCTCTTCCGGGGTAGGAAAATCAACATTGCTGCGTATACTTAACAATTTAGAAACTGTTAACAGTGGAACCATATCTTTAGATGGCACAGTGCTAGATCTAACAAAAATTAATACAACGCACACCGTTGGCATGGTTTTTCAGCAATTTAATCTTTTTGATCATCTGACAGTTGAACAAAATATCACGCTACCACTTGAAAAAGTCCTTAAAAAAAGCCCGGCTGATGCAACAAAAATTGCTCATCATCTGCTGCAACGCTATGGCCTTTTGGATAAAAACAATAAATACGCGAGCCAACTTTCTGGTGGACAAAAGCAACGTCTTGCAATTGCACGTGCTTTGGCAATGGAACCTAAAATCATGTGCCTCGATGAACCAACATCAGCACTTGATCCGGTGCTTACTTCATTTGTGGCAAATAATATTCAACAACTTGCAACTGATGGATATATTGTTCTGGTGGCATCTCATGATACCGATCTGATTGAAAAATTGAATTGTACCATTTATCTGATGAGCGAAGGCCGCATCATCGAAATGGCACAATCAGAAAATCTAAAAATTAATCCTGACGGGTTTCCTAAAATTAAGAAATTTATCGCGGGACATGAATAAAAAAAGGGAGTTTAACGCTCCCTTAACTATTTTTATTCTTTTTTCCTAAATATCTTTATCATCAACACGATAGCTTTTATTTTTACGCTTTTTATGAGAACGTTTTAAATCCATTATTTGCTGAAGATATTCATAAGCATTTTTAAAATTCTCATCTGTTGGCGCAAATTGCTCAAGCTGTTTCAGCGGCGTCACTCCTTTATTATTTTTAATCTCAGGATTGGCACCTGCTGCAATAAAAGATTTGATATGTTCTTTTTTAGGGTACCAATCGCCCCCAAAATAGAAGTGTAGCGCGGTATCACCATTATTATCTTGATGATTTATTTTTATAAGATCGATATCATTTTCTCCCGACCTATAAGGCTTCAACGTTTGCTCATCAAAAAGAAAACAGAGAAAAAAAGATTGCATGACCCAAAAGGTACAATGGTCTTCCAATGATATCATAAAACCATTTCTACCTTCTGTATTCACTGCATTCAGATCAACAAATCCTCTTTTATGCCACTTAACAAAAAAACTGTGTAGCTGTCTAACAGCTTCATCATTCTCGCAACGAGAAGCTGATGCGCATAATGCCATAAATGGCGTTATCTGATTTTTGCCATAGGTAAAATTTAAGTCAATATCGCTTTCCTGACACAATTTTTCAACCATACGTTCATTTCCAACTTCATCGGGTTTGTCTTTGAAATACACATTAACCGGGTTATGACACATATTAAATAAGCCATTTTGTATGAACATTATTTGCCGTGCAGATTTCCACGGCAAACTTTGAGCAATCGTTTCATTTGAACACTGAAAATGATCTGAAACATTTTTGATGAATTTTCGCAGAGCTTTATCTTCTTTAGGAATAGCGCTTATAAGATCTGCATTCTGTTTATTGATAAGAGCAAGAGTTTGCAATTGCGTACCATATGAATTAGCAGTAAAAATCTTTGGTACAATATGACCAATAATATCATCTTCCAGCTTTAAACAAGACAATAACTTACGATGTAAATTTATAATCACAGGAATAGCAATCTTGGCCTTATCGGTAAATTTATTATAGTCAGCATTCTCCATACCATAAACACCAAAGATCATGGTAAATGATAACAACAACATGCTACACTTAAACATGCTTTGTTTCCTTTGCAGTAAAATAACGGATGTGGAGAGATATCATTCAATAGAATTATAATCCAAAACAAAACTGCCTGCAAAATAAGGTTCCAGCGCGGTATTTTTTCTCAGTAACATTCAAATTAAAGATCTACTATATGAACAGATCATACAGAATAATTGTACTCCTCTGCCTTTTGCCCAACTATATAAGCAAAGGAATGGAATCTGTTCCGATGGATCATACCTTTTGTATCCCCCAACTCACTGATGTGCCCGAAGATGCTCAACAATTATTATTTTCTCCACACAATCAAAAATGGTGGTATTGTTCTTCTCCGAGAAAGTCACATTATAATTCTGATTACTATGACACTATTTTCCAAAAAGTTCATTCTTTTAATCACCATACGGCATTCCTTTGTTTTGAAAGAAAGACTGTATTAATACATGGCAATCTTACCCATGAACATATATGGTTTAAGCATAATAGCGCTATTAATACCGCCTGTTTTAATGATGATTACGTAGCAATTGGTTCACAAGATACACATGCGCATATATTTGATATGGGTACAAAAGAAAAATTGATATCTTTTTCTCACCCTCATTCTGTTACAACAGTCGCTTTACATGAAAATCTTTTAGCCACTGCTTCCCACAAATTCGCGTATGTATTTGATATAAAATGTAAAGAAAATATCTTATCTCTTGTATATGATGATGAGATTAATGATATAAAATTTAACAAAAATATTTTAACCATCGCATCGGGTCAGCATGTATATTTAATTGATATAAATACTGGCATTCAAATCTCTTTTCTTTCTCTTAATGATCCTATCTTATCCGCATATTGGTGTAATAATCAGTTGCAAGTAATATCTCAGGATAAATGGAACCGACAATTCATGGCTTATAATACCCCTACCCTTGATCAATTAAAATTGAAATGGGCCCTCAATTTTTGGTTGCTCTTGGAAAAACCCGATCAAAGTATTCTACAAAAAGAATATCCGTTTGATTTCATTCCATCCTTATTAACCGATGTAATCACCAAATGTAATTTGCCGTATACGGCTACTATGATAGCGTGGAATACGTTACCCCTCGACTTACAAGTTGCACTCTTTACAACCATGAAACGAAGAATTAAAAAACATGGTAAAGTTGTTAAAGAAATTATTTTCACACAAAAACCTTTTATAACAATACAAAAACCATCTAAAAAAAAGATTTGTTCTATTCAGTGAAAAGACGCAACTTGACAAAGCACTAGCCGCTTGTTAGCATTAGGCGAATATTAAAAGAAGCAATAAAAACGTCCCTAACTGAACAATGCTTTTAGTATTGTTCACCCCCCTAACCCTTCAGCTTATTCAAAGTTGAAGGGATTTTTTTTTAACCCCATGTTACAAATTCTTTTCACATGGGGACCCCGGTAAAAGAAAAACTTGCAATAAGTAAAATCATTTTAGTTGGGATTTAACCGCGATGATACCGACATCAGAATTTAACTGAAAAAGATTATCCTTCAGGCGTGTAATAGTAAGAAGAGAAAGGGTAATTAAATAACCAGATTCTTTGATTGTTTTTAAAAATGAAAGTAATGCTTCCATTGTTCCACTAATCTGGCAAGGTGCAGAATCTTTTACGTACCATTTTTTATCTTTTTCTTTGCAAGGGCCATATGAATTGAGCGTAAGACCTGATTTAACAATAGTATCAAACACATATTGCATGCGAGCACTGCAATATTCTTCTTTTTTATCCGGCGCGATTGCATGTATATTTATATTTTTTTTATATGTATCAATCCTCAACGATAGCTCGGTGCTTTTATTTTCCAAACCCCCAGCATCTTCATACTGTTTTTGCAAGCGAATTTTTTCTGCATTATTCAGCGCAATATGAGCTTTGAGCGGCATATACATTCCATAAAAACCAGCGGCAACCATTGCAACCAAAACAAAAAGCGTCGCAATATAGCGACGCTTAGGATCTGTATGTGCAATGTAATTGTAAATGGTATTGTTACGAGGTATGAAAAACATGATATTCCTTTTTTTGACCATTCGTATCCTTCGACAAGCTCAGGACGAACGGGACTAAGAAAAATATAAAAATCTGAACTCGAACTCATCTCTCCGTTCGTCCTGAGCTTGTCGAAGGATACGGACGAAATGAATCTATTTTACATCTTAATCCACTGCATAGGATCCACCGGAGTGTTATTAATGCGCATTTCCCAATGTAAATGATATCCCGTTGCAAATCCTGTTTTACCAATAGTTCCCAATGGATTACCTTGTACAATTTTTTGTCCCACCTCAATATCAGCAAAATCATCTAAGTGATAAAAGAGTGACAAAATACCAAGACCATGATCAATAATTACCGTGTTTCCACTTGGTGCAAATCTATCTTTAAGCACAACGATGCCGTCTTGTGGTGCCCACACCACACTGCGTGGCATATTGATCACATCCACCGCTTTGTGCGCATAGCGGCCTTTGTGCTGTGTTGTGCGAATTGTTCCATAATCACACGTTATTCGTTGAATTTCTATGGGTGCACAAAAGGTACCCCGCCATAATTTTTCTCGGGGTGATTGCGTACAAAGTTGTGCAATATCATCTTCCAAACATTTGCCATCGCGCCCCAATGATTTCTCTTCTTGCACTTTGTCTGACGTAACGGTAATCACTTCTTTTTTAAAAGGAAACACCACAACCTGGAATTTATTATCAAGATGCAATGTGTTACCAACTTTGTCTTCAATATCTATTGCCAAGAGATATTCATTTGGTTGTTCTTCACATTCAATGGGAATAAAGCATTCATATATTTTTGACCCTCTACTTTCAGGAAAACATTCAAAGGTACGGGATAATGCTGTAATATATGCATGCTTTATTTCTTTATTTGCCTGAAATTGAATATGAAGCGTTCTTCCTTGAAAAACTTTATGGGGAGCGCCTGTCTTGACAAACACTGCCTGAAGTGGCGCATTATCCACATAAAAATCGCGATTGATAGTCACTTTATTATGATTGAAGGTATTATCTGCAAATTCTGCTTTTAACACATGCTTACCATTGCTTAACGTTTTGGTTGGAATAGCAAATGATTGACCTTCTTGATGCGCTTTAATTCTTACGCTGCTCGCCAATGGTTGGCCATCCAACCACAACGTAGCATCTCCCGTTTTATTCGATACCACGCAACATTTAACTTCCCCACAATGGTAACAGTTCTCATTAATGCCGCTTACTGATATCTCAGGAGCATTTTTATCCAAAAAATAGGCATATGCTTGCCAACCAATCCACGTAAGAATCAAAAGAACTATAAGCTTAGGAGCGTGCTTGAAAAAATTCATAAATAAAATACCTTCAGTTGAAAAATTAAAAAATGGATATACACATAAATCTCTCTTTATTGGGGTCCCCATACGAAGAAAAACGAAGGATGGGATAAGAACATGGGGTGCTGTCAGTATAGTTATTTTTAAACTGAAGGTAAAAATTTATCCAATCAACTCCGGCAATTCCTTAAGTGCTTCCATTAATGGAATTGCTGTCACGTTACCATAATATTCTTTTTGTTTTCCTAAAAATATAATATATAATTTCGCTTCTGGATATTCGTCTCCAAACGTTTTCAATCCTTTTAATGATTTACTAGTAATGGTAGCAGATCTTTTTATTTCAAATGCATGGAATCCGCGAGCACCATATAAAACAAAATCTACCTCATCACCTGCTAACGTTCGCCAAAAATGTATTTTATAACTCAGCTCATAGTAATCATTAACTGCACGCAGCGATTGTAGGAAAAGCGTTTCAAGCGCAGCCCCTTCTGCCTCTTCTGGTGAATCCAGTGGACCTACCGGCCGTAATATTCTATAAACACCAACATCAAAAAAATAAAATTTATGATGCGCAATTACTTTGCGTTTTGCACGTTGAGCAAAAGCAGTTATTCTGCTACTTAAAAGTAAATCATCTAAAATATCAAAATAATTTGCAACCACCAGGCGGTTCACTGCAAGCTCGCGAGAAATTTCAGAAACATTTAATACTTGTCCTTGAGAAAAGCTCGCCACCTCTAAAAAACGAGTAAAGGCACCGATATTTCTTGTCAGTCCCTCTTGTACAACTTCTTCACGTAAATAGGTCTGCACATAACTTTCTAAATATTTTTTAGGATCAGCATGAGTCACTGCAGAAGGTAAAAGACCATATTTAAGAACGTCTTCAAATATAAATTTATCTCCCACTTCCTGAATGATAAGAGGATGCATAGTATACGTAAGCGCACGTCCTGCAAGAAGGTTAACACCCTCTTTTCTTAAACTGCGTGCACTTGAGCCAGTCAAAATAAATTTAAACTTTTTGTGTTCAATTAATCGATGTACTTCATTCAGGAGTTCAGGAATACGCTGCACTTCATCAATAATAACCCAACCTTGATAATCAGGTGCGATAAGATTCTCTAACCTACTCGGGTCTGCACGCAAAGAGGCGTACGTTCCAAAATCCAGTAAATCAAAATAGAGGGCATTTTTGAGGTATTTCCTTAAATACGAAGTTTTACCCGTACCCCGTGGGCCAAAGAGAAAGATGCTATTACTACGATCCAATGGCAATTTTAAGATCCGGTTAAACATATATTTCCTTTTTTTTGAATTAAAAAATAATTAAAAATGATATCGCTACCATCATATTATCATGTTTTTTGATGCTTGCACAATCACTTTTTGACTATTTTTGATGCTCCCACCATCATTTTTTAGCTATTTTTGATGTTTGCGACATCAAAAATATACCAAAAAAAACGAGGTGTCATTTATTGCTCATTAGAAATTAGAACTAATCCATGCTATAATAAGGGTTATGAAGATAACCCTAAAAAAATCAATCCCGAAGCTAACCGGCGTTTACCTTTTCAAAGATGCGCAAGGCGCTATTATTTATATCGGTAAGGCAAAGAACCTTCATCACCGGGTTAAATCCTATTTCCAAAAATACGATAAAGACTGGAAAATAAACCAATTACTCAATGAACATGCCGATGTAGAGTATATTTTGACTGCTACAGAAGCAGAAAGTTTGCTACTAGAAGCTGAATTGGTTCAAAGATATAAGCCAAAATTCAATGTTTTGCTTAAAGAAGGCCAACCTTTTATCTATATTTTCTTTAGCCCTGATGATACGTCTCTGATGGAATTGGTACGTACCAAAAAGAAAAAAGGCACCTATTTTGGTCCCTTTGTGGAAAAAGCTCCTGCCCGCCGAACCTATCACTTTTTAAAACGTACTTTTAATCTTAATCTCTGCAACAAGAAGATAGCTCTGGGATGCTTGGATTACCATATTGGTAATTGTGCCGGTAACTGCAAAACAGATTTTGACCTAGATGATTATAAGTTCCGCGTTAGCCTTGCACAAGAAGCGCTTAAAAAAAATCAAGAAGGCTTTATTGCCCAAGTCAAAAAGCAGATTGCTCTTTATAGCTCACAATATGCTTTTGAAAAAGCACAACGCGTAAATGAATATCTTCACAATGTTGATGCTATCTTTGCAGTACTCAATACGCATTTTAGCGCGGATAAATTTGCTACCGATATTTTTGTCGTAAGTAGATCAACTCCTTACCAACATCTCTCTTCAGAAACTATCAGCACGGAAGTGCAGCAATTTTTAGGATTTTCAACGCCTGTGCGTACCATCGATTGTTTTGATATCTCACACTTTCAAAGCAGTTACCTTGTTGGTTCATGCGTACGCTTTACTGATGGCAAACCAGAAAAACATATGTTCCGCCATTTCAAAATAAAAACATTAACAGAACAAAATGATTACGCTGCGCTGCAAGAAATTATAACGCGGCGCTATCGCAACAAAGCAGATCTTCCTGATCTCATTGTAATCGATGGTGGCA
This sequence comes from candidate division TM6 bacterium SOIL31, assembly GCA_001468865.1. Classification (GTDB taxonomy): domain Bacteria; phylum Babelota; class Babeliae; order Babelales; family Vermiphilaceae; genus SOIL31. Next base: position 40,142 of record LDIY01000007.1, read on the forward strand.
AAGGACAATTGAGTGCGGCGCAAGAGGTATTGCCAGGCGCGCCTATCATAAGCTTGGCAAAACGAGAAGAAATTATATACGGACCACAATTTTTGCAAGGCGTCCGCCTTGATTTGCAAACAAACGTTGGGAAATTATTTATTGCGTTGCGCGATTATGCGCATCACTTTGCAGTCAGTTACCATCGCTTGAGACGCAAAAAGGGATTAAAGGAATAATGTGTATCAAAGCTTCACGGTAACAGCGCTATTTTCAACAAAGTAATGATGCGAACAACAACACCCTCCCCCTATACAACATCCAAATAGTGCAATAACAGAAATAGGTGCAACTGCGCATAGCATGCATGAAACCCCACAACAGAACGAAGAAATGCAACGACTTTCTTTTTCATAATTCTTGCTAATAACTTGCAATTCAAGTTTGTTACTAATGTCAAGCGGCATTGCTTGTATTTCTTCATAATCTTCTACCGTCACCAAGTCATATCTTTTGCCCATAACAAACTGATCGAGCAAGCAAGGTTTTCCAATGTCAACAAGAGAATGAAACTTAGCTGATGATGAAATAGCAAGTCTAAATAATCTTCCCACTGAATATATTTTGTTACCGATTTTTAATGAATCATAACTTTTAACTCTCTGATAATACTCAAATGCTTTTATCAGCGGCATTGTATCAAATACTTCAGCAGATTCTGCATCCCCTCCCAGCATTTTGGTAAATATCTCCCGACGAACATCTTGAGGCAACAAAATAACAGGGAAAATTTTTGATTTGAGAGTCTTCCACATAATATAGTCTTTATCGTGAGAGGATAATTGATTAAAACCACCAGCTATATCGCTTGTAGAAAACAATGGAATAACATGGCGCTTTTCATCAAAATAGGCCTGAAAAGAATTCTTGTCTTTTTCTACCGGAACAACAAGAGTCATTTTTGATGAACGCAGCATTGCTTGATTAGTGCTGAAAATAAACGCCATACTATATAAAAAAAGATGTATATTTTTCACTGATACCTCTGAAATAATTGTCTAAAAATTATATCGATAATTATACCAAACAGTATATTTTTTGCTAAAAATAGGAATTCATATGAACTATCTTTACATAGCAAACTGGAAAATGAACTTGTCTTATAGCCAAAGCTTAGATTTTTGTACGAACAATATCGATCAACTCAATGCATTGGTTTACTCGGCCCAGGTAGTTCTGTGCCCCTCTTTTGTTGCACTTGGACCAATAGCACAAGTGCTTAAAAAAAGTAGCATTACAATCGGTGCACAAAACTGCTCAGAGTTTGAATCAGGTTCATATACGGGAGAAGTATCAGCTGCATCATTAGCAGAAATTGGCGTTAGTTATTGCATTGTGGGACACAGCGAAAGACGCATTTATTTTGGAGAAACAACAGAAAAGATTATTAAAAAAATCAATTTATTATATGCCAATGCTATGATGCCAATTATTTGTATCGGTGAAAATAAAGAAGAATTTTTGCAGAAAAAAACTATCCATGCGTTAACGGAACAACTGGAACCAATTCTAAAAACATTTGTTCACCAACAATATAAGCATATCATCATCGCGTATGAACCGTTTTGGGCAATCGGCACGGGAATTATTCCGGAAAATACATATTTAGAAGAAATTTCTATCTGGCTAAAAAACTATGTTGCTGAATTTGCACCAGATTGCACTATGCAATTATTGTATGGCGGTAGCATTAATGAAAAAAATATCCACCAACTCAAAACTATCAAGCTTATTGATGGCTTTTTAATTGGTGGAGCAAGTACTAATTTTGAAACGTTTTGTGGGATTATAAAAATCGGTTAATTAGTTAGCTATCCAATGATTGTTCGCTAGCGTCAAAATCAAAACTAAGAGATATTTCCTCATCCCCGCTAGAATCATGATCATTTCCGCCAAAAACATATTTTTCACTTTTGCGACAAACACAAGGATACACTAATCCTAAGGCAGCTAAAATTACGGCGGATCCACAACCACATCCCATAAAACCACTTCCTATGCGTATCAGCTCAAGATCCTTGCCTTTGGGAACATATTCTAAACAATTTTTCCCACAGCAACCAATACAGGTAAAAAAACTTCCTATCAGAGAAACCCACCCTGAAGCGCAAGAACATCCATATACTGCCTCTCCCTTACAAATTTTATTCCATCTAAGCTCTCGTGCAATGCAAGTATTATCCATATCATTAGAAAAAGGATGCCAGCCTGGCGCAACATAATCACAAGAGCCCTCACAACAAGGAGGACTCCAGCCGCATATTTGCACACGACTCTTACCCCCAATCCTTCCACAACAAAGAGGATTCCAACTGGTTTGTTTGTTAACTCGAGCATCGTCCATAAAACCTGCAGGCATATGCTTCTTAAGTCTTTCGATCTGATTCGTGGTTAATGTGTGCGCACCACGCCCATACAATCGATTACAACAGGACGGCTCAGTAATTTCATTCACCAATTCTCTTGCTTCTGGGCTAAACTTAACCGCATCACTCAAAAGGATATTTTTATTTCCAATCTTTCTAGGATAAGGATGCGTTGCACCGAGTGTTGCATGAAGCGCTGCAAGCAATTGAGGATCATCAAGCGCTTTTAATTCATTTTTTGAAGATCTTGTACGCTCTTCTATTTCCATCCCATTAAGACCTGGTAAAAATATGCATATGAAAAGAAAAAAAATTAATTTCTTCATCGCTCTCCTTTATAAAAAATCATTGAAATATCGTTTTCACGGAAAACTAACATATAAAAACTGGTTTCACTATAAAAAAATGAGCAATTTTATAAAAATTTTAAACGTGCTATAATCGAATCAATACATATTTTAAGAACTATTCTCCAAAGGAAATTTCATGCTATACGGCCTCCTACTCACTCTTTATATCATTAATTGCTTTCTCTTGGTCCTCATTATTCTCATGCAAAAAGGCAAAGGCGGCTTAGGCCTTGGCGGCTTGGGCGGCGGCGCGCAAATGATTTTTGGCGGTGGCGGCGGACAAGATCTTTTCCAAAAAATTACCTGGGTTCTTGGCTCTATTTTTATGGCGGGCGCAATGATCCTCTCTTTAATGAAATCCACCGAACACAAAAAGTTCAGATACCTCAACCCTAAGAATGTAATTCAACAGCCACTATTGCCACAGAATTCTACTCCTGCAAACGATTTTGACGAAGAGTAATAATTTCTTCTGTTCTATCACGCGTAGTATGGAGTTAAAAAGTGATTATTGAATTCATCAATTTTGTAGGTGCATCAACTCTTACCATATGCAACCGGCTTGGTGCATTTACGCTTTTTTTATTAGAAGTCTTAAAAACATCTCTGACCTCCAAACTCAAGATTGCCAAAACATTTGCGCAAATGAATCGCATCGGCGTTGAATCTCTGAGCATTGTTCTTTTGACTGGATTATTTACCGGAATGGTTCTTGCGCTGCAAACATATATTGGTTTTCAGCGTGTGGGTGGAGAGCAATTTATTGGAGCAATCGTTGCTCTTGGTTTAATCCGTGAGCTTGGACCAGTGCTTACTGCACTGATGGTAACAGGCCGTGCAGGTTCTGCTATAACAGCTGAAATTGGCACCATGGTAATCACTGAGCAAGTTGACGCGCTTACTACATTACGCATCAATGCTTTTCAGTACCTTGTTGTACCAAGAATGCTTGCAAGCACCATTATTCTTCCTTTTCTCACTTTATTTTCTATGTTTTTTGGTATTATCGGTGGTTATATTGTATGCGTATATGTACTTGAGTTAAGTCCTGAGGATTATGAAAGTAGCATTCGCAACTATGTTGAGCTAACAGATATTCATGGGGGGCTAAAAAAAGCTGCTGTCTTTGGCCTTATTCTTTCATGGGTGGGAACCTATAAAGGAATGAACACCCATGGCGGAGCGCGCGGCGTTGGTATTGCAACAACACAAAGTGTAGTTGTAAGCTCCATATTAATTTTAATTACCAATTATTTCTTGACCAAAATGCTTGAGCACTTGTAAAAAGAATTGAAATGAATAAAAAAAACTCCAGTAAAACCAAAATTAAAATTGTTGATTTATATAAAAAGTTTGACAGCCATTGGGTTACACGCGGAGTCAATCTTGATATCCCCGAGAGCTTGATGACCGTCATTATTGGTCGGTCTGGAGAGGGTAAATCAGTTCTGCTCAAGCAAGTTATCGGTCTTATTAAGCCAACCTCTGGCAGCATCATCGTTGATGGTATCGATATCACTCAGCTATCGGGCAGAGAACTTGATCAGTGCTTTAGTAAATTTGGATATGTTTTCCAATTTGCAGCACTTCTTGATTCATTAAATGTGTATGAAAATATTGGTATCACGCTCATTGAACAGGGAAAATCGGAAGATGAGGTTCTACCAATTGTTAAAGAAAAGCTGGCGTTGGTACAACTATCAGAAGACACTTTATATAAATACCCATCAGAGCTCTCAGGTGGTATGAGAAAACGCGTAGGATTGGCACGAACATTAGTGACCAATCCTGAAATTATTTTATATGATGAGCCTACAACGGGTCTTGATCCTATCACGTCTCGCGTGATTCATGAGCTCATGTTTGATATGCAAAAAAAATTGAATATCACCTCAGTGGTTATTTCGCATGATACTGAGACATTCAAATATGCAGATAAAGTTGCGCTTCTACATGAAGGCAAAATTCAATATTTTGGCGATGCTAAAACCATCTGGGAATCGGATAATCCTTTTGTTCATCAATTTATCCGTGGCGATCTTGATGGTCCAATTACCCACGAAATTTCTTATTTTAAAGATAAGGCATAAAAATCAAGATGATGTGCTGTTCTCTACATGACCTTCATAGAAGCAGCCAATACATTTAATTCCTTTTTTTGTTGGCAACGTATCTCTATCGACAAAATTTATACCATCAATATTTTCTTTAATGCGCCATTTTCTCCCTTTTTCTAAAAGGTATTGCTGATTGTCTTGCTCTGAAAGCGAAAAACTCTTTTCAACTTCTTCAGATTTTTCTGCAGCAAAAATGCAGCCCCCACTGAGCGCTACCAATAGTGTTTGAGAGAAAAAATTAATCTTCACGCTGATCCTATTTTGACTACTCTTTCTGGAAGTCTTTATACAACATACTCGGTTGAATACCTCGATTATTTTGGTATTTATTACTTGAATATTTTGCATAATCACCTTCGATGGTGTGATAAAAAATTTGGCAAATTTCAACGCCAGGATAAATGCGAACGGGCTGAACGCAGAATATCTCAAGCGTCCAGTATCCTCGGAAACCAACATCGCCAAAGCCAGCAGTCACGTGAATAAATAAACCCAAACGACCAATTGAAGAACGACCTTCAATCATCGGCACTAATGTATCAGTTTTGGTGTATTCCACCGTTCTTCCCAAATACAATTTTCCCGCTTCAAGCAATAAACCGTCTTCTGGTATGGTAAGCGTTTGGATTTGATGTTCCTTTTTCATATCAAGGAAAGGCTCATCATACACAACTAATTCATTATGCAACCTTAAATTATAACTATTAGGACCCAATTGTGATTGATTAAACGGCTCTATAAAAAGCTCTTTGCCCAAACGTCTTCTAATTTCATTTCCGGAAAGAATCATAGTGCTCCTTATTGAACTCGTTGAAAGATAATGTTAACTTGATAATAAGTTTACTAACCCCATGCTTTATCCACCAGGCATAGGAATCCCATTGGGATTATTTTAAATAAGAAGATATTACATGATAAATAATATAATGCCAACTCAGACAGATATTGACCAAATCAAACAAGAAAGCAATCGTTTTGGTGATTTACCGACAGAAATTAGTAAAGTCATTGTGGGACAAAACCACATTATTCAGTTGATAGTAAACGCTATTCTATGCAAAGGACATATCCTCTTAGAAGGTGTTCCGGGCGTTGCAAAAACCACGATGATTAAAGCTGTCGCATCCGCGCTTGGGTTAACATTTAGTAGAATTCAATTTACGCCAGATCTACTGCCATCAGATTTGATTGGTACCTTAATTTTCAATCCAAAAACACAAGATTTTGATACCAAAAAAGGCCCTATTTTTGCCAATCTAGTTCTTGCTGATGAAATTAACCGTGCACCGGCAAAAGTTCAAGCAGCACTTTTGGAAGCTATGCAAGAGCAGCAAGTAACGATTGGTTCGCATACCTATAAACTTGATGCTCCTTTTTTAGTTTTTGCCACACAAAATCCCGTGGAACAAGAAGGAACATATCGACTGCCAGAAGCGCAGCTTGACCGCTTTTTATTTAAAATTCATGTTGATTATCCAACTATTTTTGAAGAAAGAGAAATTTTACATCGTTCTCTCCATACTAATGTAATTTCTCAGGTGTTAACGCAACACGATATTTTAGAATCGCAAAAACTCGCGCAATCAATTTATGTTGATGAAAAAATAATTAGCTATATTGTTGCCATCATCTTTGCAACACGAAAACCTGCAGACTATAAGTTGCACGAACTTACTTCTTATATTAGCTATGGAGTTTCTCCTCGCGCTACATTGGCTTTGTATCACGCAGCAAAAGCACACGCCTTTTTAGCAAAGCGGCACTATGTAACGCCTGATGACGTAAAAGCAGTATGTCTGCCCGTGCTTGCGCACCGTATTCACTTAACCTATCAAGCAGAAGCTGATAATGTTGATGCGGATGCTATTATCAAGAAAATAATAAACACCATTGCAACCCCTTAATAAAAATTCTTATCGCTCGAAAAAACAAGATCTGTTGGTATACTTGACAAGCATGAAACAAGAGCGTTATTGTGAAAAAAGTAAAAAAATAATGCAAGGAATTGCCCGATGAAACATCCTTTTTGGATCATAAATCTTGGACTTCTTTCTTTAGTCCTGACAGCCTTTGCATTTGTTTACTTATCAAGCGTCACGATTACCGGCCCTCTTAAACGAGTAGATATTGAACCTGAGCCGGTACCACTGCGCAGAGAACAAAAAGTTGCTATTAATATCAAAAAAATTTATGAAGATGATCTTTTTGGTACCTATGTAAAAGAAGTTCCTCATCTACGGTCTCTAGAAACTGCTATTCCTTTCCCCGCTCCTCCTGCACAACAAAAAATTACGATTCCTGCGATTATAGAACCAGAATTCCTTGATCCATTGCAGGTAACACTCAAGGGGATTATTGTAGTCAGCTCTAATGATTCAAAAAATAGAGCTATGATTCAAGATAATAAAACCTTGCAGGAAGGCACTTACAAAGTTGGTGACGTGATTCAAGATGCCCAACTGATTCGAATATTTAAAAACAAAGTGATTTTCCTGCGCCTTAATGGACAACAAGAAATATTGTACTTGCGCGAGCAAGATGCAAAAGTTGATCCTGCATATTCAGCTCCCCATGAATGGGATGCAGTCGTAAAACAAACAGGCCCCACTACCTACCTGGTGAACCCTCAAGCGTTTGTTGAACAAGTAAAAAGTTTAACTGAATGCATTGATCTACTGAATGCTACAACAGCATATCAACAAGGCAAAAGCGTTGGTCTTCGGATAGGTAATTTAACAAGATCTCCTTTTGGCGGAATGATAGGATTGCAAAATGGCGATATCATCCAATCAATTAATGGCATTCCTGCTCAAACAACTGATGAACGTCTTGCTATTTATAAAAATATTACGTCATTAAAAATAGGTAATACTGTCACTATACAACTTCAACGTAAAAATAGAGACGTTACCCTTGTATACACACTAGAAGATTTTACCGAAGAAAAAGAGAAAAATGATCTCACAGAAAAACAAGAAACAGCTTTCCTTTTACCCAAAAAAAATGAGACCATTAAACAACAACATTATGCATTGGCACCGACCGTTGATAAAATGAAAAAAGCCGATCATCGTATGATGTTCCCAAAAGGCAATCAGCTTCATAGCAACAGTTGAATTGAGTAAAAAATATGAATAAATGTAAAGTTCATCTCTGTCTTCTTTTTATTCTTGCAACTGTTATCAATATAACAGAACCAGGAAGTAGAAAGCGCTACAACAAGAAAAAAACGAGCACTACAGAATCCGTGAGCAAAAAGCGCCAACGCAGAAAAAAATCTTCCAAAGAAGATATTAATACTCATATGAATGTGGACGCCTACACCAATCAAACGCCTGTAATACAACCACCACTCACCTTATCGAACGTTCGATCAATTCAACCGCAGGCTACTGCAACTCCACAATTACAAAACAAACTGCATCAGCCCGTTCAACAATATAACGATCCATTCACTAGTCCTCAGATACCTGCTGCTATTGATAAAGCAACCCAACCAGTTGAAATGCCTATGTCAGCTGAAGATAATGATGAAGATAGCATAGAACTTAATTTTGAAAATGCGGAGCTTCAAAATTTTGTTAAACAGATTGAAGATATTTTTGAAGTTACTTTTATTAGTGATGACGCAGTAACAAGCGCCACTGCACAACCAGCAAAAAAAACAATAAAGAATAATAAGATATCTTTTAAAACAAATACTCCTCTTTCCAAAAGACAGGCGTGGAATCTTTTTGTAACATTTCTTGATATTGCAGGATTTGCACTCACGCCGCAAGCTGATCCTAAAATCTTTCGTATTATGATGATAGAAACGGCAAGAAAGGCGCCATTACCAACATTTATTGGTGTTGATTATAAAACACTTCCTGATACTGATGAGTTGATTCGTTATGTATATTTCTTAGAAAACGCATCATTGGACACTGTTATAGAAATAGTTAATCCATTGCGCAGCAGCAGTTCCCAAGGTTTTGTTGCGCTAAGAGAGCACAAAGGCTTCATTCTGACCGATAAGGCGTATAATATTAAAATGCTTATGTCTATCGTCAAGGAACTTGATAAAGTAAGTATTCCTGAATCAATGTCTATTCTGAAACTACGCAATGCAGATGCAGAAGCGGTTCGCGATCTTTATAAAGAATTGTTACCTAAAGAAGATACATCTTCTCGCTTTTTTACTAAAAAACAACCCACATCTCTCTTTTTTCCTGAAAATACGCGAATTATTGCAGATCCTCGAACAAATACACTCATATTGCTTGGGCCAAAAAATGCAATCGCTAAAATAGAACATTTTATTGTTAAATATATTGATGTTGAACTTGATCAAGCATATTCTCCGCTTTATACGTATCAACTTAAATATGCTGAAGCAGAAACTATTGCTGAAATTATGAACAAAGTAACGAACTTTGGTAGCGGTGCCACCGGAGAATTTGGTGGTGTTCGTGGTGGTGATCAATATATGCGTCCTATCGTATTCATTCCTGAAAAAGAAACAAACAAATTGATCATCAAAGGCCACTATGATGATTATATAAAAGCAGAAAGAATCATTTCTCAGCTTGATGCAAAACAACCACAAGCAGCTATTGAAGTGCTTATCGCATCGGTGGATTTGAGTGACACACGAAGTTTCGGTGCTCAAATACGAAGCAAGCAACCAGGCCCAAATGGTATTTTAGGTAATAATATTAAGTTTCAAACATCGGGTCTTTATGGTGACGCTCCCATCGTAACTAATCCTAATGCCACCACCGGTGCACAACGATTACTTGGTAACCTTATTAATCTTGTTGTTGGATCAGTTCCAGGAACTTCATTTTTATCTCTTGGTGCTGATGCATTTGGTGTATGGGGAGTGTTTCAAGCATTGCAAACGCTCACTGATACTGAAGTCATAGCAAATCCCTTTATCATTGCTACTAATAATGCCCAAGCAACTGTTGCAATTGGTGAAGAACGTCGTATTATCACCGATCAGGTGGTTGCAAGCAGTAGTAACACACAAAACGCATTTGATGCTGATAGAGCTTTATTACAAGTCAGCATTACACCACAAATTAATTCCGATGGAATGATTGGGCTTAAAGTTAACATTCTTATTAATGAATTTGCTTTCCCTGATGATGCAACCACCAGCGCTTCCGGCGTAAACGCAACACAAAACACCAGAGAAATCATTACCAACGCTATTGTTGCAAATAAAGAAGTACTTGCACTCGGTGGTTTGGTGAGAAATACTATTACCAATGTAGAGAGTAAAGTTCCTATACTTGGGGATATTCCATTACTTGGTTGGTTCTTTAAAAATAAAAAGAAAATAAATTCTAAACAAAGTCTTCTCATTCTTATCTCAACGAGCATCATTGATTCTTATAAAGGAGAAGAGATAAAATCCTTCACGCATGAACATATTGAAGACTATCAGCGCACTGTCGATTATATGCAGTCTCCTTCTGTTAATCGTGATCCTATTAATCGTTTATTCTTTGAGGATGTATCACGTAATGCAAAATCAGTTGAAGGACTTATTTTTGAACGATATGCACGAAAACAACAATCATCCACTCCCGCTCGCCACGCAGAAACTCCGCAACAAGAAAGTATTGATACTGCAGCAGAAATAGCAAACGAGATAAGCTTTCCTTCAGAAAAGCCAGTAGCACATAATAGCCTCATCAATACCGTACACCGGAAAAACCGTACAAAACTCTCATTATCGCAATTCCTGGATGGCAAGGAGGCTCGCTCATGAGCGCATTTATCAAAGACATATTGTTACCGGAAAAAATAAAAAACTATTACCTATTCTCCAAAATTGTTGTTGGTATTGAAATTAATAAAACACATATTATTGCAACAAAAACAAAAATTTCAGGAACAACAAGCACCATAGAACTGATTGTTGAAGAAAAAATATCAGAAGAAGTATCAGAAGAAGATTTTGCACGCACATCACCCGCACTGACGGCAATTTTTGCAAAAATTGGTAGTTATGATGAAATACACACGGTGCTACCAAGTTCCATTATTGTATTTAAAGAGCTCAAATTTCCTTTTACCGCACGCGATAAAATTAGCATGATTGTAGGATTTGAAATAGAACCATTACTACCATTCGCGGGGCGCGATGCAATCATTGATTTTATTATTACGAGAGAAATTCCTGAAGAAAAAAGCTCAGAAATTTTAGTAACAGCAGTGCAAAAACAGCAAGTGATTCAACATGTTGCTATGTTTGAAGCAATTGGCTTAAGACCAGATGTGGTGACGGTGGACATGGTTTCTGTCTACGGATTATATAAACATATTGCTGCATATAAACAACTGCAGGGAGGCACGGTACTTATCAACATTACCGCGCACGCAACAACGATTGCCTTTATGGTTAATGGACAACTCAAAACAGTACGTACATTACCAAAAGGCGTTATTACTTTAACAAAACAAATAGCGCAAGGTCTTAATAAAACTCCCCAAGAAATTGTAGATCATTTGGTACGATTTGGATTTGATGCAAATGCTACTGAGCATTTTCCCTCACTTGAAAAGACCTTTTCTGATTGGTGGGAGTCGGTGAATTTTACTTTAAATTCATTTAGTGCACAATTATTAAACCGTCAACCAATCACCAAAATTATCTTTCTTGGTACCGGTTCATTAATAAAAGATTTTGTCCCTTTTATAGAGAAAAAATCAGGTATTAGTTCTGAGTTATTCAACACTGAAGGAATTGAACAAGATTCTTCCTTTACCTTAAAAAACAGCAACCTCATGACGCCAGTAAATCTCGTTAGCGCGAGCGCTACCTTACCACTTCCTGAAGTAGTAGATTATAACTTAGCACAGAAAGAATTTACGCCTGCGGATAACTCTTTATTGCTCAAGCAATTGATTGTTCTGGTGGTGCTAACAATCAGCTTATTTGCAACGGTTATTACCCATTATTATATCCAAACCAACAAGCTCTCCACTGAACTGCATGCTTCTGAACAAGAAGCACTTACGGCATTAACTTCCACCTTTAAAAACTTAGAAGATGCAAAAGAATTGGATGAAGATACCATTGAAGATGCACGAAAAGAACTTAAAGAACAAAAAGATCGATGGTTTGCGTTTTCAAATCAATCACGAGCTTCTTTCCTGCAATATTTACTTGAACTCTCAAAAATTGATAGAAAAAAAATTGATCTGAAAGTTGATCAAATAACTATTGGTGAAGGTGTATTAACACTCAAAGCTGAAGTGAGAGATCATCCTGCTTTGAAACTATTTGAACATGAACTCTCACAATCAAAACTGCTTAATAATATTGAATCTCAGCAAGAAACTCCCGAATTTACCATGAGAATACTGTTAAAGCCAATCAGCGAGGAAGTCTTATGATGATCCTTGATTCCATTAAAGCCTTTATCAATAAAACTGATTTAAAAACATTCTACTATTATATCATGGGATATGGCGGCGTTTGTTGCGCGCTTTTTGCAGGAATGGTTATTTTTTATTATAGTTCGATAGGTTCATTGAAAAAAAGTATTGCTAATGTTAATGATTCACGAGAAGAAGTTTTAGCAATATTTGAAGAATACGCAAAAATTAAACAACAACAAGCTGCTGTTGAAGAAATTCTTGCTAAAGATCCTAATTTCAAAATTCAGGGTGAATTTAAAATTTTACTCGAAAAACTTCGTCTTAAAGATAAAGAAGCGCCTGAAGAAGTGATTAATACTATAGATCTTGAAGATAATTATAGAAAAAATGAATTGAGTGCGAATTTTGATGGCATGACAATGCAAGAGTTAACAAAGCTTTTGGAAGAAATTGAGCAAAATCCGCGCATTGCAACAGAGCGGCTCAGCATATCAGCTTCAAAGAAAAAACCTCACACTATTGAAGTTGCACTTACCATCTCAACATTGCTGCCAAAAGTGGAAAACACCGCCACCTAAGGAACTAAGATAGATGAAAATAATAAATACTATACAACAAAATCTCTTTTTTTCTTGTCTCATCCTTAGCTTATGTGCCACGCCTTTTCTTCAGTGCAAAAATAAAGCACGAAAGGCTGTTGCTGAAATCGCATCAGACGAAGAAGTTGCTGATATTACCTTCAATTATCACAATGAAGATATAAGCGCGATTATCAATGAATTGGCTGCTACAAAAGGTCTGAATGTTATTTTCCCTCCGGGAGATATTCTCAACGTCAAGGTCACCCTGCATATTGAAGAAAAAATGACAATATCTCAAGCGTGGGATTTGTTGAATACATTACTTGATGTTGCGGGATTTTTTATTGTTCCTCAAGGATCTCTCATTAGAGTAATTAAAAATGGCAAAGACGTGATGTCACGAGAGCCCTTGCCAACCTATATCGGCGTTGATCCCACTGATTTACCTAATAACGATCAACCCATTCGCTATCTTTACTATTTTGCAAATATGAAGGTTTCTGATCAACCAGAAAATGAAATTAATGGCATTTTAAAAGATCTTCTTCCGGAAGGAACTGTTCATAAAGCTGATCCGGTAACAAACGGATTATTAATCGTTGCACGATCAAATGATATACGTGCTGCAATGCGCATTATTTTGGAGCTTGATCGGGTTGATTTTCAAGAAAAAATTGATATTATTTCCCTTCATCACACGTCTGCAAGCACCGTTGCTCAATTAATCAACAAAGAATTGGTGCTCTCAGAAAATGCTAATCCATATCGTCTTGATACAAAAAAAGCAAAAGAGGTTCCCTATTTTTCTGGTTTTACGAAAGTAATTGCCCTTGATCAACAAACTCATTTAAATAAATTACTTATTCTTGGTCGCCCGCAAGCAATTCAACGCCTCAAAGATTTTATTGTTAAATATATTGATGTTGCTCCTGATAGTGGCGAATCGATGTTACATGTCTATCATTTACAATATCTTGATGCAGATCGACTTGCTCCTGTATTAAATAGTGTCGTTCAAGGCTCTGGAGATAGCGGAGGGCCAAACCAAGCAAGCGCTGGTGGACCAAAAGGTGGTGGCGGCGTGGAACGCTTTTTTGACAAAGTCATTATTTATACTGATAGTCCTTCCAATCGAGGCGGTGATAACGCCAATACCGCAATTAAAAAACAAAAGTTTACCTATTACGGAGGAAACAATTTAGTTGTCGCTGCACGTAACGATGATTGGAAACAGATAAAAAAATTGATTGAGCAGTTAGACGTTCCCCAAAAACAGGTGCTCATTGAAGTTTTGGTAGCAGATTTGACAGCTGCCGATGCTCGCCTGCTTGGTTCTCAAACTCGTATTCCTGACAAAGTCCCTTTTCCTGATGATATGGCATTTCAATCAGCTCAATTCAGTCAGGTAATCCCTAGTGAACTCAACACGGCAGGAGGAACTCCTGCCTCTGCCACGGTCAATTCTAATCTTCTTAAAAATGCTTTTAACGACGATGGTCAACTTTCAAATCCATCGTCGGGTGCCACTAAAAATCTTGCTGATTTTGCTGGTTCAGGCACTACTATGCTTTCTTTGAATGATAATGATGGACGCACCTGGAGCATTTGGGAATTGCTCCAATCTTTTACGAGTTCTAAAGTACTTTCACATCCTCACATTATAACAAGAACCAACCAAGAAGCGATTGTGACCATTGGACAAACGCGTTGGTTAAAAGATCAGGTAAAAGATATCGCAGGTAATTACTATGGTGGTGCAGTTACTATTAAATTTAAACCGATCGCTGCTAATCTGGTTGTTAAAATAACTCCCCGCATCAGCTCTGCAAACACCGTCAATTTACAGGTTCTTGTTGATATTGATGAATGGCAGCTGAGTGATCAAAATATTAAAAACATTCGAACGGTAGAAACAAATGCCTACGTTAAAAATGGTGGCATTTTTGTACTTGGTGGATTAATCCGAACAAATGTTGCCGATACTATTTCAGAAACGCCACTCTTAGGTAAAATTCCGATACTTGGTTGGTTTTTCAAGCGTAAAGCTAAAACAGTAACAAAAAATAATCTTACGGTATTCATTTCTCCAACTATTATTGAACCTCGTCTGCGCAAAGGGGTCAATGAATATACGCAAGACTATATTGATCTTGCAAAAGATTATGCACGAGAAGATTTGTTTGACTCACTCAAAGACCCTATCACTCGTTGGTTCTTTCAAGGCGATGCTAACTCTGCAATGGAACTTGATGCGTTTGCCGCTCGAGATGCGAATCTTGCAGCATATCGTAATTTATCTGAAAAAGAGTTAAAGAAAGCATCTAATCGTGAATTTGATACTATTGATAGCACCGACCGCATAACCCGAAAAGCAGAAATTACGATCGCTGCAAATACCAAACAACTGCCCGTTACGAATGAATATTTACCTGATTTGAAAAATATAGTGAAAGACGATCCTAATCCATTCTTACAAACATAACTAATTAATAAAAACACCCTGCAGATCTTCATATTGAAGATCTGCAGGGTGTTTTTTATTGCTTTTTTTTCCTCATTTCTCTTATTTTGACCAAATTGTTGCAATCTGAATAAAAAATTAGTTACAATCATGATATAAAACAAAGCATATAATAGTTTTTTATTTCAGGAGAATGGTATGAAAAATATCAAAAAGACGCTTCTGGGCGCATTAATCATTGGCTCAATGGGTTTTGTGTCAGTACAGGCAAGTACCACGGAATTGCTTAAAAAAACGCAGGGTCCTGGTTTTGAGCTTTATAATAAGGCTTCAAACACCATCACAGCTGCACTTTTGGTCGATGGAGAGTTAACTGTTCAAGATGTTCTCTCTAACAAAAAATTCCTCCTTACTGTTGATACCAACAAGCCAATACGTCTTGGTATTTATAATCAGCCAACAAAAAATGTTTCAAAAACATTTATGTCAGGAGCTTTAACTCCGCAGCCAAATGCCGTTTATGAACTTACCGCTCCCGGAAAAACAAAATACGTAACGTGGAACCCTGCAAAAAGCCCCGCTTTATATCCGCAAACGGGTACTTTAATGGGACTTTCAGGAAAATCTGATTCGGGATATCCCCTTGGGAGTAACCTTGGGCAATCTCAAATTATTTTGAAGAAATAAAAGAAGTAAAAAAGGAGATGGGTTATGAAACACACAAAAATAATGACTCTCGCAATTGGTATGATCTGTTCACTGATGACATTCAGTTCAACAGTATACGCTGTTGCAAATTTTGAACTATATAATAAAGCAAATAAAGAAATTACCGTCACCATAAAAATCGGTAACACTAAAAAACAAGTTTTTAGAATACCAGCAGGTTACGCTGGTCAACGCACCATTACTGATAATCAACCCGTATATCTTTTAATACAAGAAGAACCGGGCATATCTGTTAACATCTATAAAAAAATACTTCCAACAGATAAAACAAAATATATTACCTTTAATCCAGCAAAATCGCCCAATGTATATCCGCAAACAGGACCTTACATGGGGCTTACTAAAAAAACAGAGTCTGGCCTTTCACTAAGCAACAATATTGATAAGGGATACATTCAAGAAGGCAGTATGGCACAGATTGCTGATTAGGAATACGTAATTTAACAAATGATGAGGACCACTTATAAAGTGGTCCTTTTTATTTAATACACTTCCAATAAATCTTCTTCTATTGTTAACAACCGATTATATTTTGCCATACGCTCACCGCGAGAACATCCTCCCGCTTTAATAAGCTCTGCGCTCACGCCGACGGCAAGATCTGCAATAAATGAATCATTAGTCTCGCCAGAACGATGAGAAACAATAGTATCCCATCCATGCTCCCTGCACAAAGCAATTGCTTGCAATGTTTCAGTTATGGTGCCAATTTGGTTTGGTTTAATAATGGCACCAGAAGCACAATCATTTTCTATACCATTCCAGATGCGCTGTGCATCAGTGACAAAAAGATCATCTCCGATCAATTTTACGCGTGATCCCAGTTGCTTTTTCATTGCTGTCCAGCCCATCCAATCTGCTTGGTCTAAACCATCTTCAATTGAAAAAATCGGATATTGAGAAACTAAAGAATTATACTTTTCAATCAATTCATGTGCAGAAATCTGCTTGCCAAACCATTGATATAATCCCGTATCATGATGATACAAATGAGATGCTGCCATATCAAATGCGAGCATTACATTCTCACCCCTATCTGATGCATTAACCGCTTCCATCAACGTATCAAGCGCTTCACGCTCATCTTTAAAAGAAGGAACAAAACCTCCTTCACAACCAATTGCCGTGATTTTATTTTTATTTTTTAAGATTTTTTTTAACGCATGAAATATAGAAACTCCCGTTTCCATTGCTTCATGGAATGAAAGTTCTTTAGTCGGTACTACCAGTATTTCTTGAATATCCAAATTATTATCTGTGTGCATGCCGCCACCCAGCATATTGAACATCGGAGTTGGTAACGCAACAGTAGAATAGTCTAAAAGATGCGCGATGAATTCATACAATTCAACCCCTTCTACATACGCTTGCGATCGGCACACCGCCATACTTGTTGCAAGCATCGCATTTGCACCAAGATGAGATTTATTAATAGTCTGATCAAGATTCAATAATTCTTGATCAATTGCAACCAAATCAGGTGTTCTATCAACGATAATAGGCGCGATCACATTATGTATTATATCCACTGCTTTTTGCACACCAAGGCCCATTAAACGACTGCCCCCATCACGCAATTCTACCGCCTCATATACGCCGCGAGAAGTACCTGCAGGAACACAAGCAGAAACCATCATGCCATCACTTAAAAAAAGATCGCATTCAATTGTTGGTATTCCGCGTGAATCATAAATCTCACGCGCATGAATATCTTGTATGATCATAAAATTACTCCTTACTGTTTTTACCCCAATCTTCACCCGCGGCCTTCGTAGCTTTATGCGAAGTAGGCTCGTTCTAATTGGGGACCCCACATAAGAACGAAAGGAAAGCTATAGTCATTACTGTTTCGAAACTCTTTTTTCACCATAAAAAAAATCACCTGGTTTTTACCAGGTGATTTTTTATTTGTTTGTTACTCTTTTTTTGTAGGTATGAGCTGCAGCCCATATTCTTTTATGTGCTTGTTTTCTCCCGGTGTTGGACATTCCATCATCGGATCAATACCACGTGCCGTTTTTGGAAACGCGATAACTTCACGAATAGATATTGAATTTGTTAGCAACATGATAAAGCGATCAAGACCAAGCGCAATACCACCATGTGGAGGAAATCCTAATTCTTGTGCTTCAAGCAAGAATCCAAATTTAGACTCAACTTCTTCTTTACTCAAACCAAGAAGATTAAATACTTTTTCTTGAACAGTGCGATCGTGAATACGAATTGATCCACCGCCAAGTTCTATGCCATTGAGCACAACGTCGTAAGCACGTGCTTTAATAGCCCCGAGTTCTTGCCCTTCCCAACTTTTATTGGGAGACGTAAATGGATGGTGTTTTGCATTCCATGATTTATCTTTTTTATCATATTCAAGCAACGGAAAATCAGTGACCCAAGAGAAATTGAACTCACCTTGCGGAATAATAGCGAGTTCTCTTGCAAGTTCTTGACGCAAGCTGCCTAATATTTCCCACGCAGTTTCATATTCTCCTGCAACAATGAAAAGCACGCTGCCATTTTCTATGCCCTCACATGCTTGCGCTGCTCGTGCAAAAAAATCTTTGGGTAAAAATTTAGCAACCGGCGAACTAATTGCATCAGGACTTTCAAGATCTATCCATAGCAATCCTTTTGCTCCCAACTTTTGCGCTTTATCAACCCAACGATTTAATTCAGAATGGGTGAACTTGTGGCCTGCAACATGCACACCACCAATTTTTTCACCTTTATTAATGACATCACGTAAAAATTTTAGTTCAGTATCTGCAAATGCTTGCGTAAAATCACTGATTTTTAAACCATAGCGCAAATCAGGCTTATCAGAACCATATGAAGAAAATGCTTCGTCATAAGTTAAGCGCTTAAATGGTATCGGTAAATCTTTTCCAAGAACGGCAGAAAAAACATATTTAAGTAAACGTTCAATCAAACTCTGTATATCTTTTTCCTGAATGAAGGACATCTCAATATCAAGTTGCGTAAATTCTGGCTGACGATCTGCTCGTAAATCTTCATCACGAAAACAGCGCGCAACTTGAAAATATCGTTCCATACCACCGCACATCAGAATTTGTTTATAGAGCTGTGGTGACTGGGGCAACGCATAAAAAGAGCCGGGATGAATTCGA
Source organism: candidate division TM6 bacterium SOIL31 (assembly GCA_001468865.1). Lineage (GTDB taxonomy): Bacteria > Babelota > Babeliae > Babelales > Vermiphilaceae > SOIL31. The sequence continues at coordinate 59,290 of LDIY01000007.1, forward strand.
CTTGGAACCAAAAATTCTCGTGCGCCTTCGGGCGTATTTTTAGTTAAAATAGGAGTTTCTATTTCGTAAAAGCCTTGCTCATTTAAAAATTGACGCATTGCGTAAATAACTTTATGGCGCAATGCAAAATTTTGGTGCATTTCAGGACGACGTAAATCAAGATAACGATATTTTAAGCGAAGCTCTTCATCGATAGAGTCTGTGGTTTCAATAGCAAAAGGAAGCGGTTTTGAGGAATTTAAAATTTCAATTTTATCAACAAGCAGTTCCCATTTGCCCGTTGCTAGTTCTTTATTAACCGTTTCTGGCACTCGCTCCACGACGGTGCCGCACACGCTAATAACATATTCTGAGCGAAGTTTATGAGCAATTTCATGCACTGTTGAGGAATTTTCGGTATTCACCACCAACTGCATCAACCCGGTACGATCGCGTAAATCAATAAAAATAAGACCGCCATGATCACGGCGTCGATGAACCCATCCTGCAAGACAAACTTCTTTATTTAAATGCTGCTCATTGATCAATCCACACGCAACCGTGCGTTCAGATAGTTGCATACCAAATTCCTTAAAAAAATAAATGCGAGTCAAATGTTTAAATTGCCTAATAATCATTGTACCACAACCAAAAACAAAGGGTAGCGTATAAACACGCTACCCTTTTTAAACTTCTAAATTCTTAATGATTATGTGCCGGAAGGTTTATTTTTCTTAGCTTTAGATGCAACACCTGAAGCGGAACCTTGTTGTAACCATTGTTCATCCAATTCCTTTCGGCCAGGTCCATAAAAACCACTATAAGGACTATCGTGTCCAAAACTATGTCTAATGGGCTGAGGTTCCGCATGCTGGGGCTTTTGCGGCCACTGCCCTTCTCCAAAAGATTCTCGAATAGGTGTAGGTTGCTGGGATCCTATGGCAAAAAAAGCAACACCTAGTGCTATATAACAAAATAATTTTTTCATTATGTCCTTCTTTATTTTGTATGAGATAAAAATCACATAGCAGTAAACACGAACATCATTGAGTTGTCAATTTTATCCCATACAAAACAAAGGGTAGCGTGTTTATACCCTACCCTTTTTAAATTCTAATTTTTTTAACTGTGCAGATTATTTTGCTTGCAATCCACCGTCTTTAAGATTATATACTTCATGTCTCCAACAAGGATTAGCCTTTGGGATTACAAAACTATCATCATGGGCAGCAATAACGGGAAAATTCGCTGTATCTTGTGTTGATACATGAAATTCTTTTTCCCCTGTCAGTATGTTAAATATATCAATCGAAGTTACATCGGTTTTATCAAGCGTTGCATGAGTAAACAAACGACCATTTGCATGGGCGGCATCATAAAGATTTCCTTTATGCTCGTGTTCAGCTTTTTTTTCACCGGTCACTGCGTCATACAAGCGTATTATAAAAAATTCCCAATTCTTTTTAGCGACAATAAGTACATATTCTTCAAAAAAATCAACCAAACGAACCCAACCAATATCCTTACAATCAATTAATTCTCTTTTCATTGGAATATCGTATATTCGAGTTGTTCCATCTTCAAATCCAACTGCCACTCGATCCTCCTTCAAAGAAAGTGCTGAAACTTGCTTGTCACGTTCTATATGCATCATCCTCAGGCCATTCATATTACGTACGGTAAAACCTTTACTAAAACCAGTAGCAAAATATTTTTCACTTAGAGCAATTGCTGAACAATAATAAGAACGTTGGTCGACGCTATCAGACCGGGTGTTTTTATATAACGAAATCTCTTGAATAGATTCTGGATTATGAATATCAGCTATGAATATTGGATTACAAGCCTTTATTAACACAGAATTTTTATGTAAACGAATTTCTTTTATCGAGTTGTAATAATAATTACACTGAGGAATATTAATTTCATTAATTTTTTTCTTTGTTTTTCTATCAAATATAGAAAGTGAATCGAGTATTTCATCTTTACCAGCGTCTTCAATATGAATACAAGCACGTTCGTTATACGATCCAGCAGATATTAAATACTTTTCAGAAAGAGCTACCTTAACAAGCGTACCTTTCAATGGATATTGCTCCACAAACTTATCCCAGTCAATAACAGGTACCGCCTGTTCCATTGCAACTACTAGGTTGAAAACTGAAAGAACGAACAAAATATTTTTGATCTTCACCTACTTCCTTTTGGTATAAAATAAAAAAACTGGCCTTATTGTAGCAGTAATGTAGCTTTGTGCAACAAAAAAAGTAGCACCACAAAAATGCAGTGCTACTTTTTATTTTTCAGATAAATTAATCACTAATTATTAGAACGTATAGATCAACCCTAAGTTAAACGTATATGCTACGTTGTTACCCAAGCCAGCAATACGATCTTGTCTAGCAGTAGGATTTTGACTATTTTCAAACGCTCTTTCTTCATCGGTAAGCACCGGCGTGCCCCTGCGATCTTTATAATGAGAGCCCGGGAAGAACATTGATGATACCCAGAACAATTTAAGATCTTTGAGTAAACTATAGTTGATAAACAATCCTGTCTCGACACCAAGGAATGTTCGTGCGTTACCAATTTGACGTTCTTGCCACAACGCTAACACGTTAGGATTAATTTCAAACGGCTTTTTCCATGATTTAGGCTTCCATTTCAACGATGTACCACAGAAGACCAAATTGGTAAATCCAGAAACCGCTTGCGCTTTGGTGCTCGGCGCTTGAACATCTGATGCGGCAGGTGTTGAAAGAAGACGTTTTAATCTTCCTGCACCACCAAGCAAGAACACGCTTCTGACACGTTTTCCAGAATAAACTTCTTGCAATCCGATAAATCCATCATAATTTCCATCTTTGGTTTCAAAGTTAGGATTATCGTCTCCTGAAGTTATACCAGCAGCAATAGCAACTAATAGATCTTTCTCCAAAAATGAATAGGCAGCGTCTGTTACAAACATCCATCCATTATATTTGTTAGTGTAAGGATTTCCAAAACGAGCTTTTTTATTCGTCAGCACAATATCTGATGCAGCAACAGGCAATAAATATCCAAATGCAGGAACTGTACCAATTACTTGACCATTTTGGGATTCATTTCGGAACGTTCTATCAATAATTTTTTGCGCCTCTGAGTCTGCAACAAAAGGAACTGGTTCATCGGTAACAATAATACCACTGTTGTTTGTATACGTTGCCGTTACTTGATCATTCACCAACGTAACAACGCCGCCTCTGTTATTCTCTCTGATAATATTGCGATCCCAGCCTTTAACGCGCTGCTGTCCAAAGTTAACCGCATAATCAAAACCAAATTCAAATCGTTTACCATAAAATTCAGAAGCCAACCCTACTGTTCCTAGTTTGCTTGAAGCATCACCCGGAAATTCAATTTTTTGCTCAGGATCATTGTTGTATAAACCATATGGCTCTGCAGTCATTTTCCCAAGCCAATCATTGTCAAAAATAGTCCAATTGAATCGTCCTGCAACGATATAATTGATCTTACCAAATCCACGCTCAGGATTGGTGAGCCCTCCAAATTCTTGGGCATAGACTACTTTTTCAGTATCTGCTAATCCGGTACTATTATTTTGTAAAATAGCGGTATACAGATCATAGGATAAGATATCGGCAAAAATATCTCCTGAGAATTTCGCGCCAAAGGCATACTGATCAACCGCACTATCTGCCCAGAAACCAAGAATTTCAGGACCAACAGCATAAGCATCACCAAGAGCAATACCACGACCCAACTGGAAGGGAAATGATCCAATGGTAAAGGAATGCGTATTTTTGAATGGTAAATTTGCTGCTTGGTTAAGATTGAATTGCAACCATAATTGCCTAATCCAAAATATATGACGCGGAAATCCGTGTTTATGAGTTCCTCTAATAGCATTCAAAACTTTGATATCTGCAAATGTGGTGCTCGCTATACTTTCTGGATTTCCCCAAACACCTTTATTACGAAGCTGGAACAAGAATTCTAATATCTTGCTTCCATAAGTTTGCTTGCCATACAAGACATCAAAAGTAAGATCCAATACGTGTCGAGAGTAATATGACTTGTCAAAATCGTTATCATTGTTTAACCAGTTAATATTTTTTCCATAAAATGTTTCTGGTTTAAACACGCCTGAAAAAATAAAATCTAAATCATTGTACGTGGTTCTTAGTTCAGCCTGCGATAAACCAACAGCAAAGAGTTGCAGTATAAAAGCTGCTAACAAATACCTCTTGATGTGCATGTCTTCCTTCAATTGCGGGATAGGGTAAAACAAAATTGATATAAATAGGTAAAAAATTCGAAATTTTATTTGAATAGATTACTATGAAATAGAGTACTCTATTACCCTACTTTGTCAACCAAAAGCGGCTTTGCAAAAGGATTTTTATGAAAAAAAAACATTCACTTTTATTCGGTGCCCACATGTCAATTGCTGGCGGAATTAACAAAGCCATTGAGCGGGGAGAATCCATTGGGTGCACGGCCATACAAATATTTACTAAAAGCAATCGACAATGGCACGCAAAAGCGCTTTCCGACGAAGAAATAGAGCTGTTCAAGCAGACTTGGAAAAAATCGTCCATTAAGTCCGTTGTTGCTCACGCATCGTACCTTCTTAATATCGGATCTTCAAATCCCGATCTCGAAAAAAAATCACTTGAGGCTCTTAAGATAGAACTCCAAAGATGTGCAGACTTAGGCATACCACAACTCATAATACACCCCGGATCTCATACCAATACCGATGAAAAATCATGCTTAGCTCAAATTAGTAAGAACATCAATAAGCTTCTTGCACACATACCTGACGGCATGCTTTTGCTTGAGACTATGGCCGGTCAAGGCAGTCAAGTAGGCTACACCTTTGAACAATTGGCAGAAATCATTAAACAGGTGGATCAAAAAAGACGAGTTGGCATATGTATCGATACTTGCCACCTGTTTGCAGCAGGATATGATGCAAGAACAGAAAAAGCATATCACGATATGTGGAAACATTTTGATACCGTCATTGGAATGCATAAATTAAAAGCCATCCATGTTAATGACTCTCAAAAAGATCTGGGATCACGCGTTGATCGGCATACTGATATTGGAAAAGGAAAGATGGGATTGAATGCGTTTGAACTTTTATTCAACGATCCTGCATTATTTGATGTTCCTAAAATACTTGAAACACCCCGAACCGAACTTGCTGACTATAGAAAAAATATGGATATTTTGGAAGACTTGTTGAGTAAAAAGACACGAAAATTATTAGACGTGGGTGAATAACCCTTCGATACTTTTTCTTGTGTAAGAACTTCGGAAAACACTCCCTCCTTCGCTAAAGCTATGGAGGACACGGCAGGGCGAACGGGATGGAGAAATTTCTTTTCTTAAAACGGGGTCCCCATACTTCGCCAAGGCTTCGTAGGGGGCTAAAGAGATAATAGATTATATTTCAAAAGTGAGCTAAGAAGAAATTGTAGTATTTCATCCAAAAATATAATCCATTATCTCGTCACCAAAACAGTGCTTTCAATCATTCCTTTTAACTAACCACTGATAAAAAGGAATCAATCATAAGTAAAAGCATTACTCATTTTGAAGATGCTCAAATAAAAAACAATCTTTTTTTTATTTAAATTTGCGTAACAACATGCAAAACCTCTAAGAAAGAGGCACTTTTACACAAATGTGTGTTGCTTTATTAAAAAACAAACAAAAAACAACATCTTTTTTATTTTATTAAAAAGAAAGCTTATTCAAGCTCTTTTTTGCCAAAAAAGTCTTTATTTAAGGTACATTGCGTATTTTTTGCTGACTTGCACGCTACCACCTCAATAAAGCTTTGAAACAGAGGATGAACTTTCACTGGTGACGATTGAAACTCAGGATGGAACTGAGATCCCACCATAAATGGATGATTTTTTACCTCAGCTATCTCAACAAGATCCATTGCAACATTATTCCCTGAAAATAGAATACCCACTTTTTGTAATCTTTCTTTATATGCCTTATTTACTTCATAGCGGTGTCTATGTCGTTCCCACACGGTGCTTGTTTTATAAGCGTTATAAGCTTGAGAATCTTTTTCCAGCGTACATAAATAAGACCCTAAACGCATATTTGCACCTTTTGTGGTTATATTTTCTTGTTCACTCATCAAGCAAATCACCGGATCTGATGTGTTTGCATCAAATTCCGTACTATTTGCAGTGGGCAAATGCAATAAAGATCGTGCACTTTCTATAATCATAATTTGCATACCAAGACAAAGCCCAAGGTAAGGAATACGTTGTTCGCGAGCCCATTTACATGCAAAAATTTTACCTTCTACACCCCGCGAATCAAATCCGCCCGGCACAACGATTCCTTGCACGCTCTTGAGAGCTTTCCATGATTCGCTATTTTCCTGATCGTAAGACTCTTTTTCTAATTTTTCTGCTTCAATAGTCACTATTTTCACTTGATAGTTACAATGGTAAGCAGATGATTTAATTGCTTCTATTACGCTGATATAAGGATCATTGCTTCCTACATATTTTGCAATAAGCCCAACCGTTAAAGTTTTTTTACTTCGCGCTATATTGTCAATAAATGTATTCCACTGAGACAGATCCGATTGTCTTATTGCAGGTAGATTGAAAAATTTTTGAATTTTTTCTCCAATATTTTGAGCTTGGAGATTAGGAAATACTTTATATACGGGCTCTGCTGTTAATACCTGAAAAATATATTCATTCTTCACTTCACACATAACAGAAAGTTTATTAATTGATTGCTGTTCAATAGCAGTATCAGCACGTAAGAATAAACAATCTGGCACAAGCCCCGCCCTTTTTAACGCCATAACGCTATGTTGCGTTGGTTTCGTTTTTACTTCATTGGCCCAATTAAGAAAAGGAACTAAGCTTAAATGAGAATGCATCACGTGCTTCGATCCCAAATCCATTTTTAATTGTCTAATTGCTTCCAAAAAAAATTCGCCTTCAATGTCTCCAACAGTACCGCCTATTTCCAGCAATACAAAATCAACGTTATGGCGCAATGCATATTCTAGTAAACGTTTTTTAGCAACATCTACCACATGAGGCACCATTTGGATACATTTACCTAGAAAACGCCCTTCACGCTCTCCTTCCAGAACTTCTTTATATATTTGACCAGACGATACAGAAGAATCGCGACCTAAATTAAGTCCTACCAATCGCTCATAATGACCTAAGTCTAAATCAGTTTCTGCTCCATCTGCCGTAACAAAAACTTCTCCGTGAACCAAGGGAGACATAGTTCCGGGGTCAACATTAAGATAAGGATCCCATTTAAGAATCAAAACAGAATATCCGGCCTCTTTGAGTAAAACACCAAGAGATGCTATTAAAATTCCCTTTCCAATTGATGAGCAAACGCCACCCGTTACAACAATAAATTTTATTGATGAATGACGCACTTCTTCTAATAATGTTGCAACAGATATCGGTGAACTCATATCTTTTTACCCTTTTATTTTTTTGGATATCATTACTAAAAAAACGCCGCTATAAGCGGCGTCAAAGAATTATTTTTTTATCACAATTTAAAAACAAGAAAAATATTTATTTTTTGGGAACATCAATAAAGCATTCAACGCGATCGTCTTCCATCCAATCGGTAAAACCATCCACCATAAACGCGCACTCAAAACCAGAAAAGACTTCTTTCACTGTTTTTTTGTCTCGTTGCAGACTCGTGATTTTTCCTTCTCCAACCTTTGTTTTTCCGCGCCATATGACAGCATACCCATCGCGAGTAAAGCGACCATCACGCATAATAGCTCCCGCAATAACTCCCACTTTTTTAATATCAAATACACGTAATACCGAAGCTTCACCTATTTTGGTACGAACCATTTCAATATCTTTTGCAGCTTCTGCTATAGAATCCAAATCCTCAAGAAGCTTATAAATGATTCCATAATATAAAATAGAAACTTTTCTGCGACCTGCAAGATCTTGCGCATTTGTTTCCGTTTTTACATTAAAACAAACAATACGAGCGCCAGTATTAAATGCGAATTCTATATCGCCTTCATTCACATCCCCAACATCTTGACGTAAAACGTTGAATCCTTTTTTTAATTTTTTAGAAAGACGGTCAATTCCTTCAACAATCGCTTCAAGCGAGGAGTGATTGTCTGCTTTGACCAAAACATTGATTCCATTTTCATACATAAAACGCTTACCAGCGAGAGAAACTTTACCTTCTCCTGCCGATTTTGCTTTTAAGTATTCACTTTTTGATACCACTTGGAAAAAGTCGCCCGCTTCAGGTCTACCATCAAAACCAGCAGCTTGCACAGGTATAGCAGGATGAGCTGATTTAAGACGTTTACCATGAGAATCAAAAAGAGAACTAATGTGTCCTGAGGTGCTGCCGCACAACACATAATCACCAACTTTTAATATGCCATTTTGAGCAATGATTGTTACCACCCAACCGCGGCCTTTTTCAGAACTTGCTTCAAGAATATATCCATCAGCAGGAACATTAATTTCAGCGCGCAATTCCATCATTTCTGCTTGCAATGCAACCATATCGAGCAAGCGATCAACTCCTGTTCCTTCTTTTGCTGAAATGGGAACACAAATAACATCGCCGCCCCAATCTTCTACGGTAATTCCATATTGATTGAGTTGTCTTTTAATCACATCCAAGCGAGCGGTATCGACTTTATCGACCTTATTAATTGCAACAACTATAGGAACTTTGGTAGAAAGAGCATATTTTATTGCTTCAATAGTTTGAGGCATTACACCATCATCCGCTGCAACGATAAGAATAACTATGTCGGCAACCTTAATACCACGTTGTCTAATTTTTACGAAAGCTTCATGTCCCGGTGTATCAAGAAAAACAATATTGCCGTGAGGAGTTGTTGCTTCATAAGCTCCTAAATGCTGAGTTATTCCACCTTTTTCTTTGAATGCAACACGTGTTTTTCTGATATAATCAAGCAATGTTGTTTTACCATGATCAACATGACCCACAACCACCACAACAGGCGGTCGCTTTTCCAAATTCAGGCTGGTCATTGTTTCTTTTTTGACTTCTGTTGATTCCTGCGGTGCAGAAGCTTTTACCACCGAAACAAGATAATGTTCAGCAAGTCGCTGCACCACATCTTCGGAAATAATTTGATTTTTTGTAGAGACGATACCCCACTTGAGGAGAGTAACAATAACATCAGTGACAGATTTTTTAATTTTTTCAGCAAATTCAGCGACGCTCATAGGATGCACAACAAGCTCAATAGGAGACGAAGCAATCACCTGCCCGTCCGCCGAAGCCTTGGCGAAGGAGGATTCTTTTTTTTCGATTTTTTCAGAAGGTGTTTCAGCGGTAAAAGACCTTTTGTTTTCAGACTTTTTTGGCATCGCTTTTGATTGTGGCGTTACCTTAGTTGTTTGTGATAATTCAGGCACTGTAGTTTCAATCGTCTTAACAGGTTTTGATTCTTCTGATGATTCAATTTTTTCAGGTTTTTCACTGACGCTTACATTAGACTTTGCAAATAATTTATCCAGGAAAGAAAGAGCTTTTTCATTCAAAACAGACATGTGACTTTTGACATCAAAGCCATGTGCATGCAATTTATCTATAAGATCTTTGCTCGAAACGTTGTTCAATTGGGCAAATTCATATATTCGCATAATAAAAAATTAAGCATCTCTCTTTTTTTAGTCTTGATCGTCGGTTAACTCTTCATCATCATCTTTTTTTGCTGCCGACTCTTCTTCTCTCACCAACTGAATGCTTACCCCGGTGATTTGAGATGCCAGCGATATATTTTGTCCGCCTTTTCCAATAGCAAACGATCTTTGATCTTCATTGAGCCATACACGAGCCACAGTATTATCCGAACTTACCTCTACTCGGTCAATCACGGCAGGCTTTAAAGAATTTTTTACAAACAATGGTAGAGAATCGCTCCACAGAAAAACGTCTATAGTTTCACCACTGAGCTCTTTGAGAATCGGCTTTATACGACTACCGCCCACGCCCACACACGTTCCAACTGGATCGATGTTTCTATCGTGAGAAGAAACGGCAACTTTTGATTTATACCCCGGAGAACGAACAATCTTTTTAATTTCGACCAATTTCTCGAATACTTCTGGAATTTCCAACTCAAAAAGAGCGGCCAAAAATTCTGGAGAAACACGGTCCAAAATAAGCTGATAATCGCCTTGAGGCTCAACCAGAACCTCTTTCAACAAAGCACGAATAGTGTAACCTACGGCGAATTTTTCGCCAGGAATAGAGAGAGAATAGGGCAAAAACGCATAAACATCGCCAAACTTAACGGATATACCATTACGCTCTGTTTTATGCACAGTTCCAATAACAATTTGGCCCTGCTTGTTTTTGAAAAGATCATAGACGATGCGAGCTTCAACCTGTTTGATTCTGCTTGCAATTACTTGACGAGCTCTGAGTACTTCTACGCGGCCAATTTGACCTTCAAATGGAACCCAAAGCGTGTCGTCTAAAGCTGCATCTTTGTTGATGTTTCGCGCCTTTTTGAGAGAAATTTCGCTATATTCATCATCAACATTTGCAACGACGTTTTTTTGAACAAGAACAGCAAGATCTCCTGTTGCAGAATCTTCTTCTACCTTCAGGTTGAGATCTGGGTATTTCCGCTGATAAGCAGCAAGCATGCCTTCGCACACTATAGCCCCCAAGGAATCTCTTTCCAATCCACGCTCTTCAACTAATTCGTCTATTACGTCCGCAAGTTTCACAAGTAACCTCAAATGATGATAAATAATGCTTTTTCAACGACAAAGGAAATCGTTTTGACTAGATTTGACTTCGACAGCAAAAAAAAAGATGCTGCAAGCGCATTTTCAAGTCTCGATAATCCAAGCTTATTACAATTATTTTTTTCTGGCAATAGAAAACAGTAAAACCCGGTTTTTCCAGGCATTCTGATCCCACGTAATTTTTTTTACCAAACCTGCCGAGTCTACTATTATTATTCTTCTTATATATATATTTATATATCTTAAGATAATAGGCGAATGGGTGGGTGGTGCATAACTCGCCCTTTTTTTCGCCAATAGAGCGATCTGATCGCTATAATTTTTTTTAATTGAGTGGTGCATAAGTGGTTGATAAGTGGTGCATAACTCTGAAAACAGTGACTAGATCGCCCGGTTCATCGACTAATCGATGAAGTCTCCCTTCTGATCGCTATTTTAAAAATTGAAAAAAAGCAGGAAAAAAAAGTTATGCACCACTTATCAACCACTTATGCACCACTTATCAACCACTTATGCACCACCTCTTGATATTTCTTGTTGTATATTCATTCGATGACAACAGCATGGGCGATCTTTCTTTTTGTTTTCTAATTTTGATTTTTTGGCTATTCATTCCTGCGACAAATTCCAAGCTTTTTGAAGGTCCGCAAACCATTCATTAAATTTCCTTGGATCTCGTAAAATATATGCAGGATGATAGGTGGGAATAAGAATGATATTTTTATCGAAAAGCACCTGTTTACCGTGCATTTCGCCCATTTTAACGGGATTTTCTAGTAGCCCTTCAAGTGCTGTTGCTCCCAGCGTGCAAATAACTTTAGGCTTGATGATTTCAATTTCTTTTAATAGAAAAAGATGTTTATATTTTTTGCTTTCTTCAGAAGTTGGCTTGCGGTTGTTTGGAGGGCGGCATTTTACGATGTTAGTAATGAATATATCTTTTCTATCAATCCCCAGGCATTCAAGTGTTTTAGTGAGCAACATGCCGGATTTACCAACAAATGGTAATCCTTGTTCATCTTCATGTTGTCCTGGCGCTTCACCAATAAGTATGAGTTTTGTATGAGGGTTGCCATTACCGCACACAAAATTATGTTGCACTTTAAGTCCCAGTGGACATGCGGAGCATTTTTTATAGGGTTCATAGAGTTTTTGTAACAAAAGAGCTTTGGATGTTCGGGGGGTCATTTTTTTCCACTGATAAATTATATTAGTGCGTTGTTTTCTTTGTATAAAAATGTACCAAAACAACGCACTGTTGTCATTTATTTGCGTGAAAAATTCATCCCAAGATTAGTTTTTTGTTGCTTTTCTCTTATTTACTTCAGATCGCACATATTCAAGTTGCGCAATTTTATTGGCTACTCCTTTGGTCCAATTGGCATGATGGAGCACAATATTTTTGGGAATTGGTAGTTTTTGTCCCCGCTTCCACAGGTATCCGGTATAAGCAGTGAGTGTTCCGGCGCCAAAAAAACAATCCGGAAGATAATCCCACACCAGGCCATAAGGATTTTTTTTGCTTCTTTTTTTTATGCATTGATTAAAGGATATCTGATCGCTGTTCAATTTTTTCTTTTGCATTGTTTTTTTAACATCTTTCCATAGTCGCAATGTTTTTTCATTTGCACGACATACAAAAAAACCGGTACACAATACGCCATCGGGATTGTTGCGTTGCATAATAATATCTTTGCCCTCCATCAATTCCAGAATGTATTCTTCTATGGAAGCAAAAAATTGAATATCAACGTCTGAAAAAATAAAAATTTCACCCCAATTTTCTTTAATAGCGCGAATGATCAAATCAACTTTACGCATCGTCGTTTTTGTCCACCCCTTGCTCATAAATTTTGCAGATTTGCATGTTTGTTCGCAAAATTCACAAATAACTTCAAAATCGTCCTGAATAGATGGTAAAAAAAATGTATCTTTAAGGACTTCGTGTGAGGGTGTATAGAGGGCATACAATTTTATTTTTTCTCGTGAGGAAATGAAAGTTGTATGACTCAATACAACAATTAATAAAAGAGTGAAGAATTTTTTCACATACATTCCTTTTTTGTTATGGTGTTTGTATTACGCTTTCACTGTATCACGAAGAACACAAAAAAATAGGTCTAAAAAAAGGATCATTATGAAAAATATTTTTTTATTATGCTTTATGACGTTTATTTCATTTTCTTGCATGGCAAAATCAGCAACAGAAGGGTCTAGTGCTCTCACCTGGCGCGCTAATGGTGGACGGTTTGGTGATGATATAACCTCATATGCTCGCGCAAAATCATTGTCCCTGAAATATGGCCTTCCTCTTTTATGCCCACCATTTGATTATTCTGATCAACTCATGTTGCATGAAAATGAGGCGCTATATACACCTGATTGTTTGCAGCGGTTTGCGCGCACTAAGCAGCTACTCAATGTACCGCTCGATGTTTTATTAAACAACAATAATAATACACTTTATGTTTGTCGCTGGAGAACCAAGATCGAAGTAGCTTGGTCTGATCCCGCTTTGCTCGCGGAGCTAAAAAGAAATATTGTTCCTCGTTACGAAATAGAAAAAGTTGCTATTCCTGATGGTGTTGTTTCTGTTGCAGTACACGTAAGAAATGGCGGAACATTTGCTGCTGATACTGCATATGAAAAAGAACGTTGCCCATTGCGTTTTGTCCCTGAAGAATTTTTTATCGCGCAAGTGGAACGTCTCGCGCAAATGTTTCCTGAAGAAAATTTATATGTGTTTATTTTTACTGATGACCAAAATCCAAAAAAAATGGCAAAAAGATTTAAAAATAAACTCAACAATCCTCGTATTTCTTTCGATTACAGAAAAGAAAATAATAGCCACAAAACCAATGTACTTGAAGATTTCTTTTCTATGATGGATTTTGATTGTCTTATTCGCCCAGGATCACAATTTACGCGATGGGTTCATCGTCTGGGGAATAATAAAGTGGTGATTTTTCCTCAGAGTATTAAAGAAGTTGCACCAGGAAAAAAAGTTATAGACACTATTAAAATTAAATCACGCGCCAATGTCGATGAAAAATGGAAGACTCAATTGGTCGTGATTGCATAAAAACTAAAAAAGGATTGATATGATTTCTTATTTTATGGAGCTCAGCGTTCTCTTATTTGTTTATCTTTCAAGTATGGTTGTTATCACTTGTTATAAAGAAGACACTAGCATTGCAAATTTTACCTGGGGTGGCGGAGTGTTGCTTGTAGCGCTCTATACGTTTTTTCGCATGAGTAGTTTTCTGTTACAACAAATTGTGGTGACACTATTCATTGTTTTATGGTCATCGCGTCTGATTCTGTATGTATATACACGCTATACTGGTAAAGATCCGCGGTTTACTACGTGGAAATGGCAAGGTTTAAAAGCATTAGTTATTAATACATTTTGGGTATTTGGACAATTATTTATGATTGCCATTATGAGTTATGCTGTTGTGTTGATTAACATCTATACTATTCCTCATGCATTATCATTATGGGATATTGTGGGAATTATCATATGGATCTGTGGCTATTGTATTGAAATGATCAGCGACAACCAATTGTTTACTTTTCTACATAATCCAGCAAACAAAGGCAAAGTTATGGATTCCGGGTTGTGGCGTTATTCTCGTCACCCTAATTATTTTGGTGAAAGTGTGATGTGGATTGGCATCTATTTTCTTGCATTATCAGTGCCTTATGGATGGACAGCATTTATCACGCCACTTACTATAACATTCTTACTCAGATTTGTTACGGGAGTTCCACTACTTGAAAATGCAATGAAAGATAATCCTGCGTATCAAGAATATAAACAAAAAACAAATACCTTTATTCCTTGGTTTCCAAAAAAATAGAGATTATTTTTATTTCCTAACAAATAACGCATTACCAAAAAATGACTTGGTCATATCAGCAAAATCTCTTCCGACGTGTTCAAATCCATGAGTGGTCATCCATGCAACAACTTCTTCATAGCGTGGCATAGCTTCATAACTATCAATAAATGCTACTTCTGCAAGAATTACTTTAATATTTTGTAGCATTTTTGGTGCAGACTGCAGGATCGCAAGTTCATGGCCTTGTGTATCAAGCCAGAGCAAATCTATTGATTGTATTTGATTTTCATTCGCCCATGTATCAAGAGTTATTGTTTTTACCTGGGCAGTACGTGGAAATATTAAAGGAGAATAATCAAGTCTATCTTTTGGCGCATGCAAAGATCCTGCTTGTGATGCAATGCCGGGTTTTGTTGGGTGCTCTGAAACATAAAAAAGGGCGCTGCCATCATGATCACTGAGCGCAACAGGATAGCGATTCACTTGGGGCAAATGAGCGGTGTTTTTTTCTAAACGTTCATAAATCTCTGGTAATGGTTCAAATGCATGAATGGTGCAGTGCGGCCACTGAGCGACCATTTTTTTAGTATCGCGACCATCATATGCGCCCGCTTCTATGATAGTTGGATTGGCGGGTAGAAATTGTTGTAGAATTTCTATGGTTTTGTGGGAATTGAATATAAGCATCTTGTTTTTTCTAAAAGCCTTCTGAAAATCAGAAGGCTTTTTTTATGAGTTATTTTATACTTAAGATGATGATGAGACCGCGCTGACAGCTAACGCAGCTACCGGAACGTAAAGTAAAAGAACACGTGCAGCAGCACCTAAATCTTTTACTTCTTTACCATTCTCGTCAACAGGATCTGTTAAAAGTCCTCCTACTCCAGGTATTTCACGTACAATGTTTGCTACAGTATCAGTAACTGCGACTGAAGCAATACCAAAAGCAGTTATTTTAGCTAAATTTTTATACGTATTGCTCGTATCGCCCGTAAGAAGATCAGTACCAAGCAATAAGCTAGCAGCTCCAATAACCTTAGCCGTACGCATTTTTAGATCAGCTTTTTTATTTGTTTTGCTATACTCTTTATTCATATCTGAGGTATATTTGCCCATCGTAGCTATGGATGTAACTCCCGCTATTATACAAACTTTTTTAAGGGGGGTCCAAGCATCATCTTTAGCCAGAGACACATTAGTCGATCCTACAAGCAACATAAAACTCAAAATAGCCAATATATTTTTTTGCATAATAATTCCTTAAAAAACTCTACATTTATTTTATATTTTTCAGACTATCGTATATTATTGCACTCAGTTACTCCTTTGCTGTTTACATCTGATAAAAAATATAATTTTTTTCATTTGCAAAAATTATATACAAAAAAAGAAAATCAAGAAAGCACAATTATCTGTTACGTGCTTAATGTTTTACGATATACTTACATAAGAATTATTTTTCTTTCTGTTTTTTATAGGTAATGTTTATGAAAATAAGTATTATAATCCCCGCGTATAATGAAGAAGGGCGCATTGCAAGAACAATGCGCGCATATCATCAATTTTTTTTAGAAAAACAACTCAGCACTCATCTTTCATTTGAACTTCTTATTGTGCTCAATGGTTGCAAAGATAACACACTTGGTGTTGTTGAAAAAGTGCGCGATGAGTTAACTTCAAATATTTTAATTATTAATTTACCACAAGCTGGAAAAGGTTTAGCAATTAAAGCTGGTTTTGCTGATGCGTTAACAAGAAAAAATGATTTGATTGGTTTTGTTGATGCAGATATGGCAACAGCACCGCAAGCATTTTATGATTTAGTGCTTAAAATTGGAGATGTTGATGGTGTGATTGCAAGCCGCTATATGCCTGGAGCAAAGATTACTCCTGAGCGGCCTGCTTATAAAAGGTTAGGGAGTCGTATTATTTATGAACCGTATGTTTGGTTATTATTTGGATTATCGTATTACGATTATCAATGCGGTGCAAAATTATTTAAAAGATTAGTAATAGAAAAAATTACACCGCAACTCACAGTTGCTCAGTGGGCATTTGATGTTGAGTTATTATATTTATGCAAAAAAAATAAATTCATCATCAAAGAAATACCCACTGTCTGGCATGACCAAGCCGATAGCAAATTAACACTGCGCGGTGGATTACGCATGTTCAGCGCATTGTTTAAGGTTTGGAAACAACACTAATTTTGAAATTGTTGGCGTTTTTGGTTTACAAAAATATCAAGAGCTTTTTTGGCGATATCTTCTATTAATGATAAGCATGTTAAAAGCAATTTTCGACATCCCGCTTGTACAAATGCCGAATTTTTTTGAGCTTGTGAGAGATCAGTTTTTATAGTATCTATCATCGTGATGGTGAAACGAAACTCATCAAGTTGTTCACTTTTTTCTGGAAGTGGAAGTTTTATAAAATTAATAACATCAGTATTGATTTCTAGGATCTTATGGAGAGAGTCAATTACTCGATTATCACCAGCAGAATTATCCACAACAAACTTTTGTAACTGCGCTACTGCTTTATTCCAGATCGAAATATCCACGTTCATAACAAAATCGAGAAGCATTGTTTCACTGTCTTTTTTTATAGCTTCTTCTGCTTTTACAATGGAAGTGGTGAAAAGATCAAGAGGCTTGGTAGAAATTTTATTATATTCAGCGATGATTTGTTTTCTAAAGGTTTCTGCAATGTCTAAAATTCTTTTTTGAGAATCTCTTTTGCCCGGTAACATAAATGTTATGTTGCCTATTTTTGATTTGAAATGATCTGCATCTGAAACAGCTTTGGTAAGATATTGGGTTTGATTATATAAAGTATTCAAATTTTTATTATCCCCAGAGAGTGTTTTAAAGACCTCTCGCACGTCTTTGCTGAGCACTTCTAAGTCTGCAACGGCTTGTTTAAGTGTTTGATCTTCGCTGGATTGATAATTGATATACGCTCTTAATTTATTAAAATTTTGACTCCATTCTTCGTCGTTTATATTGGGATTAATCAACGCAGGGATATTATAATCGCCCATCGGTTGAGCAGCATAAGCAATTGGCATTACAAACAATAACAGAGATAATACAATAGATTTTTTCTTCATGGCATGTCCTTTATTTCTAATAAAAGAAATTTCACATTTGCTATATATACGATATTAAAAATAGCATTGAAAAAGGGCAAAACACAAGAGAACAAAAAAATGGTAAAGAGCAGTTTTTTTTGCAGAATTTGTTTATGTGGGTTGTTCTGCATAGCGCTTTATAATTGCCTGCCTAATATAACCAGGCAGGTGGTCAAAATTATCAACAGCATAGGATCTCTCCAAAGAAGGAAAATCTTTTTGCTCTGCATAATTATCGGGTAAAGTAACTCCATCAAGAGAAAATTCTAAATATTCTTCTGAGACTTTATGTGGTACTATCCAATTTTTCTTTAAGGTCACTCTACGGGAGTTTAAAATTGCTTCTAAAAGAAATGGGTAGTCCAAAAAATAATGCATCGATTCGCCATATATTGTATTGGGTAAACCTAAACGACATTGTAAGCGCGAGCGATCTAAACCGTATCGTATTATGCCTTTGAATGGAATAATTTTTAAAATGGTTTCTGCTTCATCGAAATAAAAGACGGGCATTCCTCCAAAACCATAACAATATAATTTTCCTTGATTAAGAAAGGGTGAAGATTTACACGGTAATGGTGAGATAAAATTTTTAAATCCATAACCCTTTTTGTGCGATTTGCCATTAAGCCCCAGATAACGCGAGCTTAGAATAAGTTGTTTTGAGGTGGGTGTTTGTTTATATGCACAACAATAAACACTGCCATAAGGATGTTTGAATACTCCAAAAGAAATAGATTTTGCAGGAAAGCGTGGTAATAAATTGCTTCGGTGATCGGCTTGAGAGAGTATATATTGGTGGTAGGCTTTATTTACTGAGGCAACGCAACAAATACCTCGATGATTTAACAAGTAGGATCGCGCAACCAAATCAAAAACCAAGATCTTAGGATCATGTTCCATTGAAAATAGTGTATGCGTGAGAAAAGTCGCACTGATTAAAACTATTTTTTTATTCACGCGTTTACTCTGTATTATAAATTGCTTTAACACGGAAAAGCCAAACGGTTTTTATTGTATTAAAAATTGCGCGCACATATTGCGTACTTTAACCTTAATTGCACTCAGTACCGCATCATTATCATGATGCGTAATTACATCATCAATAAAATGAGCTATTGCAATCATCTCTGCTTCTTTCATGCCACGGGTGGTGACTGCAGGAGAGCCGATACGAATGCCACTTGTTTCCCATGGTTTTTTGGTATCGAATGGAATGCAACTACGTGTTACATTAATGCCTGCTTTTTCAAGCGCGATATCTGCTTTTAATCCACTAATATTTTTTGAAGTTAAATCAACAATAAAGAGATGATTATCAGTACCTCCTGCAACAATACGATATCCGAGCGACTGTAGTTCATTGGCAAGTGTTTGCGCATTTTTAATAATTTGTTTTTGGTATTCAATAAATTCCGATTGCAACGCTTCTCCAAATGCAACAGCCTTTGCTGCAATTGTATTCATCAAAGGACCTCCTTGCATGCCGGGCATAATTGCACGATCAATTTTTAACGCGTGTTCGGCCGAACTCATGATTAATCCACCACGCGGGCCACGTAATGTTTTATGAGTAGTGCTCGTTACAAAATCAGCACATGCGATAGGGCTTGGATGTAATCCCGTTGCAACTAAACCAGCAATATGCGCGATATCTGCAAGCAGCAGGGCGTTGACGCTTTTTGCAATGGTTGAGAGTTTTTCAAAATCGATAGTGCGTGAATAAGCAGAAGCTCCGCACACGATTAATTTGGGTTTGTGTTGGTGAGCTAATTGTTCAATTTCATTGTAATCTAATTGTTCAGTTTCTCGATTGACGGTATATTGAACGCTATTAAATAAAGTACCTGAAAAATTTACTCCATGACCGTGCGTTAAATGCCCACCAGCAGCCAAACTCATGCCTAAAATAGTATCACCTGGTTGCAACAAAGAAAAATAAACAGCCATATTTGCTTGCGAACCAGAATGCGGTTGCACGTTTGCATGATCAGCTTTAAACAATTTTTTGCAGCGTTCTATTGCAAGATTTTCTGCTTGATCAACAAAAACACATCCGGGATAATACCGTTTACCGGGATATCCTTCAGCATATTTGTTGGTGAGTACTGATCCTGTTGCTGCCATCACCGCAGGAGATACATAATTTTCTGATGCAATCAGATTGATTATTTCTTCTTGGCGTTGTTGTTCGCGTGTAATGATTTGAAATAATTCTTGGTCAGCAGCGCGGTGTTTCATAGTAAAATCCGTAAGTTTGATTGGTCCATTATCTATATTCATTGTATTCCAAAATTTAAAAATAAGAGATATAGTACTAGCATTGTTTAGCATAACGCAAAGAAAAAAAATACAACAAATAAAAAACCCCACAGCCTTATCGGGTCTGTGGAGTTTTATTTTGAAATTTTGGATATTTTTTATTCACCTATTTTTTGTCCAAGCAAGGTGGGTATGGTGAATTTTGCCAATTTTCAAATTGTTCTTTAGATATGAGGCCTTGTTCATACATACGATCAATTACTTTTTGTTGTTGTGCGGGAGTCCAAAATCCCCAGAAATTGAGCACATAACACCTAAAAACTCGCTCCCATGGCTTCATTGATATTTGAAGAAATTTTTGTGCTACCTCGCTTTTATTCGGTTTTGCTACCTCAGCCTGTTCCAATGCAATTTGGAAATCCTTTTCGTCAAATATTCCACATGCGCCAATAAAATCTTTTGGTTGGCATGGGTAAGCCGATAGAGATCCTGCGACTAATGAGACAGTTATTGCAAGTAGTTTTGTCAAAATATTCTTTTTCATACGATTCCTTTCTATTTTTTTCTTATCACTAATTTTACTCACCTTTGGCCGTGCTTGAGATAAAAGGCCCATGGGCCAGATTCATCCAGTTACTTTCTTCCGCTTGTTCAGGAGAAATCAAATCTTGATCTAATAAACGTTCTATAATCAGAGCTTGTTGCCTAACTGTCCAGAATGGCCAATTATTGTATAAAAGAGTCTTATAAAGACCCGGTTGCCATGAAGTAGTCAGTATTTTATTGAAAGCAAGACTTGCTTCAATAGGAGCATTATATGTGCGATCCCGATTAGCAGATAGAGGGGCTATTGCCAATAAAGAACCCGCTATAAGAAGATTTGCTAGCAAAGTTTGAAAAATATTTTTCATAATATTCCTTTTTTGTTCTACTTGCTTATCCACCTGTGGTGATTGCTGGTCCTTCTTCTAAATCTATCCAATTACTCTCTTCAGCTTGTGAAGGAGAAATTAAACCTTGCTCAGCCATACGTTGAATAATTTGAGCTTGTTGATTAACGGACCAATATCCCCAATTATCTCTTACGCGCACTCCAAAGGCTTTATGCCATGGGCGATTCATTATTGTATCAAATGCAAATTGAGCGCTATCTACAAATCCAGAAGGAAGCCAATCCCGGTCGATTTGACCTGCAGAAATAGAAACCATCGTCAATAATGATCCTGCTATAAAGAAGCTCATTAGCACTGTTTGAAACATATTGTTTTTCATTAACTTTCCTTTTTATTGATAAAAACAAACAGATAGTTACAGTCTGAATATATCAAAGCCGTCAAAGGATGATCAAGGGTTTATGGATTTAAAGGGTTTAATCTATGAAATCAGTCCTATTTATGAGCGTTTTGGAAGGAGGAATCAATTGAATAAAGCTCCAGTAGCAGCATTTGCCTTTTTTGAAGGCTTTTTTTATACTTAAAAATAGGATAAATACCGTCAATTTTAAGGAAATATTGTGATTGCTACGACAGATTTTAAAAAAGGTATGAAAATACTCTATAACAATGCCCCCTATATGATCCTGGACTATCACCACGTGAAGCCAGGAAAAGGCGGTGCTTTTGTTAAGACTAAGATGCGCAATATGATCACTGGACTTATTTGGGAAGATACCTTCCGTTCTGGTGAAAAGTTTGACCAACCGGATCTGGAATATGCTGATATGCAATACCTCTATCAAGACGGCGGTCTTTATAACTTTATGGACCAAAATACCTTTGATCAGGTTTCATTTAATAAAGAACAAATTGAAGAAGTATTAGATTTCTTAAAAGAACAAGAAATTTATACTGTGCTTTATTTTGAAGGTAAGCCAATCACCGTGACTGCTCCCATGTTTATGGAAATAGTAGTTAAAGAAACAATGCCTGGCGTACGAGGCGATACCGCTCAAGGTGGCGCAACAAAACCAGCAACGTTAGAATCTGGCTTGGTAATTCAAGTGCCTTTGTTTGTCAATGAAGGCGATGTTATCAAAATAGACACGCGTGATAAATCGTACATGGAAAGAGTTAAAAAATAATAACGCTCGTAGGGGGACTTATTTATGTGTTCACTCTTTTCAACCACAGAAGAAAATATTACGCAGGATAGCGAATTAACGCCCAAATCATATGATGATTTATCGCGGCGCGATGTTCGCTCTCTTGTTTTTCATTTCTTATATGCAGCGGATGCTTTTAATTATGAAGAATCGGTACAATCGCTCATTGATAATTTCAATCGAGGATTTGATTTAAGCGTTCCTTTGGATGGAGAGATCTTTGCGGTTGTTAACGATATTATTGAACGACGTGACGAACTTGAAAAGGTATATGAGCCATTCTTGGCGAATTGGCGTTCTGAGCGTGTTAGTGTTTGCACCAAACTTATTCTGCTTTTTGCAGTGTGGGAATTTAAAAACACTGAAACAGATGCGCGCATTATCATCAACGAAGCAATTGAATTAGCAAAATGTTTTGCTGAAGAGGATGCGTATAGATTTGTTAACGGAATTTTAGATCCCGTATCTAAAGAATTTCGTAAAGAAGCTCAAGTAGAAAATTGATAACTTTATTTTTGGCTTATAAAAAAAAATTAAAGGTTCTGGAAGTATTTCCAGAACCTTTTTTTTAGCCTTTTTTCTTAGTCTCCTTGTAGACCTTCCGCAGAGATCTGCTCAATGGGTTCTCCCGTAATTTCCACATCTCGCATTTCTAATGAATTTCTCAAAGAATCAAGGATCATCATAGAAATCTGACGATCTCTATCAAGCATTTCGCTTCTGTTAAGATCAAATTCATAGCGAGGAGCAGTATCATGAGAAAAATAAACAATGCTGGGCTCTGAAATATGATCAGTAATGCCTAAATCATGTAAGTGTTGCTTAAAATGCATGTGAAGATAAGGAAGCCATTTTCCGATGAGTGGATGATGCAATCCCGCATGATGCGGTTCTTTACCGTTAATAAAAACGCGTAAATTTGCGATACGTTTGTGTTCTGGGTACTCTCGCAATGAAATACCAAGAACTGTTTGTATCAGATCTTCAAAGGAAAACAAATTATAGAGATAGTGTATGGTGCCCATGTGAGGAAGGTAATTGCTCATGATAGGAGTACCTAAGGTAAACAGGGCACGGATATGATGTTTATTTTCCTGATCTTCAGCCAACATATGAGATGCGAGTGTTGCAACATTACCGCCATGGCTATGGGCGACAATATAGATGGCAACTTTAGGATCATATGTTTTGATAAATTTAGTAAGAGTTTGCGCTGCTTTTACGCGTGCTTCATGTCCGCAACCCCCACTCCAGCGAAATGGCACCACGGCGCTATTTTTTTTTGAAACTGTTTCTTCGAGCGCCTCAAAAAAATCTCCCTTTGGCATATACCATGCCGCATCAGCTCCCCATGTTCCATGGATAAGAATAAAAACTGATTGGGCTTGAACAGAAACAACAAGCACCGCATACATACACACAATCGATACTATTTTTTTTGTAATGAGCATGGTCTATCTTTTATTAAAGGGGGGTTAATTCTTAATATAGATTATGGCCATATCTAGTCAATTGTTATCTATAGTTTTTGGTTTACTGCTATAAGATAATCTTTGGGTGAAATTCAGATTGAATTTTTTGTTGCGCTTTTTGCCGCGTTTTGTTATAATCAATAATGATGAGATCATGACTAGCTGAGATTTTTATCAGAGAGAGGTCATTTTTATAGGGGAGATATATTCATGATAGTTCGTTATTTTACACTTGCCATGATGATTGCATCGGTGTCTTTTGCTTACACAATGCAACCTACAGACAATTCAAAAGCTACATGGAAAAAGCCGAAACATCGAAAAATAAAAAACAATGATGATGCACAATACGTTAATCCCGTGCATCCACAACGACCACAACAACCACAAAGACCAGCGCTTAATCAAGCGGATATCGATCGAGTGCGCCGTAGATTGGATTTTCAATAAATTTGACATAAAAATATGATATAAGAAGGTCTTGGATTTATTTCCAAGACCTTTTTTTGTTGTCCTATAAGACACTTTTAGTTATTCTATTGTTCAAAGAATTTTTGCAACATAAGCATTTTGAGATGGTTGTTTTGAGGAGTCGATAGTTTTTGTACTTCTTTATAAAGAGGATATATATCTGGCTCATCTTTGCTTGAATGGATGATAATCTGTGTTCCTTGAAGATTAAAATCAACCGATACAAGATCATATGCTAACTGATATATAATTTTTTGTAATTTTTTATTGCTGGGAATTTCAACGATATTGATTATAACATCCCACATATCTGAATTTACATATCTGGTTTTTTCTAAGCAACAGATTACATTCCCTGATAGGGCATGAGCAACGGTATGTAATGATACATACGGCTTATCTGGGTCAGAAAAGAAAATAGGTTGAGCGAGTTTTGTTCTTTTTATAAATTCTTCATCAGATTCATAGTTAAGCGCAATGAGATAGTGAATAATGCGGCTTTCTATTTCTTTAGGAAAATATGAAACAAGAGCGCATTCTTTTTCCATTGCATGCATGTGCGTGACGCTCATTAAGATCACTAATAAAAATAGATTTTTAATCATTAAAGATCTCCTTGTATGTAATGGTAAAAAAAAAGATCCTCGGGTAAGCAATATACCTGAGGATCTTTTTTTTACAAAATAGCTAAAAAGTTTTATTCTTTGCAGCATTCATCTTCATCTGAACACTCATCTTCTGAACATTCATCATCTTCATCTGAATCTTCATCAGAATCATATCCAAATAAATCAGGGAAGAATAATTCTAGTTCTCTGAGTGCTGATGCAGAATCTGCTGAACCATGGACTGCATTTTTACCAAGATCTGTTCCATACATATTGCGAATAGTTCCTGGCGCAGCTTTTTTAGAATCAGTTACGCCAATCAATTCGCGCCATGCAGGAATTGCATTATCTTTATGCAATGCCAAGATGATCACCGGCGCTGAAGTAACAAATTCAACGAGTTCCCCAAAGAAAGGTCTTTCTTTGTGTTCTGCATAGAATTCTTCTGCTAGTTCAGCAGCGATAATTACTTTTTGCAGGCGAACAATTTCAAAACCATTATGTTCAATCATATCAATGATTTTACCACTGTTTTTTGCTTCAACAGCATCCGGCTTGATCATCGCAAAGGTCAATTTAGTTAATTCCATCGTAGGCCTTTAGTATAAAATTATAAAATCCCCACCCAAAGGTGGGGATTCATAAATGGTTTTATTCTTGGTTGTCGTCTTTATTGTTTTTTTCAGACTTTTGCATTGCAGATTCAAGAGCGATTTGTAAAGAGCTACGCACTTTTTGTTGTTGTTGCGGAGCTTCTTCTCTTTTCTCTTTCTTGGCTGCTACTTTAGGCTGTTGCTTAGGTTGCCCGTCCTCTGTTGCGTCCGCCGAAGTTTTAACGAAGGAGGAAGCCTTGGCAGAGGAGGAAGCTTTAGGAAAAGAAGGCTCTTTTTTGAATTCAGGTTGCTTTTTAGGCTCAACTTTTTTCGGTTCTTGTTTACGTTCTTCAAGAAGCGTACTTAAAGCAAGTTTGCGTTCTTCTTTATTGATATTAACAATACGGAATTGCGCTTTTTGACCTACCGTGAAGAATTCTTCAGCTTTCTTACCTTGTTCTTGAGAAAGAACCGTATTATGCATTAAGCCTTCGATATTGTTTGGTAAACGTACAAATGCACCAAAATTGGTTATTTTGCTAATTTCACCGTCAACAATAGATCCTATTGGATGTTGTTCTGCAACTTTTTCCCATGGATCAATACTCAACTGTTTAATACCAAGCGAGATTTTCTTGTTATCTTTATCGATACCTAAGATTACCGCTTTCACTTCTTGACCAAGTTTGTAACGATCAGACGGGTGTTCAATATGTTCTGTCCATGAAAGATCAGAAATATGAACTAATCCATCAATACCTGGCAGCAATTGAACAAAAATACCAAAATCGGTAATGTTGCTAATCTTGCCTTCAAGGATTTGTCCTGGTTTGAACTGTTCGTTAACGGTTTCCCAAGGATTTTTCCCGAGTTGTTTAACACTTAAGGACATGCGACGATTTTCTTTATCCAAGGAAACAACAAGCACTTCAATCACTTCGCCTACTTTATATAGACGGTTAAGATCAGTGATGCGATCAGTCCATGAAATTTCAGAAATATGTACAAGTCCTTCAACTTCTGGCGCAACTTCTATGAACAAGCCATAATCGGTAATGCTTGAAATTTTGCCTTTAGTTTTGCTACCAGCAACGATATCTGGGCTAATTTGATCCCAAGGATTTGCTTGTAATTGTTTAAGACCAAGAGATATTTTCTCATTGTTTTTATCAAAGCTGAGTACTTTAACCGCGATATTATCGCCAATGCGTACCATTTCGCTTGGATGTGCAACGCGACCCCATGTCATATCAGTGATATGAAGAAGACCATCAACACCACCTATGTCTATAAACACGCCATAATTGGTGATATTTTTAACGATACCTTGAATAATTTGGCCTTCGCTCAATGTTTCTAAGATCTTCTTACGATCTTCTGAGCGTTGGTCATGGAGGTATTTACGGCGGGAAATAATGACGTTTCCACGTTTTTTGTTCAATTTAAGGATGCATGCCTTGATTGTTTGACCAACATATTGATCAAAATCAGTAACACGCTGTAGATCAATTTGAGATCCAGGAAGGAAGGCAGGAATACCAATATCAACGTTCAAGCCACCTTTAACTTTGTGAGTGACCACACCTTCTGCAGGAGCGCCATCTTCAAAGAGTTTAGTAACTGCATCCCATGCGCGCATTTCTTTAGCTTTTTCGTATGATAATACGATTCTGCCATCAGTATCTTCAAGCTGATCAAGGATGACTTCAATTTCGTCGCCAACCTGTAGTCTTTTCAGCTCGTGCTCGCCAAATTCATAGCGAGGAACAAGTCCGCGAGATTTATATTTGATATCAACCAAAACACCGCTGTCTTCTATTGCAACAACGATACCTTTGATCAATTTACCTAATTGGAAGGTTTCAACAGCGCCTTTATACAGGGCATCCAGTTCTCTTTGGAGCTCTTCATCAAGCTGCAGAAACTGATCAATATTGAGTTTGGTTTTGACCGTACAGAATTGTTCCGGTCTTATGAGTTCTTTTGACATGTGTGGACTGTCCTACGCCTACCTTGCCAAATGGCAAATAGGGAAAAAGGGTTAAAAATATACAATATCTTAAATATAGGATATCAGGATATTGACTCATTGGCAAATACCACAAGCGGAGCACCGGCGCTATCACCCTATAGACTTCTTCTGAGTGATTCGATAGGCTAAAAGCCAGCTCAAACAAGGAGTTTTATGAAGCACTCAAAAATAGCAATTATTGGCGCCGGATCGGTTGGATCCACAACGGCATATGCGTTGCTTTTAAAAGGCATAGCTGCCGAAATTATTCTTATCGATATTGATGAGGTTCGCTGTCGCGGGGAAATTCTCGATCTTTCAGATTCTCTTGCCTTTGATGGGGCTTCAAAAATACGGTCTGGTACTGCACAAGATGCAGCTCAGGCTGATATCATCATCATAGCCGCAGGAAAAGCCCAAGAGCCGGGACAAACACGCCTTGACTTACTTGCTACCAACAAAAAAATAATTACTGATGTTTTTACATCAATTAAGCCCATCAATGAAGCAGCAATTATTATCATGGTCACCAATCCTCTTGATGCGCTCACCGAGCTTGCACAATCCATCTCTGGATTGCCGCGCAATCAAGTTTTTGGAACGGGGACATTTTTGGATACACTGCGCTTGCGCGGCATCATTACAGAAAAAATAAATATCGCGAGAAAATCAGTGCACGCTTACGTAATTGGCGAACATGGTGATGGACAATGCGTTACCTGGTCATCCGCAGAAATTGCTGGTACATCGTTGTTGCAATTTCCTGGTATGGATGTGCAAACTTGTGATGCAATCGCGCAGCAAGTAAAAGACACTGCGTATGAAATCATCGCCTGCAAAGGATCAACACACTTTGGGATTGCTGCATGTGTTGCAGCTATATGCGAAGCAATTATTTTTGATCAAAAATTAGTTATGCCGCTTTCGACATACATTCAAGAATATGATACAGTTTTCAGCATGCCTGTTATTTTAGGAGAAAATGGGATTGAAAAAATTCTTTCAATTTCATTGAGTGATGATGAGCGAAAAAAATTAGAAAAATCAGCGCAAGAATTAAAAAAAATTTCTCATGAATAAAAAGATAGTACTGTGTTGTCTTATGTTCTCTTCTTTTGCATTTGGCATGGAACACTATTACGATTCGCTCGAATTGGAATGCCAAATCAATGGTCCCGAGTTAAAAAAAGCATTTCTTCCTGTTACCTTTAAAGAAGATTTTCCAGATGCTTGTTATCCTTTTGCTGCCATAGCTGAACACACGAATATGCCAACTCATTTTA
The DNA here is from genome assembly GCA_001468865.1 of candidate division TM6 bacterium SOIL31. GTDB lineage: Bacteria > Babelota > Babeliae > Babelales > Vermiphilaceae > SOIL31. Next base: position 87,856 of record LDIY01000007.1, read on the forward strand.
ATATTCAATTGCCAAAAGACGCTTATACCTATTTGACGGGGAACAAAAGAACCTATGTTAATAGTATCTTATACAAAGAACGTGCAATAGAGGCTCTCCAGAATCTTTTAAGTAAAAACAATAACGCAAAACATATCATTATGACGGTTTATTCTTCTCATGTTCCTAAAGATATTGGGCTGTTAGGGCAATATTCTTTTTTGATTAAAACAGCGGAATTGCCGCGATCAATAAAAGAAAAATGCAATATAAAAAGTCTTTCTAGAACAGAAATGCAACAATATGTTCTTATACCTATTCTGTGTTTCGGTATTTTGCTGGCGTATTTTGCAAAGTGAAAAACAGATTAAAATTTTAAACAACAAAAAGAGGGATTGAAAATTTTCAATCCCTCTTTTATGTTATATTAGCGACCAGTATTATTTATTGAAAGAAGCGAAGAAGATAGCATCAGCGCATAGAGCAGGATCATTCAATTTCGTATTAATGCAAAGATCATGTGGCTCGATAGGACCAATTCCTGTTTCAATGGAATCAGGTGTTAAATTTTTCAGCAATAATGCTCGAATAGCATCACCATTTAGTGAGCAAATAGCGTTTTGTATACTTTTTTGAAAATCGTAAATTTTATCTTGCATAATGAAATGTTGCTCATATGCCGTAGCGCATGCAGCGTGTAATATTTTTGGAGACAATGTATCAATGGGATCCGTGTACTTATTTCTATAGAGGCAACCGAACTGATACAATGCTTGCAAAACAGAACGTTGTTCATCAATTCCCGATTTTTCATTACGCTCAATAACACGATTTACTAATGTTTCAATAGGGCAATAAACGAGGATCCATTTTGTCTGCAACCCTGCCAATTCTTTTTTATAAGAGACGATTTGTTCAGGAGTATATGCTGGTGCATCGATAATTACATCAAGCCCTGTTGCATACGCAGCTCTTGCTGCAGCGCATAATTCTTGTTGAGACTCTTTTGCTATCGCCTTCACATCATCAGACGTTATAAGGTCTATATTTGCACAGAAAGAAGTACATCGATTTTTCAATAATACCCATTGAACTTTTGGTACTAAATAGGTATCGATTGCAAGAATCTTAAGGGATGATTCTTTTTTTCCACATTCAAGTCGTTTTGCAAGTTCTAAAGCGATAGACGTTTTACCAGCAGTTGTAGTGCCATTCAAGAAATAGACACAAGGCTTACTCCATGATCCTGCGGATGCTTCTTTTTTCTTTGGAAGTTCTTCTCGCTCCATACCAAAACAATTGATACCCACAATCATAGTAAAAACAAATAATGGTCGATTCAGCATAATACTTTCCTTTTTTAATTATAAAATATCTACACTCTTCCCGCGCGCACTGTAATCATATTTTTGGAGTTTAAGATATCCCTCACGGCATTCTTCATATCTTCAAGCGTTATTTTTTCTAAGCTTGTCGCACGATTATCAAAATAATCTACAGGCAGTTTAAAGCGATCAAGATATAAGAAGGTTGATGCAATATCGCTATTAGAGGCAAAATTATCCACTAAGGTATTAATCACCGCGCGCTTTGCTTCATCAAGTTCGTCTTGCGTCAAACTATCTGCAACCTTATCGATAGTTGACTTTATGGCTTTTTCAGCTTCTGCAAGTCTATCAAGTGAAACAATAGTGCGCACTTGAAACATGCCCGGTTCTTCATCAGTGCCTGCAAGAAGTGTTCCTTGAATGGTATAAAACAAACCAGTATGTTCACGTAATTCAAACAAACGTGAACTCATAGAATTTAATTGCCCGCCACCAAAAATTTGATCAAACAATAGATAGGTATCAAATTTAGGATCTTTACGTGCAACTGATAATTGAGCCAAGCAAAGAACAACTTGATCGCGATTAATGGGATAATTTACTTCTTTTGCTGCACTGAGAGAAAGCGGTGGATACGTGATACTTTCAACATCTGATGCTTTCCAATCACCAAGTTCTTCTTCAAGCACTTTTTTCACATCATAATTTTGCAGATCACCAACAACTGCAATATGAGCACCAGAAGGAGAAATATATTTTTTATAGAAATTAATTAAATCATTACGAGTAATATTTGCTATGGAATCTGCCGTACCAATACTTTGTTTACTTTTTGGATGACCTTTATAAATTTCATCACGCACCAGCTGCCCAATAAATGATCGTGGTTCATCCCAATATTGCTTAATATCAGTCAGCAATTGATGACGCACTTTTTCTATTTCATGTTCCGGAAATGTTGCTTTGGTCAGAACTTCTTTTAAAATACCAAGCCCAAATACAAAATCGCTTGCAAGCATTTTCATGGAAATACCACCAGGAGCAACGTTGATCGACATTCCTCGTGATTCAATGCAATCAGCTAATTCTTCGCTCGTGTAATTTTCAGTCCCTTCTGTCATCATTTCAGCAACAAATGTATACAGTCCTTGTTGGTTCAGCGGATCATAATCTGAACGTGCTTTAAATTCGAGAACAATATTAATTTTTGGAGTGGTATCATTATCGTGATATAAAACTTTTAAGCCATTTGATAAGGTGCATGTTTGTGGCTTAGGGAAAGCAAAAAGAGTTGGTTTTTGTACTTTAATAGTATGCGCATATGAAGCAGGTTCAACTTCTGTTGTGCGGATGCGCGCTTCAAGAATTTCTTGGTCTTCGGTGTCTGATTCTTCTTGCAATACGGCCCATTCAGGTTTTTCGCTTTCTGGAAGTGGTAGCACAAAACCTTTATGCATAATAGTGGGGCGGAAATATGATGCAACAAGATCTTGTATCTGTTGCTTTAATACACCTTCAGGTTGGTTAAGCGCAGTGAAAACATAATTTTCATCTCCTGTTGCCAAATATGCGTGCCCAATTGCATAGGCTTGATCTTCAATTGCTTCAAGAAGGCTATAGAGTGACATTTGTGTTTTTTTAAACCCACGTGTAAATTCTTCATCTTCAACACCATTGCGCGCAATGTCTTCTAATTCTGCAACAATAATGCGTTCAATTGCAGCAGCATTATCAATGTTTTTTGGCTCTACTAAAATAAAAAAGAAGCCATGATCAAAAAGTCCCCAAGATCCTGTTGCAATGCTTGTTGCAAGCTGCGTATCATTTACTAATTTTTTATAAAGGCGTGAGCTTTTTCCTTTGCCTAAAACCCATTCGAAAATATCAAGTGCTGTATCTTTTTTTTCGGTGGCACCAGGAATCACAAATGCATATGCCAATGTTGGTTGTGCAACATCGCGATAAATAGTTAATGATTTAGAGGCAATATCGCGGTGGAAGAAATGTTCCTTTTTGGTATATTCAGGGTCTTTTTCTATGGAACCAAAATATTTATTTGCTAATTCAACTACTTCAGCTACTTTCACATCTCCCACAATTACCAAGGTGGCGTTGTTTGGTTTATAGTGCTTTTTATAGAAATCAAGTAAATTTTTGCCCGCAACGCTCCACAAATCTTGCTTGTAACCAATAATAGGATAATGGTACGGATGATCAGGAAATATCATGCCAATCATTTCTTCAAGAAGATAACGTTCATACTGATCTTTATTCATTTTCAATTCTTGGATCACTGCTTTCATCTCAGAATTGAGCATATCATCTTTGAATAAACAATTGGTCATACAATCGGCAACAATAGGAAAGGCTTCTTGCCAATGTTGTGTAGGAAAATTAAAAAGGTAACCGGTATAGTCGTAAGATGTAAATGCATTACAATTTCCAGAAAGCTTGTGCACGAGTGTATTAATATCGGATTCAGATAGCATACTCGTGCCTTTAAAGATCATGTGCTCAATCAGATGTGCTATTCCTTTTTCTCCGAGTAATTCATCTTTTGATCCAACATTGTACCAAATCTGGAATGATACTTTTGGTATCTCGTGCGATTCGCGTATTAAAATAGTCAATCCATTATCAAGTACTACTTTTATTACGTGTTGCCCATTTTTTTCATCTGACATGGAAACCTCAATTTCTAGGGGGGTATTATGGTTTGCGGTAAGCTGTGCGTAAAATAAAAATATGCTTACTAAAATTATAGGATAACGGAGATAGCTCGCTTTGACAAAAGAAGTACGCATAGAAAAGCACCTCATGATAAAATTACTCGATCTTTTTTATCAGCATACTTACAAAAGCATGTGTTGAAAAGGAAAAACGTGGCTATTTTTGGACTTCTTATCCGTAATTATATATTCTATAAAAAATCATTAAAATTACGGATTAACAATGAAATCAATTGCAACATCATTCAAAAAATATGGTGCAATGTGATGGACAAGCAAAATAAAAATGTACCTTATTAAATCCCACTTTCATCTGATTAATATTCCGCCTCTTTTTGCAATGATGATTTGTTTTATGATCGGTATAATAGGTCATGCATCATTGCCATTTTTTAAAGCTATGTTTCTCATAGCTTTATGTATTTATGGCGTGAGCCATTATAAAAAAATATCGCTCCCAAAGAAGCTCATATTCTATTCATTGTTTGCTCTTCTCGGCGCATGGCTGCCAAACAAGGAAATCCAAGATTATAATAATTTCTATTCATTTATAGAAAACAAAGAGTTTACTGTCACAGGCACAGTTATTGATATCAGTCGGGCAATAGTCAATCACCGCAAAACAACTGCTATTACTCTCGCATTGGATATTATTACCAGTGGAAATATAACGCAAAAAAGTAATAAAGTGATGCTATTTTATGGAAAAGGTGAGACTGATATCATGGTTGGCGATACGGTAACGTTTTTAAATATTTCTTGCAAAAAACCAGTCAGTGAAAATTTTCAGCGCTATCAAATTAAAGAGCAGATCGCTGCAACCATATTTAATGACACTCTTGAATATCGCATTGATCATCACCCGACATGGTCGTTGCGTTATTGGATATGGACCCAAAAAACAAGATTGCTCCATGCATTGCAAAATAAACTCTCCAGGGATGGATTTAATTTTTTCTCATCACTTTTTTTGGGCAATCGCGCGTGTATTAAAAACGAATTAGAAGAAACTAATAAATTGTTCAAGACGTGGGGAATTTCTCATTTTCTGGCACGATCGGGATTGCATTTAGTTTTGTTTATTTTTTTGTGTCAGGCGCTCTTTTGTATTATACCGCTTTCGATGATTGCAAAGCAGATAATAATGACTCTTTTAAGTATTATTTACTTTGCTCTCACATGGACCTCTGCACCATTCACTCGTTCATTTGCGCTTTTTATGCTCAATAAAATATGCTTTTTCAATAAAGCTCCTTTTCATCTTTTGCATTATCTGACACTTGTGTGTTTTGGATTTCTCTTTTATTGCCCGTTGTATCTTTTTTTTCTCGATTTTCAATTAAGTTTCGCCCTGACCGGGGCGCTTGCTTGGTTTAACCAAGTAACGTATGAACATAAGGGCCAATAAATCACAAATTGTTGATTATCCGTTATTCCATGGCCTAAGATAAAGACATTACCGAGTTACCAATAAAAAAAGGGGAGACAAATAATGTTGGTAAATCTTATCGCAACAACTATCAGGCTATTGAGTAAGTTTGCTCTTATAGCCGCATGTCTGATACCAGGAATAATTCGAACAGAAATAAATGCTCAAATTTATTCAGTCAATGAGGGAGCTGTCTATCAAACATGTTCTTGTGCTTTTTGTGAAGAAATTCGGCAGACCAGTTCAGTTAAAACATATAAAATGTGTTGTGCGAGAAAACATCAGAACAATAAAAAACCAAAAGAAAAATATGCTCATCAGCCTACCCGTACTATAATGATTTATATGGCTGCAGATAATGATCTACGGCCTTTTGCGGCTCGTAATATTCAACAAATGGCAAATATTGGATCTAATCAAAATATCACTATCGTGGTTCATTTGGATATTCGTATTTCTGGCAATAAAAAAATAACTCGACGTTATCTTATTGAACACGATCAAGTGTTGCATATTGATCCCTATAATCCTTTAACGCAACAAATGGATAGCGGAAACCCTACAACATTGATTTCTTTCTGTGAATGGGCCATCAAAAATTATATCAGCGATGAATATGATCTTATTTTATGGAATCATGGAACAGGAATTTTAGAGCCACCTCACGGTAAAATTATTAACCCTATGGATCTTTTTGTATTTAATCCTTCCACTCATCGATTTGACCTTGATAGATCTGTTGGATTTATGGACGTAGTCAGTTCACTAGAGCCGCCGCAACGTGGTGTGTGTTGGGACGACACAACGGGAAATTATTTATCGAACAGAAAGCTTGAAACAGCGCTTGATACTATTTGCCAAAAATATCTGAACGGCAGAAAATTTGGGATTATTGGATTTGATGCGTGTCTTATGTCAATGATAGAAGTGTGCAGTTTTGTTCAAAAATATGCTCAAGTAATGGTCGGATCCGAAGAAGTTGAACTTGGTATGGGATGGAAATATGATGAGGTGCTCGCGCCTTTTGCCAAAGAAAAATTGGATACAGTTGCTTTTGCAGCACACATTGTTAATGCATACAGCAGAACATATCAATCAATTACCAATGACTATACGTTGTCTGCAATCGATCTTACCGCAATTGATTTATTGGAGCGTAATATTGATCATATTGCAAAATTATTGATTGAGGCCTTAGATAAACAAAGAAACACTATATATCAAGCAATAAAAGAGAGTAAAAATAAATTATTATGCACTCATTTTGATGAACCTACCTATATCGATCTGCATCATTTTTATAAGAATTTATCAAATAATATAAGAAGAATTGGTTACGATAATTCTCAATTAAGTTCGGCGATGAGAAATGCCCTTCTTGCAAAACTAGAAGAGGGTGCGCTCTTGATTGAAAAACTGGTGATAGCAAATACAGTAGGTAAAAATTTAAAAAATGCACGAGGCATAGCTATATATTTCCCGGAAAGAGGTATTCATAGTTCATATCAAGAAGCATTATTCTTGAAATCCAATGCGTGGGGTACACTTCTTTCACGCTACGTTTTTGGGTAAAAAAATAAGCGCGGAATAAGCATGAAGCTTATTCCGCGTCTTTGTATATAGATGTGTTTTATGTTGTCTTCACCAGTTCATGAGACGGAAAGAGACCTACTCGTGAGGGGAATACCGGTGCGGAATGAATTCCTTTTAAGAAACTATAAATAGTAGTGAAATCTAATTTTATAATTTCTTGATAGAGAGTTGATTTTCGACAAAGAAATACGTCTTCTGTTATTGGTGTGCCTTTCCAACTTCCTGAATTTGGATATATTTTCCATGCACATACTGAATCAGTCAAGGGAATAAATTTTGGTGTATTGGGTTGAGCGGCATGTCTATTGAGATAAAAGCGATAAGCAAATGTTTTTTCGAGCCAGAAAATATACTCAGATAAGGTGATATTTTCAACAATAGAACACGTATCGGTAGTTACGAAAATATGTTCATTTTCAGCAATACTGAGATAATCAAGCAGTCGATTTTTTAAGCATTTATTTCCCATCGGATCGTAAGAAACAAACGTGACATTCGGGAATTGTTTTTTTATGAAACGACAGACTTTTTTGTTTTCTTCGGTACCCGCAAAAAACATATAAATAGTTCCTATGTTGGTTACTTTTTTTTGAATGTTTTTAAGTATTGATTCGAGGTTAGTAAGTCTATAAGAACATAAAAGAAAGATATCAGCCGATGTATGTTCTATGTGCGCAAGTCTATTCTTTTTTTGCTGGAACAAAACCGGATAACATCTTTTTTTTCTAATTTCACGTGCTGAGGCGGTTTGAATTTTTCGATCAACTTTAAATCCAACAATCTCGGAATAAAGATTTCTTATATATAAAACATCAGGGATAAATTTGATGCGGGTATGTGCCATTTCAACCATAGGAAAATACATTGCAACATCATTACTTGCGGGATAAAAATCCCCTTCAAATCCTTCAATTTTATCCGCAATTAAATCTTCTAATTTGACCAGCTTAAAGAGCCACGCTCTAAACGTTCGTGGGTGCATGTAAATAAAACTGTAATAACGATATGCTTGTTTACGTTGAATATGTTTAGGAACTACGCGGCAGTACCCCATTTCTTTGTGTCCCCATTGAATTGCTTGGCTGGCAGGTACGTTGCGATATTGACCATACGTGAACCATACATTTTCATCCTGATAAATCTTATTAATATAGGAAAAAACCTGTGGATGAGCGAGTGAATCATCACCATCAACCATAAAAACAATTTCGTCATCAAGACACTCATAGAGGACACGATATAAATTAAACAATTTTCGATGACGTACGGTATTGCGAATAAAGGTGACGCGGTCAGAAAGATTATGCTTATCAATATAGTTTTGAATAACTTCAGCATTATTATCAGTGGAGCAGTCATCCACAATAATGACTCTAAAATTGTTATACTCTTGGGTAAAAATAGAGTTAAGTGTGTTTTCTGACCATTGGGCATTGTTATAGGAGGATACAACTACCACGAATGGTAATTCAGCAAGAGGTACCGTTCCAGCAGTGGCTGCAATCATCCATCCTATGTTCAACAAAAATATCATTCCGATTTTAATGCGATTCATTTACCAATTCCTTTTTTTACACCGTTGCTGATAAATTACAAAAAAACCGTAATAAATTCTAGAGAAAATTTTTAAGGAACAGTGCAAAGGGAAGACTAAAGCTTTCTTTATTCTTGCTGATGTACCAGTACAACTTATAGACTATTATAATGATGCTTGTCAGAATGGTTGATTGCTCGAAATTAAGACTTATTAAAAAAAGGAGTCGGTATGTGTTTATCATTGGTTTCTCGTTTATTTTTTTTCAGCCTTGCATTACTATCGTTCTCATGGGCAGAAGCACGAAATGGCAATGTAGTAACTATTATTGGTACGGGCTATGTTGGCCTTGTTTCTGGTGCATGTCTTGCAGATATTGGCAATTCAGTAATCTGCGCAGATATTGATGCTCATAAGATAAAATTGCTCAAAAATCAGATTATGCCGATTTATGAATTAGGACTTGAAGAGATTGTAGAGCGCAATGTTGAGGCAGGCAGACTGGTATTTACTGATGATGTTGCACAAGCAATTGCAGCAGGTGATATTATTTTTATTGCGGTAGGAACTCCCATGGGAGAAGATGGAAGTGCTAACCTTTCTTACATTAATGCTGTGGTAAAAACAATTGCAGATAATTTAAATAGCTACAAAATTATTGTAACCAAAAGTACGGTACCAGTCGGTACGGGAAAAAAAATACGAGAACAGTTAGAAAATGAATATGGCATAGATCCGAGTATGTTTAGTATTGTTTCAAATCCTGAATTCTTGCGAGAAGGATTGGCGGTTAATGATTTTCTCCATCCTGATCGGTTGGTGATTGGTACCGATTCTGATAGCGCTCTTATTGCGCTGTGTGAAGTATATGAAACATTAATTACCGGTGGAACTCCTTACGTTTTGACCAACGTTCAAACTGCCGAAATGATTAAATATGCATCAAATGCATTTTTATCAGTCAAAATAAGTTATATCAATGAAGTTGCAAATTTGTGCGATGCAACAGATGCTGATGTTAAAACAGTTGCGCGCGCCATGGGGTTAGATCATCGAATCAGTCCTGCATTTTTGAATCCAGGGCCTGGGTTTGGAGGTTCTTGTTTTCCTAAAGATTCACAAGCAATAGTATACATTGCAAGTCAATATAATTTGCCCTTTCATACCGTACAGGCTGCTTTGAATGCAAATGAGATACAGCAATGCAAACCAGTTGAAAAACTGCAGTATCTTATGGCGCAAGAATTGCATGAAAGCTTGGAGGGTAAAACAATTGCGGTATTAGGCCTGGCTTTCAAAGCAAATACTGATGATGTACGCTATTCTCCTGCAATTACCACTATCAGATTGTTGCAAGAGCAGGGCGCATTAGTTCAAGCCTATGATCCTATTGCAATGAATAATATGAGTAGAATTTACCCTGATTTAAATTACTGCTCTTCTTCTTATGAAGCGGCTTTCAATGCGGACGCGGTCATCATTCTAACCGATTGGGATGAAATTAAACAAATTGATTTTGCACGGCTCAAAAAAATGATGCGAAATGCCATCATTGTTGATGCTCGTAATGTGGTGAATCCAGAAACGCTCAAGCATCTTGGCTTTGCGTGTGACAACATCGGCCAATCCTACTTATGCAAAAAACGTAATGAATATGGTCGTACCCTTATTCCTATACATTTACGAGGCCGACGAGGTTCTGATACGCTTTTGACCAAGCGAAACCGTTAAGAAAGCGCCATTCTATAATTGATTGCAATTGATTTTTTGTTAAAATTAAGTAATGCTAAAAGGTAATTAATTTCAATCAAAAATAGGGAAAATTTTTTATGAATTATAGAATGGTGTCTTTGTTGGCTGTGTTGCTCGCAAGTTCAGGGACGATGTGGGGAGCTGAATCGCCTTCAGTAAGGTTTAAAGCACTGAAAGACGGTGAAAAGATATCCACAAAGAAGGTTACTTTTCGCTTTGATAAGGGAGACATAGTAGCATACGCCGATGATTTTCCTACTGGAAGTTATACTCTTTGTGATGATCAGATGAATCAGCTCATAAAGCATTCTAAAAAACCTACTATAATGACCATGAAATCAAAAAGCAATGGTTTTATCAAGCGCCTTGATACCGATAAAAAGAGTTTCAAATGTGCACTGAAGTGTAAAGCAGTGTATCATCTACTTAATCGAGCTACTCAAAATAATATTGAGAATATCTATTTGCTCACTCAAAATTCCGATATAAAGGTTTGGCGAAAGGCTGACATTGCAGATTGCAATAATGAGCCATGTTTAAATCTTGGTGATACTGTTAAAATGAATACAGAGTTAGTAAAGAGGTTGAAGAAAATATTTGCGACGGACACTACGACTACACATATAGGGATTCTTACATCTCATGGGCGTTTTTGTATAAGTCGAGAAGCGTTTGAAGCACGTTTTCCTTTATCTAATGACCCAAAGAAAGACAGTCCAAGCCAACAAAAAAATTCATCAGGTAATTGGCTATCAAATAAATGGTCAAACGCAAGTTGGTCTCAGGTGTGTGTGGGCGGCGTTTCTTTTGCAGCAATTCTTGCAGCAATCTATTATTATTACAAAAAATAGTTATTAATTTAAAAAAGAAAACCCCTCTGGAGATATTCCAAAAGGGGTTTTCTTTTTTAGTGTATGAATTTTTTAATCATTCCAACTGATTGCCGCTTGTTCATTATCTATATTTTTTGATAGTGAAGGGCGATAGTGTTTAGGCATCCAACTTTTAGCCCACCAATGTATGGCAAATGCTCCTTGTTGTGCCCATGCAACACGATTATCAATAGTATCGCGGCATCCCAGCGGATTAAAATAGAATGCGGGAAATATCATATCTTTGTTACCATCACGGCCGGCCATTGCATAAAATGATTTGGTGAAATGCACGGGACCTGTTTTTTTAGGAGCTCCTTTGAGATGCCAATTATTTTTAATTGTTTCTATGCAATATTTCAAGATAGGATGCCCAGGGCGTGAGGCGATAAGTGCTGTTCCTATTTGTACAAATAGTGCATCAAGAGGTTGAAGTCCTGTGTAAAAATCATACGTGTAATGCAACTCATCAAATGAGCGTAAACATTCACAATCAACATCTGCATAAATTCCGCCATAGTTGAATAATAATTCATATCGTAAAATGTCTGATTTCACTCCATAATTATCAGTCGCATCATATAATTCTTGGTTATGTAGGTGCAATTGCGCCACATCATTATCTGTCCACAATTTGTACATCCAGCCTCTGCCTTGGTGATGTTCAATCCATGATTGTTGGAGACCTTTAAATTCTTCGGGGAACGGACTTCCTAACCAAATTTGATGAATTATTTTTGGTATGATCAGTTTCGATTGAGCCTTACAAGTTACTTGTGCTTCATACATATTTTTGAAAAATTCATAGAGTGTGTTTCCATCTATTCCCACAATGTGAGTGGTGATGGTATATACATCAGGGAATTTCTTTTGCTGCATTGCGTCATCAAAGGGCAAGTAAGGCCACGTGGCATTGATACATGAGGAAAAAGAAAGAGAGAGTAAAAGTAGCGGAATAATCATTGCTTTTCCTTTATTTACCCATCATATGGGGACCCCAATAAAGATTATTACTTGATATAGGGATTTTAATAAAACTATAACTCATATAAAGACAAAAAAGGAAAAAAATCAATCAAAAAAAGGTATAAGAAAAAGGAGAGTCAAACAATGCAAAAGATAGTAATGAGTCTGTTGTGCCTGCTGGGAACTGTCTTTTTGAGTGGGATGGAGTCTGCCAGTCAGATTGTTTCCGGTTGTTCTCGGGGGGCTGAAGTTCTTAAGGCAGTATTGCTGAAAAAACCATCTCTAAGTATTATTGAAGCACGAGAAATTATTTTACCTATTGCCCTAACATCAAAAGAATTATATTGCATTTTTGATACAAGACAGTTTGTGTACAATATAATTGCGCAATGTGAGTTATATAGTGGAAAACCACGGGGCGCACTAGCAAAGGCGCTCAAAATTCGCCGTGCAAATAATTATATTCATTTTAATCATCGGATGTATATCAGTACAATTAGCTCATATTTTGATAAAAAAACACTCAAGCAATTCCGTTTTTTTCTGGAATTGGGAGGAGACCCTCATTATAGTACACCCCTTTTTGGAAAAACTTTTTTAATGAATGCAGTTCATTTTAATAATCCACGCTTTGTAGAATTTCTGCTTAATTTAAAAGTCTCCCTCAGTACTCGTGATCATAAGGGGCGTACCGCACGTCATTTTAATTTAATTTATGACGCAAAAGAATTAGAAAAATCGCTCTATTTTATCATTAATTATCTTTGTCCATTAGGGATGCGCTGCCGTTTACGCCCCAATGACTCTTTTGATATGACGTGTGCACCTTTTGTTGAAGCAGAGATTAAACGATTAGCCAAGGCTTTATATATAGATAAAGTATTTGAAGAAGCTCAAGCAGAGCCGGTGGGAAATCGTAAAGATAATCCCTTATTAATGATGCTTGCCGCACGAGACGGCCTTATTGTCAGAGAAGTATTAAGGGAAATATATCGTTATAAAAACGAGAATATGAAGAAGGGTGTTCCTCAATGGCTCTATAAAATTTTATATGTTATAAAACATACTTTACCAGATACTATATAACATATGCCTGGGCTTTTAACTTATCTCAAAATATGGAATACTAAGTTATAGAGGTATTTCTATAAGGGATAAAAATGAATTCACGCGAGATTCGAAACAAATTCATACAGTTTTTTGCTCAAAATGGCCATGAACCCGTTGCAAGCTCATCATTGATCCCCGCTCAGGATCCAACGCTTCTTTTTACCAATGCGGGAATGAATCAATTTAAAGATCTTTTCTTGGGATTAGAAAAGCGCAGCTATAATCGCGCGGTAAGCATTCAAAAATGCGTACGGGCCGGTGGAAAACATAACGATTTGGATAATGTGGGGTTCACCAAGCGCCATCTTACCTTTTTTGAAATGATGGGCAACTTCTCTTTTGGCAACTATTTCAAAAAAGATGCCATTCGTTATGCCTGGGATTTTTTAACCAAGCAGTTGGGTCTTGCTCCTGAAACAATGTATGTTTCGGTGTTTGAGACTGACGATGAAGCGTATGATATCTGGCATACTGAAATTCATGTTCCTTCAAACCGTATTTATCGTCTGGGTGCAAAAGATAATTTCTGGCAAATGGGGGATGTTGGGCCCTGTGGTCCGTGTACTGAAATTTATATTGATCGTGGAGCGCAATATGGTCATGCTAACGTGGCCGAATGCGGCCCAGGATGTGATTGCGATCGCTTTTTAGAAGTTTGGAATCTGGTATTCATGCAATTTGATCGTCAACCTGATGGAGCATTCAAACCGTTAAAGCAAACAGGCGTCGATACTGGTATGGGGCTTGAACGGATTTGTAGCGTGGTGCAAAATAAAGATTCTGTTTATAATACCGATATTTTTGCTCCTCTTTTATCAAAGATAGAAGAATTAACAGGAGTTGTTTATAAAGATCAGCAGGGCGAAATGAAAGCAGCGTTTCACGTAATTGCTGACCATATTCGTTCTTCTACCTTGATTATTGCAGATGGTTGCGCACCAACAAATGACGGTCGTGGTTACGTTTTGCGCAAAATTATTCGTCGTGCGGCATTGTTTGTGCAGAAGTTAACTGATAAAAATATATTTCCTGAACTTTCACGTGTTGTTGTGGCAGAGTTTGGCGATATATATCCAGAGCTTCATACCAATAAAGAGCTGATTTATACCATACTTAAAAGTGAGATAGATAAATTTGCCGCAAATCTTATTCGTGGCAAAACTATTTTGAACGAATATTTTGAACATTCAAAAAACAATAAAATTATCACGGGCGAGCAAGCGTTTAAGCTGTATGATACGTATGGCTTTCCGATTGAATTGATCGGCGCTGCCGTACGTGAAAAAGGTTATAGTGTTGATATGGATGGTTTTGATGCTGAAATGGAAAAGCAGCAAAATCAATCCGGCAAAAAAGTTGCTGATCTTTTATCCCATCTTGAAGTTGATGTAACTTCTGAATTTACTGGTTACAAAGAATTAGAAACACCATCAAAAATTGCAGCACTTGTTGTGGATGGGCAATTGGTAGATAAAGTTGCTGCTGGTCAAGCGGTATATGTTGTTACAGAACAATCGCCATTCTTTATTGTTGGTGGCGGCCAAGTTCCTGATCAGGGATGGATTATTATTAACGGCATAGAAACTCCGATTAAAGAAGTGCGTTTTATTGGTAATGCAATTGCCGCGCATATAATCTCTCCTGAAAAAATAAGTGTGGGTGAAAAAGTAACTTCACGCGTGGATAAAACCTGGCGTACCAATGCGATGAAAAATCACACCGCGACTCATTTATTGCAAGCAGCACTCATTGAACTTTTTGGTAAACAAATTCAACAATCAGGATCATTGGTGCATCCTGATTATTTGCGTTTTGATTTTACGTATCATCAACAACTTTCTGCTGAAGATATTAAACGAGTTGAAGATTTGGTAAATGAAAAAATCCGTGCAAATATTCCGGTTATTATAGAATATTGCAGCTTAAAAGAAGCTCAAAAAAAAGGAGCGCTTGCATTTTTTGGTGAAAAATATAAACCAGAAAATGTGCGCATGGTTCAAGTGGATGATTTTTCTATTGAATTATGTGGCGGTACGCATGTGCGCGCGACAGGTGATATTGGTGCTTTCAAAATTACTGAAAGCGTTGCGCTTTCTGCAGGCCATCGCCGTATTTTTGCAGTTACTGGTCCGGGAGCAATTGATCTGTTCCAAGATACTTTTAATGCGGTAAAAGCATTGAGCCAGGAATATAAAGTTAAGCGCGAAGACGTTCTTGAAGCGATTAATAAGCAAAAAGAACAGCTCAAATCCGCGCAACAAGAAATTAAGCAATTAAAGCAACAATCTCTCTTGATGCAAATGCCGAGCATGTTGCAAGGTGTTGAACAGATCAAAGGGGTACCCTTCTTATGTATTTATGATGCGAATATTTCTGCAGAAGATATGCGCATGTTAGTAGCAGCCCTTGAAAAAAAACAACCAGGCTTTTATTTTGTATATAATATGATTGGTAATCAAGTATCGTTTTATGCAGCAGTTTCATCTGAATTTGCTCATGCAATTGATATGAAACAGTTTGGCGTATGGTTACAAACACAAGGTCTTCGCGGTGGAGGATCAAAAAACAGCATTCAAGGTGGTGGAGAAAAATTCAATCCACAACTTGGTGCGGCAATTAAACAATGGATGCAAAATAGTTAAACCTTATACAGCAAGGATTTTGATGAAGAATGTAATGATAGTTGCCTTATTGAGTGTAGGAATATGTGTTGCGGGAGAACGTGCTCCGAATAATGCAGCTCCATTGCAAGCACCTGTTTTGTTTGTTATGGCCGCTGCTGTTGCGCAGGAAAATAATGGTCAAGTCCAAGAGCAAAAACCAAAACACGGCACACAACCTAAAAGAAAAAGTAATTTTACTAAGTTTATCCCCACAAGAGAAAGGAATCCTGCTACTAAGGGTTATAAGGTAAAAAGGTAATTTTAAACAGAATAATTAAAAGAGGACAGATTTTTTATCTGTCCTCTTTTAATTATATCACTTCCTCAATCATCTTCACCGCATTTTCAATAAGCGGTTCAACAACTTCGTCCTTTCCAAAATTACTCAAAACATAATCCGGCACATCTTCTTTGTTCTGTGGTCTTCCCACACCAAAGCGTAAGCGATGGAAATCCGCACCACATTGTTCCATAATTGAACGCAAACCATTATGGCCACGATGACTACCGCCTGTCTTCATTTCAACCTTGCCAAACGGTTTTTCAAGTTCGTCGTGAATAACAAGTAAATTATTTGCAGTTAATCCTTGTTTAAGAAGCGAGGGAATAACTTTGCCCGAACTGTTCATGAATGTTTGTGGTTTAACGAGCGTTATTTTTTCACCATTGATTTCAATGTCTGCTGTTTCACGATCAGCTTTTTTTTGCCACGAAGCACCGTACTTTTCTGCTAATGCATCAATAACAAGAAAACCGATATTGTGTCTATTGTAATGATATTTGGCGCCGGGATTGCCAAGTCCGATGATTATTTTTATGGGATATTTCATGATGATTTTTTTTCAAGTTTTTTAAACCAAAAAATGAGTGGGTGTTGTTGTGTTTTAACAGTGCCATCAGCTTGATGTGTAGGCCAACTTGCATAAGCTAATATAGGTGATTTATTGTATCCCAGATTATTCCATAGCGGAACAAGAGATCGGTGATTTTTTGGTTTAAGTGGATGATTGTGATGGTATTCCGTGACAAAACATGTTGATTTGTAGCCTTTGCTTTGAGCATAACTTTCTAATGTTGCAAAAAGCTTTGGGCTTAAACCTTTTCTTCTATGCTCGGCTAAAAGAATAATATCTGCAAAATAATAATGTTTTTCTGGCTCCAGGCCTTCTTCTTTAAAGATATCTATAATAGGATTTTCAAACATTGGGCTGTAGTGGATAAAATCAGAGCCACATAAAAAACCAACAGGCACATCTTGATGATATGCAATCGCAAGGGCGCTGTGTGAATGTTGAGCATATTTATCCAAATCATTCATTTCATCATCAACATTTCCTTCATACAGATAAGGATAATCTCGAAAAACAGTGATACGTGCTTGGGCAACAAACGGTATAAGAGGTTTAATTTCCTCTTGCGTAAGGATTTTGATGATATAATCTTCTTTGTTTTCGCTGGAAACAAGAGCTGTGAAGATGAAAAGAGAGGTTAAAATTTTTTTCATAGTATGTTCCTAAAAAAAAGCGGTTGTTTTACCAACCGCTTCATCATTTCTATTATCTTCAGGACATATTTCTACGCAGCAACTTTAGCTGATTTTGGTGCCGCTACTGCTTTATTATCAGCAACTTTTGTAGAAGCAGCTTCAGCTTTGCTATTTTGTGCTAACTTAATTTGATAATTTTTATCCACTTCTTTGATTGCTTTTTCAGTCAGATTAAAATTATCAGCAACATAAATTGCGCGACCAGTCATTTTATCAAAAATCACATCGAACTTTTCATTTTGAGCGAGCTTAGCAACACCAGCTTCTAATCCGTGCGCTAACATTTCCGTTGCAATTTGCATGTCTAATTTAAGTTCTTCTTCTTTTTCTGCTACGAGATTTTTCAGATCACGTTCCATTTTGATCAATTTCTTTTCTTCTTTTTCACGTGCAGAATCGCTCATCATTGTTGATTTTGCTAAATAATCTGCTTTTGCTTTTTCAAACGCTTTTGAGTCATTTTGAATTTCTTGGGTTGCTAAATCACGTTTTGCTTCAATATCTTTACGCGCTTTTTGACCTTCTTGACACTCTCCCATAATAGCGAATGAATCAACAAATGCGATTTTAGCGTCAACTACGATATTTGCATCGCCTAACATATCTGTTGTTGAAAGTTGTTGAGGTTTTTGTGTTTCGCTTCTTTTTACTACAGTAATATTAGCTGAAGTTTTACCATCCGTATTTGTTGTCGCAAGAGATTGGGTTGTTTGAGTATTTTCTTTTTTTGCAGTAGAAGCGGAGATGTTTTTATCTTCTGCTTTGCACGGGTTGCTCAATAGCATGATGCACAATCCGGTTGCTACAATGACACGATTTTTCATTTCGATTTTCCTTCTTAAAGTATGATTAATCTTGTTCGTCAATCTACTCTTTTTGATTGAATGAGTCAAATGTGAGAATGTATCGAAGAGTTGTTGGAAAATCATGCATACAATTTTTTTGCAACAAATTTACGTACTTCTTCCATTACCACAATCGGTGCAGTTAAACAAATAATAATTAACCAATCGTGCGCAGAAAGAGGAACTGTTTTGAAAATGTGTCGCATAAAAGGTACGTAGACAATAGCAGATTGCAATGCCACAACCAATAACATTACTGCAATAAGTAATTTATTAGAAAATAATCCGAGTTCAAAAAGAGAACGTGTTTCTGAGCGACAGTTCCATGCATTAAACCATTGATACATAGCCATGGTAACTACTGTCATGGTGCGTGCGTGTGCAAGATCTGTGGTGTAATAATAAAGAAATACAGCCAATGATCCAACTCCCATCGGAATTGCCATAAATAACATTTTAAGTAATAAAGTGCCATCGATTAAGCGGGGTTTTTTGGTGAGCCAGAAATTTTTTAGTAAATCAGGTTCTTTTGGTTCCATGGAAAGTCCAACATCCAAAAATCCATCAGTGACTAAATTAAGCCATAAAATTTGCACAGCAGTAATAGGAAGTGGCAGATCCGTGCCAGTGATAAGACTTGCAACAAGCGCAAAGAGCACGATTAATATTTCTCCCATGTTCGTAGAAAAAAAATAGAGAATAATGCGCTTGAGTGTGTAAAAGATATGACGACCTTCTTCAATGGCGTTAATAATATTAATAAAAGAATCATTAAGAAGTACTAAATCAGCTGCTTGTTTTGCAACTTCAGTACCGCCACTTCCCATGGCAATACCAAGATCGGCGGTAACTAAAGAAGGTGCATCATTAATACCATCACCGGTCATTGCAACGATTTTTCCGGAACGTTGCAATAATTGAACAATGCGCATTTTGTGTTGCGCTGAAACACGTGAAAAGACGGTGATATGATCAATACGCTTAAGAAGATCTTCATCATTCAACTCATTAATTTCTGATCCATCAACGTAATCATCTCCTTCTTTAAAGATACCTACTTGTTGTGCTACATGCAGTCCGGTAATTTGATGATCTCCTGTTGCCATAATAATTGAAAGACCAGCATTGCGCGCTTCTTGAATTGCAGAATTCACTTCGCCTCTAATGGAATCTTCGATTCCCGCAAACCCGAGAAGGTGCATTTTTGTTTCAAGTAAAGCTTGATAATCTTCAAGCGAATGTGCATTGTTACATTCCTCAAATGGAACTTGTTTTGTACCAATGGCAACAACGCGCAAACCCTTTTCAAGAAAATCATCTAAAGCAATCTTTGTTTTTTGCGATTCATGAAAAGATCTTTTTAATACACTTTCAGGGGACCCCACTATAAACGCGATACATTCACCGTTTTTTCGATAAAATCCCGCATGGTAACGCGTGACGGAACTGAAAGGAATTTCATATATTTTTTCGTAGAGAGAAATCTGCTCACTGACAACAGTTCCCATTTTTTCTGCAAAAACAGATAACGCAGCTTCAGTGGGGTCTCCTTTAATATCAAAAACATCCTGAGGCATGATATGGATAATTTCTGTATTATTAAGTAATTGTGAGGCAATTGCCATTTCTATTAATGCGTTTTCTTCCGCGTGAGCAGTAACCGGAGTGCCATTTTTGCTGATGATTCCTTCAGAACGATATCCTTGTCCGCTGACTTGCCAGAATGAGCCCTGGCTATCAGGAGTCCATACCTGAGAAACAACCATCTCGTTGCGTGTGAGCGTTCCTGTTTTATCAATAACAATAACATCTGTTCTTCCTAAAGCTTCAACGGCTTGCATATTGCGCACCAGCACAAAATGTTTTGCCATTTGCAAGGCACCTGCAACAAGCACCAGTGTCAGCACCACCGGTAATCCTTCTGGCACCACGCAGATGAAGAGCGCAGTAAGCATCACTAACAGTTCTTTGATTGGTTTTCCGGTAAAAATACCGATCGCAAACAAAAAAAGACAGGTGCCTAAGATAAAAACCAAAATCCAATGAGATACACGTTCAAGTTCTTTACGTAAGGGGATATCGGTATCAATTTCTTCGGTAATCACTTGTATTTTTCCAATTTCAGTGGCGGTACCAATAGCAGTAACTACGGCTTTACCAGAGCCTGTTACGATATACGTTCCTTTAAAAAGCATGTTTTTACGGTCCCCTAAGGGAGCGGAATGCTCAATGGTGGCATTGTCTTTTTCCGTAGCATGGGCTTCTCCCGTCAGAACTGCCTCATCAATACGTAAATTATTGGCGGTGATAACGCGTGCGTCGGCAGGAACGCGCTGACCTTCTTGCAATAAAATGATATCGCCTACCACGAGATCTTTATCATCTACGATGACTTTTTTCCCATTACGCAGCACAACAGATTCTGTTTTAATATAGCGCTTGAGGTTTTCAATGATATTTTTGGTACGGGCTTCTTGTATGGTGCCAAGAATTGCATTAAAAAAAAGAACGCCACTAATAATAAAGGCATCGAGCTTATCTTCTCCAAAAATAAAAATAATCACTGCAGCGAAAAAGAGAATGTAGACCAATGGGTTTTGAAACTGACTAATAAAAAGAGAGATAATATTCTGCTGTTTTATTGTTTTGAGGGTGTTATAGCCGTGTTCTTTGTGCCGTATTTCTACCTCTGTGGGTAAAAGGCCCTGGTCTGGTGACGTTTTAAGATCTTGAAGTAATGTTTCAACAGGAGTTTGATAGGCATTATTCATAATGTTTTCCAAAAGTAGGGGTTATGAGAGTTGTTTTGTTAAAAAATAATACAAAATGCTCGTTTAACAGCAACACTTCATTTTTATTGCCATAATAGTATTTATGATTTTATCGATCAACTCTTTATTTTAATTGATTTTTAACAATATCGTTGCAGTTTGGAAATGTTTTGTGGAAAAATAATAACAGGAAAAGGTTTTTTATTTAAAAAAGGAGAGTGTGATGAAGAATGTAAAAGGATTGCTCGCGGTTGTAACGCTTTGTTGTATGGTATCGGCATCAGTAATGGGCATGGGAATGAGAAACTCTAACTATGCCAATTTTATGAGACAATATGCAGGCCGTGAAAATCAGATTATTACCCCCAATAATATGATCAATATGGATTGGTTAAGAGGGGCGGCTGCAGCAGTGTTTTATGATGGATACACTAATGATAATGATATAGCAAGAGTCTTATGGATGCATATTACTCCTATAGTTAATTCTGCAGCTCAACGCTATCCTAACCAAGATGAATTTAAAACGCGTATATGGCAGGCATTGACGCGAAGCATTGATGAATTACGCCGTCAAGGTGGTCAGGGTTCTATGCCTTCAGGAACGCCAGCTACCACTACTCCACGAGGTACTACTTCTCAACAGCAGCTTCAATCTATCCAAGAAGAAACAGAAATTGCAAAAGCATTTGGTCAGTTGCGTAATCTTTATTCCCAGATTATTCAAGTAAATCCTACTCAGGTTTATTATGCGGGATCGTTGAGTACAGCATTCTTGCGTAATTCATTGAATCTTGTGTTGGGTGATGGTGCGCGCCGATTAACTATGGCAAATAAAGAGTTTATTAAAAACTCATTAATGGATATTGCAGAAGTTCTGACGCTTCAAATATTACTGAACTCTAAAAGCGCCTCTAATCCGCAAATCCAAAACGCAATTATTCAAGGGGTGAGACGTCAGGTTGCAACATATATTGATGCACAACCAGTATCTCGCTAAATAAATGTATATAATTAAGAAGGAAGTGCTTATCGGCACTTCCTTTTTTCAAACTAAAAAGGATGTTTATGAACAAGCATATTAAGATTCTTTTTTTTGGGATGCTTATAGGTGTCTCATCAGTAGCTGTAGCTATTATGCCGTTTAATGTTGATCCGCAGGTAAGAAGCTCCAATTACAGCAATTTTATGAGACAATATCCTTATCCTGAATATCAGATTATTACGCCTAATAATATGATTAATATGGATTGGTTACGAGGTGCAGCAGCGGCAGTGTTTTATGATGGATACACCACTGACAATGATATTGCGATGGTTTTATGGAGACATATGACAAATGTAGTAAACTTCGTTGCTCAGCGTTATCCTAATCAAAATGAAATTAAAACGCGTTTGTGGCAAGCCTTAACGCGAAGTATTGATGAATTACGTCGTCAAGGCATGCAGCAACAACAAGTACGTCCTACTTATACGCCATCAACCTCATACGCAGTTCCTCAAAGACCATTGCCTTCCACACCATCGGCTGTAACAACATCTACCATGCCTTTAACAAAAGAAGGTATTCTGAATGGTGCTTTAGGTTCTACTTATGCAGCAAAATTGAGAGATATTCTTAATTATAATGATGCAAGATCAATAAAAGCAGGACTTATCAGTTTAGCAAATGCTATTACTACTGATATTGATAATATTAATGAAGAAAATACTTCTCGAGAAACTAAAATGGCGGATCTTAAACGCAGAATTGATGCTATTCATGCCAAAATGGTTCAAAGACGCGCTCGTGATTAAAAAACTTTTCGTAGGGGGAGTACAAAACTCCCCTACTTTTATAATGCATGCTTTTTCAACAAACCCTTATCCAACTTTGCTCGTCTTTCATCAATCTCATTTTTTTTCAGCAAACCCGTTTGCGTTCCTAGATGTTGAATAACACTTGCACTGTTGATAATTCCTGCGCGGAGCGCATCTTCAATTGATGCTCCATAATTAAGTTGTGCAACAAAACATGAACCAAATGCATCACCAGCACCCGTGCTACTGACGATATCAACTTTAATGCTGGGGTGAAAATAGATACTTTTTTTATCTGATGCATGAACTCCTTCAGCACCGTTTGTTACCACAATGATAGAAGTGCCATAGGCATGTACTGCAGCAAAAAATAGTTCCAAGGTAAAAGATGTTGAGGTTGGATCAAGTGATTTATAGAGCAACTCCGCTTCATAATTATTTAAAATTAAAATATCGATATTTTTCAGAGCTTCTTTTAAATAATGAGCGCCTGTCTGTAACTGGCTAGTTCCCGGGTTTACGGCAACTGCTTTATTATATTTTTTAGCGATCTGCGTTATAGGAATAAGAAGAGGCGCTGCGGAACCACTGAGTGAAGTAATATATAATTGATCGCTTTCTGCAATCGCAGATTCCGGTAATTCTTTTTCAGTAAGAGACATGCTTATGCCCCGATATACCAAAACAGCATTATTATTGTTTGGACCGGGAATAATAAAAGAAGTACCGGTTGGTTCAGTTTTTGCTTGCTGAACATAGTGGGTATGAACGTGTTCTTTATGCAATGCAACAAAAATAAAATCAGCTGCTTGATCAGTCCCAATTTTGCAAAAAATAGAAGCGTCAAAACCCGCGCGAGAAAAAGACACGGCAGCATTTGCAGCTCCTCCCCCGCAATAATAGAGAATATTTTTTACTTCTATTTTGGCGCCGGCACGCATGCAAATATATGAGTTTTTTTCTTCTGTATGAAAGCGCACAGTTTCGGTGTTGCCATACTGAATAAAGACATCTTGTAATGCGCCGCCGATGGTGAGAATTTTAACGTTATGCTTCATTGCGTCCTTTTAACGCATTAATTTTTACTTCACATGCCTAAATCGTGGCACAATGTAACCATCAACTTCTATATTTTCTAAAAACATATCGAATGGGCGATGCCACACCTTACTTATTTCATTATCATACAACGCTTCATACACAACGTACCACTTCAATTCTTCAGTGTGCAGTGAAATGGCGATGATACGATAGTCTTTATTTTTATAATGGCGCCAAATTTGATTGGGTTGAATGTGATGGTTGATTGCTTGCATCAGATTCCTATTTTTTCAGTACCTTCACCAGATCAACTTGTGCAACAGCTTGTTCAGTTCCTGCCATCATATTCTTGAGCATCACGGTACGGTTTGCTTGTTCCGTTTCACCAATAATGATTGCGTATGCAGCGCCAACACTACCAGCTTTACGCATCATACTTTTCATTGATCCTTCAAAGATAATATCAGTAGCTAAACCGTGCGCGCGTAATTCATCAGCAAGCAATAATGCCAACGTGTGTTGTTGTGCAGACATAGGAATAATCATGTGCAGCGCAGGAAGATGAGGAATTGTAAGCTTATCGCGCAAGGGTTCTAGTAAAAGCAAAAGGCGCTCCATGCCAAATGCAGCACCAACGGCCGCCTTATCTTGACTGCCGCCTAAATCTTTCACCAATTGATTATAGCGGCCACCGCCACAAAAGGTATTCTGTGCGCCAAGATCTTTGCTCACAAACTCAAACACTGTCTTATTATAATAATCAAGCCCACGGACCAACGTTGGTCGATATACATGGGAAACAGAAAGAAGGGCGAGTTGATTTTGTAAATCTTTCCATTCTTGTGCACATTCAGAACATAAGTGATCTGCAATGTGTGGGGCGGTGCGATATATCTCTTGGCATTCCGGTGTTTTGCAATCAAAAATACGCATAATATTGTGTTGTTTGCGTTCTCTGCATTGATCACAAATGTTTTCGGTCACGCCAGGTTTATCCAGGAATTTCCGAAGAGTAACAAGATATTTTTCACGATCTTGAGAGCAACCCAAAAAATTGAGGACTAAAGCATAATTACTTATTTTTAGCGTTTCGTGGAAATAACGATCAAGCATGGTAATTAATTGTACGTCTTCTGAAATTGAGCCTGAACCAATAATTTCCATGGTTACTTGATGGAATTGACGGAATCTTCCTTTTTGAGGGCGTTCATAGCGAAACATTGGTCCGCAGGCAAATACTTTCCACGGAGTTGTTTGGATGTGATGTTCGTTGAATGCGCGCACAGTTGGAGCGGTGCCTTCCGGGCGCAAACAAATACGATTTTCGCTGCTTTCTTGACGTTGTTCGATGAGAAACATCTCTTTTGATACTACATCAGTATGCGTTCCGAGTGATCGAACAAAAAGATCGACCGGTTCTAAGATAGGAGTTTGTATTTCAGTAAAATGATACAAAGAGAGGTGTTTTTTTACTGAATCAATAACAAAATTGAATAGTGTACAATCGATAAAATCTTGCGTGCCTTTTACGCGTGGTATCATAAGAAATCCTGACTTAAAACTATTTTTATCTTTATCAGTTTAAACGAATTTTATTTTTAAGCACAGCCTCTGTTTTTAAGTTATCTTATTGCTTGTTAAATTCTACCTAAGCCGGCTTTGCTAAACGAAGTGAAGCAAAGCCTATTTTATTTGACTTGCAGCTTCTATTCATGGTACACAATACAACAAAGGTATTAAAAAGTATGGTGAAATAAAAAACAAAGGAGACGAATGAAACACGCTAAACTATTAGCAGTGGCTGCATTAAGCGCCCTAAGCGCAACAATTCTTGCAGACTGTAATGACAGTTCTCGATTAGAAGCAACGGGCAAAACGGTATTATCGATACATCCGCTCTTTGTTTCACAACAACCTGAAATGGTTTCAGGTTTTCGTTCAGATCGCAGCCATGAACGCGAAGATGGCCGTGGCGGTGCATTTGAAGCAGTTCTTTTTGGAAGCCGCACAACAAGTGGTAAAGATTTGGCACGTTATTTCTTCTATGATGGGTTGGAGCAATTAACAGTGGCTGAAGTTGGGCCAGTTCCTGGAGAAGCTGGTTTTGGTTTCCAAAATCTTTTAGCGCAAAATTTTAATGTATTTACTATCGATGGTGATTTTGCAAGTACTATCACGATCGATCCGCAACAAAGTGTTATTGGTTTGGGTTTGTATGACAGACAAAGTTTCTGGAAAAATCATGATAATGGCAGAGGTTTTTGGTTGAGTGTTTCAACATCAATTCAGCACGTAAAAAACACCATGAATTTTTGTGAGTTTGTGAGTAATGATGGTGGTGGCGTAAATGAGGCAGCCAATGAATTTGCATTTGCTAACATGACAGAAGCATTTGCGCAACCAGATTGGTGTTTTGGTAAGATATGCGCCGGTTCATCAATGAAAAAAACCGGACTTGCAGATATTGAATTTAAAGTAGGATATGAATGGTTGCAGCTTGATCCTGCACATATGGAATCTTATATCGGTCTTGTGATTCCAACCGGTAACAAAAACAAAGGCGTTTATGTTTTTGAACCTATCGTGGGTCGTGGTAAATATGCCGGTATTATGTTTGGAAGCTCATTGGGCTTAGAAATATGGAACAGCGAAATGGGAGACAAGAACATTCGTTTTGAATTAGCTAACCATACTGAAATTTTATTCAAAAGAGATCAAGTGCGTTCATTTGATTTAAAACATAGACCATGGAGCAGATATTTGCCGGTTTATGTAACGCAAGAACAAGCATTAGAGGCGTTGAGCTTGGTTGGAACAGATCCTTTACATGCACAAAACATGTCCACACCCGGTATTAATGTGTTTACACAAAAATTACAGGTAAAACCTGGTCTTACTCATGATATCAATACCGGTTTTGTTTTTACCTGGAATAGGTTCCAAGCTGAAGTGGGTTACAATTTCCTTGCAAAAAGAGCGGAAATTGTAGAATTTGATTGCCCGTGGCAACCAGTTGTGGCATTGAAGCATTTCCTTGGTGCTGGCCAAACTAATCCAATACGTACCATTCACGGCAATCCATATTATGAACAGATTGTGGATAGCATCGCTGGCACCTTTCCATTCCCGGTGCCTCCGGTAGAAGGAATACGATTAATTCCGGTGCCTGCAGCGAATTTTGAAACTGTTGTTATTACCCAGGCAGATATCGATTTAAATACTGCCTCAACTCCTGCGATTTTGACCAATACGCTCTATGGAACGCTTGGTTTTGACCTAAAAGATAGAGAATATCCATTATTTGGTAATGTTGGTGGCTCATTTACCTTCTCTAAGAGTAATGATGCCGCTCCTCGGCGATGGGTTTTATGGGCTAAGATGGGCTTTTCATATTAATAACTTATTATAAAGAACTTTTTTTAATAAAAAGTTGAACCAAAGATAAATGGGTGCCCGACTGAAGAGAAGCCTACTTCGCATAAAGCTACAAAGGCCGCAGTCGGAAGTTGGGCTAAATAAAAAGAGGCTGGTTTTTACACCAGCCTCTTCTTGTTGTACAAATAAGTTTCCTTAGTTTGTACCAATACCTTGTTCAGCAGCATATGCATTCATTTCTGCCATGTTTGCTTCTTCAGCTGCTCTATCAGCAGCTGATGGTGTAGCGCGATAGTTTTGGTATTTACCATACATATCTTGTGCTTTACCATAATAACCTTGTGCTTGGTTATACGCGCCTTGCGCTTTATCGTAATAACCTTGTAAGCCTTCTGCACCGCCTACTTTGTTGTAAGCATCTTTAGCAGTAGTATAATATCCTTGAGCTGCGTCTCTTGCAGCTTTTGCTTTCGCTTTTGCTCTTTCAAGGTAGGTTGACGGGGTAACCGTACTTACCGCACATAATGCAGCTATCGCTACAATAACTTTAGAAAATTTCATAAGAAACTCCTTTTTAGTGAGATTATACTCTATTATCACTATTAGTATTGCATATTGAATTTAAATAAAACAAGGGTTTATAAGGGTTTTTGTTGAATTTTATTCAGATTGTATGTTTTGAGTGGGGGTGGTGGAGGATAAAAAAAAAGACCAAAGCCACTATCTGGAAGAAAATAGCTTTGATCTTTTCAATATATTCTTTTTTATCGTAATACTGGATTTTGGAACATCATAAGTCCTAGGAGCTTATCTGCCTGTGCTAGGTCTGATGCATTAAGTTTCACTATTGTTCGAAGATTACGCAATATCTCATCAGCCATATCCTCTTTTGGTATACCTAATTCCATTGCTTTCATTAATAAGCCGCCAATAGCATTTCTTCTTTGGTTAGGGTTGGATAATTGTTCTCTGAGAAGGCTGGCATCTTCTCTTGCTGTTTGTTCTAAAGCATTTATTGCCATTGAATACTTATAAGGATCATTCGCCACTTGTTCAGATCTTTCTTTGTACGACATTGGCGTAATAGTACTTACTGCGCATAATGCTGCTAAAGCTACAAAAACGTTAGAAAATTTCATAAAAAACTCCTTTTTGGGAAAAACTATACTCTATTATCACTATTAGTGTTGCATATAGTATTTTAATAAAGCAAGGGTTTATAAGGGTTTTTTGTTTGATTTATTCAATCTGAAGTGATATTTGTGGTAAAGGGCGTATACCAAGCCTACTTCGCTTCCTACTTCGCCCCATCCTTCACGTAAAGCTTCCATCTCTGCCAAGGCGACGACGGACCCATCGGAGGGCACGGCACAAGGCTACGAAGGACACGGTAAAGCTATGAAGGAGAAAGCTACGACTTGTGCTCCGAAGCTTTAGCGTAGGAGTAAGGCCACGGGGCCTAGTTGGTAAAATAATCTTCTACAATAACCGCTATCTCTCCCTTAATAGCTTCCATATTTGGATACTTATCAGAGGTCTCGGGCAGTTGGCTAATAAAATACTTAATAATTTCCTCATCATCTGCCTCTGTATGAAAAGTAAAGTAGGAGGAAATGGCACTTTTAAGTGCTCCGGGTATTATTTGTAAAGTTTCTTTATTAATCCATTGAGGTAATTTCTTCTGGACTTTGGGGGCAGAAACTATTTTAGTTCTTGGAAGAGGTGTGATTGCAGGAGCGATTGGTTCTTCTGGCTCCGGGAATATTTTTTTAATGATTGTTCTCATTGAACTAATAATATCTTCTTTATTTTTTAAACCTTGAGGAAGCTGATTGATAAAATAAGTGAGGGTATCTTTTTGCGTAGCATCCTGATTTTTAAAAATATAATTGAGTATCTCTATTTCCAATGTTTTGGTAATCAATGTGTTGTTATCAGAAAGCCAGATGGGTTTTGATTGTGTAACTTCTGTATCTTCAATCAATTTTTTTGAAGTAATGCTGATTGGTTCAGCTTGTGGTTTTTTTGGTTGCGGTAGTACGGATTGTATGCCGGGAGTTTTATGTGTAATTGAAGGTTTTTGAATGGGGCTTTGGTCTTCTAGTTTTTGTGCATTCATAAAAATAATAACTTGGTTTTTAACATCTTCGAGTATTTTGCTGCGTTGAGTTGCATCAATTTTATTTTTTTGTAAAAATTCTCGCATTAATTCAGTAGCTGTACCAACCAATTCGCCTTGTATGGGAGTTTTATTTTGTGAGGTGAGCGGAGCACCATCAAGCACCAGGCTGAGCGCTTTTTCAAGCCATTCGGGGTTAAGACTTCCATTCACATAAAAATTATCGATGGGACCCTTTGCGCTTTGTTCTCTAAAGTTATGTAAATCAGCAATGCCGTTTAGTGGTGACTTTTTTTCAACTAGCTTTAGTCCAGTAGAAGATGGAAGTGCTTCTTCTGCAGAAATTGAAGGTTTGGTAATGATAGATTGTTGTGGTTTTTTTGATTCAGGAATTTGCGGTTGTGATTGTGGTTGCTTGCCCTTCGTCATGTCCGCCCCTTCGACGGTGCTCTGGATAAACTCCGCCTCGGCAAAGGAGGAAGCTTTCTCGTCCTTCGTAGCTTTAGCGGAGTAGGAAGCGGAGTAGGGTTGTCCAGCCAGTTTGGGTTGAGGCTGTGATGGACTAATGGTAGTAAGAATATTTTCGATCTGTTTTTTGTTGTTAGATAATGCTTGCAGAGCTGTTGCGTTGTCGTTGCTCAATTCTCCATGTAAACTCATTCCTGCTTGCAAGAGACTTTTAGTAAAAATTGGTGAGAGATTTGCTTTTTTTGTCTCGCTAGTGACAAAGGTAACAAAAGAATCGGTAAGAATACCATCTTCAGTAATAACATCGTTGGATCTCATTGTGCGTATATCATCGAGCAGTTGTTTATATGTTTTTGCAGGAAGTTTTGCAGCCGCTTTTTGATATATTTCATTTTTTTGTGGCAAGGCCGGAGCGGTAGAAATAGTTGTTGCTTTTCTTTTTTTGGCAATAAGGGAATTCGTGGAAAAGAAAATGGTAAATAGAAGGATATTGATAAAGGGGCTGAAGGATTTCATAAATTTTACCTTTGTTAGGTAGTCGAATTTCTTTAGCCTTAATTTTTGCATAAATAAATGGAGAAGGGCAATGGTTTACTGGGTAAGCAATTAAGAAGATATGTTTATTAAAAAAAGAGATCATCGTTAAAAACACGATGATCTCTTTTTTTTTAAATTATATTAATTTAATTATTATTAATTACCAGACTTCATTAACAACTTTTTCTATAAATGAATCTAGTCCTGGAAGCGCATATTTTTTGCTAAATTCAGGATTTGTTATTATCGCTTCGTGTAGCATCGTTGCTAAAATCATGGGATCCAAGGTCGGATTTGTTTTTTTGAGTTGTTCTACTAATTTTGCAATCGTATATGATTGATAATTATTTTTTGGAACAATTAAATCTTTTTTCAAGTCTCTTGTGTTACGGGAAACTAATTCTTCTATTCGATCCTTTATGCGCAACATGGCAGTGTCAACTTTTCTTGTTGGCATAGGAAGAGTGGTCTCAGTAGTTTCTTCTATTATTCTTGGTTTTCTCACGGGCATAGGAAGATCAGTTACAGTAGTTTCTACCGTTCTTCCTTCCCAATCTGGACCCGTTTCTGCTCCGCGCATTGATGTCATAATTCCATCAATTCTTTCACCCGCATAGACAAATGTTTGGATATCTTGATCATTATTACCGGTTAAAGGAAGATAAAGACATCTGCCCGCATTCATTAGTGCTCTCATAAATTTTGGTTCAAGGCCTGAGAATTTTACAAAATTTTCAAAATAATCCGTAAAAACCCCATCAGCAGCAATTACTTTATTTGCTGGCATTTTTCTGACTTCTGCAAAATAATATGAAAAAGGTCGTTCTGCTACATCTGCAGCAGGAGCTTGTTGAGCAGTTGATGCTGCGGAAGATGATGCAGCTTTTCCTCTTGCAGGAGCCGCGGCACCTCTTTTTTTTGCTGAGACGGCGCCTATTGCGCATAGGGCTACAATGAATAAGGTACTTTTGAGCAATTTCATCATTATTTCCTTTTTTTAATTATTAGGTCTGGTGAAAAAATTATTTCTCAATAATTACCAATTTGATGCGTTGGCAATTTGTTGGTTAATACTATTTATAATTCCAAGATCATCAGCGTCATTACCAGTAAGTTTTACGTATTTGGCAGCGGCTGCTCCCAAAATCATTTCCAAGGCCTCAGATCCCATTCCTGCTGCTTTTACGTCAGCCATCATTTTGTCAATATAACTATTATCGAATAAGTTTTGATTGTTTAAAGGATTGGTTCGCAGCGCATTTTCGCGCAGTTGTTTAAGTGTGGATCCTTGTGTTTTCGGAGCTTGTTGTGTTTGAGCTGCTGCACTTCCGCGTCTTTTTGCTTTTGCGTCTGCAGATCCTACAGCAAAGAGAAGAGTTATGCAAAGCATTTTATTGATAAACTTCATATGAAGACCCTTTTTGTATATGAAAAACGTTCAATATATTACTGTCCCCATTTTTGCATACGCAATTTTATAATAGCAATGCTTTAATGAACTTTATTGCGTATTATGCTTTAACAGAGCTGATTTCTACCCGCGCAACCATTTTTGTATAGAATTGATAATATTGGTGGTAAACGATTTTATTTTTTTACCAAGCGATGGTTCTGTTGATGATTTTGGCTTTTTTGTTTCAATCAATGTTGTATCAGTTGCCTTAGGTTCTTCCGGAGCTGAAGCTGTTGTTCTGTGCGATTTATTCAATTGCTTAAAAATGAGATGTTTGATGAAATCGCTATTTTCTGTGAGCCATCTTCTTTTTGTTACGCGGGGAGGTATAAGATCTGCGGTTTGTTGAAGAGGAGTTTCAAGAAGATTTACATCCTCAGCTTGTATTTTTTTAGGTGCATGCGTTTCTGGTAAACGTTGTTGAGGTTGCTCACCATAGACTATATGTTCGGGTGGAGTTGGCATTTCATAACTGGTATAACCACCAGATGACGACGTTGGATATGAGGGAGTAGTTGATGAAGGGCTATACGGAGTTCTTCCTGAAGGACTTCCTGCAAAATGAGGCGGTCTTTGGCTTTGCACGGTATGAGTTGTATAAGGAGTGCCGTGTAATTCAAAGCCTTGCACGGGAGTGCTGATTCCTGCTTGCAAAGTGGTTGGCGTGGAAATTTCGATAGCAGATGTTTGGGGTGATACATATTCTTCAACAGGTTCTGTTTGCAATTGTTCGCGTGTTTTTCTGGAAATAGGTGGTATTGGTTTTTCAATTGGTTCAATGGGTTCAGTTGGTTCAATTTTTTTAATTGGCGTTTCTTTTTCTCGTTCGCGGCTTGCGCGCGGTTTTTGTGGAGGTATAGGGATTTCTAATTCTGCTTGTTCCGGGCTTTCAGGCAATAGTGGCTGTTGTTTTTCTTCTTTTTCTTTTTCATCGTCACCGTCATCTCCGCCTTGAGGTAATTCAAATTGCTCGGCATATTTTTTTGCTAATTCTTCTCGTTCTCTTCTTTCTTCTCGTGCAATATCTTCTAGTATTTGATCAGTGTTTCTTTTTAGTTCTGTTTTTTGTTTTTCTATTTTTTCAAGCTGATTTTGTTCTAATTCTTGTAAGTTTTGGCGTGCTTCAGCTTCTTGTTTTTGTACATCTCTAATGATCTCATCTTGTTTTTGAATATTTTGTTCGATAGTTTTTTCTACTTTTACTAATGTATTTCGTGGCGCAGCAGCTTCTTGTAAGGCTTTTTCTGCATCTTTTTGAACCTGTTCTTGACGTGCGAGCTCTTCAAGAGCTTTCTTTTGCTGAATTTCCAGCTCATCTTTTTGTTGTTGTACTTCAAGGTTTACTTTATCTTGCTGTGCTTGCGTTAGCTCTTTTTTAGCCTCTGTTGTTTGCAAATCCAATTGTTTTTCTTGGAGAGCGAGATCTTCTATTGTTTGTTTTGTGGACGCTATATCCTCTTGGGTTTCTTTTAGATTTTTTTCTTTTGATTGGATATCTCTATCAATCAATTCAAGATCTGCTTTTATTTGAGTCCTTTCTATCTCTGCTTGCAATTTTTCAGCTTCTGCCTTATTTATTTGTTCTTGAATTTGCTGCATTTCTAAAAGATTTTTGTTCTTTTCTTCTTGCTCGGCTTTTTCTTGTACTCTCAACCCTTCTAATTCTTTAAGTCGCTGTTCTTCTGCGTTTTTGAAAGCTACATCTTCAACTTCTTGAGCAGCTTGTGCCTGTGCTTTCAATTGTTCCAATTGTTGTAGGCGTTGTGTTTCTACAATTTCTTGGTATTCTTTGGTTGCTTGTTCTGCATCCAATTTGGCTTGTTGAAGACGCTGTTGCGCTTCCACTCGTTTTATCTGTGCTTCACGGTGTGTTTGTTCTGCTTCTTCCGGATTTTCTAAGTTCGCTTCTTTTACTTTGAATTGTTCGGCCAGTTGTTGTTTTTTTGTTTCAAGACGAGCCTTTGCTCTTTCAAGTTCTTCACGCTCTTGCTCGGTAGAAGTTTTCAGCTCGGTTTCAAGCTGGGTGATCTCTGTTTCATATTTTTTATTAATTTCAGCAAAGGCGTTGTCCTTTTGTTGTTCTATTTGATTAATCTCATTATCAATTGACTGTATTTGTTGTTTTATTTCAGCAATTTCATTTTCGCTATTTTTAATATCGGCTTGCCATTCTGCTTCGACTTCTTCTTTCAGCATTTGTTCTTTTTTTGTTTCCAATTCTTTAACTTTAGCTTGTTCTCGAATTTCAAGATTTGCTCGTATTCTTTTCATCGCCTTTTCTTGATCTTGCAATTTTGCTATTTCCGTTTCGAGTTTGTTTTGTTGTGTGATAATGTTCTCTCTCTCTTGTTTTTTAACTTCAACTTCTTTGGATAATTCTTTTAATTCTGCTTGTTGACTTGCTTCATTCTTTTGGATGCTTTGTAATTTTGCTTTGGCTTCTTCATGTTTTTCCATTGCCGCAATTTGTTTATCAAGTGCGGTTTCTAATCTTCTTCTTAAGGTGACTTCTTCTGTTTTTGCTGCTTCTAAAGCTTGTTGCGCTTTTTTCTGTTGCTGCGCATCTTTCATATTTTCTGTTTGAGTTTTGACTTCTTCGACTGCCGCTTCTAATTTTTTTGTTATTTTTTCTACTTTTTCCGTGGTTTTTTTTACATTTTCTTCTTGTTGTTTCAAATCTAATCGGGCTTTTTTCAGTTCTTGTTCTTTTGATTCATCAAGTCGTTTGCGTTCAGCAAGTTCTGTGGTGATTTTAAGCGTTTTAGCATCTTCTACCTTTTTTTCAATTCTTTGTAATAGCTCCAATTTTCTAGATGGGCCCGTCCAAAAGTCTTTCATAACAGAAGCAATTTCTTGTTGATACTGTGCTATAGCTTCGGGAGTAAGTCCGCTTGTTTCGATGGTAGTTGATAATGCTTTGCTGGCTTTCTCTGGCGTAATATCGGCGCGTTGTATGATGATTGGCTCTTTTTCTATAACAGGTGGTTCAAGTTCTGCTTGCTTTGTTGGAGCTTTAGTAGGTTCTGGCGTTTCTGTAAGCTGCGTTTCTGGAGAAGGTATCGGTTCAATTACTTTTTCGGGTATTTCAATTTCTGATGTAGCAATTGGTTTTAATGGTTGCGGAAATTTAGGCTTTCCCCATTGAAAAAGTTTAGCTTGTTGCTCTGAGCTTAATGGTTTAAGGGTGAATGGTTGATTCGCTTGAAGTGTTTCTATAGTTGCTACAGTAGGTTGTTGTGGTTCTAGGGTAGCAGGACTTATTTCAGCAGGAACAGTGGGGATGGGTTCTATCGTTACTGACGGTGCTTGAAGAGCTTCTGTTTGTTGAGTGAGAGTTTCTATTGTATTTTGAAGCTCTTGAGCTGCTTTAGCATCTTGTATTTTTCGCATAGTACTGAAAGCTTTGGGTGGTATATTTGGTTGTGAGCCGTGTTCGTGTAACTCTTCAATATTTTCGCCTTCAGGATAAATAAGTTCAGGATGTGGGGCTGCTTCTATTAATCTTACCATATAAATAAGGGCTTCCGGAGTAAAAATACACTCAAAAAGAGTGGTATTTCCTACGTTATATGAATAAGGGATATAATTTTCTGATTCTCCTTCTGCAATAGTACAGAGATTTCTTATATAACGGATTGAATTTTTGGCTTGATAATATACTATGCCAATAGCAAAGCTTTCTTTTTGGGCAAGGTCAATCCCTGTTTGGAATGCAACTTCTCTCTCTTCTGGAAATTTACTTGTATTAAAACTATCCGCAATATAGCTGGCAGGATATTCACTTTCTCGGAGGGATTGGCGGCGTTTCTTAATATCCTGCAGGGAAAGATCTTTTCTCTTGTGTTCAAATAAAGAATTTCTCGCATGGCCTCCAAAATGGGGACGTATAGTAACGCTCGGTGCTGAAGAAACTGTTTGAGATCCTCGGGCAGAAATGGTAGATCCTCCGGACGACCGTTCAGAGGATTTTTCCTGTTTTATATCCAGTTTAGGAGCGGGAAGTTCGCGAAAAGGGTTTTGCTGCGGTCGGATTTGAGGACGTCGCTTTATTCCTTCTTTTACAAATTGTCCAACTCCTCTTGATGCGCCAAAAGCCTGAGCATGCAATAACATTGCAAGAGCGTAGATTGCAAACTTGATTATGTTTTTTGTCATAGCATTGCCACTCATTTTTAACTTCACCCCTCATCACCCCAATTTATCACTTTAAAGGATACACTTTTCTAGCTGATAAATTCAACAAGGCTATTTAAATTCAGAAAAAGCGTTGATGTTAAAGGGTTTTTTTATAAAACAGCTGGCCTATTATTGCTATTTGAATTGGTATTTTTGTACCTTAAAAGGGAATAAAGCTTCACATTATCATAGATGAAAGGATATTTCATGATGATACGCCCTATAAAAGTTATGATGATTTTGGTGTTGATGCAAATGATGAGCGTTGCTCTTGATATGCAGGGTTGTTTTACCACGTTTATCAATGATAAAGGCATCAAAATACTTATTTATGATAAAAATGATGATCTTATTATTCCTATTGGTAAGAGTGAAAAGCGTCGTTTTGGTAGTGAGAATGAACATGCTCACTTTGTGATTTATACACAAGAGCCGAAGAAAAGATTGTTCTCTCCCTTGTATACCTGTAAACAAGATCAGTGTGGCGCCAATGGTAATATGCAACTCAAATTTTCTGATATAGAAAATGATACAGAAGCTGCGCAGCTATTTACTATTACTGAACATACGCCTCATATGTCCATGGTGCAGCGCGTTTCTGAAGTGATCAAGTCAGAATGTAGCAATTGTGAAAAAGAAGAGTAAAAAAAATAAAGCCCAACCTTGGTTGGGCTTTTAAAAGAGTGTTGTGCTATGCTGGATCATTATTGCCAGAAAAATTTAACCTCTCCAATTCTTCATCTCGACGCTCTTCAATTTGTTGTGCATTGAACTGGCTAAGATTAAGATGGAAAATGTGATGGACAATATCAAAACGGATATGGGTCATCATTTCACGGAACATATCAAATGCTTCGCGCTTATATTCAATAAGCGGATTTTTTTGTCCCCATCCCCGTAGACCAATGCCTTCTTTTAAATGATCAAGATTAAGCATATGTTGACGCCATGCTTTATCAATTGTTTCTAACACGAGCCATTTTTCAGCTGATTTGATAATATTTTCATTCTGTTGTCTGCGATAGAGATCGTACTGTTCCAGCAAGAAGTCAATGAGGTCTTTTTCAAATACTTCAACATTCTGGGTTGAAATATGCGCGCCCTCAAAATCTTTCTGTTTCAATCCGGTGATATATTGCAGCGCTTCATACATTTTTTCTATTTGGTTTGCATTGAGGTGGCGGGTGGGAGCGTTGTAGGCAATTAAATCTTGTACAATGTTAGCGATAAAATCACGCATCAGTTCGTAAATGCGATTTTCGCCTTCAAGGGCATCAAGTCGATGATTATAAATGACAATACGTTGTTGATTTAAGACGTCATCATATTCAAGAAGATGTTTACGATTGTCAAAGTTATGTTTTTCGACGCGTTCTTGTGCGCGTTCAATGGTTTTTGAAACAAGACGAGATTCAATAATTTCATCTTCTTCCATGCCAAAGAACACCATTTTATTTTTTAATGAATCCCCGGCAAAAATGCGTACTAAATCATCTTCAAGTGATATATAAAAACGAGATTCACCCGGATCGCCCTGTCGGCCAGATCGTCCGCGTAACTGATTATCAATACGTCTGCTTTCATGGCGTTCCGTTCCTAAAATATATAAACCTCCTGCAATAATAGATTCAGGAGTTAATTTAATATCAGTCCCGCGACCAGCCATGTTGGTTGCAATGGTAATGCGGCCAGCTTCACCGGCGTGAGCAACAATTTCTGCTTCGCGTTCATGTTGTTTTGCATTCAATACATCATGCTTAATACCGTTGGCAGTTAAAATGGCGCTTAACAACTCTGAAGTTTCAATAGCAATGGTACCGATAAGCACCGGTTGCCCCTTTTTGTGGCGTTCTTTAATATCTTCTACAATTGCTTTATATTTTGCGTTTTTTGTTAAAAAAATAAGATCAGGCATATCTTTCCTGATCATAGGACGATGCGTTGGAATTGAGACAACGTCAAGTTTATAAATATTGTGAAATTCTTCGCTTTCTGTTGCGGCAGTACCAGCCATACCGGCAAGTTTTTTATAAAGTCTGAAAAAATTTTGCAAAGTGATACTTGCAAGTGTTTGGCTTTCTCGTTCGATTTCTACATTCTCTTTGGCTTCGAGGGCTTGGTGGAGGCCGTCACTATAGCGGCGTCCCGGTAAGATACGACCAGTAAACTCATCAACAATGAGCACTTGATTATCTGCAACAATATAATCAACATCACGTTTGAAAAGAGCGTGTGCGCGTAATGCCTGATTGATGTGATGTAATAATTGCATATGTTCGATTAAATATAAGTTGGAGACATTAAATGCTTTCTCAACCTTATCCACTCCGCTTTCAGTCAGCAGTACTGTACGTGCTTTTTCATCAACTTCATAATCAGTATTCTTTTCTAAGAATGATACAACGCGATCAGCGTCGCGGTATAGGGAGCCAACTTCTTCAGATGATCCTGAAATAATGAGTGGCGTACGTGCTTCATCGATTAAAATGGAGTCAACTTCATCAACAATAGCAAATGAAAGTTCCCGTTGAACCAAATCATCTTTGCGAAATTTCATGTTATCGCGTAAATAATCAAAACCAAGTTCATTGTTTGTTGCATACAGAATATCAGCAGCATAGGCTTTTTGACGTTCGGCATCTGTCATGGAGTTTTGCAGGCAGGCAACTTCAAGGCCAAGAAATTTATAAATTGGGCTCATCCATTCAGAGTCACGACGAGCAAGATAATCGTTTACCGTGACAAGGTGAGCACCTTTACCCGTTAATGCGTTGAGATAAAGGGGCAATGTCGCGGTGAATGTTTTACCTTCACCTGTTTTCATTTCGCACAGTTTACCTTGGTGGAGCACAATTCCTCCCATTAACTGCACATCAAAATGACGTTGTCCCAGCGTGCGGTATCCTGCTTCTCGTACCACGGCAAAAGCTTCAGGAAGGATAGCATCCAGCTTTTTGCCGGCTGCAAGTTGCGCTTTAAATTCAACCGTTTTATGGGCGAGTTGTTCATCGGATAATGAACTGATTAATGGTTCTAATGCATTAATTTCTTCAACAAGAGGAAGCATTCTTTTTATTTGTCGGTCGTTATTGGTGCCGACTATTTTTGCGATTATCCGTGAGATCATTGCAATCCCCATTTATTAGGTTGAAATCCGCTACTATCTGCAAGAATATCAAAAAAAGAGGGGTTGCTCAACATGCAGAAATGAGGAAAAAATCTCTTTCTAAAAAAAAGAGCTTTTTTTTGATTTTGAGGTACGTTATTAGAAAAGAATTTTTGTATGTGAAAAAAGGATCTCTTATGAAAAAAACGATGATAGTTTTAGTGTTTGCGTGGGCGAGTTGCACGAGCAATGCTTTTGAAGATCTTCAGTCAACACCAAGCCGTAGTTACGAATGCATTAATAATACCTGTTTTGTTGAGTCGGGATGTCAGGAACGTTTTGGTCACCAAGTTGATGAATATACCAGGAAAGAAAAAGAAATAGAGATAGAAGTGGAAGTAGATGAGGTTGATGATTACGAACAAGCTATCTCAAGCAGTGTGCAACCACCCAAGATATCAGCCACTCAGCAGATGCTTGCAAAAGTATTTGGAGAACTGCTGGTGCGTTATATTAGCATGCAAGAAGTAGCGCGTATTTATTTCCAAGAAATGAAGACAACTCTCAACAATTGGTATGGTCACTATATTACCGGTGCATAAGAACAGAAAAGAACAAAGCATATGCAGGGCAAGGCGGCAGACAACAAAGAAAGGCATGAATTTGCCTTATTTGTGGAATCATTATCTCTATTAGCTCAACACAAGAAAGAGGGAGACTCTCTTTTTGTGTCTGATGAAACATTGGTTCACCGTATGGTCAATGTTCTCCGCTTACGTCTTGACGATCAGTGTGTTCTTTTTAATAGAAATGTTCAGGCATTAGTTGTTATTACGGATTTTATTGGTAAAAAACAGATTCACGTAAAACTCCAATCCATAAAAACTACTCTTTTGTTGAGTCCATCCCTTACTTTTTTATTGCCAGTACTTAAACGGGATGATTATGAGGCTGCTTTATACGCATTAACTGAAGTTGGTGTTAATAAGATACAGCTGATTTTTACGCATAAAACGTCACATCAATGGTCAGGCAATAAGGATTTTGAGCGAGCGCAACGTATCATTATTGGAGCGGCAGAGCAATCTAAAAACTTTGCATATCCGGAATTAAAAGCGCCAATTATATTAGAGGCCGCGTTACAACAATACCACGCAGCCTCTACTAAAATTTTCTTTGATCCAGAAGGAATGTCCTTTTTTGAGGTGATGCAGCAATTGCACAATAAAAAATCAGAAGATGTGCTGCTTCTTGTTGGTCCAGAGGGAGATTTGCATGCAGAAGAAAAAAAAATAGTAAAAAACGCGGGATTCATTTTTTGTAGTCTTACTCCTACTATTGTGCGTGCTGTCCAAGCAGCAACTCTTGGCGCTGGTTTTGTTCGCTCTCTTCTTTCGAACCACCAACGAAATGTTTTCAAATAGTACTTGCAAATTTGTTGATTTTTTATATTTTTGATTATTACACTGTTGTTATAGAGGGGTAAAAATATCTTTTTGGGCGATCAGCGGGGAGAGAGAGTAATGGAAGGCAAGCAAGCGGGAATTTTTCGATTATTTATTATTATCATTTTTTTTTGTTGCAGTATATTTTTTTTGAATAATAATAAAAAAAATCTTACCACAGCAACTCATATTGATATTTGTAATGTGAAGGGAGACGCGGGAACGCACCTCTCTTTAGATCGAGTATATCAAGACATAAGTTCATTATTTTATACGCATGATGTGGATTTAATCATAAAAACAGTGGGTCAGTTTAAATATAATTTTGCCTATGATCTTGTTGAAAAAATGGCGAGTGATACTGATATTCCTTTATCACATGAAGAAAAAATAAAAATTATTAGTGCCATGGTTGCCCATTATGCCTGTCCCAAAAGAAGCATTAATTATGACTTTTTTGATCTTTTTTTGAAGTATCCTGATTTGACTATCTATACAAGTCCGTTACTTTCCCTGGCGCGCAGCAAACACGCAGATCTTATTGGAATGTTCATTGCGTGGGG
Source organism: candidate division TM6 bacterium SOIL31 (assembly GCA_001468865.1). GTDB lineage: Bacteria > Babelota > Babeliae > Babelales > Vermiphilaceae > SOIL31. The sequence goes on from LDIY01000007.1 coordinate 129,056, forward strand.
AAAAGATCGTCAGAAAATGTATAACAAAACGGGTCTATTGGCTGGATATGCAGAGCAAGCTTTTACCCAAGCAGTGAAAGAAGATGATCCGCTCGCGGTAGAAACATTATTCAGTAAAAAAGTGCGCCTTGCGCCTCAAGTCGCTTCATATTTATTGTGGTATATTGTGGAAAAAGGCAAAGAAAGTGCCATGATTGGGCTATTGGTGGATCATGCACAGGCTGATGTAAATTATACCCACCACGGAAAAACATTGCTGGTAGAAGCGGTTGAACGCAACAATATACACGCCGTACGTACACTGTTAGATAAAGGGGCGGTGGTGGATCGGGTTATTGACGAAAATAAAGGAACGGCTTTAACTATTGCAATGAAATGTAATTATGAGGGAATCGAACAACTGCTGCGGGAATATGGGGACTAACTGTAGCCCCAACTAGGCCTTGGGGTACGCCCTTTTTTCAAGAAATTAAGATAAGATTTTAAGATTTAAGAATAATGTCCAACTTAACGTCGGGCACCCAACATTGATTTCATCAATGTTCTTTTTCCTAGGTGGCCCTCATCCGGCCCCCTAGAACCCCAGATGCAAACCTCCGGTTTGATCTCTTTCGGCGTGAACTCGCATTCTCGTCTACTCGCAAAGCCTCTTAGCCGTGAACACTCACGAGTCCTTCGGAACAGCGGCGCCTCATCAGATTTTTACAAATTAGTTTTTTTACGAAGTTTCGTCTTCTCGTTTTGTTCTGTCGTATCCTACCACCGCTCGTCCTGAGCTTGTCGAAGGATATCTTCGAGCGTCCATTCTTAAGGTGTAATTATTATCACGCCGTCATCGCTCACACTCGTCCCAAATTCTTGGGATAATTGCTGCATGCGATTCATGATTTCTTTTTTTTCAGTACCTGTTGCCAAATTAACTTGCATGTTAGCAATAATAACAGGAGTTGTGGTGATTGATACTGGACCGTTTTTGCTTACTGTTACCGCAAATAAAAAGGATTGGTCGTTGCGCAATAGAGGATCAACAGCATAATCATCAATAAAATCACCCGTATCATACATGATGACCTTATTTTTATAGATTTCTATACCTTGAAAAACATGCGAACTATGTCCATGAATAATATCTGCGCCAGCATCAATAATTGCATGCGCAAATTGTATAAATTCTTGCGATGGTCGCTGTCGCATATTAGGACCCCAGTGGCTGGTAACAATGAGAATATCAACCAGAGGACGTAGCGCAGAAATTTGAGTTGTAATGGTATTAACATCACCAACAGAAATATAGTTTATTCCTGGTTTTTGGTTTTCTGCTTTCCATGTTGGTTCATTATCGGTATATCCAATGATGCCAATGGTAATCCCATTTTTAATGGTAATCACTGGCTTATGAGCTTCTTGCGCATTCATTCCCGCGCCAACATGTTTAATATCTGCTGCATCAAGAGTTGCGATTGTTTCAATGAATCCTGTTTCTTTAAAATCAAGCGTATGATTATTGGCAAGATTTGCTATATCAATATGGGCTGTTTGCAAGGTTTTAACGCGATCGGGAAGAGCTTTAAAATTAAATACTTTTGGATTCTTTTCTTCATGATAAGTTAATGTTGTTTCAAGATTAATAATTCGTACATCAAGTTGTTGCAGTGTTGGTAATGTGTTACCCCATGGATAAGCATAATTTTTTGTGGGAATAATTTCGTTTACCATTCTACCAATCATAACATCGCCCATAAAGCCAATGGTGATGGTCGAATGATTTTTTTCTTTGCTATACATGGATAATTTCATGGCGATAAGTATTAAAGGCACAAGGCCAATTATGTAGAGATATTTTTTCATATTCGAAATTACTCATTAATAAGCAGGTGATCCTAAAGACTATCACTTGATCGGAATATTCTTCCATTTCGCCTCATGAATGTTTTTGGATTTTCTTTTCTTTTTACTGTTTTTAATAGCTCTATTATTGATACATTATCGCTGGCCTGACTTGCAATAGCTAAAGCTTGATCTAATTCCGCCTCAGAAAGATCTTCTCTCTTGATGCTCAATTCTATTGCCGGAACATATTTAATTTTAACGGCTTCTACTAAACATCTATTGCGTGCACCAAAATCAAATAAGAGTTGCATCATAGGGATATTTTGATTGCGTACTGCTTTCTGCAAAGGTGTGTATTCAGATTTGGTGAAATCCGGATCGGCCCCGAGTTCTAATAACATTTTAGTATATTCATAGCAATTACGTTCCACTGCCAAATAAAGGCAGGTTTCGTTGTTGGGAGATATTAAAACGGATCCTTTTGTTTGAAAGGGAAAAAGACGACCGTCAATATCGGCGCCCTTATTTACGCGTTCTTCAATTACTTTTTTAATCATAAAAACCATTTCAGGAGTTGGTTCGCTTTTATTTTCAATCTTGGACTGAGTTATTTTATCTATAAAATCTTTTAATTGCGTGCTCTTTTCCCTACAAAGAATAATCCCCCACATGTTTGTTTGAGGAGGAAAAGTGCATCGAGACGGGATAAGCTTTACCAGTTTATTGATGATTTCAGGATGGTTTACACATCCACAAAATAATTGATTTACACAACACACATTCTGAATATACGCGTTTTTTGGCATCTTTTTGGTTGAAGTATCTTTTTGAAAATAGGTATAAGCGGTATCGAAATAATGAAACATAATGGTTCTTATTATATCCGGCAGAACCATTGCTTTTTCCACAGCGGGTTTTGATGGTTCCATGCCGTTACTTGAGCAAAAATAAATAATACATAAAAGCAGAAAGACTCTTTTTTTCATACTAACCCCCAATCAGTTTTAGCTGAGCGTATTATGTATTATCATTGTAAGCAAGATATTCCGAATATAATTTTACTAACTTAGTGTTAGCTCGACGTTTGGCATCTCCAAGCGGGGATATGACCTCAAAAGTGTCAGGATGTGTTCTTTGATCGACAAAATTTCCCTTAAGATCTAAAAAACATATAGTTGGATCTGCTTCCAAGTCCAAAAGCAATTTTGATTTATCATAATCATTTTGTGTTTTGAATAAGATAGGTGGATAAAGATTAGTGAGTCTGTAATTATCTTTCGTGAAAACAAAGTGGCAATAATTAATATCAGCACCACCTATAAGTAATTCTTTTATTTGTGGTGCAGTAAGTCTATTTATATTGTTATGTAAAATTTGTGATTTTTTTATGTAATTGTGCACTGCAGGTGTGTGAATTTGGCTTGCAAAATTTCCTCGTAGATGAGACATATACCTCGAAGCATCACCAATAATGATTCGAGTAATATCAGGTCTTGATATGTACTGATAAAACTCTGAACTAATCAAACACGTATTTTGAATTTTTGCTTGCACTAAATGGGGAGGTATTAACTTTTCCTCTTTAAGAGAATCCATCACTATGCTGTGTATTATATCCAGAGGTAGAAAAGGAGATGAAAGAATGTTTTCATCTCCTTTAAATCTTTTTGCTGATAATTGTTCCTTTAAACCATTCACCAAGCGCTTCATACAGATAGTATGATGAGAAAAAATGCTTGTAAGTACAATTATTGTAATCAATTTATTCATGTGGTACACATGTTCCTTAATCTATCATTAAACCTATAAGAAGAAATGTTTTATTTGAGTAAAAGCTCCATTATTGCTCTATCTTGAGGAGAGAGGGTAAAGGGATAATATTTAATAAAAAGTTTTATAATTTCAATATTTTTTTCTTCAAGGGCCTGTCCGTAAGCCGAAGTAAAGATTGTACAGGAACAATTAGATTTGATTTTGTTCTCCTCAATATAAGGGTTGGCTCCAAATTCAAGGAGTAATTCTGTTTTTTCACAATCGTTCAAAGTTTTTAGCAGTAAAGGACGACGAGCGGGAGAATAATAATTTACGTCAGCACCTTCAAGAATAAGATCGGTGATTTCAGGTAGAGAAAGGCTCTCTATTTTTTCATTGAGCGTGCGCGACTTATTTAAATAATTTTCCATGGCCGGCGTGCCAATGTATTGTGCAGTAAGATCTTTAAGAACAGGAAGAGCGTTAGTGCTATTATTAAGAATAATACGAATAGAGCTTGGTGAACATATGTATGCACGAAGTGCTTTGTTTACTAAACATATGGTGCGAATTTTGTCTTGAATTTTAACTGCAGAAAGATCTCCTTCTTCTGTTTTAAAGGAATTAACAAACATATATCCTATAATATCTATCGGGAGCACTGGGTCTACGAGAGAATTAATAATGCGGTATCGTTTGGCATCTCGAGGTGGTTGTATGCGAGCGGGTTGCTGAGAAATTGAGCGCTTCATACAATTAAGATGGTGAGAAAAAACCGTTGTAAGTACCATTGCTGCAATCAGTTTATTCATGATGTAAGATATAACCTTATAATTTTGATTGTTGATCCAGAATTTTTTTTAGGTGATTGAGAGGTTTGCGGCTCTGTTTTTTTATGATCCTGTGCATGATCGGAATCGGCAAATTTTCCACCAAGAGCAGTTACCAGGGCTCTATACCGTTTCGCGTTCGCTTCGCATTCTTTTTTTTGTGCTTCAGTAAGTATGTTTTCAGATGCAGAAAGAAAGCATGGTAATAGAGATAGTCCAAGAGAGAGTGTGTAAATAATGTGCTTCATAGTATTTCCTTTTTTTGAGAAGCTTAAAAAACCCCCGCAATGTATAATTGCAGGGGGTTCATTTTTATTGATTTAAATATTTCTTAACCAAATCATTAATAAGTTGGGTATTACCTTTGCCCTTTGTCTTTTGCATCATCTGCCCAACAAAAAAACCAAATAACTTATCTTTTCCTGAACGATATTCTGCCACTTGTTTAGGATTTACTGCAATAATTTCTTGTACCATTGCATCCAGTTCATCAACAGAACCAATTTGTTTCAATCCTTTTTCTTCAATGATAGTCATTGGATCTTTATCTGTTTGGGCAACAAACATCAATACTTCTTTTCCGGTAGGAGTATTGATTACGCCTTGATCAACCAGATTAACAAGTTGTGCTAAACGTTCTGGAGTAACTTTGCAATTTGCAAGTTCCACTTTTTCTTCTTTGAGGTATCCAACCAAATCTCGCAGAATCCAATTGATGAGATTTTTGCTGGTGCTATGTGCGCGCGCTGCATCAAAATAATGTGCCAGATCGATATCTTCTATTAAAATATCTGCTTCATAATCAGTCAGGCCGCATTCAGCAATAAAGCGTTCAAATTTTGCCGCAGGTAGTTCTGGCATAGAAGCTTTTGCTTGTTCAAGACGTTGCGTGGTTATGTGAATAATAGGCAAATCTGGTTCTTGGAAAAAACGATAATCGGCAGTTTCTTCTTTTGAACGCATGACTGTTGTGGTGCGTTCTTTTGAATTCCACAAGCGAGTTTCAGATCGTACTTTACCGCCTTCTTCTAGGATAGTAATTTGGCGTTCTAGTTCATGTTCTGTTGCATCAACAATAAATTTAAATGAGTTGATGTTTTTAAGTTCGCATTTAGTGCCCAATTCTTTTTGGCCTTTTTTGCGTACAGAAATATTGGTATCAGCGCGGAACGAACCTTCTTCCATATTGCCCGTACAAATTCCTAAATACTGCACGATGGAGCGCAATGTTTTCAGATATCTGCGCACTTCATCTGATGTTGAAATATCAGGATAACTAACAATTTCAAGCAGTGGAGTACCTGCCCGGTTTAAATCCACAAAGCTTTCGTTGCTGTGATTTGAGTGGATATTTTTTCCTGCATCTTCTTCGATGTGGATGCGAATTAAATTAACTTTTTTGGTGCTGCCATCTTCTAAGCGAATTGCTACAAAGCCATCAGTGCAAATGGGTTCTGCTTGCTGAGTGATTTGGAAGTTTTTTGGTAAATCAGGATAAAAATAATGCTTACGATCAAATGCTGAATTTGCATTGATGGTAGAATTGGTTGCAAGTCCTGCTAAGATTGCAAAATCCACCACTTTTTCATTGAGCATTGGTAAAGTACCGGGATATCCGGCACAAATAGGGCAAATATTTGAATTGGGATCTTGTGCTATGCTATTGGGGCATGAACAGAAAATTTTAGTGTTGGTAGTGAGTTGCACGTGCACTTCCATGCCAATGGTAGCTTCGTAATCAGGATATTTATCAAGTACTGAGGTGATATGGTCTGCCATGTAAGAGTCCTATTTAACCCCATGTTTCATTGCATTCCACACGGGGACCCCGGCTTAGAGAAGATTGTCGACAAGCTGGGGGATAACGGTTAAAAAGATAGAGTATGTTTGTTGTTAGTTTACTGTTTCTTCTCAATTTTGTATTTATCAGTTGCCAAGTCTTTGTTGCTCAAAAGAGTTATCTTTAGTTTAAAGATGTTTTCCAATTTTAGAATGGCATCATATTCAGTTGACGTGAGATAATTGAATATGTGAGAGTTCACTTGAATTTCAATTTTTTGCGCGGATATTGTTTTAAGTTCATCACGAATAGCTCGCAGTATTGCATAGCTTTCAGTTTGGTATGATTTTATAAATCCAGATCCATGACATGTAGGACAATCGGTTGTTAATTGCTGAACAAGTGTTTTTCCGGATCGTTTACGCGTCATTTGGACGAGTCCAAACTCTGAAATTTTGAGTACAACTGATTGAAACTTATCTCGTTCTTTTAATATCTTTTCAAAAAAGCTAAATACTTTTTGACGATTGGCAGCAATTGCCATATCAATGAAGTCAATAACAATCAGTCCACCGATATTACGTAATTTTAATTGCTGAACAACTTCTTCTGCAGCTTCAAGATTTGTCTTGAGAATGGTATCTTCAAGATTGGTTTTTCCGATAAATCTGCCCGTATTCACATCAACCACCGTCATTGCTTCAGTGGATTCGATGATGATAGATCCGCCGGATTTAAGAGATACTTTCTTTTTGAGAGCTTGTTCTATCTGCTTTTCAATGCCATAGGTGCTGAAGATATTGACGTCATCTTCATATGCTTTAATGACGTGAGCAAATTCGGGAGCAATTTGTTGCGCAAATTTATAAAGCTCATTTTGGCTTTGTTTTGAATCAGTAATAATTGCTTCTACATCGCTATCCAAGTGATCGCGTACAATTTGGAGTACTAAGGGAAGATCTTGATGTATTTTATCTGATGTTTTTGCCGTCGCAAACTTTTTTTCTATTGAATGCCATTGGTTGACCAAGAAATTAAGATCTTTAATAAGATCGGCTTCTGCTCTGCCATCAGAGGTGGTTCTGATAATGGCTCCCATGCCTTCGGGCAAATGCTGTCTAATGATCGTTTTAAGGCGAGTACGCTCATCGCGGTCTTCAATCTTTTTTGAAACGCCAATGCGGGGAATATTAGGCATGAGTACAATAAATCTACCCGGCAAGGTAAAGCAAGTAGTTAATTTGGCGCCTTTTTCATAAATTGGCTCTTTACTGACCTGCACGAGAATAGGTTCATTTTCCTTGAGAATTTTGCTGATATCTCGTCTTTGTGTAGGCTTTTTTTCTACTTTAGGTTCATCTTCATCATCTTCTAACTGATGGCTCAGTTTTTGCATAGCCAGTTCGCGGTCGATTTCTGAAATATGGAGAAAACCTGCCTTTTCTTGACCGAATTCTATAAAAGCGGTTTGAATTCCGGGTAAGACCTTAGTGACTAAGCCTTTGAAGTATGCCCGCTCAAGGACCTCGTGGGTGGGAGCAGAGAAATAGATGTTTTGTAATTTGCCATTGTTTATGATGGCTATCCGTACTTCCCACGGATTGTCATTGATAATAATTTTTTTCATAGTCTGCTAAGTAATTAGAAGTATGTAGATCTTTAATCTTTAATATACAGAATATGTGTAATATTGGGTAGAAAAATGGTCTAAAATGTGTTAGATTCTGTTCAATACTAGGGAAATTGAAGTAAAATCTCCATATTTAAGGATAGTTCTGATGAAAAAAATGTCTCTTTTAGTCCTTGCTCTTGTAATGGCTCTGCCAGGTTGTCGAGATAAAAAGAAGGAAACCACCCCATCGGTAAGAAAAAATTCGGTTGAACGCGCGATGGATACCGAGGCTGATGTTATAGAAGTCGATACAGAAGGCGATGATGAAGACGAGGATATCGTTGCTTTTGATGATATAGATTGGGATTCCGAAGAAGGGAAGGCTCTTCTGGCTGAGATGCTTGGAGAAGATGAAGAAGAAAAAGAAGAAGATGAAGGAAGCTCCTTTATGCTTGATGAAGAAGATTCAACAATAGACAATGAAGAAGAAGCATTTAATTGGGTTGATGCGCAACTTGATGATGAATTTAGAAAATTATACTTCGCGTTCAACCATTATGGTGTCGGACCAGATCAAAAAGCAGCGCTTGCTTATGATATCGAACAAGTAAAACAAATGCTTGCTGAAGCAGATCCGGTGGCACAACCAACTATTATCCTTGAAGGACATGCGTGTCAAGAAGGCGATAGGCTCTATAACTTGGCATTGTCAGAAAAACGTGCAAAAGCAGTAGCAGACTTATTTGTAAATGCTGGGATCGATAGAAATGCCATCAAAGTGGTAGCTCGCGGTCAAGAATGTCCGGTGACTATCAATGGTAAAACGGTCAATGGATCTCGCGCGGAACGTGCGCCAAATCGCCGTGTTGAAGTTCGCGTGATTTATACGTAATACGATATATACAGAAATAAAAAAAAGCCGCATATTGGAATTTTCCAATATGCGGCTTTTTTTATTTCAATATCCCCCCCACCAACTTCTTGATTTCCTGCGGAAAATTCTTCTTTTCCCATTTTTCAATATTATTTTTATACAACCCCAGCCAGCTCTTATCTCTAATCATTGCAGAAATAAGCGGCGCAATTTCATTAAAATTTTCAATAGTGGTTCCAAATCCATGCTGCTTAATAAAGCTGTGGTTGAATTTTTCCCAGGGTAGCAACGAGGATGTTCCATCAAGCAGCAGCGGAAGATTCATATAGAGTGCTTCACAGACGCTCAAGGTGCCTGATTTTGAAATCAGAACATCTGACATGGCCATATAATCGGCAATATGAGGAGTAAAGCCTACAATAGAAAGTGATAGATGAGGTGGAACAGAAAGGGTTGCAAGTTCTTTCTCGCTCTCTTCATTTTTCCCCACGCACGCAATGATATGAGCTGGTGAATTTAGTTTTAAAAGTTCCACCACGCAGTCTTTAATTTCATGTGCTCCATGAGATCCCATCAGAATCATAACTACTAATTTGTTTTCTTTAATAGCGTACTTTTGCTTGAGTAGTTTTTTATTCTCTTTCATAAAGAAGCTTTGGCGCAAAGGTGATCCTACAATCGCAATATGTTCCTCAGAAATATGAGCAGTGTGGAACGGAACCATTATTTCTTTATCATTAAAAGGAAGGCCTATGTAAAATTTTTTGTAAGTAGGTTTTTCAATATTAAGAATGTAAGGCTTGACGTCCAAATCGGTTGGCATGAGCAAAAAGGGAATGTTCAATTCCTGAGCTACTTCCAGAACTATATTATTAATAATGGGAATTACTGAAATAATTAAGTCTGGTTGAGTTTTGGTAAAATAATCCTTCAAAATGATGTGAATCTTTTCCTTTTGAAGTTGTATATACCAGGTTCCCAGTTCGTAAATGAGACTTAATATTCGAAAATATTTGCCAGGCATAAGAAGGTTGTAAATTTCTTCTCCCGAATATTCTTGAGCGGTTACCAATTTCAAAGGATCAAGCTCTTGCAAGAGATCTTTAAAAACAAAAGATGATTCTATGGTGTAATCATTTCTGAGATAGGATTCAATAGCTTTTCCTGCTTCAAGATTTCCACCTCCACCCATGGTGGTGAGAATAAGAATCTTTTTTATGATAGAAGATGGTTTGCTAGCGGGTGATCGTGTCTCTGATACGCGTGATATAAATATCCAATAGCCAAAAAAAATAAGAGGCAACAGAAGCAATAATGATAATGACCACCATAAGATTTTTTTATTATTCATTCTGCTTTTTAACCTACTTTAAGACGCTAACCAATTTTTAAAGCGCGTCCACCATGATGCTGAAGCTTTGGTTGGCCTTTTGATTTGTTGAACTGATCGCTGCTGTGCTTTTCGAGCTGGTTTTATAGGTGATGTTAGAGGGACCGAATCATAAAATCTTATTCTCTTATCCTCACCGGGCACATAGTTTTGTCCGGTAAAAAATGGACGCATTTTTTTCACAAAAAATGGTCGTAAAGATATTTGTTTAGTTTCAAATTTTCGAGTACGAGGATTGAGCACTTCTGCTTGCACCGACACGCCAGTATTGAATTTACTATTAACAATGGCAGAGGTAAGAGTGTCCCATTTAATGCGAGCAACACTATCTTTTTCTTTTGAATGAGATGATTTTGTTTTTGCCAGTGCTGAATAGAATTTTTTAAAAAACTCAGCTTGATAAGCGCCAAAATTAGTAACATAAATGACAGCTTTTTGAGAGGCTATAATGTATTCAGTATTGTTAGACGCAATATCAATAAAATCTTTGGTGCTTCGTAAAGAAAGATTGGTGGTGAGATCTAAAATTGCTTCTTCATAAAATTCTCGTGCTGCAGTAATTACTGGATGCGGTTCTAAGTATTTTTTTTTCGTCTTTAGGTCGGTGATCAAATCTCTTTTTCCGCCAAAATCATCGTACGTGCCAACGTCTATTCCATGTGCTTCGCGAGATACAATAAGATATTTTGTACCATTGATGATAAACACAAGAAGAACGGATGCAGCTCCAAATGGATAAGCAGATAGTCGAGGCGCAGTATAAAGAGGGGCGGAAGAAAAAATAAGGGAGGTAAGAAGAAACGATACAACAATATTTTTTGTTTTTAACATAGAAAACCTCATATTTTTAATCATAGAATCTTATTTTATGGTTCATTTCTTGCCGGTATGCCTGATTCATAAAAAATGGTTTAAGTTGATGTACTAACCCGGGACGCAGTTGAATCGTGGTAACAATCAATTGCAAGGTGATTGGATCTAGTTCTAAAGCGGGTAAGCTTATCCGATTATTTTGTACTGCGCGTTCCAAATCTTCCCATAATACGAGTGCTATACGATCTTTTTCGAGAAAATGAGGATCTGTTGTTTCTTGAAGGGCTTTATGGAAATTTTTTAAAAGCTTTTTTTTATAGTTTTGAAAATCGGTGATATAAGTAAAGCTTTTATTATACGCAAGGATTATTTCAACATGTGTTCTTGTTATATCAAGATAGTTTTCTACGTCTTTAAGGGTAAAGCCAACGGTCAATAATAAATTTGCTTCTTCAAAAAATTCTCGCGCAGCAGTTAAAAGAGGAGATTCTTCTCCTGGTTCTCTACCGCCTCCAAAATTATCATAACTTCCTTTGTGTCTTCCTTTTGTTTCTCTGCCAAGGATGACATATTTTTTTTCGTGGTGAAAACAAAGAGGAAGTACTGAAGCAGAGTGGAATGTATAAGCAATTGACCGTGGAGCGGCATACAAAAAGGCCTCAGAAATACAAGAGGCAACAAGACACAAGAGAATATTTTTTATTTTTAACATAGTAATTATTCTGTTTTTATTTGATTATCTTTAGTGGCAGTGTGGCACACTATAAAAGCAAATAGGAACAGTTTGATAGGAATTACTAAGTAAAAAGATGAGTTATTTACCGACGCAAAATTCGCGAAATACCGCATCCATCCCTGCTTCGCTGATGGATTTACCGGTCAGCTCAGATAGAGTAGCCAAGGTATCATTCAGATGATATGAAATGAGTTCATAGCGGGGGGTTTCGTTCAGCATGGTAAGAATAGTAGCAAGTTGTGTTTCAAGAGAAATGAGCGCATTAAAATGGCGTTGGTTGAGTAAGAATGGTGATCCGATAGCAGTAAACAAGGTAGTAATTTTTTCTTGGATGGCACTTTCTACTTGAAAGATGCTGTTTTTATTATGAATGCTGGTTGAATACGTTTTTTTAGTAAGAATGAGTGGATTACGCTCTTGAGGCAGATCAGCCTTGTTGTTGATAATAATAATTTTATCGCCATACGCGTTGAGCAATTCTTGATACACGGTGTTTTCTGCTTCAGATAGTTTATGTGAGCCATCAAACACAAGCAAAATGAGGTCTGCTTTGTGTGCTTGCTCACGTGAGCGCTCTATCCCCATCTGCTCGATGATATCGTTTGTTGTACGTAATCCTGCTGTATCAATTAATGTCCAATAATTACCGTTTTTATATAACCCGGCTTCAATAACATCGCGCGTGGTGCCTGCAATATTTGTTACAATGGCACGCTCTTGATTAAGCAGCGCATTAAAAAGTGAAGATTTGCCTGCATTAACTGAGCCAATAAGTGCAATGCGGATACCATTTCTGATCTGCTGCTGTTGATTGAAGGTTATTTTAAGCGCAGCGCTTTTGTGCAGAATGTGTTCAATGATTTCTTTAATTTGCAGATTAAATTCCATATTTTCTTCATCAAGAAATTCAAAACTGGCTTCTGAAAGTGCAAGAGCTTTAATCAGCTGTTTTTCAATTGCATTGATCCATTGCGTAAAGCTGCCTTCAAGTTGAGAGAGCGATTGTTTGAGTGCTAGTTGAGTATTTGCATGGATAAGATCATTGATTGCCTCTGCCTGTACCATATCAATTTTGTTATTGAGCACGGCACGGCGAGAAAATTCACCTTCTTGTGCCAATCGGGCTCCAGCAGCAATGGCTGCATGAAGAATATTTTGAATAATGAAAGGATTATTGTGGCAGGTAATTTCTACTGTGTCCTCACCCGTGAATGTATGCGGTGCGCGCATCACCAAAAAAAGAACTTGATCAATTTGTTGAGCGTCTGCATCAATGACATGGCCATAATGAATAGTATGCGTTGGTTGCGCACTCAATTTTTTATGATGAGGGAGTGCGCTGATGAGGTTTGCTACATCTAAAGCATTCTCTCCTGAAAGACGCAATAATGCAATTGCACCACTACCGCTTGGTGTGCATTGTGCAATGATTGGTTGATTGAGAGTAATGGGTGAAATCATAAGTTCGACTAATTTTTATTCGGGACGGATCAAGATAACCTTCAGATCCTTAATCTCTTGTTTATATTGATTACGCAATGAAGACATAATAAGATGCGCAAAGCTGCGGAATAATTGTTTTTCATGGGTTGCATCTGCAATCAAGGGTGCATTAAAAGTTAGCTTTAAATTTTTACCCGCAATTTCAGAGTTAAATGCAACAGTCTTCATATTCATTAAATCTAAAGTCTTTTTAAGCCAGTTATGAGTTGCTGCAATCATTGCATCATTCCATGTTGCAGGAATGCGGCGCGGCTTTTCTTCAGTTGCTGTTGTTGTTGCAGTGGTAGCGTGTACCTTTTCTGCTGCATGTTGAGGGCGTGATGATTGCACTTTTGGCTGAGCTGCAGGACGAATTTGCTGCTGGCGCGGTTCTGGGCGTGGGGTTTGTTGCTTTGGAGCTGGTGTCGTGTCCGCCATAGCTTTAGCGGAGGAAGATGATTTTGGTTGCGGTGCAATTTTACGAAAATCTTCTTCCCTGTTCTCCGTTATGTCCGTCGTAGCCTTGGCAGAGACGGAAGCTTTATGCGAAGGAGAAGCGAAGGAGGAAGGACGGCATTCTTTTATTTCAGGACGTGGTTTTTGAGGTTGTTTTTCATGAGTAATTGGTTTATCGCCAAAGAAGATACCAATTTTTGCTGGTTTGCTTGTCATGCCAAAAAAATTTCTCTCTTCTTTTTCAAAGATTTTAATGGAAAATTCTTTCGGTTGCTCTGCCTGATTCCATGCTTTTTCAATAGCTTTCATTATTGAAGATGCTTGTTCAATGATAGATTTCATGAAATAACCCTGTGTGAAGATAAAAATAATTGATTCTTATTACTAGTATACTGTTTTTTAGAAATATTAACCAGTTTGGAAGGGGTCTGATGCCAAAAAGAGGGGAAAATTTGGAGCGAGAAACGGGACTTGAACCCGCGACCTTTGCCTTGGCAAGGCAACGCTCTACCAACTGAGCTATTCTCGCTTAAAGATCTGCTTGATAATATACTGTTAAGGTACCATGAGTGGAGTTTTTGTCAATAAAATTACCCCATGCTTCATTAGAATTTCGCACGGGGACCCCGGCGGGGGGAAAGAGCGTAGATTAAAGAAAGGATTAGTTTATGGTGGATTATTTCATAGGAATAGTAAAAGAAACACATGATCAAGAAATTATTCTTGATATAGGTACGATGGGAATCGCCTTACAGGTAGCCCAAGGCAAGACTTTTATAAAGGATAGTACCGCAATAAAAGTATACAGTTATCTGCATTGGAATTCAGAAAATGGTCCGAGCCTTTTTGGTTTTGCGCAAGCAATTGATAGATCCATTTTTAAGGTTATTATCAGTTGTTCCGGGATTGGTCCAAAAATAGCACTCGCTATTTTAGCAGATTTAGGTGGGCAGAATTTTTTACATGCAATTTCCACCGGCGATGATCAAATGCTGAGCAAAGTGAATGGAATTGGCAAAAAAAAAGCAGAACAGATTATTGTACAGCTTAAACATAAAGTTGCAACGCTGATTGAAACAGGTGCTGTTGACGTGAGTGAGATGAAAGATGTTTCATGTTTTAATGATGTTTCTTTGGCGCTGCAATCATTAAATTATTCAAGGATAGAGATTGGGCGGGCGATGGAGTATGTAAGGAAAAATGCAAAAGATGATAAGATTACATTTGATTTGCTTCTGCGTCAGGCGCTTTCTTATCTATCTAAACAAGTATAAGTAAAAAAGAACCCAGCTACATACTGGGTTCTTACTATTCGTGTAAAATTCTAATCAAGATCTAATATGTTATCATCATCTTCATCGGCATATTGTGATTTATAAAGCTTATACCCACCGTAGGTAACTCCTGCAATCGTTGCGAATACAACCATGCGATTGAAGGTAGGAGTTTGAACAAACGTATCTTTAAAGCATTCAAGATTAGTGATACGAGCAACTGAGTATCCAGCAATAAAATCAGCAGCGTTGCCAGCAGAGGTTAATGCAAAAACAAAAGGAGTTGCAAGTTTTGAAAATAAGCCTTTTTTGTCACCGTCAGCTTTTTTAGACTTTGGTGCGAATTTATCATTTATTTCTTTAAGTTCTTCTTCAGTTAACTCTGGCAAGTCGCTCGTTACATTCCCGATTGCTTTTTCAATTTGCTTCATCTTTATTGCATTTTCTTTATTTTTTTGTTTGCCAGGAAGATTGCCCTGTTTTTGTAAGAGATCAAATTGTTTCGATAATCTATCAATTTTTGCTTCTTCCATTTGTTTATCGGCGGCTTGGTCTTGTTTTTGAGCAAGACTAAGCTCTGCTTGTTCTTTAGGAGTATTGCCTCTCCAGCGAGAGATTGCATCATTAGTTTGGGTTACACCTATGGTAATCAGGCCTTCAATGCCTTTATCTATTAATTGGTTTACAGCACGATCACTTTTGCTCTCTTTCTCTGGTTGAGCAGAATGAATAGAAGCAACGAATAGTAGTCCAAGTCCCATAAGTACGATTTGTTTATTTTTCATATTTATCCTTGATTGGTTTTAAGAGCGCATTTGTTTATTTAAGTCTATTTTCATTTTTAATATTTCTCGTTTGTGATGTATTAATTTTTCTTTACTCGCAATATTTTGATCAAAGCGAGATAAAAGTTTTTCATTTTCATAATTTCTAAAAACACGTGGACAGACCTTATTCAAAAGACAAAATCCTAAAACTTCTGATTGCATAACGCCAAAATCGATGCTAAAATCTGCAGCCCAATTTATAGCAGACTCGATAGCAATTGTGGGTTTTGATGCATCGCTTAAATATTTGAAAAGTTCGTCCATTTTTTGTCTGTTGCCTGGAGAATATTTGTCCGAATGCAATAAAGGAGCGATCTGTTTTGATTTGTGTATAGCAGTCAATTCTTCAAGATTTGCTTTTGGTTTATTCCGATTCAATACCTGATCAACCCATGTAAGATCATAATTGTGTTCTGCTTTAAATGCATCCCAAAGAGCTTTTATATCAGCAACATTTTGATCGGTAACACACAGAGCAAGATCGTTATTAGTTTTTAGATGCTGCAAAGATTCTTGAATTTTCTGGAGTAGGGTTTCTTTTTTTGTAAGACCCTGTGCTTTAGGACTATTCGGTGAATCATGCCATGTAAGTGCAGGAATAACATCCCATTTTTTGCCAACAGTTAAATCTGCAAAAAATTGAGTCATTTTTTCTTTGTTGCTGGAAACTTTATATTTATCTGGATGAGATAACAATTTTACTGTTTTTTGGAAAGATTTTTCCATTGTTTCTAGTGATTGAGAAGGATTATAGGTCAATAAGTTGTACCATAATCTTTTTAGGACAGTCAAATCGTTTTGAGATATTGTTTTTTTGTTTTCATCATCTATTTTCAGCTGCATTAAGCTTCGTACAAAGGCTTCTTGTTTTTCCTTAATAATATTAGCAAGGAACAATTGAGCTGGAAAACTAGTGTCCGCTGCAGAATTCATTCCCAAAACAGTTATCTGATTACCCAAGCCAAAAATCGTAAAAATAAGGAAAAATTTTATTTTTGTGAACATAGGTATTCTCTTAATTTTCTTCTCAAATTTTTTTTCTTCTGTGCTATCCGAGCATTAGCTTCATTTATTTCTCGATCTAGTGCTTCTTTTTTTTTGTTTTCGGATATAATTTCAGCCCATTGTGCTCCTGCAATGCTTCCTAAAAGAGCAGAACTCAAAAAAGCAACATCCACTGTAGTATAACTTTCTCTCGGAAATCCTATTTGTGGTCTTGTTAATGTAAACTCACTATTGCTTATCGTGAATGGGTTGCTTATAGACCAATCAAAATCTAAAGTAAAACCTCCACTAAAAGAAAAACCTCGATCTTTATTGTTGTAAATCACCAGCGGTCCATTACTTTCTTTTGAGGGAAAATGATGCGAAATCTCAATCGGATATGAAAGAATATTCGTTGTAAGTGAAAAGGTACATAAAATAGCAATCAAACCAAATATATATCGCATTATTCTTCAACCAATTTTGCAGCAAGCCATGTTTCTTTTTCTTTCATGACCTTGTCAGTGCTTTCCGTGTAGTGGTCATATCCAAGAAGGTGGCAGATGCCGTGGCACAATAAGGTGCGCAGGTGTTCATTGATTGTTTTATTTTCTTGTTCACATAATTCTTTGATGTATTCAAGTGAAATAATCAAATCGCCTATATTTTTATCATCTTCTGTTTCTGCAATGATGGGTTGCCCTGCTTGCAAGTCTGGATGGAAGGGGAATGATAAAATATCAGTTGGTTCATCTTTGCTGCGAAAATCACGATTAAAGCATTGGATTGCTTGATTATCAGTTAATAAAATACCCAAATCAAAATCCTCATAACCCATTAAGGTAAGGATTTTTTGGGCGTCTTTTTCAAACTGCTCCATGCTGAGGGCGGTGATGCATTCTTCGTTATTTATATTAACCATGATTATAACCCAACCTTATTTTTCTATGCTTCGACAGCGGCCTTCGTCCTTCGACAAGCTCAGGATGAGCGGGCGAAGTAGGCTTTTCTGCGTATGTGGACCCCGCTAAAGACTTAGGGGTGTCGCATACGCTGCCAATTAGGCATTTTTTACGATTTGTACTACTTTTTTTAACCCCATGCTTCGCGTCTCTGCGCATGTGGGCCCCTTAATAAGATTTAAGAGTCTGGCCTATGCTATACAAATTACATATTTTACGATTTGTACTACTTTTTAGTATGACTAAAAACGGGTAAAAAGCAAGTTGGATACAGGGTTTAGCCTATCCTAAAACCACCTGAGCATGCCAAGCTCCTTCTGATTCGCTCAATTGGGAGCTCTGGTCAGTATGCGGAACATACGTTATCTCAAGCGCCTGCGTAACTCCACGGATCAACTGATTGTGCTCTGCCAGCGCCTCACTTAAATCACTATTCTGTACGAAAACCGTCATTGCCTCAATAGAGGTTTTCAAAGAAAGCTGTTTTTCAGATTTAAGCTTGCGTACTTGAGTGGCGATAGCAATAATATTATTCATAACGCTGCTCTCAGACTCAAAAACATACGGAATTTGTACGTCTTGATAGCGGGTTTGATGAATAGATCCTATTGCTTCATGTTTGCGGTATAGTTCTTGATAAATTGTTTCGGTGGCATGGGGCAAATATGGCGCATACATTTGCAGGATACGCAATCCTGCATGATAAAGCGTCCACTTGGTTGCCTCAACTTCCTGGGTGTTATAATGCTCAGGATTGAATAGCTGATTTTTAATCAATTCAAGGTAGTTATCACAAAAATCATTCCAGAAAAACTGGTCGATGGTGCTGAGTGCCAGACCAAATTCATGTTGTTCAAAATAGTGCTGATATTTGGCAAAGCAGGCGGAAATGGTGTGGAATAGCCATTTATTAATGGCACCCCATCCTTCGCCAAGGCTTCGGAGGGCAGGCCGATTTAATGATTTTTCAAAACCCATAAAATGCGGTTCTGCAAACCGGAATGCATTCCATAGCTTAGTGATCAATTTCTGTCCAACGGCAAGTTGTTCTTCAGAGAACATCATGTCATGACCAAGTCTTCCTGTGGCGGTCCAATAGCGGATAGCGTCTGCAGGATGCTTTTCCAATAAAGTTATTGGATCCATGGCATTACCATCTTTTTTGGATATTTTGCCTTTACCTTTATCGCTCAGTACGTGGCCAGATATAACGATATCTTTCCAGGGAGCAATACCATGATGCATCCATGTTTTTACGATAGTATCAAATGCCCAGGTACGGATAATATCATGTGCCTGTGGCCTCATGCTCATAGGAAGAAAGTTACTCATTTGATCATCATGGAAAGGGTTTGAGTTTTCTTTATTCAATAATTCATAGCAAATATAAGGAGAAAGCGATGATGTATTCCACGTGTCCATCACATCAGTATCGGGCTTGATATTGTTGCTGCCGCATTCAGTGCACGGACCGTCATGGGGAGTTTCTTGGGGGTCAACCGGCAGTTGATCAACGTGAGCGAGCAAGATTTTGTTACAATCTTGGCAATGCCACGCAGGGAAAGGGATGCCATAAAAACGTTGACGAGAAATCCCCCAATCCCAGCCAAGATTTTTTACCCAATCATTATACCGAGATTTCATAAAGGTAGGATGCCAATTGATCTCATCAGCGATATCTAAAAATTGTTGCTTATAAGATAAGATGGCAATAAACCATTGAGACAATACGGTAAGTTCGAGTTCTTTTTTGCACCGTTCGTGAACGTTGACTGAATGCATAATCGCTTCTTGGCGTACCAATAGATTGCTTTCTTTTAATTTCTCAAGAACAGAAACGCGCGCATCAGCAACTTTCAAGTCTTGTAAAAATCCTGCAAGTTCAGTGCATTTACCGTCGAGCCCAATAACTTGGCGGTAGGCAAGATTATGTTTTTTGTACCAAATCACATCCGTTTTATCACCAAAGGTGCACACCATTACCAGTCCGGTTCCTTTTTCTGGATTAACTAAATCATCTTCCAGCAGTGGTACTGCTTGTCCAAAAAGAGGAACAATCGCTTTTTTACCTTTTAAATGACCATATCGCATGTCACTGGGGTGATATAACACCGCAACGCACGCGGGCAATAATTCAGGTCGTGTGGTGCCGATGATCAGATCATTGCCATCAGAGTCTTTAAAAATAATATCATTAAAAAGTGATGGTAGTTCTTGGTCGTCAAGTTCTGCTTGTGCAACTGAGGTTCTGCAGGTGGTGCAATAAAGCGCGGGCTCTTGTTTGCGATAGATATAATCTTTTTTATACAGTTCCAAAAATGATTCTTGAGAAATTCTGCGGACATTGTCAGATATGGTGGAATAAACCAGGCTCCAATCAGCAGATAGTCCCATTCTTTGCCATAATTTTTTGAATGTTTCCGCGGCATTCAGCGATTCTTCAATACATACTGCTATAAAATCGGAGCGTGACATCTCGTGTGCGCGGATGCTTCGTTTTTTTTCGACATACCGTTCTGTCGGTAGCCCGTTATCATCAAAACCAAAGGGATAAAATACAGAAAAACCATTCATGCGTTTGTAACGTGCAACAATATCGGTTTGGGTGTAAGAAAAGATATGCCCAATATGCAACGTTCCAGAGACTGTGGGCGGTGGGGTATCGATGCTAAACACTTTGCCAGGATTGTTTTCCATGGCATACGTTTTTTCTGTCGCCCATTTTTGTTGTGTAGCTGGTTCGCATTGGTGATGTTCGTATCGTTTTTCCATGAATACCCTGGCTTTGTACGGTTTTAAAACACTCTTTTAGTATATATGATTTGGTCCTAGACAGCTAGATCCCCTCAGGATCAGGAGGTAGGAATAAAGTAAGAAAATAGTTTGCCAAGCGGGGGGTCTTTTCGGTAGGTTTGGATTTGCGCTCAAATGAGAAAGCGACTGTAATGGAACGATAAAAAAGGGAGAGCATAGGTATAATTACACAATAGATGTTTTTAGATATGTTTTTTTTGAAATGATTGGCTTGTTTGAATTTGTAGTATATTCATTTTTTTGTGCTCAAAAACAATCAGTTAATTCTTTCTAGTTGCGACAATGTAAAGAACATATCACTCAACTATTTTTATTCTAAATGTATTTTTTACAATTCGAAGGTTGGAAAAAATTTAAGAATATGTTTTCAATAAAAAGTTGCAAAAACTATTTGATTATAGGGGACTTAGTCATTATTCTAGAGTAATACCATGCATTGTCTTTTTTCATATAGTAACTATTTTAAAAAAGTTTTATATATACTTACCATTTTGGTATTGCGATTGCAAGTTCTGAGTAGCAGAGCAATCGTATAAGCATGCCTGTGTAAAATTATAAATTAACCAAACCTTAAAAAACATTCGAGGATACCATGGAACAGCATAGTCAACTTTCAGCCGCGCCCTTTTTGAAAAATGATGCGGTTGAGAAAACAGAAAAAAACTTATATATGTTTTCTGTGGTTAAGCCGGATGGAACCACGGAATTAGTGAGTGAAAAACGGCTGCGACAAACGATTGGCTGGGCTTCTATTGGGTATGAATCGTATGTTGATCAAGAGTTGATTTTAAATGAAACATTAAAGAATCTTTTTGATGGTATTATACCAAATGGTATTGCAGATGCGTTGATTCTTGCAACAACAAGTTTTATTGAGCGAGATCCTGTTTACAGCAAAGTTGCGGTGCGATTACAGCTGAAAAAATTGTTCCGTCAAGTTACTCATAGTTCTATTGCGCGTATTGATAGTGAAAGTGTCTATCGCAAATCATTTGTTAATGGAATTATCACGGGCATAGAACTTGAATTGCTTGATAAACGTTTAGCTGATTTTGATTTGGAGTATCTTGCGCAACAATTAGTGATTGATCGTGATAATATTTTTGATTTTATGGGAGTAAACACTCTCTACCGACGTTATTTTCTTAAATATGAAACACGTCACATTGAACTAGCGCAAGCATTTTGGATGCGCGTTGCGATGGGTCTTGCATTTAATGAAGAAGATAAAAATAACGCAGCTGTTGAATTTTATCATGTGATGTCATCATTGCATTATGTGCCAAGTACGCCAACACTGTTGCATTCAGCATTGCTTCGTCCTCAGCTCAGTTCTTGTTTTCTTTCTACCGTTGAAGATGATTTACATAATATTTTCAAAAGTTACGCTGATTCTGCACAACTTGCAAAATGGTCGGGCGGAGTTGCGGTGGATTGGAGCAACATTCGTGCATGCGGCGCCATGGTTGATTCTATTAAAACAGAAAGCCAGGGCGTTGTTCCGTTTTTAAAAATTAATAACGATGTAGTTGCAGCCATCAATAGAAGTGGTAAACGTCGTAGTGCTGCAGTTGTTTATCTTGAAACGTGGCATTTAGAAATTGAAGATTTTATTGATTTACGTAAAAACACCGGCGATGAACGTCGTCGTACTCATGATATCAACACCGCAAATTGGATTCCTGATTTATTCATGAAGCGGGTGCTTGCCGATGAAAAATGGACATTGTTTTCGCCAGAAGAAACTCCCGATTTGCATCATTTATACGGTAAAGCATTTGAAAAACGTTATGCAGAATATGAAGAAATGGTAAAACTTAACGTCATCAAAATGCATAAAACAATGCCTGCGCGTGAATTGTGGCGAAAAATGTTGAGCAGATTATTTGAAACAGGTCACCCGTGGATTACCTTCAAAGATGCTTGCAATGTGCGTTCTCCACAGGATCATGTTGGTGTGGTGCACAGTTCTAATTTATGTACCGAAATTACGCTCAATACCTCAGCAGAAGAAATTGCCGTGTGTAATTTAGGGTCAGTCAACTTGGCATATCATGTAACAAATGGAGCGCTCGATGAGTCTAAGTTAAGTAAAACAATTGCAACTGCAGTGCGCATGCTTGATAACGTGATTGATATCAATTACTACCCGGTGAAAGAAACGCGTACTTCTAACATGCGTCATCGTCCGATAGGACTTGGTGTTATGGGCTTTCAGGATCTGTTGTATCAAGTGGGTATTAATTTTGCAACGCCAGAAGCAATTACATATTCAGATGAAGTAATGGAATTAGTTGCATACAATGCGATTTTCACTTCATCACAACTTGCCAAAGAACGGGGTGCATATGAATCTTATAAAGGTTCTAAGTGGGATCGTAATATTTTCCCGCAAGACACCATTGATTTGCTTGAACAAGAACGTGGCATGACTATCGAAGTGCAGCGCGGCGGTAAACGTGATTGGAGTTCCGTGCGTCAACACGTACAACAGTACGGCATGCGTAATTCTAATGTGATGGCAATTGCTCCAACTGCAACGATTGCAAATATATCTGGAGTGTTTCCGTCCATTGAGCCCATTTATAAAAATATTTACGTCAAAGCCAACATGAGCGGTGAGTTTACGGTTGTTAATCAGTATCTCATTGACGATTTAAAAGCTCTCGGTCTATGGGATCAAGAAATGCTTGAGTTACTTAAATATTATGATGGCAATGTTCAAATGATTGATATTATTCCGCAAACATTAAAAGATAAATATCAAGAAGCATTTGAGATAGATCCTTTGCATCTTATTCAGGTAACAGCAGCTCGCGGCAAATGGCTTGACCAAAGTATTTCCCACAACGTTTTCATGCGAGGAGTCTCTGGTAAAAAGTTGAATGATATTTATATTGCTGCATGGCAGGCGGGACTTAAAACAACTTACTATTTACGTACGCTTGGTGCAAGTCAGATTGAAAAAGCAAGTCTCGATGCTAATAAGTTTGGCTTTACCCAAAAGCGCATCTATAAATCAATGGAAGGCGCGGCTGCTGTTGTGGCAGTTGAACAAGTAGAGCAAGGAGAGCAGGTAGAACAAAAAGAAGTTATTGCATCGGATGATGATATTGTTGCGGGTAAATCGTGTAGCATATCAAGCGATCCTGAGTGCGAAGTGTGTCAGTAGCATTTTTTTCGCTTTACTCCAAAAAATGCGGTTTTGGTTAAAGTTAAGATCAAAAAATTATAAGGAAACTCTTCGATACATTTTTTGAAGACAAAAAACAATCCCTCCTTCGCTAGCTATGGAGGACACGGCAGGGCGAACGGAAAGAAAAAAGAAAATAAATAACCCTAATCCCGTTCGTTCTGAGCCTGTCGAAGGATAACGAACGGTATTTTTAAGGAAAAAATATGAATAAAAGTGGAATCATTAATAACTCAACAGTAGATCCAAATAAAATTTTACCAATGAGGTACCAATGGGCACGTCAGCATTATAAAGATGGTGTAGCCAACAATTGGACTCCCGAAGAAGTTTCTATGCAACATGATATTGAGCAATGGAAATCTTCTACCGTGCTGACTGCAGCAGAACGACGTCTGATTTTATGGAATCTTGGTTTTTTTTCTACCGCAGAATCGTTGACTGCAAATAATTTGGTACTCACGGTATATAAACACGTAACCAATCCAGAATGCCGCCAATACTTATTGCGTCAGGCATATGAAGAAGCGGTACACACTGATACATTTATTTATTGTTGTGATTCATTGGGTCTCAATCCTGATGAAATCTATAACATGTATGAAGTAATTCCATCTATTAAAGAAAAAGATGATTTTGTGGTCAATTTGACCAAATCAATTATGAATCCGAATTTTAAAACCGATACCACAGAAAATATTCAACGCTTTGTGCATGATCTGATTGGTTTTTATGTAATCATGGAAGGTATTTTCTTTTATGCCGGCTTTGCGATGATGCTTGCATTAAAACGCCAAAATAAAATGGTTGGTATTGGTGAGCAATTTGAATACATCATGCGCGATGAAAGTCTGCACCTTGCTTTTGGGTGTGACTTAATTAATGTTATTAAAGCGGAAAATCCTGAAATTTGGACTGAAAGCTTTCAGCAAGAAATCGTTGAATTGATTAAACAAGCAGTCATTTTAGAAAAACAGTACGCGCTCGATGCATGTCCTCAGGGAATGCTGGGGATTAACGCGCAGCAATTTGCTGAATATGTTGAGCATATTACTGATCGCCGTCTTGAGCGTATCGATTTGCCTAAAATCTATGGTACTAAAAATCCATTCCCGTGGATGTCACAATCAACCGATTTAAGTAAAGAAAAGAATTTCTTTGAATCGCGCGTGACTGAATACCAAACCGCCGGTTCATTGGAGTGGTAAAATAACAAAGCAATTTATAGCTGTTAGTCAAAAGGAAGAAGGGTTATACTCTTCTTCCTTTTTTTTTGTCCTCATAATTATCTACACTGTTTCCAGCATTATTTTTCGCAAGGGATTCAAAAAGGGGATATCTCATATGAAAAAAATAATAACTTGTTTTTTATTGTTGAGCATTACTGCATTATATGCAGCAGATCATAAGCCTCATGCTCAAAGACGTGTTGAGGGTATGAATGCATTGGTTCAAGAGTGGAAAGATTTACGTGCACGTAGGCAAGCACATTTCGAGTATGATTTGGCACAGCGCAGTCGCCCTATTCATGATGAACAAAAGTCTGCTGATTCTAAAAAAACGGATAAAGAAAGAAAAGTAGATTAAATAAAAGTGTTTTTCCAAAGGATATAAAGTAATGAAAAAAATATCTCTTATGGTAATAACTGTTCTATGTTTACCCTCTAGTATATGGGCTGCAGAAAGAAAAGAGCCCAGTGATAACGGAAAAGTAGAGATACAAAGTACCCCAATGCCTTCTCGCGCAAATAGAAATTCTCACAGCAATCCACAATCACCAAAAACGCCAACTTCTTCTTCTGGTAGAAATAGTCCTAAATTGAGTAAGCCATTGAATGCTTTAACAAGTAGTGACACGCCAAAAACGCCAAAGAAAACCGTAAAAAGCCTCAAAGATTTGCAAGGAGAACTGAAAAATCGTCAGGAATTAAGTGGATCGTCGGGAGAAGTTAAAAAATAAATAAACCTGCATTCTATATGATATCCATGTCTAAGGGGGAACGATGGAAAAAAAAATAATTTTTATAAGTGCTATTTTTTACGTATCAATCACTTATGGCATGGAAAAGGAAGATCGCAAAAACAGCCAAGAAATTATTATTCCTCCCATAAAAGAAAAAATATCAAGAGCGGGCAGCAATGTGCCCCGTTTGGATTTGCAGGACGTTATTGTGCATACCCCCGCAGATTCAGACAAGAGTAAATCTGGTAGCAGTAAGCAACGAGTGGGAAGCCTAAAAGAGTTAGGTAGGTGCGTTAGTAAAAAGGAAGGAATAACACGCCGTGCCACATCTCGTCATGGAAGTAGTCGGATTAATACGGTTCCTATTCGTAAGAAATTGGTTATTACTGAAGATGATACCGTGAATGTTGGAGGTGGTTTGCATTTACCTTCGGGTGGTGATAAACAAGCTGTTTTATCTACCATTCTATCTGTCGGAGAGGCTGCTATTGCGGCAGTGGGAGATTTAGAAAAGGAAAAGGTTTCTCCGAAGGAAAAACTTCAAAAAGTTCCTTCTCGTTTACCCAAAATACTTGCGCAGCAATCGGCTCGATCTCTTGATGATGAAAAATGTAAAGATGAAGAGTATGTGTGGAATTTTCTTCAAGCAGTGAATCCAGCATTGTATGACTTTGCTCTTAAGCATGACTTAAGCCTTGAAGAGGTTGAAGAGTATGCCATTTTGATGGAAGAACTTGATATTGATCCATCAATCATTAACGAGTATGTCCATCAAAATCATACGCAAAAAAACAATGTTTCTTTATTGCATCAAGGATTGAATTATATATGGGGAGATCTTCGAACGCAAAACATGGATAATTTGGCCAAAAAGTATGAACAGATCAAAAAAGAAAACCCAGAAACATATAAACAAATGATCCTTGAAGTCATGAAGGCTGCTTCTGATCTGGAAGCAGGAGGCCATCATGGGCGTTCAACAATTGCAGATACGCACGTGGCTTTGCAAAATGCTGAGATTGAGGATAAGGCTAGGGAAGCACGACTGGCGTATCTAGGACTTTTGGTTACTGTATTTACTGCCGTTGGAGGATGGGTGTTTGGCGTAATTGGACAAATTATTAATCCAAATAATAATTGCACCGGGTAATATTATTTGTTGAAGGTGCTGATAACCAATTGCTCAAGAGAATCTTGTGTTAGCGGACCGCCATCATAACGTCCAATTTCTTTACCATCACGTAAGAAAATAAGGGTAGGAATGCTGGTGATGTTGAACATTCTTGCTAGATCCATGAAATAATCACGGTTTATTTTAATAAACGTGAATTGAGGCAAATTTGCTGCTGCCATATCAATAAGTGGTGACATACGTTTGCAGGGGTTGCACCAGTCTGCATAGAAATCAAGAATGACACAACCAGTATTTGCAAATTCATTAAGGTGTTCGCTTGAAGAGCGGACACTTTTTTGTTGTTGATGCAGATATATTGGTTTTTTTGTTACCGTTTCTTGCGCAAAAAGTGAAAAAATGATGATTGGAGCAGCCAGAAGAGTGAATATTGCTAAAGTAGTCTTTTTCATAAATACCTCGTTTTTTGGTTAATTTACCTTACTTATCAGTATAAAGGAGGGAGAGAAGTTGCGCAAATGGTGCCAAAAAAGCCCATTGCCAGGCTATTTTATCGATTCAAATAGTTGTATACTGATAATTATTAAATTCCTTTAAAATGTAGGCTTTTTCAGTATGAATACCTCCGAGAAACAAGCATTAATAGACCATCTGTTGCAATATGTAACGGAAAATAAGCGTGAAAAGATGCACGAAGTGCTTCAAAACCGTACTCGTTACATAACGGTGGTTCTAGAAGACCTATTCCAAGAGCATAATGCGAGCGCTGCTTTGCGCACCTGTGATATTTTTGGGGTACAAGACGTGCACGTGGTGCAGAGTAAATATGAATTTAAGGCAGTTGATACCATTTCAATGGGTGCTACTAAGTGGGTTGATGTCACCGCACATGCTTCAATCACTGATGCGATTACTACCTTAAAAAAAGATGGGTATCGAATTGTTGCTACGACGCCGCATCGACAATCTTATTCATTGCCAGAATTACCACTTGATCAAAAAACAGCACTGCTTTTTGGCAGTGAACAAACAGGTTTATCAGAAGAGGCATTGGCACAGGCAGACATGTATGTAAAAATACCAATGTTTGGATTTGTGGAAAGTTTTAATGTTTCAGTGAGCGTTGCGTTATGTTTATATGATGTAATTAATAGATTACACAAATCTGAATATGGATGGCAGTTATCACAAGAAGAAACGCAGGATATTTTACTCGCGTGGATTAAGAAAGTATCAAAGACTGCAACTTTAGTTGAAAAAAATATTAATAAATAGAGGTAGTTTTAATGAACAGTCGTGTGTTGGTAAAGTTATTGGCGGCAGTACTAGTGGTGAGTAATAGTGCAGTGCTGAATGGGATGAAGCGTCAAACAAGTAGAGTTGATTTACTGCAATCTCAAGATCAAAGATTGGTAATTAAAGTTGATTGGTGCGTTGATAAAGCCTGCTACCACTCACAGATTTTACCTGAAGTACAAACAATAAATGAGCAGCAATGTACTCATTTTGGATTGAATAAAAAAGATTCTTGGGGATTTGCCAAGGTTGATGCTTTTTGTCGTGTTTCATCAGAGGATAAAAAAAAAGAAACTAATAGTAAGATTAATTTAGTGGAAGAACCTCACCAATATTTAATAGACAAAAAGATACAAGAAATTCCAGAACTACAAAAGCAGTTGGGATTGAAAACGCAATGCAAATTCCTATGGAATACAATAGCAAAAAAGAAAGATTTGGTGTCGCAAGCAGCAATGGCTTACGGCATTGATGAGAAAGTTTTGGAAAAGATCGCATTAGATAGTCTTCATCCTCAATTCATTCCAGCTGAGTGGTTGGTTGATAAAAAAGTGGGAGATAAGATATTAGTATCGGCTCCAGAATTTGATCTTGAAGTTACCATTGCGCAGATTTCTAAAGATGAAGATATTCGGCATTTGCTGAGGGTGTTGAGTTGGAAGAACTATACGACAAAAAAAGCCCCAGTTATAAAGTTATTGGTAATATGTGGGTTATTAGGTATTTTATGGAAATATTTAAAACAATAAAAAATTTGCATAAAAAAGAGGGACTTTTTAAAGTCCCTCTTTTAATTTCTTACGTGCCCGCCGTAGCTTTACCGTGTCCTTCGTAGTTTTAACGAAGTAGGACGCGAAGGAGGAGTGTATAACTAAGTGGATTTAGTTATTATTGTCGTCGCCAAAGATTTCATCATCATTAGCATCAACATCATCGTTAGCTAATTTATAAAGTTTCATTGCTGTAAGGAAAGCAGCACCCAAAACAACTACGCGTCCTGTCCATTCATTGCCAATAAATGCACCAACTCTAGAATCTTTAAGGCAATTCATTGAAGCGATTCTACCTAATGTATTTTTTGCAATAACATCAGGTGCTGTAGCTAATACAAATACGAAAGGAGCTAATGCTAGATCTTTAGCTTTGGATAACATGCCAGGTTCTGTTTTAACCACTGGTGCAGCTTGTCCTGTTGAAGTAGTATCTTCAGCTAATACAGCAGAAACTGGTGCTGAAAATAAAAGTACAGCTAGCAACATAGCGCGTGATGATTTCATATACGTATCCTTCGATAATAGATTATGATTGTAAATATCCCTTAATACTTCTAAATAAAGCATTTTCACTTAGATCTTATAGGTAAAAGCCTGTTATGTCAACAGGTCAGACAAGCGCAAAGAGCTGATTTTTGAAGGGTTTTATTTAAAAAATATAAGATAGGAAAAATTTATGTCTCTCTTTAGAATCGTATATAAAATATACGGTATCGTTAGTTTATAGATCGTGCAAATCTTTAATATGGAAAGAATTGGTTGTGAAAAAAGTAATTTTACTTACTTGTGCTTATGTATTTTTTATGAACAATAATGCTTGTGGTATGTTGACTTATATAAAAATGATTCCGCGTTTGGGGAGAAATATTTATTCTACAAGGACATTCATTCATTGGCATACTCCCATACCCACCGATCCTGTGGGATATGCAAAGCATCAGAGAGAACTCAACTCATGGAAAAATAGATGGCTTGAAATAACAATAAATCAAACAAGCGATGCTTCTTTTAAAAAATATTTACAAAACGAATTACGTAAAATTGAGATCGAGGATGAAAGGTTGCTGCAGCTAGAGTTACTTAAGCTAGAGCAGAAAAATAATACAAAAAATTAGATTGTCTTTGAAAATGGAAAATTAGATATTAATCATTTAAGAAGCTGGCCTGCCAGCCGTAGCTTTACGCGAATTTGTTCGTGCATGGCCCAGCCTACGCATAAAGCTTCGGCGGGCAGACTTCGCTTGGCTATCCGACATTTCTTAATTTTTATTATCAATCATTTGAAGAGACTGGCCGCGCCAGACGTAGCTTTACGCGTAGGATTCGGTGCATGCCCAGCCGTCGCCAAGGCTATGGCGGGCAGCCTTCGCTTTTGCTAGCAAGCTCTTTAAAATTTTTTTATACAAGCCTTTGAAAAAACTGGCCGTGCCAGCCGTAGCTTTACGCGAAGGCTGGCATGCCCGGTAGGATTCGAACCTACGACCTACGGATTAGAAATCCGTTGCTCTATCCGACTGAGCTACGGGCACGTATATATAATTTGTTTTTTGGTGCTCTAGCTTTGCCCCATGTTCATTTCTTCACCCGGGGTCCCCGGGCGTAGAGAAGCCTACTTCGAGTAAAGCTACGAAGGCCGCTGACGAAGCTGGGGATAAAGGCACGTGTATTTATCCCATATTATATCAAGGATTTAAAAAAAAACATAAAGGAAATTATGTTTTTTTAGCTTTGTATTGGCACAAACAATTTAACAAATTCAGATGCAATACCACTAATTTGCTTATGCATATCTTCTGAAATATCTTCCGTACTTCTAATGATATCATACACATCCGGATGTACCGATTTAATAAAACTTACGCACTGCAAAGCAAATGGTCCAACCTGATTGAGTGCAAGATTATCCAAAAAGCCTTCTTTAAGCAACAAGAGCATCAATGCTTGATCCACAAATGAATAGGTAACATATTGCGGTTGTTTTAATAATTCCACTGCACGTTTGCCACGTTCAAGTTGGCGATGTGATATATCGTCAAGCTCTGCGCCAAATTGCGCAAATGCAAGAAGTTCTTGGTATTGTGCAAGTTCCAAGCGTAATGCACGCGTCATTTTTTTCACTGCTTTTGTTTGTGCTGCACCACCAACGCGAGAAACTGAAAGTTCAGCATTTACTGCCGGGCGAATTCCTTGGTTGAACAATTTTGTATCCAAGAATATTTGTCCATCGGTGATAGAAATAAGGTTGGTAGGAATATAGGCAGTAATATCATCGCCTTGAATTTGTACAATAGGAAGCGCGGTGATAGAACCACCTTTTGCAAGTTTTCCTGCACGTTCAAGAAGGCGTGAGTGAAGATAAAAAACATCACCTGGATAAGCTTCTCTTCCGGGGGATCTGCGCAAGAGCAATGACATTTCACGGAACGCTATTGCATGATTACTTAAATCATCATAAACAATCAGTACATCTTTGCCTTGATCGCGGAAATATTCAGCAACCGTGCAGCCAACATAGGGAGCAAGATATTGATTAAGTACCGCGTCACCAGAATCAGCGCTGATAATAACGGAATATCCAAGTGCACCATTAACCTCAAGCAAAGAAACAAGACGTGCTAAATTGGCTTGACGTTGTCCGATAGAAACATACACGCAAATTACATCTTTACCTTTTTGATGCAAAATCGTATCAATCACCATTGATGATTTACCGGTGTTTCTGTTTCCCACAATCAGTTCTCGTTGTCCTTTTCCAATGGGCACTAACACGTCAATAGCAAGAATCCCTGTTTCTAATGATTCATTAACGGGTGATCTTTCCATGATACTTGGAATATCAGTTTCTATGGGACGAAGTTCTGTAGTTGCCAACTCTCCCAATCCATCAAGTGGCATACCGTCGGCGCCAATAACGCGACCAAGAAGGTTCATGCCCACCGGAGTTTGAAATACAGTGTGCGTGCGGCGTACGGTTTCTAGTTCTGCAACAGGGATTGATCTATCAACTAAAAAAATAGCAACGGAATTTTCATTGAGTTGAAAAATAATACCGCTATTTCCGCCTTCAAAGGTAACATATTCGCCGAGCATGGCATGTGATAAGCCATAAACGGTACAGATATTATCCCCGACGCGAATAACGGTGCCAATTTCTTCTAATTGTTCTTCGGGCAGATCACGCAATGATCGTTCAAAGAGTGATATAAGATCGGTATTTTTCATATATTAAACCTCTGCAAGTCTCTTATGTGCTTGCGTACTGAATATTCCCACAGATAATCACTGCTTTGTAAGCGAAGGCCTGCGATCAGTGACGGATCTAGAGAGGGGGTGCCTATAATTTTTTTGTTGATTGAATGTTCAAGAAATTTTTTAATTGAAGCAATTTGTTGATCACTCATATCATGAGTACTTTTAATAGAAAATTCTACCGTATCGATCTGTTCTTTATATAACTCAGTAATCCAGTGCAATACATTTGGAATATAAAAAGAACGATTGTGCTCAATAAGAAGTAAGATAATTGCACTAAAATCGTGTGGTAAAGAGAAGTAATCAATAAGATCTGCAACCATTGATTTTCTTCTCTCTTGATCAAATTGCGGTAGTTGCAGAAAGAAGAGAGTTTTTTTATGCGTTTGTAAAAAAGTTTGTGCAACAGTAATTTTTTTTAAATCAGTAAAGGTACACGCTTTAGGATAGAGGTGCATAAATGCCTGAGCGTATTTTTTAGCAACATTGTTATTGATAGTAGTTTCGTTCACGATGCTCTCTCATCCATAAAGTGTGTAATTGCTTTAAGATAATCAGCATTTTTCTGCGCATCTTTAAAATGCAGCATAAGTGTTTTTTGCAGATTAGCAGTAACTTGCTGAGTAACAATGGCTCGGACTTTTTCTTGTTCGCGATTTTCGGCAATAGTTGCAGCGCGCTGTTTGCCTGCGATTAATTCTTGAGCATGTATCTTTTGTGTAATTTCTTGTTCAAGAGTAATTGCTTTTTTCCATTCATCAATTTTTGTTCTAAAATTTTTGCACAATATCGATTCTTCTTTTAAAAGGGTATCGAGAGCAACTTGCTGTTGTTCAAAAGAGAGTTGTTGTTCGTATAAATGTTCGTGAGAGGCTTTTTGCTCTGCTATCATACAAAGCAGATCGCACTTAATATATTTTTTATACAAAAACATTGCAGCTGCAATCAGGGCTGCAAAATTGATCAACCGAAAAAGAATGGCAACAATGTTTTCATTAGTGAACATGTTTTAATTTCTCTTCCAAGGTTTTGCTCACCGTACTAATTGTTTCTGCAATGGCATCGGGAGATACAGAAAAATCGGTCACGTATTGCTCTGTTTCATCTGAAGAAGAAAAAGTTTTGGGATGCAGAGACGGTCGATGAATGTTAAAATATTCCTGGCAGATATACCAATGCCTTTGGCGTTCTTTTTCTTGAATTTCAAGACTTTTCTTTTGTTGCGCAATAATTTCAAGCAGAGCATGCTCCTGGGCATTTTCTTGCTCGATGATTGCAACGGCTGGTCTAAAAAGAAACTGCCGTAGCATCAAGTAGGTGATAAAAAAATTAAGTGCTTGCGCAAAGACAGTGGCATTTACATTCATGGAAACTATCCAATGCGAGATCCAAAGAGTACTAATGCGCCCGAAATCAAAAGACAATAGATTGCAGATGATTCAACAACAGCAAGAGCTAAGATCATTGATGTTCTAATTTTATCAGCGCTTTCTGGGTATTTACCAATGTTTTCACAGGCCTTCATCCCAATGATTCCTTGACCAAGAGCGGGTCCAAGGCTTCCAAATCCCATCGTTATTGCTGCACCAATAAAAGCCGCTGCTTTTGCATAAAATATTCCATCCATCTGCAATCCTTTAAAAACAGGTGTTTTTGTGGTATTTTTCTTTGTCCCAATGTTCCATCGGGGATCCCGTAGTTCTTTTTCTATTGTAACTCACTTTTTTAATTTTTCACAAGCAGAATATTGACAAAAAGGGACTTTTTTCAAAACCCAATCTCCGCACTGCTTCAATTGGGTACCCAATCGGGGATAGAATGAAGGATTTGATGAAAAAATAATAAAAAAGAATTTAGGTATTTGAAGGGCGATAACCCAAATAGCTCTTTAACCAATTCCAAAACCAGTTTTCTTTGGATTGTTTAGGTTCGCTTTCTTTGATTTTTTTAAGTTCATCAGGCAAAAGAAACTTCTTAGGTATGGTCTTATATGTAGACAGAGAAAGTTTATCATCCAATAAATCAATCAATAATTCTTGCAATTCAATGGGTAGGGTCAAAAATGCTTTTGTTTGATCTTTATTCAAAGAAAGGAGCGATTTAAAGCATATGTCATAAACCAATCGCTTCTGATCTGAGGTACATGATTTTAATGAGTTAATACTGTTAAGATCTTGGGCAGTCCATAAGGTCCATACCCTTACCAATGCGACATTTGCTAAATCCATCGTTGAAAAGGCTATTTTGCAACTGCCATCAGAACTTGGTGCTACGGAAACGCCAAAGCCGCTATCAAGTATTTCATATGATGGCTTTTTGGGATCGCTGATATCCCACAGGATAAGTTTGGAGTTCTTGTAATCATTAACATTCGGCACAACGGAGGCAATAATAAAATCATTATCGGGTAAAAATTCTGCTGATTCAATCGCTGGCAACTTTCCAATTTCTTTTGAATCAAGTTTTAACGAAGTATCTTCATTGAAGATATCATTGTCTACATTGTTTATTATTAACTGATCTGACGTATTAAGTGGACGACTTACTATCATTTTGCCATTTTGGCTGAATGCAATAGGGGCTATAGGGTTTTTAAATATTCCCTCTTTAAGTACGGTAATATTTGTCAATCTACTTATGTCGCATAAAGCGAGAATATTGTTGTGATTAGCCTGACCCCCCACGGCAATTGTTGTTTTTTTAGCGGGATTTAAGACAATTGTGTTTATATGATGGAAATGAGAAGAAACTATGAATTGTTGTGGCATCGCATACGTTTTATTCATAAAATCCCAACCATAGAGCCTATCCCCACTACTCTGGGCAAAAAGTATGGTCCCTTCTTCAGTAAAAACTAATTTAGGGAGGACAAATCTCCAGGATAGCGTTGCTATGGGATGGTTAGAATTTTTTTTATTAATATCCCATACCTGAATGGTATGTCCTGCAACAAAAGCAATTTTCTTGTTGTCAGGACTAAACATGGCGGCACTTACATGCTCATGTGAGTGGTAAGATTGAAGTTCTATTTTTTCTTTGCGTTCTATATCCCAAATATTGATGAGGGAAGGTTGGACTGTGCATATTTTACTCCCATCCGGACTCCACCTCGTCTGTCCTGGCGTTTGTTCAGAGCTTTGTATTCCAAGCTCTGTTTTTCTAGTGATCTGGTATTTTTTTATAATTAATTTTTTTAATTGATTAATGCTTTTTAAAGTAAAAAGGCTCTCCTGGAGATTTGGTCTTAATTTATCTAAAGAAAGATTGCTAAAAGTGTTTTTCATGCTGAGGATATGATCTTTAATCGCATCAAAACATGTATGAGAAATATCGAATGGACCGTCAAAAGCATCAACAAAGTTTTCTATGCCTATTAAATCCTCAAGAGAATATTTTTGGAGTGAATTCTTTACCGCAATAATTTTATCGCCTAATTCTTTCGGTTCTGAATAAACCGTTATAATATCAAAAGAATTTTTTATGTCCGCAATAGGATAATTTATCGGAATGGGAGTAAAATGCATATTTTCTGTCTTGTTTTCTTCAAAGTCTTCTAACAGTCCTTTTATGCTATTGCACAAGTTAAGAATATCTCTTTTTACGCGTATGCAGTTATCAATGTTTTTTTCTTCACATATGAGAAATGAATCTCCAAATTGGGTCTTAACAATAGATGCGCCGGATTGCTTCAATTCTAAAGGGTTTATTTTTTCTGATGGGGTTTTATATGGATTTGATGTGGTGAATGGTATGAAAGGCCGTGTTTTTCGTTTTTCCAAAGCTTGTCGTACGATTTCCGATTGCATAGCAGCCATTTGATGGGCAAAAAATAGTACCAAGAGGCATAATGGCTTCTGGAATATTCTAGAGATTTTGAAATTAAGACTTATTTTCATTAGAAACATCCTTCTTGTGATCGCTTTAATAAGCTTCATGTGAAATAATAGCAAATATTCTCTTAGAAAGTAAACAGCTTTAGCTTTTTGAGGCTGATGGGTGAAAGATAAATGAAAATTGGAAGAAAAAGATGTGTTGTGAGATTGGGTGCAAGGCTAATTCTCAGGTCTTAAGTGAGCCCTGTTAAGGCCTCAAGTATCAATTTTCTCTAGAATTTTGTACTATGATTTATATAAACGTTAATATAATGACATAATTTAACTGCTGTTTTTTGAAAAAATCTGAAATTTAATTAAAGAAATATAAAAAAATTATGATGTTTTACCGAGTGAAGTTAATCTGTTCCATTTTTTTATTATCTGCTATCTATTCCGTCATTTTACCTGAACAAAAAGCTCCTTCAGAGCAGTCATCCGAGCAACTTTCAGCCGATTATAAAGATTTTGATTTTGATAGTGTTTCTTTTGATGAAGAAGATGACTACGATTTTATGAATGAATACCTGGATACTACGGGTATGGATCATATATCGCGCGCGATAGATCCGGTAGTGATTATTACTATTTTGACCGCTCTTGATGTGCCCGCCATTTTGCAAGAACCACTTTTTTTGCATACCAATATTCTCAATAAGCGTAGTTTACTTGATCAGCCGATATTTGAACCTGATCGTGCGGAGTTTCCAGGCAAATGGGTGGTGGGGACGAGCGCTTTTGCGCGTAAAACAACGCGATCAAATTTTACCAAAAATAGTGACCGGTTAGATTCATGGCTTGCTCTTTCACAAGCATCTCTTATTGGTAAGCTTGAGCGAGCTCTTACCAATGCAAATCAGCTTTCTCCTGGCCTTAATATAGAAATAGCCAAAATATTTTCTCTTTTTGAAAACATGACGGTAGAAGAACGGCAAGTTGGTTTTATGACGCATTGCATGAAGCGGTGGCGGAATGTCACATTGCGCATCATGATGCCGATTTTTTATCAGGAAAGTAATTTTTCTTTAACCAAAGCGGAACAAGACGAAGTTGCACGGGTGTTAGGGGCGATGGAACCTGAAGAAGAAAAAAGATTTAGAAAAGCTCATTTTATCAGTGACAAAATTGGATTTGGCGATACGCGTATTGAAGTTGATGGTACGGTACTTAAGCGGCCCACCTATACATTGCGTTTGGGCGGTCTTGCAACTATTCCTACCGCATGGACATGGGGAAGTGGATTTTTGGGTTCATCATTTCCAAAACCTTCAACCTTGCCAACATTTGAATTGGATGCCATTTTTAATGCGCTTGAAAATCCCAGTGTTGAATCTGAACAAGAAGCAATGCGTATTTTAATGGATTTTTTGCTTGATAGTTTTGATCGAGTAGCAGCTGATTTGATTGATGTGCCACTCGGGAATCGGGGGCATTTGGGGCTTGGTGCATATATGAGAGGCAAAGTACCTTGCGATGCTTTTTTTAATACCTGGTTTGCTTCCAGAATCAAATTTGCAAATCGCATATCATTAGAGCTTTTTGTTCCGGCGCGAGAAAAAAGATTTTATATTAATAGGATTGATGAGCAAGGATTTGCGGATCGCAATTTTGCTGATACTAATATGGCAGCAGAAAACGTACAGTTTCTTAAAGAACAAGCAATTTCACGTCTCTTTTTACGCGCGTTTAGTACGCGCGTAGTCCCGGGAGTTATTTTCCGCTGGAATAGTGGGATGTATTATAAGGGTGAATTATTCGGATTCAATTTAGGTCTTGATTATTGGTTGCAAAATAAGGCGCGCCTTTCATCAATTGCTGCTCCTCCAAAAACACTTACTGAAATTGATATTCCAAAAGCAAAACAACCGGTGGCGCAACAAAGTAAAATCTTTGGCGCTTTCTTACTTAAGCATAAAACAGATAAGGCTACGTGGTTTTTCTCGCTCAATGCTGATGCCTCATTGAATACCAAGGGGCTAGGGCAAGACTATTCGGTGGCGCTCAATTTTGAAGCAAACTTTTAAGAGATATATGAATGGAATGTCTTAAGTATAATCTTTACTGGGGTCCCCATGTGACCGTGGCCTTCGTAGCCTTTGGCGAAGTAGGCAATGTGAATGTAACATGGGGTATAAGCTTTTAATGAGTGTGTGTAGTATGGTAAGAATAATAAGTAAGAAGTTTTTGATTGACCATTTACAAGGGAGAGCGCGTTGAAAAAAATACTATTTTTATCATCACTACTCACTGCTTTTTTTCTGGTACGCTCAGAAGCGTATATTATTTTGGAATCATCTGTTATTAAAATAGCAGATGGAACTTTTATCAATGCTGATGAAATAGAATTTATTAGAAAATTTCGACGCAAACTTTTAGAATATCTGCTGGGGGAAATTCTGCCCAACAATCAGCGTAAAGGCAAATATCATCTGCAGGGTAAATGGTATACCGTAGAAGCTCTGGCGCGTATTGAACAAGACATAAGCGGATTGTCAGATAAACAATCGATGATAACAAAATCAGCACTGCAAGAAGTTTTAACTATAGCCAAAGCTGATTTTATTGTTCAATCGAATGAGTTTATAGAAAGTGGACGTGGGGCTAAAAATATTATGGTGGTACTTATTCAAGAAGATTGCCAAAAACGTGGACGTCCCGATAGTTTGTTGCTCGAATGGGCTAAGACTAAAGAAGGTCAAGAATCAACGATGTTTGAGCGGCAAGTAACCAGCTTTGGTGACTATTATCATTTCTTAAAAGATTTAGTGAACTTTTTATTAGATCTTACCCATAGTTGTCCGCGCGCAGAAGCGCAATTTAAAGATCGGGTTGCAAAATGGGGAGCTGTCAAAACCATTCTTCCCGTGGTGATCAAAAAGGCACATGCAAAGGGCGATCACGTTAATGAAATTGAATTTTTAAAATATCTTAAAGAGCGGTATCTCGATTCTCTGCTGATGAGTGACATTACTCCTCAGGTTATAGCGCCCTTGTTAACAGAATATATAAAACACACTCATGGCTGAAACTGAAATTATTCACGGTATTATTGATCGCGTCATTTATCATAACGAAGAAAACGGCTTTGCCGTTTTTGTTGTGCAGCTTGGACGAGATAACAGCGTTACGGTAAAAGGAACAGTAGCGAGCATCACTGCTGGAGAACAAGTATCTATTCGGGGTGTCTGGAACATGCATCAAAAATTTGGCAAGCAATTTGATGCGCATGCATGTGAAAAACAGGCACCCTCTTCCATTTCTGGATTAAAAAAATATCTTGGTTCAGGGCTGATCAAGGGCATTGGGCCCGCGTATGCTGATAAATTAGTAACAGCCTTTGGTGAAAAAGTGTTGGAGGTTATTGATAAAAATCCTGAACGATTGCGTTCAGTGCCAGGCATTGGTGCAAAGCGCGTTGAGATAATTATTACCGCGTGGAAAGATCAAAGAGAAATTTCTAACATCATGGTATTTTTGCAAAATAAGGGAATTTCTACTACGTATGCGGTGAAAATTTATAAACAGTATAAAGAAAATTCAATAGCAATCATTGAAGAAAATCCCTATCGTCTTGCGCAAGATATTTGGGGCATTGGTTTTAAAACTGCAGATCAGATTGCACAAAAAAATGGTGTTGCTGCTGATTGTAAGCGGCGTATTACTGCAGCTTTGCTGCATATTATTCAAACAACAGCTTCTGACGGTAATTTATATATAGCTCTTGATGATCTTAAAACGGAGACTGCAACATTACTTGAATTAGAGCTAGAAGCAATTCAACTCATAATCAAAGGTGCGCTTCATGATTTATATAATGCGGATAAAATAAAATTACTGACCTATCAAGATATTCATTATATTACGTTGCCTTCATTTTATTTTTCTGAAAAAGGTATTGCGCATAAAGTTGTAAAATTACTTGAATATCCATGCAATCACACATTTGATTTAGCTACAATAGAACAATCCTTTGAAAAAACCGCAACAGAGAATTCTGTTGCGTTAAATGAGCATCAACGTAATGGTGTTATTGCATGCCTTCAGCATAAAGTTACCATCATCACGGGCGGTCCGGGAACTGGTAAAACAACGCTCATTAAAAAATTATTAACAATCTTGGATACGCAACGCGTTAAATATTCTCTTGCAGCTCCAACAGGACGAGCTGCAAAACGAATTACTGAAGGCACTGGAAGACCTGCGTCAACGTTGCATCGGTTACTTGATTTTGATGTCAGCACCATGGGATTTAGGCACAATGAAAGCAATGCGCTTGCGCTCGATTATTTGATTGTTGATGAAGCATCCATGATTGATGTTTTTCTTGCACAAGCGCTTCTCAAAGCGTTGCCATATTCGGCGCACCTGGTGCTTATTGGAGACATAGATCAATTACCTTCTGTTGGCGCGGGAAACTTTCTCCATGATATGATTGCAAGCAAAAAAATTACAACTATACACTTGCAGCATATTTTTAGACAAGCGCAAAATAGTTTAATTGTGATTAACGCGCACAAAATTAACAATGGTGAATTTCCGGTCTCATCACATGAAGATTCGCGAAAAGATTTTATTTTTATTAAAGAAGATAATCCTGAAAATATTCCCCAACATCTAGAAACAATTTTTGGTAAAGGATTACGTCATTATGGCATTCACAAAGATGATGCTATTGTGTTGACGCCAATGCACCGTGGTGTTGCAGGAACGCAAAAATTAAATCATGATCTGCAGCAAATGCTTTGCGGCCCATATGAAGGGCCGGTAATGACGTATGCAGGAGCGCAATATCAGATTGGCGATCGGGTGATGCAGTTGCGCAATAATTATGATAAGCATGTTTTTAATGGCGATATTGGTATTATTGAATCAATTAATGCTGAAGATAAGATTATGCAGGTTAATTTTCTTGGGCAATTAGTTGAATATGAAACGTCAGACTTAAATGAATTGGTACACGCGTATGCAATTTCCATTCATAAAAGCCAAGGTTCAGAATTTGCAGCAGTTGTTATTCCTCTTTTTATGCAGCACTTTATGATGTTGCAACGCAATTTACTCTATACGGCCGTTACGCGGGCAAAAAAATTATGTATTATTATTGGGCAATCAAAAGCTGTTGCAATGGCGGTGAAAAATAATAAAAGCGTTGAACGCATTACGTTTTTACAACAATTTCTGACAAGTGATTTGGCGTGCAGATAAAAAAAATCAGTTTTTTTATTTTGGTAATGAGTGCATTCTGGGTGCATGCATTATATGAACCACGTCATGCTGAATGCATTGTGGTGCTTGATCCATCCGGTGATGCCAAACGTACCGGAAGACGCATTGGTGATAATTTTGAACGTGGGTTGACGTTGCAATGTGCGGAGAAAATAAAAGAAGTCATTGAGCGATCAGCTCCGCATATTAAAATTGTCATTACACGTATGCCGGGCGATATTGTCTATGATTTACAAAATGCGTCACTTGCAAATCGCATTAATGCTGATCTTTTTATTAATCTCAATTTTTATTATACGCAAGAAACCAAACCCACTTTGTTTTTATATCAATTTTCTTATGGCAATGATTTTGCGCAATGTAATCAGGGACTTGCATTGCATACCTATGATCAAGCATATAAAATTAATAAATCAGTGACGGATGAGATTGCACAAGTCTTTAAAAAATCATTATTGCAACCACAATACCAATCATTATTTATGGTAGCTGGGGTGTATGCATTGCCCATTAAACCATTAATTGGTATTGTGGCGCCGAGTATTTCCGTTGAAGCAGGGTTGAAAAATAAGGAATTATGGATCAATTATTGTGAAGCAATTGCACGGGGGATAATTGAGGTATTGTCTATTTAAGATAAAAATAACTCTCTCTCCCGTTCGCCCTGAGTGTTTTATGAAGCGTAGCGGAATAAAATGTATCGAAGGGTTAGTTTTTGAAAATTTTTGTTTATTATTTTCGAAAAGATAAATTTAAGCAAGAAATACCCTTCGATACATTTTCCTGCGTAAGAACTTTGGAAAACACTCAGGGCGAACGGAAAGGGAAGAATTCTTTTAAAAAAAAAGATGTACACGCCATATAGAAAAACAACTATGAACAAAACTCATCACTATATAATCATCTCCGCAGCATCTTTTTTTACGGCACTTCTTTTCTTTGCCATTTATAATCAATGGATTATCTTTTGTTCGCCTTGGTCTGCATCAGCAGAAAAAACATCCTCTGTTCT
This sequence comes from candidate division TM6 bacterium SOIL31, assembly GCA_001468865.1. GTDB lineage: Bacteria > Babelota > Babeliae > Babelales > Vermiphilaceae > SOIL31. Next base: position 171,191 of record LDIY01000007.1, read on the forward strand.
TATCCACAAAAAGCAAATAACTCATCATTATTATCACGGTGATAAATGGAAGACAGAAAAACAAGAAATGTTGTGGCAAGATAACGTAGAACAAAATATTTTTCATCTGATTAATGCCTGGCTTTTGTTACTGGATGAAGAACATATCACCGCAAAAAAAACCACGCTTCAGTCAGCGTTAGTGACGACTGCCGGATGCGCATATCTTTCTTTTGATCATAATATTTTGGGAAAAGAAGATACTATTTTTAAAAAATGGATGGTTATCGAAGGATTATTAAAAACAATCGTGGCGAATGGCATTACCATTCACCACGTTCAATTTTTAGTGCAACACCAACCATTGCAAGATGCTCATCTTGATTTTTCTTTGCCATGGTCAGTTCATGGGTTTATTCATCAAGTTTAATCACGCTCACCGTGTTAGACGTGTAATTAGTTACATATGCATATTTGCCATTACTTGATAATGCAATTGCATCAGGAGATTGCCCAACAGCAATGGTAGGTGCAATCACTTTTCTTTTTTTAATATCAATGATACTGACTGTTCCTTGACCAGCAGTTAGTCCCGTGAAGTTTTGCCCATCAGCATAGAGCGTGTTATAGTTGGTAACATATGCATAGCGGCCATCATCTGATATTGCAATACCAGAAGGTTGTATGCCTACTTCGATGGTATCAACTATTTCATGCGTACGTAAATTAACAACACTTACCGTGGTGCCAAATGGTGCAAAATTATTGCTGCCAAAATTGGTAACAAATGCGTATTTACCGTTAGGAGTTATTGCAATTCCAAAAGGTCCAGAAAAACCAGGGATGGTATCAATGACAGCATTATTACTTGTTTGAATAATACTCATGGTGCCTGTACCCGGGTTGCCATCAACATAATTGATAACATACACAAATCTACCATCGGGTGACATTGCAAGTGCTGCAGGAGCTTGACCAACAACAATCGGTTGTCCCACAATAGTGTTGGTGTTGAGATCCACCACACGAACGGTGTTGGTCATGCCGCTTTGGCTTCCTGCACCATAATTATTTACGTATGCGTATCGACAATTCGGGGTGATTACCATACCTGATGGACCATCAAAACCATTGATGGTACCAAGTACTTGATTGTTTGCTGTGTTGATAATGGTTATAGTGGTGCTATTGCTATTAGTTACGTATGCTCGTGTGCCGGCATTGTTAATGGTGACCGTATAAGGTTGATCAAAACTGATATCAGTAATTGTTTGCTTAAGCAGATTGTGTTTGAGATCAAGCACGCTTACTGAATCTTCACCTCCAATACCATAATTATTATTGTTGGCAACATATGCAGTGCGATTATTGCACGTAAGAGCAAGGCCTGCAGGAGTAACGCCAACATTAATCGTTGCAACAGCAATAGCATCATTATGGGGATGGGTAAGTGTTGGGAGTAATAGTAAGAAAGTCAAAACATAATTGTTTTGCATGGTAATTTTCATTCGATTCCTTTTTTTTAAGATATTTCTCGCGATAATAATACACTCTCGTGCACAATGTCGAGCATTTGTGTGTTTTCTTTTTTACAGTAGTGCGTAATTGCTGTATCCTCTTGAGCGAGATTATACATTTTTTAATTACACGAGAGGGTTTTTATGAACAATACAAAAGGTTTACTACTTGTTGCTACCACAATGGTTGCTACCATGCACGGGGCAGAAAATCTGCCAGGCAGAACACAAAATCTTAATATTAGTAAGATTACCGAGAATGCGTGGGTAGAACTTTCTGCAGGTAAAGACGACACTCAAAATATTCTGCGTGATTTAGCCCGTAATGCTAATAATCCAGATTTTGAACTTTCAATTAAACTAACGGTAAAGCCATTTGCCATATTGCAAGAGATAGAAGATGACGGTGTTGATAATATTGGTAACGAATATTTGGCAATGCAAATTGCTCGTTTAGTGCGCGATAGCAACAAAAGAGCGGGGAAAAAACAAGGTTTCATTGAAAGTATCGTACATGATCCAATAGCGATGGGATTTGTTTTTGGAGCATACATGGAAAAAAAAGAAGCTGAGGCATTGCGCAATGGAATGAAATTTGAGCTAAATCTCAAAGAATTACTACTTTCTGCAGACTCAGATGGAAAAACCGTTGGTGAGTTAGTAGATGAAAAGCAAGCGGCAGGTCATCCGGGAGCAGTTTTATTGAAAGTATTGTTGAATGAAGTCGAAAAAGATATTAGAAAAAATGAAGAATTGAAAAAACAAGAAGAAGAAAAAAAAGAAGCAGCGGCAGCAGAACTGCAAGAGAAATTAGGGCTTGAACAAAAGTAGGTATTACTTATGAAGAAATTAATAACATTAATGATGGTGACAGTAATCTCATTATCTTTTGCACAAGAAGATATTTCTCTTGATAATTCTCGCGCAGAAAAGGATGCGAAAGAGCTGCATTCTGCCGCGGAAAATTGTGAAGATATCGAAGATATATTTATCAATAGAGGTACAACCATCAAGCAAATAAGATTCGCCTTAAACTATGAAAAAGAAGGCAAAAATCCTTTGACAGTTGCGAGATTGAAAGATTGTGAAAATTGTCGTAATTTTGCCAAACAGCTAGAGAAAGTGGCCCAATTTGTTGAGGATGTTGAAGTATTAAAACTCGATCATTTGACGTTAGGAGAAATCTTCGATGATTTTGGCTTGCAGGATTTTAGTGATTTGCACTGCTTGATTTATGGTACAAATCTTCAAAAGTAAACATTTTTTTGATGCTAAGTTAATAAAGAAGGCTTGGAATTTTCCAAGCCCTTCTTTATTCAATATTCTCTTTTTAAAAATCCACGGAAATTACCGCCCCAACGGTAGGAAATAGCGCAACGTTTTTACCATTAAACGGCGAACGCGTAAATAATCCTAATTCCGGCCTTAACCGTGCATCGGGACGATGCACACTAAAGTCGTAGGTGAATTTAGTAATGATATGGTGCATAGTAAAATCATCAAGGCGGCGCGATGTATTTGCAATGTTGTTTGAAAATTCTTGTGTTTTTAATGCATATTCACCATCACCTTGTTTAAGGTATTGATATCCAACTTTAAACGATAATCCTTTAATAAAGCGATAGAGTTCAACATATAAGTTAAATCGTTGAACAAGACCAGAATCTTTGAACACTTGCGTTTTTTCAAGCAATAGCAATTCTGTTTGTTCAACATCTGTTTTGATACGGCGCGTGCGCGTGTGGCCAAAGATTTGTGTGAGTTGTATATCAATACCGCATTTAAAGTTGGTGCCAAGTGTTAAATCAAGACCCAATCCAAATGGCATTGATACTGCACCATCATATCCAAAAGGAACGGCAAAGAGTAAATCTTCATTTTCGCGCAGTCCGGTGGGAAAACCAATACCCCAACGCCAGTTGACGCGTACGCATTTCAAAAACGGTTTATTTTGATAAAAATCACGGAACCATTCAACTAATAATGTTAAATCACCCGTTCCCGTGCGATCCCATCCACAAAGATCAAGACACCCAAGTTCTTTTACATTTGCCGCTATATTATCAGTTAATAATGTGTGTACTAATTTATCTAAGTTATCCAGATTTGGTGTGCGATCAATAAACATGACATCTTTAAGCGTCATTTTATACACCGGCAGATATAAACCGATACGCCAATCATTAGCAAAATAAAGATTTGCAGCAAATGCGGTCGCAAAGTTTAATTGAAGATCACCATCAACAATAAATCGTCCACGAATGCCATTATCACTATCAAGGAGCGCTGAGCGCAGTTGCCCGATTGCACTGTTCTCAGGAAAACCTTCAAGCATGGCGAGTGCGTTTTGTTCGCAATTCCAAATGCGCAAAGGAGATGCTACGCCACCTTCATCGTTATATCCTTTTGCATTGTGGTAACCGCCTTCAGCATAAAAAGCAACTTGCCACCAATGCAGATTATTAAACGTAGGACGAATTAATGTATCGTAGGGCCACATAGTATTGACAATATTCATTGCATGCATGGAAATGAATGTTGTGGTCAGCGTTAGCAAAACCAGAGAAAGTTTTATCTTTTTTCTGCACGTCATTGCAGTGTCCTTTTATGATTTTTATTCAGGTGTTCGATATGGTTCGACAGGCTCACCACAAACGGGATTAATAATTCTTCTTTTTTTGTCATGAATTTTCTTTTCTCCGTTCGTCCTGAGCTTGTCGAAGGATACGAACATATTTTTTCTTTTTTTATATTTTTCATTATTCGTGATTTTCATGCGGAATGTAATGGAGCATAAAATCACTCAAGCACTTGCGTATCAAAATTTCCCGCAGCAATCCAACTACCAGAAGCAGTATTGCGCGCAAAATAATTTATTTCCGATCCGGGACTGAAACTAATGTTCACGCGTGTACTGCGATCACCCACATTACCAACTCCCACGCGTGGAACGGGTGATGCAGGAGTAAGCATTACTATGGGCAGTAATAGATCGTTTTGATTTCTGGTGGCAAAATAGAGTGCGCCATCAGTTGCAAAATTACTCCTAAATTCGCCAAAGGAAAGTAAGAACGACGGAATATTTTTTACAAAAAGATCGTTAAATGCTTGAACTGTTGTTTTGCTCACGTTTTCGGTTGATGTAAGAGGTTTTACCGCAAATCTATTAATACGTGATTGATCAAGACCAGCATTTGCAGTTAGCACATAAAAATCCCCACCAGCATTCCGCGTGATATCTTGTGAGCGATTAGTTGATGTCACTGTATAAAGCGCTGTTGGAGCTCCGGAATTTTCTGGGATAGTGACTGTAGTCCAATGCGCATCAAATTCACCGGTGATAGTGCGCACATCTTTATTGTCTCCGATGCGCAGCAGTTCTCCCGTGGTTGCAATGATGCCTAATGCTTGTGAAAATATTCCATCAAGAAAGCCACCGCGGAAGCTCACGCCGTCTTGTCCAATTGATGCAATGGTTGTTGCATCAAGGGTGTTTGTTGCAAAATCAGATGTGTTCAGATTTATGCGATCAATTTTATTATGAGTGATAACATATAAAAAATTATAGTTAAGAAGATCGCCTTCATAGATCAATTTTTTTACAAATTGATAGTCGCCGATCATTTTAAAACTCATTCCAGAAGTAAGTCCGGTAAGATTATTACTCAGTTCAGTAAAAGGATTCCAGCCCTTTCCATTTTCTTGTGATAATAGTGCTAATCCATTTGATCCACCCACAAAAAGCCAACCATTTACGCTCCCAGTTATGGCATTTACACCAATTTCTAATGCGGTAATTGGCCCTACTGTTGTAAGTGCTCCACCAGAAATTATAACTGTTTTTGCGTTAACGTTAATAGTAATAGTGCCATTGGTAAATGATGCTACGTTGTTATAGTCAGGTCCAATTGTTGGTATGGTAATATTATTGTTATTGATTGTTCCTGTTTGTGCTAACGCTATCGTTCCTATGCCGCCAGCGCCTAGTACGGTAATGTTATGCAATCCCAAGGTGAGTTGGGGAAAAGCTTGCATTCCTTGTACGCCACCATTATTGATCGGCAATGCTGTATCTAAAATGGTTGTTAATGGTTGCAAACCTTCAGGCGAGCCATTAGACCATGTAGTACGTTCAATAATATTGACATTATCAGCATCTGTTCCCGTAGCTAAGATAAAATTACCTTCAAAGGGATTAAGTGCTGCGCCAAAAATTGCGTCAGTTGTTCCTGCAGCTCGTTGCCATTGTGTCCAGGAAGTTATTTTCCCTGCAGCGTCAAAAATTGCTTGAGAAGAATAAACACCGGGAGTACCTTCGCTCACAAAAGCAAACACAGCGTCATCGCGAATGATAATATTAACAATTGGTCCTGCAAGAAGTGGTCCACCACCAACTTGTACTGCAACATCAGTTGATTGTGGCATTTCACTGACTGTTGTTGCAGGTTCCTTAATGGTGCGAGCAATAAGACGAGCAACGGGAGCATTTTTAAATACATCAATAGGTTGCGCATTTTTTTGAGCAATCATGCCGACTGCATCACCATTGTTGACAAGAGGAAGAGCATACACAGATTGTTGGGTTGATGCAGGATCGCCATTACCACCAACTACTATTAAATAATTGAGTGCCGTGCTGGTGTACATCGTATTAAGTGCATGAATAGATACTTGTGTGTTTGCGCCGAGTGCACCAATAATGCTGGTGGTATTGCCGGCAACAAAAACATCATTAGGCGCAATTGTTTCGAGTGTAATGCCGCCATCTTCAATAAATTTAACTGCAACAACAGCGCGTGTTCCATCGTTAGCGCCGCTATTGCTCGTTGTTTGTAATCCAACAAAAAGACGATTTAACGATGTATCCCAATGCATGGCAACTTGGTTGTTCACGATGTTGCTCAGAGTAGCATTAATTGCAATTTCAGGAGAAGTGGGATCAAGAAGGAGCGCCCGCGGTTGTAGAACAGAACCAGTGTGTACGTTTACTTCTTCAAAAATTCTCATTTTAGATGGAGCCGTTTCACTTTCTTGAGGAATATCAATAAGACCTCGAACTAAAAGCGCAATACCGCTGTTTGCCATTCCAAATTGACCGCCGTTTGGTTTTGCTGCAGCAAATATATGACCGATTCCATTGGTGGTAAGATCAACAATACCGTTTGAGATATTACCTGCTGCATCATGAACATCATGGGATGCTTGCACAATAATGTTTGTTAGTTGATTGATGTTTTCAAAAAGATAGACGGTTGCTTCTCGTGTTCCTCCCACCACAATAGGCATATCTCGAAATGTTGCAATGCCCTCTTCTGTTGAGAGCATTCCAAGGGCAATAATTTCCGCTCCAAAAAGAGGATTTTCAGTATTGGGAACGCCATTTAAAGTGATAGTTTCAGGAGTTAAGGGTATGAATTGATCGGTTCCCCGTTTTAATTGAGCAAGGGCAAATGCTTTTGCTGAATCTACCATTATGTTTGCGTGGGCGCCGGTATAGAAATTACCGGCTGTGCTGAAGAGATTTTGATTGATACCAAAAGAAAAGGTTTGATCTTCTGGTGCATCAGGGTCACCTTTGATCAGTTGCGTGGCGTTGTTATTAAGTGAGAATGAAAAGATGAGTAGGGAGATAATTATTTTTTTGCTCATGAGGACTCTAGGTATCAAACTAATTTAGTTTAATGTAATTTTTGTGTTCGTATCCTTCGACAAGCTCAGGACGAACGGATTCAATAATATTGTTTTCTGGTGACTTATTCTTATCTTTGAGGACTTTGGTATTCTTTTTTCCCGTTCGTCCTGAGCTTGTCGAAGGATACGAACAAATCATCTGTTTCAATGCTTAGTTTACGATGATTTTGAAAAACTACCACCCCAAATAATGATATGAAAGTGAAAGCAGGTACTGGTACTCATTTTTAACTATTTCCAATTATCAAGAATTGTGATATATATTGTAATTATTAAGTTTGTTTAAAATTATAAATTGTTACACGTAAGAAATTTAAAGATGCATTCAAAAATATTTTCTGCAACAACCATTGGGGTTGATGCTCATTTAGTGGAAGTAGAAGTTGATATCTCTTTTGGCCTTGTTCATTTTTATATTGTTGGATTGCCTGATACAGCAATTAAAGAAAGTAGCAAGCGTATTTTATCGGCGCTTAAAAATGCAGGGTTTCGACTTCCAGCCAAACGCATCACGGTAAATCTTGCTCCGGCAGATTTAAAAAAAGAAGGAACGTTATTTGATTTGCCGATAGCAATTGGCATTTTGCTTGCAAACCAATTTTTAGAAGTTTCCAAAGAAGTTATACAAGAAACATTATTCTTAGGAGAACTTTCCCTGGACGGGAGTATTCGTTTTATCAAAGGAGCGCTTGCAATTGCATTTGATGCAAAAAAATTAGGCAAAAAACGTATTATTGTTCCCAAAGCAAATATGCAAGAAGCAGCGCTTATTAAAGATTTAGAAGTGATTGGTGCTGATCACTTAGTGGAATTAATTGGATATTTACGCGGTGAGGAATCTATCAAGCCCGCGCAATCTTCATTTGATGAATATCGTGCCGCATGCAAAGATGTATTACTTGATTTTGGCCAAGTTAAAGGTCAGCAGATGGCAAAAAGAGCGTTACAAATTGCAGCTGCTGGTCGCCACAATATTCTTTTTATTGGTTCACCAGGTTCTGGTAAAACCATGCTTGCAAAACGTCTTGAATCTATCATGCCGCCGATGAGTTTTGATGAAGTATTAGAAACAAGTAAAATCTATTCCATTACCGGAAAGTTAACGAATAATTCCTTGCTCACTAAAAGAACATTTCGTTCTCCTCATCACACTATCTCTCAAGCAGGACTTGTTGGTGGAGGTACGTATCCGCAACCGGGAGAAATTAGTTTAGCGCACCACGGTATTTTATTTTTAGATGAATTGACTGAATTTAGACGCGATACACTGGAAGCATTACGTCAACCGCTTGAAAGCAAAACAGTTTCTATATCGCGCGTTGCACAAAGCGTTTCTTTTCCGGCATCATTTCTGTTGATTGCAGCTCTTAATCCTTGTCCGTGTGGTTTTTTTGGAGATAAAAAAAGACAATGTGTGTGTTCCCGTCAACAAATAGTTAAATATATTAGTAAGTTATCAGGTCCATTGCTTGATCGTATTGATTTGCAAGTTCATGTGCAATCTATTGAATATGATTCAATTAAAACTGCAGCTGATACTCAAAACAGTGCAATGTTGTATGAAAAGGTTGTTGTTGCGTGCAATATTCAAGAAAAAAGATTTGGTACCACGAGCATTTATAATAATTTTATGACTGCTGATCAGGTTGAAAAATATTGCATCTTAACGCCTGCTGCAGAAGTTATTATCAGAAAAGCATTTGATAAATTAAATTTAAGTATGCGTGGCTATCACAAGGTATTAAAAGTTGCGCGCACGATCGCCGATTTGGCTGCAAGTGATGAGATTGATGTTGCGCATATTCAAGAGGCAATTATGTATCGTTCACTTGATCAGTATTTGGAAAAAGAAAATCAGTAGATAAGTATGATAGTAGGCATAGGCGTCGACACAATCGAAATTGAACGTTTTTTTACCCCCGCTTCGTTTCTCTACGCCAGGGACCCCGTAAAAGAAAAAAAAGGAACTTCATGATTATAGGTATTGGTGTGGACACCGTCGAGATCGAACGTTTTTCCCAATGGCATACATATTCAGTGAAGAAATTACGCAGAATTTTTTCTGCTTCTGAAATTGATTATTGCCTTGCACAACAAGCAAAAAGCGCTGAACGCTTTGCGGTACGTTTTGCTGCGCGCGAAGCATTGTATAAAGCACTTACGCCCATTCTGAGCGGTCCTCATCTTCCCTTTTTAACATTATGTTCTTACACTACCATACAAAAAATAGATTCGCGGCCTGTAATTGTATTATCCAATGAAAGTGGTATTGATATGAGTTCATTACATATTCATCTTTCATGGTCGCATTCGCGTACTCATGCAACTGCTTTTGTGGTGCTTGAAAAAATGATAATGTAGTTTTTATGAAAAAACTGCACCATTTCTTACTTTTGCTTTCAGCAATTCTCTACTTCATTCCCTTTCTTTTTTCTGATTTCTTATGGTGGTTAATTTTCATATTTCCCATTCCATTTTTGTATGTAACAAGTAAGCACAATCTTTCTTTTCTTCAAGGATATATGTGGGGCCTACTTGTTTTTGCATTGCACGGCAGTGCAGGAATTTATAGTATCACCCGCATGGCACAAGAATCATGGATAATTGGAATAGTTCTTGGTATAGGCATGGTTTTATATCAAGCTCTTTATCCGGCCATCATTTTTTACGGTGCAAGCACCATATTACACAAGTGGAAAATAGAACATTTCTTGTATCGCGTGGGTATGTGGTCTGCAGCATTATTGGTTTTTATTATGTGGACTGATAAGTATAGCTTTTGGATTTTTGGAGCGCTGGAAGGGTATCCGCTCATGCATCCGCTGTTGCCTTTGTCGCAGCGCCCCGCATTGCTGATGCTTCTGCCTTTTGTTGGTAAGCACGCATTAACCATGTTGTTTTTATTATTTTCTTTCAGCGTGGTGGCCTTCGCTCGCTATAAAAATTACATAACTATGTTTTTTGTTTGGTGCGCAAGCATGCCATGGATTTTTTCTTTATGGTGCGCATCGGCATCCGATGCACCGGTGTGGTATACATGTACCAAAAGTTTACCGTATATGATGCATTGTAGTAGTGATGATCCAACAGTTATTTTTAAAGTAGTTGCATATCAGTTAAGAAAAATTGTTACTCAATTTCCTGAAACAGAGATGATTATTATGCCAGAATCAGCATTTAATCTGAATAACTTTGAACAACTATCCTCATCGTTACCATTATGGAATGGATCTTGTTTAGGCAAACCAATCCATATTCTTTTTGGTGCGGGTCGCAAAGAAGATGGACATTATTATAATACATTCCATTGGATTCATGACGGGGTGTTACAAGGCTACCATGATAAAAAGCACACGATGCTCATATCAGAAAGATTAGTGTGGTGGATGGATACTATTTTATTGCGGAAGATATATCGCAGAGATGGGATAACAATAAAAAAATCATGCAACGATAGGGTTGGCATAAAACTTGCACAAGAGACTGCATTTGTTCCTTATATTTGTTCGGAACTTTTTTTTAACGAAAAACCTGATGATACATATATTGGTATTCCTATCATTGCAATTGTTAATGATCTGTGGTTTTTGAATACATACATTCAACAATTGTTGCTATTGCTTGCGTGCAGCAAAGCAATCAGTTGGCAGCGTCATATTATCTATGTTGGGTACACGCAGTCAGTCTTTATCGATACTCAGGGAGCGATAACTCCGATGGATAAAGAACTTCAGCAGAAGATGCGGTGATGAGCAGAGTACCGTGTTCATTTTCGGTGATTTCAAAATGTCGGTCTCTACACAGAGATTTGTTTTCGTCCGTCGTTTTATTTTTTTTAGTGACATAACGGCGTTTTGTTAAGGCAAGTCTTTGTTTTTTGGTCAGCAGCGTTTGTCGAGGTGATTTGCTCGTTTGTATGGGGGCATCTGTCCAAGTAATAGGAGCTTTTTTCCAGATTGCTTTTGCAAAATAGTGAGCTCGTTGCGCCATGGTGGGATTTATAATGTAATACACATCTTGAAGACAAAAACTCCATTTTATGTCCGGAACTTCACGTCTACCCGGCACAATGCTATTCACTGCTCCTGGTTTGATGAATATTTTATATAAAGGTTCAGTCGTGGGATCATCAGTGGCAAAACGTATGGCAATACCCAAAGGCTTATCGGTATTATTAAAGAAGCTAAATTCATAAGCATTATTTATTGATGTAATGCAGATAAGCATGAGAGCTATTTTTTTGCTATAATTCATAAGCTTCCTTTGAGGTATATAGTAAAGAGAGGATCTTGCGGGAATTCCACAAGATCCTCTTCTTTGGTTAATTCAAGAGTGAAATAAATTTCAGGCCTTCATCAGTCATGATGATATCAACATGGTTGCCACCGATCATAGAATGGCCTACTGATTTACCAATAGCTGAGATGAATTTTCCAAGACTATAATCGTTTGAAGCAAGTTCTTCCATAGTTTTAGCACTTGCTACTTTTTTAGCAGCATTTTTTGCTACTTCTGCTGTTGCATCAGCAGCTACAGTCGCACCGCCTGTTGCATATGCAGCACCAGCTTTAAGAGCAGCTTTTCCTACTGTTTCAGTCATATTACCAACTGCTTCAGCTACTTCAAGAGATACTTTATATGCTTCTGTTGGTAACCATTCAATATTCATAGCTTTCCACGGGAGGTTGCCTCTTGTTTTTTCGTTTACTGCTATGCGTTGGCCATTTCTGTCTATGAGGTTAGGGATATAGTAGAATCTGCTTGCGATATAACCTGCTCTATTGGCACCAATATTACTACGTACACCGAATTCACCTTTAATTTTGTGAGAGAACGCTGACCCTTGATGTGCAGGAACAACGATGTATTCCATGTTTCCGCTTCCTTTGAAGTTCATACCTATTGCCATATCATTATTCGTGTGGTTTGAGAACGAATATACATAAGCTTGCGCTGTAGATGCTGCTGCGAGCATCGATACGAGGATAAACGCTTTACCTAAAAGATTCTTCATAACGACTCCTTTAAAAATGGTACTCTTTACTTTTCTTTTATCATTTTAAACTAAACTTGAATTAACTATCAATGGTTTATTGTTTGTATTTATACAGATTGAATTTTTTAATGGCTATAATACGATGAAAAAGGAGTTTTTGAGAGGGGTCAGGGTGACTGCGGAGTTATTTTTATTAAAAAAACGTGATAATGAGGCAAAAAAAGGGGAAAAGGGTGATGGTTTATTTGACAATTAATGAAACGGACCGTATAGTAATAGTATCTTTAAGAGATAAATAACTGAAAAATACCGCGGGGTAGAGCAGCCTGGTAGCTCGTTGGGCTCATAACCCAAAGGTCGGGGAACGACCGAACGGACGATGACCCCGATGGACTG
>LDIY01000008.1 GCA_001468865.1 candidate division TM6 bacterium SOIL31
GGTATTGATGCCATAAGCTAACTCCCTTTAATAATATCTTTTGGTGGTATATCTCCGCGATACCAAACCTTCTTTTCCATAGTAGAAATATACTCCTCCATCTCTTTAAGGCTTCGTTCAGCCTGCCTTAGTCTTGATTCAAGTTCATATTTATCATCAATAGCTTGGCGCAATAAAGTTCGTTTTGTATCTAACTCTTCTTGAAGCTTCGCTATCTTCTCTTCTTGTTTATCTGTTTTGTCTTGTAAAGACTTATATGCTGTTAGCAATCTATTCTGGAACTCCCCCTCATCATCGTTTTCATTTGCTTGTTTCTCGCTCCTATTTTTAATAAAACCGAGAATGATATTTGCCAGCACTGTAGCAATAACGCCAACCAGCGCCAGGATCGAAGGAAGTTGTGAGTCCATTGTTAGTTTCCTATTTTAATGTGTAGATAGTGTATTTTACGTTCAGGGCTTTTATGATTCCAAATATAATGATGATTGCTAACGTCCCTACTGTTACTCCTCCAAGTGGCATTGGTTTAATCAAAAAGATTGAACCAGCATACATTAGTATAATACCTACGTCTATGATAAGTGGAAGAATACGCAGCCACAATGCTTTATAGATAAGACCAAGGGCATGAAGTAGAGTCATAGTAAAAAAGATCATACCGACACCCACAGTATCAAAATACTGATAGAGATATTTAATAATCGAACTGGTATAATCAATATCGAGGCGATAAAAGAAAATCATGTATGTGTACAAGCCCCAATTAAACATCATCAACCACTCGATGATAACAATTAGCGGGGTAAAAACAAGAATATAGAAAAATTTAATACTAATATTCCTGGTTACTGGTAAATTCTGATTTGTCAATTTCGACATCCTTTATGATCTTTTATGTATGGTTGTCTTGGATGACGCGGCACAACAATAGAAATTACGTCACCGATCATGATTGCTGTGTATGTACCAAGACCCGTTGATGCAACGCCAGATGCTAATAACATACCAACTAAGAATAGCATAAGCGGTAATGCAAAATAATTTACATAACTTCTTATATGTATATGGTCTTTCCATAACGTATACATTTGAATTACACCAATTATAAGAAACATAGCGCCCCATACATTCTCATCAAAATAATGAGCCATTGCATGATATGCGGGGGCTACAACAAATGCATCCTGCCAGGGATTTAATAATGATAATCCATATAGTATCTTTATAAGCGCTGTTGTGTGTGCATGTGATCTAATCTTCTCTCTCCACAGAACTGGCGGATTTGGTGGAGGGTATGTAAGAGAATTATCAAGTCTACGAATAAACTCAATCATTTTTGGCTAGCCAATCTTGTATAAAAACTCATAATAGCTTGACCATATTTAGGATCTGCTGCCCACTTAGTAGAAAGATCAAAAACAGTTCTTGCACAACCACGATAACTTAGCGGCAGAAGATTTTTACGTGGTGAAGATTCACTAAAATTGCGTTGAATACTATTCATTTGTTGATCTTTTAACGCATAACATAATAGATGTGCAATGTGTGTTTTTGCTGCATTGTCCCAGGAAGAAAAAGCATATCCGCGAACCCAAAGACCTGGACGCCTGATCTGCCAATTAGAATCAAGCGGCGCGTGAGTTAACTGTTCACCCGTTACTCCATATCCACACGGATTACGACGAGGGCGAGCAGACCACCATGATGTTAAATTACCAGTCTCAAGTAACATTTGCGAGATGACAATTCCTGCATCAATTCCTACTTGTTGTGCATATGTATAATATGATGCAAGAATAACTAGAAGGTCTATATCAGTATATTCTCCATGATCGCGCGTTTTAATATAATTGAAACACTGATCTAGTGTTATTGTTGTTGTTGAAAGAATTGCACCGTTTGTCATAAGCTATCTACCAAACTTGCATGAACAAATCCTACACCATCACTACGATGTAACCATCTATTATCTCCACCTATAGTCTGCCCCTTTGTGATTGTATCATACACCAATGTGTCGCCAGGGAACATAACTGCCTTACCACCAAGAGCAATTGGATAGTTTGTTCCTGGACCTTCTCGAACATTTGCTGCGGCTACATCTTTTGCTATATGTGTAATCCCTCCCTGGCTTTCTTGACCATTGCGCCATGCTTGCAATTTTGGAAGTATAACTGGACCAGGACATACAGTACTAGATTGCGGCCATTCAAGATGACCTAAGACACGAATATTTTTAACATTCCAGTCGCTCATTAATGCTTTTATAAGATTAAGTGTAGCTGACCATTGTACTGCTGTCGTATTCTGTGATCCACCGAGAGGAAGATGTAGTGCAAGACTATGTTCATTTCCATCACTATCGCCACAGTGCCAAAGCTTTGCATTTGCATCTCGAAGTTGATAGATTAAACCATCACTTGCAATAACATAATGATACTGAATACCATCGCCTCCATTTGTAGCGCCTAAACCTCCAGGTCTCATTTGCCATTGTGCATCAGCGATCATTTGATTGAGCAGACCAGAACCACTTTGATTTGACGTTATTACTTCTGGTCCATTATAATGAAGAGTAATAGCATCTGTTTTTGAACGAATACCAATTGACCATGTTTTTCGCGGGATCTTTGATCGCCAATCAGTAATTTTAAGTGCATCTACTGCTGACATAATTATAACTCCTAGTTGACGACAACCCATCCAAAATTTTTACTTGGTTTACGCTGTCGTAAAGCCTCCACGACGACTATCGTGATGGCAGCTTTCGTTGTAGACGGATAACGAAGTACACCAACCATCTCTTGTGAAACCTGTGCTGCTGATGATGCCTTTGTAAGAGCCTCAACTGTTACTATTGATGTCTGTGCAGCTGGTTTTTGCCGATTAATAACTTCAATTATTTGTTCTGAAAATTGACCAGCAACAACACGTGTTGATAGCGTCTCGATAACGCCTTGAGCAAAAGCCCCTGGTGGTGATCCACGAGTAAGTGTCTCAATAAATATAGTCGAATTAAATAATATACTTTTGGACTGTCGTATAATTTGAACAACTGATCGTGAAACTTCACTTATAGATGGTGCTAATCTACCGATCTGTAACGTTGATTCTGTAACAACAGTTCCAGAAGACGGTGCTGTAAATCGAATAATTTGAACATTTGAACGTGCGACTTCAGTAATAGATGTTGGTAGCTGTGTTACTTGAACGGAGTCTCTTGCCACAACAGTTACTGAACTATCAATATCTAATGTTTCAATAACTGCTTGACCAACTTGACCTGAAACAGCCATAGTTTACTCCTTAATTCACACGTACACCAAACTCCGCAGCGTTAAAACCTGAGAGTGTCCAGGCAGCACCAGTTCCAGGATCACGTTCATAAACCTGAGTTGTATACGTAAATGATTGACTCAGAGCGAAGTCTGCACCGACGACAAGAATACCATTTGATAGAATAAGTGGATCAACATTACGAGGGCCAGTTGCTGTCTTTGCCGCATAAATTTGTGACTGCACAGCAGCTATACTAAGCGTCGAGGCGGGAAGATCGGCAAAATTATATGTATCTTGCGTCCCAACAACATCACTGTAGTTATAATCACTCGTATTTGCTGGAACCTCATCTACATTCTGCCAGTTTTGTGACGAACCAAATGTAGTAAGTTGCGTATATGTTCCAGAAGCAGTAGGAACGAGTACATCAACACGGCTATCGCCCAAGAAATTATTGTTAATAGTTCCTGAAGCATTGAGAAGATAAAAATCGTCAATTTTATTGCTTGTGCTCGGTATCGTGATGCGAATACCATCAAACTGTGTATATGTAGCATTATTAATTGTTGTAATTCCGGTCCAAGTATTATAGACAATACCATTAATACGTATCTCGATTGATCCATTTGTACTCGTACCAGCAATTATTTTAAATTCAAAATAGTTCCAAACTGTCGGATCATATGCGTTCGGAGGACCAGCGCTAACAGTACCGGCTGTACCATTAAATTGCTCTATACCACGTGTCGTTGTATTAAAACGTATATTATGTTGTGTGACAGCAAATGCATTATTCATAAATGTTATCTTTGTGTTGCTGTCGGGGTTTTTAATTGCCAGTCCAATATAATAAGTATTTGATAATCCTGACATTGGAATAGCTGGTATCGAATAATTAAGGATTCCATTACCACCGCCCTGCACACCATTCACTCCCGTGCGAACAGCAGATGTTGATGTTGTCGGACCATCTACACTAGAGAATGGAGGAACAGGACTAGATGAATAATCGAAACCGGTGAACATCACCAGACTCATATCTTTCTCCTATGTAGTTATAAATCCAAACTGACTTTGAAGTACACCTGAAGGAGTCCATCCACTGTTCGTAATTGGATTAAGATCATAGACTTGATCTTGAAATATAAAACTGTTTTGTGGTAATGCTTTATACGTCCCTATTGATGTAACGCCACTATAGAGGATAACCGGAGCAAGCTGGCGCAGTTGAGAACCGATTTTTCCAGTGTAATTTATGATATCTACAGCATAAATTCTACTAAGGACATCGGGGAGCGGTCTAAACGTATATGTATCAATACTACCACTTACAGCAGTAGAAACATAATCTGTTGTATCTATGGTAGGGGCTTCGTCAACAAGTGACCAATTTCCAGTTCCTACTGTTGCTCCTGTACCAGACCAGTCATTGTATGTACCCGATGCTATTGGATTATAACTATCTATACGAACATCTCCAAGAAAATCATTATTTACAGCACCTGCAGTGTTCAAAATATATACATCATCTAGCGCTGGGCATGTACTGATATTTGTTGCACTAATACTTGTACCAAGATGTAAACGGTCCCATAAAAGTGTTGTTGCATTATTATTTGTTTTAAGTGTACCACTCATAACAGTAACACCATCAACACGTCCTTCTACATATCCGCTCGCTGCCGAATTACTTAAAAATACTTTTAATTCAATGTACTGCCATGTATTTAGCTGAAGAACATTAGAAGAAGATGATAATACAACAGTATTCTGTGCGCTCTGATTAAATGCGCGTATAGAACGTGTACTTGCATAATCAAGCGTAAAGAAAAACTGCTTATTAGCACCAGCATCAGTATAAAAATCAACTCCAAAGTTTGCAATCTGTGACGCTAATTGCTGCATAGCAAAACCAATGACAATAGTTGCATCACGTTGAGTTGGTGTTAGATAATAATCCATACTATTGAAACTAAACAATACAGCGGCAGATCCGTTAGGAGAAAAGCGACTACGCGATGCGGCAATTGCTGTTGCAGTAAGTTGTGTCCAAGGATGACGAATCATCGTTGAAGCAGATGCGACTGAATCGTCTGGTTTCCAGTCGAAACCATCCATGATGCAGATCATAATTATACACTCCCATTACTTCGTAATAACATACTCATCGTTACTCCTGTTGACAAACCACCACTAACAACATATAAACGCATCCATATACCATATGCTCCTGATGGAGCTATACCTTGACCGATAGCTTGCGCTCCGCTATTCCTAGATAATGGAGTTATTTCAGGAGATAATACAATTCTCTGTGTTACTGTTCCAGCCGTTATAGTCGTATCTTGTGCGCCGCTATTACCGTTTGCAGCAAGCAGGTTCCACCATACAACACCGACACCATTATACGTTGGATTATAGTTATCGGTCATCTCAACACGGAATACAAATGGTGTCTGTGGAGTTCCTTTGAAAAATATATTGTATTCAAGAACATCTATATCGGTATTAAAGAAATAGATAGGCCCATTAACACCAATATCAGGATCTTGATCAATATACCAACCAAAACGTTGCGGTACAGACGAAATACCACCAGCAACTGTTGTTAGCTTCACAAGGTTATTATTTGTGTCAAGGCCCACAGAAGTGCCCGTAGACTGCGTAGAAAGCCCTGTAAAGCGCATACCGGATGCAATGATAGTTCCACTAGCCTGAAACAGCTGAGAGTTTCCTAGTGTGTGATCGCCGGTCCAGAGCGGGATAAAATTTACTTTACCAGAACCAGTAATTGCTGCAGTACCTGTTGTATCCGGTGTTGTTCGTGGTATTGTTGGTGGTATCTTTGAATCTGCTATATATTGACCAAAGGTATTTCCTGGTCCATAAATCTCTTGCCGCAGTTTTATAATAAGAGGATCTACAATTTGACGTATCTGGTCACGAATGACCGCGATTGTTATCATATTTATCCTCCGTTATTTTGCTGTGGCTGACCTTGCTGTTTCATATTCTGAAGCTGTTGATCGAACATGATTTGATCATTTTGAGTTTGTGTTTTATTTTCTGTAGCTATATCGGGTAGGCCAGTAGATAAACGCTCTGCATCTATTTGTTGATGCTCACGTTGGAAACTAGATCCAAGTAGACGCGCAATGGTGTCCTTAGAAATTGCTCCGATATTAACAGCCTGCATTGCAAACGTAGCAAGACTTGCAAGATCACCTGTGCTCATAAGCTGAAACTCAGGTTCTGGAATATTGACAAAATTATTGTCATCAGCAAGTTCTATATACAAATCACGTACCCAACTAAGAATAACGCGGCGTAACTCGTTGAGTGTTGCTAATGGACCTAACATAGATGAATTTTCTGTATTAGCATTACTTCTCCCACTTTCACCGATAAGTAATACTTTACTAAATCCAAATGCAAGAAAGATATCTGCGTTTGGCTCAATATATTTATTTTCAGAAAGTAATGCATCTAATGGAGGATATACCCAATCTACTTGAACCGTATGATCTGTGTAAAGTGTATAGATTGAATCATTACCTTCAGCTTGTGCTGACATTTGATCACGTACTTGCTCTAAGCGTCCATCATCTTCCTCAACAGGATCATCTTTATCACCAACTTTTACTTGACGAATAGCACCAAGCATCTTACTTGCAATAGAATAATCCATTCGCTTAATTTGCTGTTTATGTTTTAATGCTGCAAGTGCAGGTACGAGAAATGGTTGTGGATAATCTTGCGTAGGCATAAGTTTACGGAATACTGGTCTTACATCTGGAAGTGGTATAACAGAGTCACCATTTAGAATCCTCTGTACGTAATCTGGAAACTGTTCTTTAATGCGATTGAATAATGCAACATCCTTAGATCCATCAGGATATTCTCCATTATTACGTATAAAGTGTTGCTCATCAGCAGGTATTTCAAGATAAACAGCGCGTCCTAATGTGACTGGCATTCGTCGTATCACAATATTTTCTGGATTACGCACCCAAAATGTTTTAGGGTACATATAACGAGTACGTCCTAACTGCGGGTCAAGGCGCGATCCCATTATACGATCTTTAACATAATCTGGTATCGCCATACCTGCGATAAGATATTCGAGCGCCATCGCCTCCAGGAGAGGAGTAAGTTTTTTTGCAATTGCATCAAAAAATACAATTTCCTCGTCTGTACAATTCATTTTACGGTTAACAACATCACTTATTGCTATTTCGCACATGCGATTAGTAACAGTTGATGCCATTGGATCATAACGATAAAAATATCTGCATTGCCTAATTTCATTTATATAATCTCTTGGCAATCCAGTTAACATTCTATAGTATTCTGGTGATACACGAGGATTTTCAACATCACCCATAAAAGGTATAGTACCAGTATATGGTGAATTATATGGAGTCGTGTATGGTACCAGTGAGCTTATCGCTCGTCTCTTTGCCATTCATTTTCTCTTTTCATTTTATCCCCATCGCATTGCAAGTCTCTTGCGGTTTTTACGTTTTTCTATAAGAGTTGTTTGTAATGCAATCATAAAGACTATGTATGATGCAAAAATGTGATCATCTTTTGCTTCTCCTGCTCCACGATCTGACATAACAAAATACCTACTTTCACCACTAGCCAGTCTATGCGATGCTACACGAGAAAGTTGTGAAACGCCTTCCATATCGAGTTCACTAAATCGTAATGATTTATCTTCTACCATTCTAGCTAATAATTGTGAAGCAGATGCTTTTGCTTGCATTTTTAAGTCATTACCTTTTGGATCTTGACCCGTCACTAAAACATCATTAAAGCGCACACCAGATACCATTTTTCGATATGCTTTATGATTACTAAACCTGTCGCTCATAAGGTCCTGCATAACAGCTATCCCCGATCCACCTGCACCAAGATCAATGCAAATATGATCTACATGATAGTGTGTTGCTATCCAATCAATAATATTTGCTTGTTCAGGAAACGGAATACGAGTTAATCTATACCGTACTAATGTGCGCCATACTCCATTTTTATCTTGACCAAGCAGCTGTATTACTGTAGGATCTGTATATCCGGTATCTATTGCAAGAACAATTCGTTCAATATATTTCTCATCAAGTTTAGGTGTATTCAGCCTGTCTTTATACACTCTTCCCTGCTGAATATCATCACCCGTAAATCTATATGAATATATTTCAAAAGACTCTATAACGATACTTTCATATGGAATAAGAGCAAATACAGGATTACCATGCTGACCTAATACAAGATGTAAAAAATCATCGCTTTCCTCACCACCATACTTACGCATAGCTTCCATATGTTCCGAAAGTGACCATCGTGTATTTAATGGACCAGGAATACGATATTTCTTAAAATTTGGATTTTGCTGATCAAGCATATAAAGGACATTACCTTCCCGACCACCAGAAGGAACACCACAACAAAATATCTGTGTTACAGACTCCCACTGGTTAATCGCTGGGGTCAATTGAGTCCAAGCAGACATAGGATAAAGTTGTGTTTCATCTATTTTCACTCTTGGAATGTGAAGTCCAACAATATTACTTTCACCAGTCTTACCTGCAATACGTGTGTAAATACGATATGGTAATGATGCGCCGCCAGGAAGGGGAAAGTCGAATGTTCCTTTAGATCGATTAATATTTCCTTTGAGAAATCCACTAAGAAA
>LDIY01000009.1 GCA_001468865.1 candidate division TM6 bacterium SOIL31
TTTTTTGAGTGATACCATTAATTGGCAAGGTCGCAGTTTTGAATTGGTTGATACAGGCGGTATCAGCTTAAGAAAGACGCAAGATCCTATTTTAAGCCAAGCACGATCAATTGCATTATCAATGATAGAATCAGCTGATATTATACTTTTTGTGGTTGATGGCAAAACAGGGTTAATTACTGAAGACCGTGAAATTGCGCAGTTATTACATAAGCATGGTAAAACGGTGTTCTTGGTTATTAATAAAGCAGACATCAAAGATATAGAAGATAATGTGTATGAGTTTGAAAGTCTTGGTTTTTCTAAAAGTTGCTTTATTTCTGCCGCACATGGCAAAAATATTATTGATCTTTTAGAGTTGATCGTTGCGCATTTACCAGAACCGGTGATGATTGAAGTTGAAGAACCAGCATACAAAGTAATGCTACTGGGCAAACCGAATGTGGGTAAATCTTCACTCATGAATTTGTTGCTACAAAAAGAAAGAGCTATTGTATCACCTGAAGCGGGTACAACGCGTGAAGCGCTTGTCGATCGCATTAAATTTTATCAAGAAGATATACAGCTTGCAGATACTCCGGGTGTCAGACGTATGCGTTCAGTAACAGAACCGCTTGAAGGGATGATGGTACAATCAACCATGCAAGCGCTCAAAGGTGCTGATATTGTTTTGCTGTTAATCGATGGTAGTGCTGAAAATGTGGTGGACCAAGAATTTAAATTGGCGTTTTACTCATTTGATAGTCAATATAAAGCACTCATATTATTATTTAACAAAGAAGATCTCGTTGATGAAGCAACCAAACAGCGTTTTGATCATGCGCTTTCTGAATATAATTTCTTTTTAAAAAAGGTGGTCTCTCTTTCTATTTCTTGTAAAACAGGAAAAAATATCGGCAAAATTTTGCCGCTCGTTAATGAGGTGTGGGAACGCCATTCTCGTCAATTCAATCAAAATGAATTAACTCAGCTTTTCAAAGAAGCTTCTGTTCGAAGACCGTTATATAACAACAAGCAATTGTTGATGTTCTATTCTGCCCATCAGGTTGGTACTGCGCCTATTACGATTGTGTTGCACGTCAATAAGCCGCTTTGGTTTGGTGAATCACAACTTGCGTACTACGAAAATGTTTTACGCCAAAAATATGATTTACGTGGTGCGCCAATTAAATTTATTGTACGCTCTAGGTAATACAATTTTATTTTTCTCAAAGGAGTGCCGACATATCATGAAAAAATTAATGACAATGGTGATTTTTGGTTTAATGTTCATGCTAAGTGATGTTTGTTTTGGAGCAGAAAGTGTAACGGAAACGCCTAAAATTGACAGTTGTTTGGCTACGATGGTTCATTTCGAAAAGAGGAATGACGTATATAATGAGCTGAAAACTTTTTATAGCAAAGATTCGGGTAATCTTTCTGTTCGTTTATACCACTATAATGCTTCAAAAACAAGAGTGCCCAAAATAATTGTATTAGATTATATGCAATCAAAGGCAGAAATAAAAAATGCATTAAGGGGTTTATTAAACAATAATATAGCTTTGTCTAAGGACAATAAAGAACTATTACAGAATGTGATAACGGGTAACCCAGGAACGTACTATCTTGGTGCAATAAATGTTGAATTAATGTTATCGGGATGCAAAGATTTAGAGCGTATTATGCTCGATCGTATTGAAATTACTGGTGAGCCTGAAGAGTTGTTGGGATTTAAAGAGGTGGTTGTATCCGTAAAAGATGATGAGATTGTGCTAAGAGATGAACTGAAGGGCGGTAGTTCCGGTTTTGTAAAGTGTACTCTCTATGATGCGGCAAACCGTGCCGAGTTACTGAAAGCATTAGAGAGTGGTGTGCCTTTTGGTATCGAGTTTACTGATGAGTGTAACAGGTGTTTTAATCGTAAGGTTAAAAGTTACAGTAAAGAGCCTGGGCTTTGGTGGAAATGGGGAATAATTCCATATAGGAAGTGGGAAGTAGAAAAAATTGCATTTGGTGAGCCTACATCTCAAAACGTATCTCATGTGAAAATTAGTAGGCTAGATAATGCTAGGGCTGAATTTAATTATCATATGATTAAACATCTAAAATCGGCGTCCATGATAGCAATTCTTGCTAGTATTGGGTATTTTCTTAAACTTCAATTCTAACATCGGTATTGAAAAAAGTCTCGATAAAAATTGATTTACGTGGCATGCCGATCAAATTTATTGTACGCTTTTTTATAATAAAGCTTTATTTATCAAAAGGAGCATACCATGAATAAACGGATTGTCTTTCGTAATATGGATCATTCTGACATAATGGAAAAGCACGCCAATGAGCAGCTTGAAAAAATTATCACCTTTCTTGAAAATGACCGTGGTCCTGTTTTTATCGATTTATATCTTGAACCAAGCAAAGTACATAAACATCATAAAGTTGATTTACACGTGAAAAGTGCTGAATACAATTTAAATTCATCCTATGAGCATGAAGGTATGGATTTTTATCAAACGCTCGATCATGTGATTGACGTAATGTATCGTCTACTGCATGAAAAGAAACGCAGAAACCATGATGAAGAGAGAATGCGCGGCCGTCATGATGATGTTAAAAAGCATCGTTGAATTACAAAAACAATAAAAAGACTCCACTAAGAATTTTTGGCATGCTTTTAACAATAGTTGCTCTATTAATTTCATATACTCAGCTCAGTAATGGATCTGCTATTGAGAAATACGAAATAATCGGTATTAAACCGATAAATCATCGTGCAGAGTTATGCGTTGAAAAAATTAAAGATGAGCGAGAATGTACTTTAAAAACGTTTTATATAAAGACTGAAGATCACACATACATTCCCGATGCGTGCTTAAAAAATCGAAATAACAGAGAAATTGCTCAATTTAGTAATTTTCATACTTATCATCAAGAAGTGATCAAAGCTTTTGCACTTTATAAAAATGAGCCATTTCGTATTATTGCACATGACTCAGATGGCTGTGTGAATTTTTTTTATGTCAATCGTATTGATAGGGCACCTCTTCCTGAAATTCTATTGAATATGAATGATACAGCCGATAAAAACAGGATCAATTTAGATAAAAACAAGATCGATTCAGATAAAGATCGAGAGCACTTTTTAACATATCAAAAAAATAAATATATTTGCGGAATCTTTATAATATGCATGTCTGTTTGTATAGTGGGTTGGTTAATACAATAAATGGATTTATAAGAATAGATCAAACTTTCCATCAACACATTGTAATAATTTAAATGCTAAAAATAACGCGCTCATAATTAAGAAAATGCCCATGCAAGAACAAAAAGTACGAAGTGGTTTATATACTAACTCCGTACTTTTTTTTATGTATAATACACCAGCGCTAAAGCTACTCATACAACTTAAAATCAAAAATGCCAGCGCATTTTGCGATGTATAGAAACGCACCAAAAGAGATGCGCCACCGATGATCAGCAAA
Organism: candidate division TM6 bacterium SOIL31; assembly: GCA_001468865.1. Taxonomy (GTDB): domain Bacteria; phylum Babelota; class Babeliae; order Babelales; family Vermiphilaceae; genus SOIL31. Next base: position 3,468 of record LDIY01000009.1, read on the forward strand.
GTTGCGAGTGCTACATCAAGAGATTCTTTAATCTGGGTATAATGGAGCAGTTGTTTTCTGCAAAAATATGAGACCGAAAAAAGCAACCCAATGAAAAGTATGAGAGCGGCAATATAATTTTTGTAATCAAGAGTGAAAGTATACACACCCACTTTAAGTGCTAATAACAGAGCCTGGAGATGATCATCCACATAGAAGTTGTGCGACGACATGTTTCTTGCGTGTCCATTATTATCGTTGTCTATCTCAGATACGTTCCCATTCATAGGCACATCAAGACTGATTTCCGGAAAAGAAAATGTAAACAAGGCATGATTGATCCTTTTTTCTGATCCGCGATAATAACTGCAATAAAGATGTCCTGTAACTTCGTTTTGCCAAGGCTTTTCAGGGCAAGCAGGATTTTTTGTGGTACGTGTTGCCGTCATGGTGATTGAAAATGTCTCATTAAAGGCTGGTTTTGTTTCTTTAAATGAAGAATCATAGTGATTGACTGTTTCTTTGTCTGCTTTCCATGATGATAATGTTATTTCTGGTTCATGCATGGAGCAGGTGATAAAGTCTTTGTAGATACAATCTTTTTCGGGAACAATGAATGTAACAGTAAGTTCTTTGGTGGTATCGCTCGTGTCGACCGCAGAAAAATCCATAAGCCTTGGGGTTGCGCATCCAAGGCTTATGTTGAATAAAGTTAATAACAAGATAAAAAATGTTTTTTTACTGTGCAGTGATGCTTGTCCGCCATAGCTTTTAGCGAAGGCTGGAAAACTCATCAATAATTTGTTGTGCATGATTTTTTGTATCAACCGTTTTAATAATTGCCACGATAATTCCGTCTTCATCAATTAAAAAAGTCCATCTTTTTGGTAAGTAGAACTGTAACAATCCTGTGCTGACGCCATAATCATCAAGAACTTCTTGTGTTGCAATCAGCAAAGGAAAATTTAAGTTTTGTTTTCTTCTGAATCTCTGTTTACTTTTCAGCGATCCTTTACTCAAGCCCAAAATAGTAATGTTGGCATCTGCTAGCGATTCAAAACCATCTCGCAAACTACATGCTTCTTGCGTGCAGCCGGGCGTACTATCTTTGGGATAAAAATAAAGTGCAACTTTTTTGCCTTTAAAATCTGAAAGTTTTACGGTTTCACCGTTTTGATTTATGAGCTCAAAATCAGGGGCTTTGTCGCCAACCTTCAAACTTTTAGGTACGCATATGCATTGTAATGTGGTGAAACTCAGAAGAGCCATAAATAATAAAAGTGCTTTCATAAGAACTCCTTTTTAATGAGAAACTTTTTTCAATATTACGTCGCTTTGGTTTCAATAATCTTAATATTACCACTGGTGCTTGCAAGGGCAATGGTTGCATCGCCCGATCCCAGTGTCCCATCAACTTTTTGTTTAAATATCTTCCATGCTTCTTTGTTCAGCGATGTTGTATATGGTTTGAGCAAGATTGGATGCTCCGACATAAAAGTGCCATGAATAGTATGTCCATGTATGTGTGCATTCGTATCGGTAGGTAGTGCAAGAATAATATTTCCCGATGAAGTTTTGGCGTCAAGCCAGCCGGTAAAGGGAATTTTTTTACAAGCAAGAGTGATATTGCCCTTTGCTGTTTGTGCGGAGAAACTATGAGCAATATTTTCTCCGGTGATGTTTCCCGCATATGATTTTGCTTCTACCGGTCCTGATGAATTGATAATAGAGATAGAGCCATTTTTATCTGTTTGAGCGACTACTAAGTTTTTAGTATTTACAATGCTAATATTGCCACGTGTCGTAGCATTTATTTTTCCCAGCACATTTTTTATAGCAATATCGCCCGTGCCTTTGGTGGTAAGATCAAGATTAAGCGAATCGGGAACTATGATTTCATAATCAACTGAGATGCGATTTTTTTTCTTATCATTGCAGTGCGTTGCAACGCTCAGGCGATTTCTTTTGCTTTCATCAATAGTAATGGTAACCAATTCAAGATCCTCCTTTTTGCGTGCCCGGCTTGTTGTTCTGATAAATAAGGATTTTTTTGGTCCCGTGTGAACGGTAACATTGCCGTTAATAGTGATAAGAGAAAGGGATTCTATTGCTAAAGCATTGTATTCATGCTGATCAACTTTTTCTTTGAGAGGGCAGAAAAACCCTTTTATTTTTTCTAGATAATTTTTTTGTTTGCCATTAAGGCCTACACTATGAAAAATACTTATAGTTAAAAGGATTATATACACAATTTTATTCATGGTTATTCTTTTTTATAAGGTTTTCTTATTTGATGTATGTGTAGCATACAAAAAATGTGGTGCTAATTCAAAGAACACTAAGGTGGCAATGAGGAGGAAAGATGAAATTAACTGATGGTCGGTATACTATTGTTCATAAAATAGTCGAAAAAATTCATAGTAATAACGGGCGGGCATTATTAGTTGGTGGTGCTGTGCGCGATATGGTGATGAATCTTCCCATTAAAGATATTGATGTTGAAGTGTACGGATTAACAGAAGAGCAGTTAGAGAACATTCTTAAACAGTTTGGTCCCGTAAGTTTGGTCGGAAAAGCATTTGGAGTGCTTCGCATCCATGGTCTTGATGTGGATTGGTCGTTGCCGCGGGCAGATAGTCCGGGAAGAAAACCAACGGTTGTGGTGGACCCTTTTATGTCAGTTGAGGTTGCAAGTCGTCGGCGAGATTTAACAATGAATGCGATGGCATATGATATGATTTCAGATGAATTAATAGATCCTTGTGGAGGCAAAACTGATATCGATGCCAAAATATTGGCAACTCCTGATGCGCGTTTTTTTGTGCAAGATCCTTTGCGGTTTTACCGGGTGATGCAATTTATTGGTCGGTTTGAAATGATGCCGGATGATGAATTGACCGCGTTGTGTAGAGAAATGGATATTTCGCAGGTATCGCGCGAGCGCATTGAACAGGAATTTAACAAATTATTATTACTTTCAAAACGGCCTTCTTTAGGTTTACGGTGGCTTCACGCAATTGGTCGTCTGAAAGAAATATTACCTGAACTGGCTGCCACCGTTAGCGTGGAGCAAAATCCGCAATGGCATCCTGAAGGAGATGTCTTTGAACACAGTATGCAGGCGGTTGATGCGGCAGCAATAATTACACAAAAATATGATAGTGAGTTTGATAAATTAACGTTGTTTTATGCAGCGTTGTGCCACGATTTGGGTAAAGTCACCACAACCAAAGAAATTGATGGGGTGATTAAAAGTATTGGTCATGAAAAAGATAGTAAAAAGTTTACGCGCAGCATGATGAAGCGCATTACGCATAATGGCGATTTGATTGATGCCGTATCTTCTCTGGTTCTCTATCATATGACGCCGCTGCAATTTACCAAAAATAAAGCAAAATTGCCTGCTTACAAACGTTTGGCAAATAATTTGGATCGTCATGTAAACATAAGTAAGCTGATTGATCTGTGCATAGCAGATAAGCGTGGCAGAAATGGCAAAGATCATCTGCCACTAACCTGCGATTTTACCGATGTAGCAGAATTTAAAGAAAAAGCAGAACAAGCAGGAGTTCTCACAGGTCCGATAGAACCGCTTTTAAAGGGAGCGGATATAGCTGATTTGGTACAACCAGGGCCATGCATGGGGGAATTGCTTAAGCATGCGTATGAAGTACAGATCGAAAAAAATATTGCTGATAAGTCCATTCTCAAAGAATATATTATAAAGAAGATAAACAAATAGGTAATCTTTATTGCTACTATTATGGTAAGAGCTATACTAATAAAAGGGGCTTAAAAAGGTTAACCTGATAAAATAACTATTATGATGAAAGTGTTTTTTATGAAGAGAATAAATCAGATATATTCATTGTTGCTTGCAGCAATAATTGCTGTTCCCGCGTATGCGATGGATAATCAATCTGAAGCTGCAGTACAACAAGAATCAGTTGTTTGGTATAAAAAAGAATCAACGCAAAAAATTGCATCAGCGGTAATTATAGCTGCGGTAGTGGCATATGCAATTGCAGTACGTATGGGTAAGATATCATCTCCTTTTGCTTTGTGTGCAGCGCTTTGTGGCACGCACGTAGCAAAAAATAGCGTGGCTCAAGTTATTGAAGGTGGATCAAAAGTTAAAAATAATGAACAAGCGCCAATTATTCCTGTAGTAGATCAAGGGCAGCCAGAAGTAGAAAAATCAACTCAGGCAGATTCTTTTGAGAAACCAATTAACGTTTCACCTGAACCACAAACTGGTTTAGGAGCGAAAAAGTTCCTCGGACAAGAGGAATTCCAACTTCCTCAAGCTATAAAAAATATTTGGAAAGCTATGACGCAGCCGCGTTCTGATGGCGATCTTGTCAACGTACTTTAAACAACTTTGATCATAACTTACGTGTGATATTAAAAGACCCTCACGGGAAAACGGTGAGGGTCTTTTTCTTTAGTAATTTTATACCACTAAGAAAGTTAGAGGGCTTTTTACTATTCGGATATTCATCTTTGTGGTAAAATGGTCCTATATTAATAATTCTTACGTTTTACTGGACTATATGAATAGCATTGACCATATTCAACAAGCATTTATCGACCATCTCAGAAAACTGTTTCCATCGACTGAAATAACATCTGATCAATCTCGCCTTGCAATTAATGTTGATGAAGCAAAGCAAGCATTTGGCAATTTATCAACGAGCATTGCATTAATACTTGCCAAAGCGCTTAAGCGCAATCCCCGCGAAGTGGCAACAGATATTGCTACCACCTTTACCCATCCCTTGGTAGAAAAAATAGATATTGCTGGCCCTGGCTTTATCAATCTTTTCCTCACTCAAAAAGCCTTCAGGCTTCTTGCTGAAGAACTGTGCGAACAAAAAAATGATTTTTTCAAACCTATTTTAGATAAAAAATATAATGTTTCAGTTGAATTTGTCAGCGCAAATCCCACTGGACCACTCCATTTTGGTCATGGAAGAGGCGGCATTATTGGTGACGTGCTGGGCAACATTTTGAAATTTGTTGGACACGATGTTACCAAAGAATTTTATATCAATGATGCGGGCAACCAAATACAAAAATTGGGAGAATCATTCAAAGTCCGCTGTCTACAGGCTGCAGGCATGGATGTAACTATGCCAGAAGATGGATATCAGGGTGAATATTTGATTGAGATGGCGCGCGAGTGTTTTGCTGAAATGGGACAAGCGCTGTGCAAAAAGCCAGATTCATTTTTTGCGCAGTATGCTAAAGATAACTTGCTCGAAGCGTTAAAAAAGACACTTGCTGATTATGGCATTGCATTTGATGTTTGGTTTTCTGAAAAAACGTTACATGAAAGTGATGCCATAGAAAAAGGATTACAGGTTCTGCAGAACAATAATCTTTTATATAAACATGACGGAGCATTGTGGTTCAAGACAACCACCTATGGCGATGATAAAGATCGTGTGGTGAAAAAAGCTACGGGTGAATATACCTATATCGCTGCAGACATTGCCTACCTCAAAAATAAAGCTGATCGTGGCTTTAATAATTTTATTTATATTTTGGGACATGATCATCATAGTTATGTAGTGCGTTTAAATGCTGTCAAAGAAGGCTTAGGGCTCACTGAACGACCTCTCGATGTGATTTTGTACCAGCTCGTTAAAATTTCAGAAGATGGTGCGTTGGTGCGTATGTCAAAGCGTGCGGGAGCAATCATCAGCTTGCAAGATATTATCGATACCGTGGGCAGAGATGTTGCGCGATTCTTTTATCTGAACCGTAAAGCTGATGCACAACTTGAATTTGATATAGCTCTTGCTCTTAAAAAGACTGAAGAAAATCCGGTTTATTATGTTCAGTATGCATACGTGCGCGCTGGCAGCATTCTGGAAAAAGCATTCCAAGCAGCAAGTCTAGACAATATCAACGTATCTGATGCACAGCATCTCGGTCCAGAAGAAGCCTTTTTACTCAAAAAAATTGTATTTCTTGAACAATTATTACGCGATATAGCAACTAATCACCAAACACATCTTTTAACCTATTATGTGGTAGAGTTAGCGCAATTATTTCATCGCTATTACAGTCATGTGCGAGTGATTGATATGGGGCAGATAGAGAAAAGCCGCGCTCGATTGCTTATGATCGTTTTGGTGCGTAATACCATTGCGATGGTTTTAGACTTACTTGGGGTCAGCCATCCTGAGAAGATGTAAGTTTCATCTTAATTCTTAAATGGGGTCCCACGCGTAGAATAACGTTAGCGTGGGGTTAAAAAAAATGTAGAGCAACTCGTATAAAGTTGATAAAATAGTCATTTATGGCACAATAAAAATAACTAATATCTATCTAACAGGAAAGTCTATGTCAAAAATAAACAAAGAATTATTGCAAGAACTGAGAGATCATACCGGTCTTGGTCTTATGGATTGTCGCAAAGCACTTGAAGAAACAGAAGGTGATTTTCAGCAAGCATTAGACTTATTACGTAAAAAAGGCGCAGCAGTTGCGGCTAAACGTGCCGATAAAGAAACAGGTGAAGGCCTTGTTAAAGCATATATTCATCCTGGTGACCGCCTTGGTGTTATGATAGAAATTAACTGCGAAACCGATTTTGTTGCTAATACCGAAAGCGTTCGTCAGTTTGCACAAGATTTATGCTTGCAGATTGCAGCAAACAAGGCAATGTACGTATCTCCCGATCAAGTTGATCAGAACTTCCTTGCTCATGAAAAAGAGATATTTAAAGAGCAAATGGCTAATTCTGGAAAACCTGAAAAAATTATTGAACAGGTTGTTGAAGGTAAGATCAAAAAGCTTTACAGCGATATTTGTTTACTTGAACAACAATTTATCAAAAATGATCAGCTTACTGTTAAACAAGTCCTGCAAGAATTGATTGCAAAAACAGGTGAAAGTATACGCATTAGAAGATTTTGCCGATTTGAACTTGGTAAATAAATCGTAAAGGAATAATCATGGCAGAGATCATTTTAGTCGAAAATGATATTAAAAGCTTCCAAAATCCCATGGAAGCTGAAATGAAGAATCCACTGGGACATTTTGAACGCGAGTTGATCAAAATCCGTACGGGTAGAGCACATACCTCAATGATAGAAGATATTCCTGTATCGGTCTATGGACAAGATCCAGTGCCATTGAAAGGTCTTGGTGTTGTTTCAGCGCCCGATGCGCGTTTATTGACCGTGCAACCATGGGATGCCTCCATTATTTTCGATATTGAAAAGGCAATTGCAGCATCGGGTTTGGGTGTAGCGGCTGTTAATGATGGTAAAATTATTAGATTCCGTTTGCCTGAAATGAGTTCTGATCGTCGAGAAGAGCTGATTAAAGTGCTTCATAAGAAGCTAGAAGAATGCAGAGTTACGATCAGAAACATCCGTAAAGATTTTAAAAATATCGTTACTGATGCAAAAAAAGATAAGAAAATTTCTGAAAATTTCCATAATAGACTCGTGGATGTTTTGCAAGAAATTACTGATGCTTACATTGGTAAGGCTGAAACAATGGCTAAGAAAAAAGAACAAGAATTGGCTACGGTATAAAAACCATGGTAACAAAAAAGCGAATAGCAAAAACTGTTCGTTTTTTTGTTGTTTAGTGCTTTATTTTCTCTAAATTTCTGTTACATTTATAATATGTTTTTGACATGGGTTGCTAGCTCAATTGGCAGAGCAACAGACTCTTAATCTGTGGGTTCTTGGTTCGAGTCCAAGGCAGCCCACCAGCTTTCGCCAAGGCTTCAGCTGGCGCGGCCAGTTTTTTTAAATGATTCTATGTATTTTTAAGGATGGCGAAAGCTGCCCGCCGTAGCCCGCGTCCGCCGAAACTTTAGTGAAGGAGGATGGCGCGAAGGCTGGGCGATAAAATAAAAAGTCGACTTCCCCAATGAAAAGAATTGGAATTGGGGTTAAAAGTAAAACTCTAAAAAGTCGATCTTTTCATGTCAAAACAAAAAATAAAAAGCCTCTTATCCTATATGGGGTCCCCGATGGAACGATAGTGGAATTGGGGTTATAAATTTGTGCAAGAGTGGCGGAATTGGCAGACGCGCTNNCTTAGGATCCAGTGCCGAAAGGCGTGTGGGTTCAAGTCCCTCCTCTTGCACCATACTACGCGTAAAGCTTCGTATGGCACGGCCAGTTTTTCAAAGGTTTGATTATAAGAATTAACGAGAGATTGGTTGCAAAAAGCGTAGTATGCCCTTCGTAGCTCGAAGAGCGTAGTAGGGCGATAGAATAAAAAGTCGATCTGGTTTCATGTATTTTGTCGTGTTTCGATGAAAAAATCTTTCTTCCCCCCGCTCGTCCTGAACTTGTTGAAGGATTTCCTCGAGCGCTTTGTTCACCTCCCTTCCCTTCCTCAAAAAATTCCATACATTCCATCCCTCTTCCCAAAAAAAACACATTATCTTTATCCCCTTGCAAAATTTAATTAAGTGTTGCAGTCTTGAAAAAAAAGGTTTTGTTGCTAAAGCTCTCAACACTTTCTAGATTTGCGCGTTCTTTTGAAGCTTTAGGGAAAAAAGAATGGCAAAAGAGAAAGGTGTTGTTATGAAGCAAAAAAATTCATCTGATAATAGTGCTCTTTTTAGTATTGAGCATAATTATGAGCAGCCAACATTGTGTCGCGCTACCATTACTGTCGCCAAATCATTAGTCAATTCATTTTTTGATGAAACAGCATTTGCACTCAAAGATAATATTCAGGCTTATGGATTTCAGCAGGGTGAAGTTCCCGTGGAATACATAGCAAAGCAATATAAGATAAACATCACCGAACATTTAAAAGAATTTTTTTTTAAGTTTGGGATTGTTAATTTTCTCTTTCAAGAAGTGCGAGCGCAGAAGTTGCTGGTGGCAGGTGATCCTCGGTTGCTCGATATTTTTGTAGATCATGATCATGATGCACATTTTGTTTTTGAGCTGAGCATTTTTCCCGCAATTGCTCTCAATGAGTGGAAATATTTTCCCTTTAAAGCTCCTAATCGTAAAAACTATAAAGATCTTGATCGTCAGGTTGAGGCATTTATACAAGAAGAGCAAAAAAATTTAGAAAAAAATGCTACTGATGGTGCGATTGCAATGGGCGATTGGGTAAATTTTGATGTTGCCGTGGTTGATAAAGATCATTCCTATTTAGATGAACGATTTGTGCAAAACTTTTGGTTAAAATTAGGGAATGAGGAAGTTGAGAGCCATTTGAGAATGCTGCTGATTGGAAGAAAAAAGGGCGAACAGTTTGTAGCTCAAAACAAGGGATTGCAAGATTATTTTAGTGATCAATTACGTGCTACATACAACTTTAAGATTACCATTCTTGAAGTGGTACCTTATGCTTATTTTTGTTTTGATCAATTTAAAGATCATTTCCGGGTAAAAACAAATAAAGATATGCACAAAAAACTGATCGAAGTATTTTCCTATCGCAATGATGTTTCTCAGCGTCTTGCTACGGTTGAAGAAGCGTTTAAGTTGCTTCTTTCTCGCCATCGTTTTTTTGCACCAAATCATTTGGTCTTACGACAACAAAAAATAATTTTAGGTGCAATCCAAAACAATCCTGATTATAATGTATACAGAAAACAAAAAGACTTTAATTTTTGGATTCAACAATTGGCTGAAAAACAGGTAAAAGAAACATTACTTATTGATCAGCTTATTTATCGTGAAAATATAGTGGTCAATAATGAAGATATGATTAACTATCTTAATTTAGATAAACGCCCCCGTATGAAGGAGTTTATCTATTTTAGTTTGCCTGAATCTAAGCATTACGGTCAGGAAGTGCCACTTGCGCGGTATGAATTAAGCCGCATGTGTGCGCGTGAAAAAGCAATTAATTACGTGATTCATTATTTAACAAAAAAATAAATATCTCATCAGATGAACATTAGAAAGCTCCAATGAAAGACACCATTCACAAACTTATTATTATTGGTTCAGGGCCTGCCGGATTAACAGCTGCTATTTATGCCGCGCGTGCAAACCTTGAACCGATTATTATTGATGGAGATGATCCAGGCGGACAGTTGATGAAAACATCATATGTTGAAAATTGGCCAGGAGAAAAAAGTATCCTGGGACCGAAACTTATGATGAATATGCGTGATCATGCCAAACATTTTGGTACCAAATTTATCTCCGGTAAAGTTACCAAAGTTGATTTTTCTAATCCAGATGTAAAACGCATTACGGTGGATGATAAAACTGAGTACCAGGCATATGCAGTAATCATAACCACCGGTGCAACACCAAAAAGATTGAATGTTCCGGGGGAAGCGGAATATTGGGGCAAGGGTGTCACCACCTGTGCTGTCTGTGATGGAGCATTTTATCCTGATA
>LDIY01000010.1 GCA_001468865.1 candidate division TM6 bacterium SOIL31
ACAAAAATAATACAATTCGTCATAAGGTTTAAAACTATACGGATTATATTACCTTTGTTTATTCCGTTATTCATATGCTACCTTTCTATCTATCTCGTTTGGTTATGTGTTTACTATAGCACACCTTTTACCATGTGTCAAGTAAAGATTTGGTTAAACTTTATCGGGATCAGGGATAACATCACCTGGGTTATTTACAATCTTAGCAGTAACATCTAATGCTGGTGGTAGGTTAGGATCAATAATACGTGAAGCATCATCATGGGTAATCGTATCAGCTACTTGAACCTTAACACTATCTTGTGCTTGGTTAGCTAAAGCTTGTTTTGGAAACCAATATCTTTCTAAACCAAGTGTTCTAAAAGCGACATAATAAAAGGCTTGTGAAGCTACAGCTATTTCTGCTCCTAGTTGAATAATAGATGATCCTGGTACGAAGCGTAGTGAACCTGTAGCAGCAATAGTTAATACACCACCAACGAGACTTAAAACTAAAACGAGTGCAAACTTAGCTGCACCAGACCACTTTAATACAGGCAACCATGCAAGTATAAATGGAATAATAACGGCTGTAAATGCAGATAATAAGATACTAAAATCTTTTACTGATAGTCCAAAAATGTAATCATTCATTGTTGTTCATCTCCTATAGTTGTTGTTGTTTCACGTACATAAAAAACTTTACGTTCAAATCGTTTTAGTTCTATTTCAAGCTCTTTATTATGTGCTTCTAATTGCCTTTTTTCTATACGTAGATTGGTATTTTCTTCAATAAGTTTACCTATCGTTTCTTGTAAGTTTGCAATTTGAGCATCCTTTTTTTCAATTGTGGAATCACGATTACGTACTTGATCTTCATAGCGTTGTACTAATGTTAATAAGTCTTCACGTAAATCTGATTCTGCATTAGATCCCGCTGCTTTGGTATCAGTTTTATTCTTGAGTAATCCCAAAACTATATTTACAACGAGGGTGAATATTAAGCCTAAAAGAGTTAATATAGATGGTAGATGTTGTTCCCAGTTAATCATATGGTTTATTCGCTCTAGGAGGTAAATATAGTTCGATACACCACAATGCAACAATACTTATAAATAATAGTATTACTAAATATCCTGCACCACTACCAATTGGTGGTGTTAATGCCGCATTTGTAAATACAAAAAACAACACCCCTATATTGAATATTAATACACATTGTCTACTTCGTTTATGTGTTCCTACTAGCACAGCGATAGATAGTAATATGATTGATATAACACTTATTGTAAAAGCTGTTCGCCCTATATATGGTAAAACACGTTCAAATAAAATACCCCTTACATCACTTTGTGGTATAAGTAAACAAAATCCTATCCAACACCAGTATATGATATAGAGATATTCTAAACTGTTCATTATTGTAAATGGATTAGTTATAAAACGAACTATTGTCTTTATTATTCTATCGAAAATGTGCATAAAAGTTCTCTAAATCGGCTTAACTAATGATCCATGTATAAATCCTAGATTACTCACATCTGTATTTCCATGTTTTCCATGTGTAATATGATACCATACATTTACTCCACTTATAAATATCCCTCCTTCATCTATCTTTGTGGCAATAGATGTAAAGGTATCTCCATAACTCATTAAGCCGCTTATGGCGTATTTCTGTGATGGTCCTTGTCGTATATATGCGGAATCTACAATGACAGTAAAAGCTTGCTCATTTGTTATGGGCGGTTTAGGTTCTACTGGTGCAGCTACCCATAACTTTGATCGCCATAAATCAAAATCTGCATCTGACCACCAATTAGGATCAGGCTTTCTACCTTTAGGATATGCTTGTCTACGATGCATATCTACTTTTTTGATACTTGGATATTTATTAAGAAGATAGCGAACAAGATCATTGACCGTCGCATACATAACTGGTGTTACTACTTCTCCAACAGTCCAATGTGTTTCTATACCAATACTATGTAGATTTTCGTAATCCTTATCAAAACATGTTCCACTATGCCATGCTATATATTTAGGATCTAATATTTGTGCTACTTGTCCTTGTTTTCCTATTAGGTAATGTGCAGATACTTCTGTTGTATCTAATAAATATCTTGCTTCATTATCGAATGTAGATCCTTTTACACCATTTGTAGAATGTATAATAATAGCACGAATATCTGTATTACGTAAACCACCCCATCCTTGTCTCTTGTTTGGATTATAAGGATATTTAACTGCCTTATTATAGGTAGTTGTATCTATATTCATTACTTTGTATTATTATTACCACCTTTGTTATTATTGTTGTTATTATTCGTATTCTGTTGTTGATTCTGTTTTGCTAGCTGTTGTTGTCGTTCAAAAGCTGTATCAGATTGTTGTACCGTAAACTCTTGTTGTTTTTCTACTGCACGTTCAGAAGGAGAAGGAACATTCATATCAATCTCTGCTTCAATCTGTGCTGCTTCTGTATCATAATCACTACCATAAAGCTGTGCAACAGTATCTTTACTAATTGCTCCTGCTTCTAAAGCTTGAATAGCAAACTGAACGAGTGCCGTATAATCACTTGTAGCTATAGGACTAAAATAAGGTTCTGGATAACGTGTAAAACCATTTAACTCTGCTATTTCTTGGTAAAAATATTCTAACCAAAGAATAATAGCTTCTCGCATTTCATCTAATGTTGCTTTTGGTCCTAATGATGCTATTTTACTATCACTACTATTACTTCGTAAAGTTTCCCCCGTTGTTAAGATACGTGGAAAACCTAATGCAAGGAATATATCTGCATTAGCTTCATCATATTTAGCTTCATTAAGTAAAGCTTCCATTGGTGGAATAATCCAATCTATTTCTACCGTATGATTTGTAAAAAGATTGAATATTCGTTCACCAGTACTACTATTCGTTACAACTTGTGATTTAAGATCTTTAATATCATCATCTTGTGCTGGATATTGATCATTCCCTGTTTTAATAAGCCTAACAGCTTCAATTGCTCTATTAACAATAGAACGATCCATTAACTTGAGATAATCTTTATGTTGTAATGGTTGTAAAGCTGCTACTAAAAATGGTATAGGATAATCATCATAACTTGTTGCTTTACGTAGTATTGGTCTAGCATCTTCTAATAAGAATACTCTTCTACCATTTTGAATAGCTCTTACATATTCTGGTGATCTATTTACAAGTTCATTATATCCTTCTGTATCTATACTCCCATCTATCCTCATACCTTTTGATAAAACAAAATCTACATCTTCTTGCGGTATTTTAAGATAGACTGTTCGTTCCATACCTAAAGGTTTTCTACGTAGTTCTATATTATCTGGATTCCTTACCCATATATTCTTAGGATAGGTATATTTCTTTCTTCCTAGTTTCTCTGATAATAAGTTGCCGCGTATCTTATCAAATGTGTATGCTGGTACGACCATCCCATGTAAAAGATATTCCAATGCCATTAACTTTAAAAATGGTCTGATCTTTTTAGCTAAAGCATCATAAAAGGCTAATGTAGGTTCATCTACAACTTCACTATTAAGCTTGCTACGCTTTCTATGTCTTAACTGTGTCATAGACATATCGGCCATGCGATTGATAACCGTAGATGCTATAGGATTGAACTTGTAAAACCAACGTATTGTTCCTAGAAAATCATGATACTTTCCTAACTTATTACTTGCAGGATCATAAAACCCTGGTATATACTTTTTATATGGTGCAGCTACAACTGTGTTAATGTCTGTTTGTATAGGTATAACACTTGCTTGTGCATATCCTAATGTGTTTGTTTCATCACTCATGTATACTTACCTTGTGTTTTTGCTAGTCTTTTTAGTGAAGGATTACTAACAGCATTACGAATACCTAACACAAAACAAATAAAACTAGCAAAAATGTGATCATCTTCGTCTGCACCAGCACCTTTACCATTGATAACAAAATAACGATCTCTTCCGTTTGTGCTACGTTGTTTTGCTACACGTTCTAACTGTGATAATCCTTCGTGATCTATTTCACTTAATATTATTCGTTTCTCTTGAATAAGTTTTGCTAGTTCGTTTGCTGCATATCCTTTTGAATCTTGTGTTAGTTCTTCACCTTCATCATTGTAACCTGATATAACATTTTCTTTAAACTGTATACCTTCAAATCGTTGATCATATCCTTTTCCTTTATATTCATCTCCATACATAAGATTATGCATGATGCTACTTCCATTACCACCTGCTCCAATATCTATAACAATTCGTGCAGCATTATACGTAGTAGCAATCCAATCAATAATCTTTTGTTGTTCGTTAAAATCAATACGAGTTAAACGATAACGACAATATAATCTCCATACTCCATGTTCGTCACTAGCAAATACCTGTATTACTGTAGGATCTACAAAACCAGGATCTATTGCAAGTATAACTGTTTTATGTTTTGGTAATGCTGGTGTTTGCAAAACTTGATCAAACTT
>LDIY01000011.1 GCA_001468865.1 candidate division TM6 bacterium SOIL31
CAGGACTTGTGATTACCGTATAACCGTTACCATTCTCATCTACATAAGACATTGGTGTAGTTGTTCGATATTTTACTCGTGCTACAAGAAGATCATAACTATCTTGATGAACGTTATCCCATGATAATGTCCATTTTAGTTTATAGGCAATATGATACATTTTCAGTGTACCATCTGCCATCCTTCTCATTTCACCTATACGTTCTTCTTCTACATCTACATTTGTTGGATGTATTTGAATACCATCTAATATGACATAACCAGTTGACATGTATTACTCCATCAAGAACTTACTATATTTGTTATTCTAATATTACGAACTGCACCAGCAACACTATCTAGTTTTCCTGATAATGCTGCTTTTGTATCGTTTACTGCTCCTGTTACAGCATCTAACTTTCCTTCTAATCGTGCTGACATATCACCAATAGCACCAATAACACCTTCATCTCGTACTGTCCAAAATGTTTGTTGTGTTACAGGTAATGCTGTTGGGGCTGTTACAGGTAAGGATGTCGTAGCATTTACTGGTAATGGTGCTACGGCTGTGATAGGTGTAACATCACGATTGCCAGCAGTTTGTGGTATACCCGCATTTATAGCAGGACCACCAACTTGTGCAGCAATTTGATCGGTAAGATCTTTAATGTTCGCAAGTGTTCCTACTTGATCTGCTAATGCTTTGGTTTCTGCTGTTACAGCTACTTTACCGCGTTCTGCTGCTGCTACTTTTGCATCTGCTTGTCGTTGTGCATTTGTTTCTATTTTACTTAATTGATCTGCATACGCAGCATCTTCTTCTGATAAACGATCTTTTAACTCGTTTTGTAATGCATCTCCACCTTCTAGTAGCTGCTTTTCTTCTTCATTTTGTGCATCTCGTGCAAGTTTAATAAGTCCATCATAGTATGCAACTTGCTTTGATCTTTGATCTTTTGTAAGATCTTTATCATTCACTATTTCCTGTCGTTTAGATTCAAGATCCTTCATTTCATTGATTTGATCTTGTTTAAGTTTTAAAAACTCTTTACTTAATGATACTCTCCCATTTTTCGCAAATTCTTGTGCTTGTGTAAATGCTTGTTCATATTGTGCTGAAAACTTACCAGCATCTAATCCTTTTGGTAAATCAGTTAACGATGCATAAAAACTAAATCTACTTCTACGTTTTGATACTTCGGCTTCTTTTTGTGCCTTAATAAGTTTATCGTTAAATTCTTTGTAAATGTCATTTACTTTTTGTAAATGTGCTCTAATTGTATCTTCTAACTTATTATCAGCTTTTTCTTCTAGAGATTGAATAGCGTTATCTGCTTTTTCTGCTGCATTTACTTTCCCTAATTGTGTAGGATCTTTTGCTGCACCACCACCTCCACCACCACCTTTCTTAGCTCTACTTGCTCCTTTTTTAGCAGATTTATCTTGAGATTGATCAAAACGTTCTAACTCTGTTCGTGCTCTAATATAATCTGCTGAATTTGTACCAAATAATTTACCTGTTTTTGCTAAACGATCATTATATACTTGGCGTTTTTCTGCTGCTGTACCTACTGCTAGTTTTTCATCTTCTAAAGCTTTTTTAGCTTCACTCCCTGTTTTCTTAAACTGATCCCATACAGCTTTTGCACCAGCACTACCCGTAGAGAAATTTGCAAAACCAAAACTACCTTTAGGACCAGCAAACCCAGGAGCCATACTTGCTAACTGTGCTTGCAGATTGATTAACCGTTCTGCTTCACTACTAGCGATGCTATATTGTGCTGCCATTTGTGCAGCAGCATTACCAGAGGTTATTAAACCAGATGCAACGGCACCACCAAGATTTGCAAGTGTTGCTTGTATCATAGATAAAGCTTGTCCTGCTTGTTCACTTGCTTGTTTCTTTGCTATTTCTTCAGTTAATGCAACCGTTTCTTCTTCTGTATATCCTGTAAGAAGATTAACGGCTTGACTTGTTGCATTTATAGCTTCTGTTGTTGCTGCTTCTTGTGCTGCTTGTGCTTGTTTTGCTGCAATAAATGCTTCAAGTTGAATAACTGCTTGCCCTATCGTTAAATTATGATCAATAACAGCAAATGTTTCACCTTCAACGACAGCTTGCCCTTCTTTACCGTATTGTGCTGCCTGCAATGCTGCTTGTCCAAACCTCGCTTGTGCATCTGCACCAGCATTTGCAAATGTACTATTTTGTGCATATGTTCGTGAAAGTAAACCTGCTACTTCATTTGTATTTGCTAAAGCCGTTGATAACTGTTGCGCATTTGCACCACCAGCAATCATACCTTGTGCAAAAGCGAATTGCTCTTGTGTAAGTTGCTGAAATTGAATACCCATTAAATTAGCTGTTACACCAAATTGTTGATTGAACTGTCCAATTTTAGAGTTATAATCTGCAAATCCTTGACTACTTGCGATAAGCTTAGGAGTTAATGCCGTTATTTGATCACCAGCAGTTAATAAGGGTTTTATATCTTCATTGATTTGTCTAAAATCTTCTGCAAATACTCGTGCTAATGGTGCTAAAGCTTTTCCTGTTAGTTGTGATAATGTTACTCCTAAATCAGTTACACTCCCTTTTAACTTATCGAAGTTTACAGCAACCGTTTGTGATTGTGCATTAATAAGTTCCATCGTGACTCCATTTTCACGTAAAACTTCATTTAGCTTTATAAATGCTTCTTCTGGTGCTAAATTCTTAATATCGTTTAAAGCTTTCTTTGGTAGTTCAAAACGTCGTGCAAGAGAATTAATATCACCACTAAAAAATTCTTTCATGGCAATAGCAGCCCCTTTGAATCCCTGTGCAGGATCAATAACGGCTAATCCTCGTGCTGTTTGTGCTAGTTTGTCTACAGCAATACCAGTTCTATTTGATAAATTTAAGAAACCACTTAAACCTTCTTCTGTTTCTTGTAAACTACCGCCAAACTTAGCTTGTTGTTCATGAGCTATTCTTAGATTTTCATCATACTTTGCTTGTGATCCTGATAATGCACGAAACGTAGCATCTACTTTTTCTGCCTGATTACCAATGTCAATAAAATCTCCTATTTGACTAGCAAATGCACTTATTGCTCTACCACCAATAGCAAGTCCTTGTAATCCTTGTACAAGATCTGTAAATGGCTGTCTTGCTTTTGCTGCTGCTGCTTCTCCTTGACTAATGGTATTCTGTAGCTGTGTAAATAGATTAATAGCATTTGTTGTTCCTGGTGTAAGATTTTGTATGGCAGTACCTAATACAGCTTGTGCTTGTGCATAATCTTTTACGGATACTGCTGCTCTTGCTGCTGCACTTGCATAACTGGCTAAAGCGTTTTCTGCTGTTCTTTGTGTAGCACTTAGTTGCTGCATCGTACCATCAAATTGATTAGCAGATGTTACCGTTGATCGTAACTGTGTTTGTAGTGTTTGTAGAAGTTGAGATAAACCTATGTCCCTACCCTCAACCTGCACGAGTATTCTACCACCATATATCATAATAATCACCTATGTATTTATTGCAATGCCTTTAACTTTTCTAAAAGATCAATCTCTTTTTGTTTGTTTTTATCCTTTTCCTGTCTAACTTTATAGTTATTCTGACCACGTAATAAAGCTGTACGTAACTGTAATTCTACCATCATAGTAGACATAGTTTTGTCTGATACATCAGATAGCATCATCGTTCCTTCATCAAAACGACTACCATATAATATAGCAAGTATATGCAAAAACTCATCTGATATAATCTTACGGTTAGTATTTCTTATTTGTTCTCGTTGGTAACTTCGTATAGGAGTATAAACCTGTGGTATTATTCTAGCGCGATGGTTATTCTGTTTCTGTCCCTGCTTCATTACTAAAATCTCCATTTGATAACTTCGTTGCTCGTTTCTGTTCTGCAATATAATCATCAAATATTTGCTTAGGTATACGTCCTAAGTTCCATATCTCATCAGTTAAGTTCTTTATTATTTCACCATTGTTATCTTTTAACTTACGTGCTTGTGTGATATTAAATCGTGGTCTGATAACACCATAAACGATTGTCCAATAACTAAACTCAGCTTGATTCATTGTATCACTAGCTTTTCCTTCCTCAGTTTTATAACTGTTTTCGTTAATCTTCGTCATTTCCTCAAAACTTAATGCTCGTATACGTAGTTTGTTATTCCATCCCCTTACAATAATATCAGTTTCTGCACGATCATCTTGTTCTAATACTTCACTTGCAGATAAAAAATATTCCGTTGTATCTAACTCTGACATTTTTAATACTCCTTGTTACTTAATACAATAAAAAGTAAGCCCCATGCATTATTAGCTCATGGGGC
>LDIY01000012.1:0-1057 GCA_001468865.1 candidate division TM6 bacterium SOIL31
TTATTAGCAATTCTTGAGAAAATCCTTCGATGTCAACATCAATTCAAGCGGAGGCATCCAAACCGCAAAGAAAGATGCAAGAATGCAATAGATGCAAGGCTGCTGGTTTCCCAAACCAGCCGATCTCTTTTGAAAAGATTGGAGAAGACCCTGGCACCGGCAAGTTAAGGTGGAAGCTGGTAGACGAGAACGGCAACGAACACGTACATAAGGGCGTGCTAAAGTCAGACGCCGCGTCAAGGCGCAAGCGCATTGTGGACATTGCCACAGTAACGGATGTGTCTGAAGCAAGGAAATTGCTTGCACTTGGCTGGGAATACAAGACCTCGTACCCTGCAACACCGGCAAGCGTACCGCACTATGTGCTTGTGAAGCGGGAATAGACAAATAGCAAAAGCAGTCAACCTTTTTTATTTTTTAATTTATGAACATCATGTTTTTATCGGTATTTTCTGTTGCCGACCAGTCCACGCAGTTTGGGCAAATATAGAGCATAAGCTTGTCGCTAGTGTAGTAAGCCAGCATCGGTGTGCGACACGAATCGCATTTTACCAGGTCCCACGATGAGTCGCTTTCCATCACTATTAAGTGCACTTTATGCGTAATAAGGAACAAGAACTAGCGGTATTTATCACACTTGCATTTTGTGCAGGCAAGGGCTTTCTTTTTTTTATCATATTGATGTTGCGCCAACCGGTGGCTGCATCCCCTGCTTGAGCATATGGCCCCGTGGCCCATTGTTTGCCCTCACCCTCTAGCCAGCCGCGCCTGATGCAAATTCTGCCGCGATGATATGCTTGCACTTCAGGAAGCGGTAATTAAAATCTGGGCAAGTGCAGGTCTTGATGTCAGCGTCTACTTTGTAGAACTTGTTCTTTTCTTTGGCGCTTCTGACTTCAAACAGATGCTCGTTTGGATCTGATGCAAGTATCATTGGCTCTTGCTGATTTAGCTCCACTATGCGGTAAGCCCTGTCAATACGCTTTAGCATCTCCAGCAAATCTTGGCCAGAGATCTTGTTCTTGTTTCTCAACCAATCCATTGCACGGTTGCTATC
>LDIY01000012.1:1062-2136 GCA_001468865.1 candidate division TM6 bacterium SOIL31
GGGAGAGGGGGATCACGCGGCAAGAGTCTGGTGGAGTTTTTCATATTCTTCTTTGGATATTTCCCCTTTTGCAAGTCGGATCTTAAGTATATTCAGTGGATCCTCTGTTTGTTGTATCTGATCATAGCCGCTGCTGCGTACTTCATCCATAAAGCTCCATGGTTGCTTTACATCTGCTGTCTTTCCTGCCCTATAGAGCGCTCTTGTCAGCCGGTTCTTGTGCTTTGCGAATGACGCGGGAACGTGCATTGCGAGCATAAAGCCCTTGGTTGCAAACATGCGTTTCCAATCCTCAGGATACGGGATGTGCGTTGGTGTAAAGTCAAGCGGAATGATTTCGTGTGGTGCTCTATTTTGCAGATCTTTATTCTTCCAAAGATAGCCGATGTAGCCTGGGCTTGTTTGTTCGGGTTTCTTCTTTGGCTTTGTGACTAGATCCATTATTGCAGGATCGTGTGTTCTGCCTACTATTACAAACGTGGTTCCACCATACCTTCTAGCAGTCGCCTGCCTTTTTTCAGACTCTCTGCCAGTTGCTGTCCGCTTTTTGTTGAAAAAGCCAGCGATATGCACTTGGATTATAGTCCTATCGGGTTTGTAGCCAAACATCTTCAGATACCCTAGCATTTCCTGTCGCCTGTCTTGGGGAACTTGTTCAGATACAATGCGCTCTGCTTCTGTGACTGCAGATGTTGCTGGCCCCTTCCTTTTCCTCTTGTCATCAGTAAGCGACATCACCCGGATGTTGCATAAGATCGGTAATATACATGACTGACAAATGAGCTAGATAATTTTCAATGATGCAATAATATAGATATGGCAAAAAGCCTACGAAAGTCAGTTGCTTTCACCAGCGCGTGACCTAAATGCCATCCAGACAAGGGTAAAACAGACTCTTGACAAGGGCGTGCAGATAGACCTTTCAACTGAGCTATGCAAAAGGTTCTTGCGACGGCACGTTAACCACAAGATAGAGGTTGTCATACTCTATGCCGACATTGATGGTTCAACCAAGATGAGCATGTCCATTACAACTTCACAATTTGCCACATTGCTGCACGTCTTTTCGCAGGA
>LDIY01000012.1:2286-3666 GCA_001468865.1 candidate division TM6 bacterium SOIL31
GATGTACAGGTAGTAGTATATGGCAAGAGCTTGGAGCGCTCTCACATCGACATCGTTGGCTCGACCATAAGTATGGCTGCAAAGATGCTTGCGTTTGCAAAGACGGGTCAGATAGTGGTAGGCAAATCACTGTACGAGAAGTTGCCTTCTGACGGCCAGAAATTTGAAAAACTGGATATAGACCCATCAAGGTGGTCCTATCTTGACGAAAAAGGCGGATCGCCTTACGGGCTATATGTAATAAAATGAGCATTCGGTCAGCTTTATTTCGAAGAAAGTCCTTACTATATTGTTGAGCGCAGTCAGCGAAATAATGTCTTCAAATGAATTGGTTACAAAAGAAATCAAGGACAGCACAAGCGTACTTGACATCGCAAAATTGATGGTTAAAACCAAAGTTGGATCCGTTGTAATTATTGATGGCACCAAACCAGTAGGCATACTCACAGAAAGAGACGTACTGAAAAAGGTATCAGCTGAGAATAAGAGCGCACAAGAGGTGCCAGCCAAAGAGGTAATGTCTTCACCACTTGTCACTATCAAGACAATCGACTCTATTGACACTGCAGCAGAAGTTATGGTAAAGAACAGAGTTAAGCGACTCGTGGTACTCGAAGAAGATGGGTCCATGGCAGGAGTGTTATCAATGAGTGATATTACGAAAAAGTTGGCAAAAATATTGACAGACGATTATAGCAGGTACCGGTCTCTAAGAGCTATCTTAGACTTGGAATAATGAAGTAGAATATCTTGAATCTTTATGCTAGCATTCTGCCTTGCAACAATTGCATGATATCGAAAAGCCGTATTATCTTTGATGAGCACCAGTTATCCATGGTAGAAGATGAGCTGGAAAAAATAACGTCAGACTTCCAGTGCTTCGTCTGTGGAGCAATTTTCACTACCGATCAAGACAGACGTCAGCATCTTGAGAAAGAGATGCACGGGGAAGCACACGACGAGATCAAAAAGAAAGACATAGAGACTGCGAAAAAACAGACGGAATTGAGTGAAAATTACCGTCAGGGCTACGAGTCCACTGGGGTATGATAGGCGTAGGCACTGTGAGACTACAATTATTTAGGTAGTAGGGCGTTTAACGCCTACTCTACAATTTTCAATTCAATCAATTGCATTGTGTCCAAATCCATATTTTTCTACCAGGTTGTCAAAATACCGGTCAAACCTTCCATTTGCGATAATGTCATCAGAGTATAATCCAAGAGCGATCACTTTGCCCTTGCCATAGCTCAGTTCATACGTGGCAACAACCACTCTTCCCGGCACTCCCTTGAAATTAGATATTGACGCATTGTAATTTAGCAATATAATGTCCTTTGGATTGGTGACATATTGCTCCTCATGGTGCAGATAGCCAAA
>LDIY01000012.1:3673-5073 GCA_001468865.1 candidate division TM6 bacterium SOIL31
GTTTCATTTGCCCATCGCTCTCCTATGCTTCTCCAAGCCGACTTGCCATTAAAAGCCCACCCATGTCCTTTTACAAGTTGTATCATGCCAGCTGCAGGGTCATAGCTAACTTCAGCATAAAAGACGTTACCGTCGAGAACTATCAACGTGCCCCCATTTGCCACAAATTGTTTGAGATTATCATATTCCTTTTGGGTTACGTATTCTTGGTGGCCGAGAATTACCACGTCGTATGCGTTTACAGTATTGTTAGATCCAAATATTTGGCCGCCATCCACATCTTGGTCGGCCAAAGTAGTGATGTTGGATTGGGGAGTAGTCCATTTCAGATCATTTACTAGGTAAAGCATTTCGTAGGCAAGATTAGAAGTGGATGTCAATAGTGGTTCGCACACTTTGACTCGCAACAAGTTGATACCAGTTGTGACATTGAAATCTGAAGGAGCGTTTATTTGACTTCTGTAAAAATCATAAAATCCGTTATGATTGTATGCAGCTGCAGTAAAAGTTGGCACGACAAGGGCAATTCTTGTGCCTTTGCCCAGATTGCCTGTATGCGTATTGTTGCTTGGAGTTGAAAGCTCACTCCCATTATTTGAGAAGATGTAGTCATTTGATGGTGAGTTGATCAGATTTTGCGGGCTTTCTGTTGATGTCGAGGGAGCTTGTTCCTGCTCGCTATTGCCACCCTTTACAATTGAAAGGGTTGAAAAGAGGAGCCGGCGGAAGGGTGGTTGCTGTTGGGACTGCATGCAACTTATGGATCGCGAATTGCCATTATTGCTATTGTATGATACATTTGTAGAGGAACCACTACTGCTTGGGACAGAATTGCTCGAGGAGGAATGGAAAGAGTTTCCCATGTTTGTAGAAAAGAATAACTCGTCAGTTTTCAAGTTTGGAAGCAATATNNTTTTTACCATCCACATCTCTTTTGATTTTTCCCAATGGAGCTCACTCCAAGCACATTTATTCGAGCTGACTGTCCATCCTAGGATACGCGAAATCGAATTATATTGCTTGATTAACTTGATTAATGCAAAATTCACCCGGAAGTAGCATGCCAGTAAAATGACATGAAAAAAGATACTACAGTTCTGAGTTACGATAAATCAGTATAATCAGGTTATGCTACTCTAATTTCTTAAGGAATAATGTCACTTTCCAATGTTAATCAAATGATTATAGTTTTGAAAATGCATCTTTTACAAACGGTTTGTTAAAGAAATCAGGCCTATTGAAAATTGCTGGCACCTCTGCAGTAATTGCGATATCGTTGACGCTTATTGTCACGGCGGCATCTCCTTTGTATAATCCAAAGCTTTCTTATAGTAATGTACAAAATACTACAACAACTTCATCGCTAACTCGTCCAAAGTTAAATGCGAGTGAAAGTAGGG
>LDIY01000013.1 GCA_001468865.1 candidate division TM6 bacterium SOIL31
CAATTTCCTCTACTGGAATTTCTATAACTTCTGGCGCTGGAGCTAATATTTCTGTCGCTAGCGGGAACGTGATTTTAGATGCGACAGGAATTTTAATAAAAGCCTCTACACTCTATTCTAACGACAGAGCTTATAGGATAACTAATGCGGCTGGAAATAGTAATTTAGCTAATTTATGGGGAACTGATAGTGCTAGTTTGTCAGAAGTTAGTTTAGACGTTTTAGGAATATCGGGAAGATCCAGTACATTAAATTTTTCTGCAAATGCTGATGCTTCCGCTACTGGAAAAATAAATCTAACCGCAAACGATGGATGCTTAGGAAAAAGTTGTTCTGGCGGTGGCGCTGCGTTTGTAAAAATTGATTCTACTCAGGGAGTAAAAATTGGAGTCGCCGCAAACGATTCAAATCTTTGGGTAGATATAAATTCTAATATTCGCTTAGGTGCTCTAGGAACTCTTACAACTTCTGCTACAAATGGATTTCCTTATATTCCGACAATGGCTGGTGCTCCGACTGGCACTCCGACTGCAATTACTGGAAAAGTGCCGATGGTTTATGATACCACGAACAATAAAATTTGCGTCTACAACGGAAGTTGGAAGTGTGTTGCTTTGCTTTAATTTGTTGAGAGGAATAGAATAATGCTAAAAAGATTTTTATCTTTGATATTTGTAAGTATTTTGCTTGCTAGTATTTCTCTTTTGTTTGAGACAAAAGGTGATACGGCTGCGCAGACTTATGCTAGAAGAGTATTTCCAATTTTCGATCATACAGGGCCATGCTCTGAAAATCAAATTGGCTATGACATGCTAGCACACGAATTTTATATTTGCAAAAACACAGGCTGGACTATTGTTGGAAGTGGTAGTGGCGGTGGCGGTGGAGGAATAAGTAATTTCAACGGCTTGACTGGCGCTACACAAGCTTTTGCCGTTGGAACTACTGGCACAGATTTTAATATTTCCTCTGTTGGCACAATCCATACTTTTAATATTCCTAATGCTTCTGCATCATCCAGAGGATTATTGAGTGCGGCTGATTGGGCACTTTTTAATTCCAAACAAGCTGCATTGGGATTTACTCCAGAAAATGTCGCCAATAAAAATCTTCCAAATGGCTACGCTGGCTTGAGTGGAGGAAAAATACCAGTTAGTGTTGTTCAGGAACTTTTGTCTATTAATGATTTATTGGAATATTCTGATAGTTCTGGAACTGGAACTACTGCCATTCGAGCAACAATAATTTCTCCAGCGAACGGCCAACTTTTAGGATGGAATGGATCTAATTGGGTAAATGTAAATCCAATTATGACTTCTGTCTTTGGTCGAACTGGCGCAGTAGTCGCGCAAACGGGAGATTATTCTGCTGCGCAAGTTACTAATGCGTTCGACAAAACTACTTCAAATATTCTCACATTAATTTCTACTCCGGGTGCGCCCGCTGTCGGATTTTTAACTCTGTGGGCTGACAATACAGATAAAATTCTGAAAGCTAGAGATAGTAATGGAAATATTTCTACTACTGTCAGAGCAATTTCTTGTGCCAGCACAGATAAACTTCGTGCTATCGGTGCGGATGGTGTAGGAATTTGTGCTGCGGATCAAACCAGTGCTGGCGGAACAGGAATTACTTCATTAAATACTCTGACTGCGGCTACACAAACTTTTTCCAGAACTAACGATACTAACGTAACTCTGACAATTACTTCCACAACAGCAGATCATAATTTTACTCTTGGCTGGACTGGAACACTTGCTGCTGGAAGATTAAATTCTAACGTAGTTCAAGCTGTTACTAACGACACAAATGTAACTGGAACTATTTCTGCGCAAACTCTAACTCTTGGTTGGACAGGAACTTTGGCTGATTCGCGCGTAGCAGATGTTTTGTCGCTAACGCAAATTCCAAATCAGACTACAAACGGATTTATAAAAACTTCTAGCGGTAATGGAACTCTAACAATCGACACTTCTACTTATGTAGATACAAGTTCTACTCAGTCAATAACCGGACAAAAAACTTTCGATGCAGCCAAGTTAGTTGTCGGTGCAGTTGCTACAGATCCATCAGTAGTTGTTGGAGCTTTTTACAGAGACTTAGACGATAATAAACTTTATTGGGGCGTTCAAGATACAACTCCGTTTTGGGGAGAAGTTTTCGTCGCTGGAAAATCCGTATTAAATTTAGCTTCATCCAATGTGACTGGAATTTTGCCTAGAGCAAATGGTGGTACTGGTGGGACTTTAATTCCTTATGATATTTCCACGCAAATAGATGGCAAGCCAGCAATTAATTTACAAGTTTTACGTTATGTAGCTGCTAGAACAATAAATTTAGATAGTTCAGGTCACAAATGTTCTGCGGTAACTGCCGCGACTGCGCAAACAGATTTCGTTGTCGCCGTCAATGGAACTTCAAAAGGAACTTTAAGATTCGCTGCGAGCGGAACCACTTGCACAATAGTTTCTGGAGCAACGGCAACAATAGCTGCTGGTGATGTAGTAACAATAACTGCTCCAGCTTCGCAAGATGCAACTTTGTCTGACGTGGCTTTTACTCTTAGCGCAGGATTGCAATAATGAAAAAATTTCTTTCAAGTTTATTATTAGTCTTACTGCTAGTAGGCGCATCTGCTCCTGATTTAGTTTATTCTCAGAGAAATTCTCATAGAGGAAGTAGAACTGCGGCTGCGGGTGCAAGTGATTTTGTAACTGACAGTTTCACGATGGCTGGTTCTTCTAATGTAGATTTATCTACTCACACAGGAGAATTAGGCGCGACGTGGACGCACCATCCTCATGCAAATTATACAACTCCTTTTAATTTAGATCAGGCTAATGGAGTTATTTGGGCTGGTGGAACTTCTGCTTATTATGCAAGTGGAACACCACCGAGCGCAGATTATTATGTTCAAGGAACTGTAAAAGTTACTACGGCAATTTCTGTAAATATTGCTGTTGCCGGAAGAATGGATACAACGGCAGATACAATGTATTTATGCCGTTATAATAATACTTCTTGGGACTTGAGAAAAATAGTAGCAGCGACAGCTAGTACACTTGCGACAACTTCTGCGAATTTATTAACTGCTGGACAGAGCGGAACAATAAAATTAATAATGACTGGAAATCAAATTTCTTGTATAGCGAATGGAACTACTCTTGGGCCTATTACAGATTCTTCAATAACTGCCGCTGGAAAAGCTGGAGTTAGAAATGCTGGCGCATCTTCACAGTCTACTGGATTTCAATTAGATAATTTTAGTGCGAGATAATTATGCGATTGCTAAAATATTTTTCATTAATTCTATTCCTCTATGGCTCTGCTCAAAGTCAAACAAGCTTCACTGTTTATCAGATGAATTTGCAACACGGCGAAGGCACTGACACCAGCTTTAATTTCCAACGGCAAATAAACGCAATTTCCGATGGAGATATAATTGCTGTTCAAGAAAGATCCACAACAGAAAATGGATGGGATACTCCACTAGCAAACGCTGGATTTACTCAAGCAGTTTATAGAGAAAATAGCACTCTAGGTGACGGAAATGCGCTGTGGATTAAAAATACCATCACAGTAAATAGCACGAACAGCATAAAACTTTCCAATGGGTTTGTTGGCACTGGTGGAGTTGATGTAGATAAAAGTGCTGTCTCTGCCAATGTAACTATAAACGGAAAAACCTTTAATGTAGTTAGTGTTCACTTATGCTGGAGTGCATGTTCAGAACAACAAAGAACAGATCAAGCTAATGCCTTATTGAGTTGGGTAAATTCAACTCTAGGTGCTAATACGGTAATTTTTGGGGATATGAATTTTGTTCCCACGAGCACGCAGGAAGCACTTTTCGCTACAAATTATTATGATCTATGGCAATTTGGAATAGATAATTCTATCGCAACCGCTAATTGGGGAGATAGAAATTCTGACGGCATCACTGACATGCCAGTAGATTCTAACTCCATAACTCACGACACTAGAAGAATTGATCGAGGATATAAAAATAAGAGTTTCAGTGCAATAGTTTTAACTTCTGTTTCTATTCCTGATACTAGAGCAACTTGTCCTCATGCTTTAGTTAATGATGGTGGTTTGCTACCAGCTTGCACTCCAGAAGTTCAACAATTATGGGACGTGACCGGAGACTTTGGAGTTAAACCTACAGATCATAATATAACTAAATTTGTGTTCTCAACCGTAACAGTTAAAAAGTGTCAATTTAACACAGTGCCAGCTTGCCAATAGGGTTAAGTTTTATGAAGATTTTTATAATTTTATTTTTGCTATTGTTCCCGACAGTAATATTTGCAACTCCATCAACTCCGACTAATGCGCCACTTGTTCACCCACTTGCGCCGAATCCGCATACTTCTATGGGATTATTTTGGACTTATTTAGACGCGAATACTGGTCGAAGTTGGAATTTAGGAACTTTCAAAGTAAAAAGATGCACTGGCGCTGGCTGCACTCCGACAACAGTTATTGCGACAGGACTAACTAATCCAGATTATCAAGACTTTGGATTAAGTTCCAACACAACTTATTGCTATATTTATTTAGCGAATGATGGAGCGGATTCTGGAAATTCTCCAACAACGTGCAAAACAACCGAAGCTGTCGATACAAATTTTGTCATTTTTCCAGATACAAAGTGGAGCAAAATTCTAGGAACTCTAGTAGAATCTTCGCAAATTCCCTATTCTTATTATACAGATTCTATGACAAGTCAAGGAGCAGATGTAATTTCTAAATTTCCAGTAGTTGCTCCGTCTGCAATTTTAGGAACTGGTTCAATAACTAATGGTTCGAATATTCTAACTGGAGTTGGAACGAAATTTTTAGAACAAATCGCTGCAAACAATCCAGCTTGCTTAGATGCAATAAGTTTAGGTGGAATAAATTTAGGCGCAATCGCTAGTGTAGATTCGAACACGCAAATTACTTTAGTTTCTAATGCGACAAGCACTCAAAGTGGTGCAGTTATTTCTACAAATATAAGTGGCTTATGTGGATTTGCCGATCCTCTAAATGATTATATTGTTGCGAATCAACTCGGTTACTATGATTCATCCTATGCGCTGTGGCAAATTTATTTCATGACTGGCGATCCACAATATATGCGTGGAGCTAGAAAAGATAGTGAAGCAGTTTTCGCTGGCTATATGTGGCTTGGAAGAAATAGAGCGTGGAATCAATTTTCTACAACTCCAAACACTGACAATATGCCAGCACCTAGAAATTTTCAATTCACAGGATATTTACTTTTGGGTTTAGCTGGAAACAATGGTGTTTGGGATTTACTCGATGATTATTTAGTTAATCGTTACGCAACTTTTGTTTCCAATTATCGCGGCGGAGATAATAATTTTCTATTCATCAGAGAAAAAGGCTACACGATTTTATTTGCTAACCAATTTGTAGAAGTTGCTCCAGATAGTTTTCCAAGAAGCGACGGAACTACGACAAGTATAAATGGAGCAACGACTGT
>LDIY01000014.1 GCA_001468865.1 candidate division TM6 bacterium SOIL31
GAATCATAGTAATTGCTTCATGTAAACTGTCTTGTGTTACCTCTTTAATATCTTGTCCATCGATGGTTATTTTTCCTTGCGTCACGTCAAAAAGACGCAAAATCAAGTTCACGAAAGTTGATTTACCACTTCCTGAATAACCAACCAATCCCACCTTCTGACCAGATTTAATCATCACCGATTGATGTTCAAATAATGATTCTGCATCATGATACTGAAAGAGAACATTATCAAATACTATTTCTCCTTTAGTTACCACTAACTCCGGTGCATTCAGACTATCTTTTATTTCAATAGGGCTTTGGATAATGGCAAGACCTTGCACGATGTTACCCATCTTTTCCCAAAAATCGCGCATATCTTTGGCGATGTTCCAGAAATTTTCAATAATATGCAAATTCAACGTAAGTACTAGAACAAAATCACCCGGGCTCATTGTTTTACTCACCAGACCATTAAGCAACCACCAAAAACAAACTGCCTGGAACAACCAAAATGAACATGCTTGAAACGCATGTAACTTTAAAAAAAACCAATCTCTTGTTTGATCTTTTTTAACTGATTCATTAACCCATCCCGTCAGATAATTACTTTCAAATTTTTTAGCAGCAAAAAGACGCACGCTTGCCATGTTCGTTAAAATATCAACAATAGCCCCAGTGACTGAAGCACGCGCATCCGCAACATCATATGCTAAATGTTGATTTCTAAAAACAAGCACCACCGAAATGCCTAAAAACAAAATCACCCATAGTCCTAAAGCTATGGTAAATTTAAGGTGTATTTGAGAGATATTATAAAGAACAAATAATAGCATTAAAGAACAAGCCATCAAGCGATCAATAACAATTCGAATAATATCAGGAATTGAGGTGGCGATATCAATAACACGCGTTGACAAACTGCCTGCAAACTGACGTTGGTAAAAACTGTGAGAGTGGTCCATCATTCTATTCATCAAAGTGAGTGTAATATATTTTTTAATGTTGGGACGGAATTGAATAATAATCCAGTCATACCAACGAAAAATAGAAAGATATATAAACTCAGAAAATAAATATAATCCCATCAACCATACAAGATTATAATATAAATCAATCTGATTTACATTCATTGCAGTATTGAGAACAAGTTTAACAATATAGGCTTGCACATTAAGTATGAGAGCCCATGTTATCGCAATGATAGCCATTCCCACAATATGTAGTCTAAATGGCCTGGCAGCCATCTTAATAAAGGCTAATGCTCCTTGAGATTGCATACATTTTCCTTTGTAACTTTCAATAGACAATAGAAATTTTTCTTCTTTAGCATCGTTAAAAAGTGAAAATTTGTCCATCTTAGCCATATTTTCTTCAAGAAAAAGCCTGCTATTTCAATTTTATTGAGAGATAAATTAAGACCCTACCGGGCAATAAACCACAAATATTCTTACCATTTGATCGATTTAATGATGGCTTTTGCAATAAATACCCCCCAATGCTACCCTAAACATAAATAGATAATTTTCCCAAAAAGGATCTTTCCCATGAAAATACTGAATCAATTACTTTTATTAATGAGCATTTTGTGCTCAAATCCAGTACTGCATGCCCTCAACCTGCTGCCTTCAAATACTATTCTTTTGTCTGACATTGATGACGTAATCATATCAAAATCATTCTTTTTGAGCGCTGTTGCCCAAGTAAAAAACCTTATAGGCGATTATAAAAAAGATAAAAATGGTATTAAAGAATCATTACAAGATAAAAAGGGAAATACTATAAACGGAATAACTTTCCATCTTTTATATCATGGCATGCGTAAACCATATTTAACTAGCCATGTTGCATGGATGGTTAATGCACTGGAAAAATCACGTTGCATGATTAATGGAACTGAAAAAATATATCGCTACTTAAAAGATGTGAAAGGTTACACCATCATCTTTGCAACCAACAAAGATCATATATCGTATGATATCACCGCAAACGCATTGGGAAATAGATTAACCAGTCTTGCAAGCAAAGTATTTGTTGCGCATCCGGGAAACAGCTCTGAATTTATTGCACAATTACAAGCTTTTGCAAATCTGCCTTCAACCCCTGCAAGTTATAAAGAATTTCTGCAACAAACACTCACTATTAAGCCAACAGAAATGATCTTGCATGCACCAGATAGAAAACCAACTCGTCACTATTATGAATACATTGAAAACCATCTTGGTTCAGATAAAAATATGGTATTTATCGATGATAAAGTAGAAAATGTTGTTGGTTTTAAATCATTGCAAAGTACACCATCAGCACAGCGCATTGGCATAATATTTAAAGATCCAGTACAATTGGCTCAAGAATTTGTGAATTTGGGCATTTTATCGGAAGTTGATGATCAGCAATTACTCGAAGAGATCAGATACCCCGGCATATGGGGTAAAATACGGTTATTGTATAGCAAAACCAGATCCGCATTGACAATTTGAATAAAAATTACTATGATGATATTATATGGCAAATAAATATAAAGGAACTTTTTATGAATAAAAATACTAGTTTATTCGCTCTATCAACAGCGATTTTACTTTCATTTACAATTGGTTTTGCAACAGAAAATACTAATAATCGATACAATGAAATTATCACTGCTCTTTCAACACCTTCTGAAAATTTTGTATTCCACAACAACGACATTCAGGTTGTTGAAGAACATAAAGCTACATTGCAAAAAGAACTGAATAGTTACAAAAACTCATGGACTCCAACATTACTTAAAGTAATGGGCGCAGGATTTGGATTAGAAACGATAAGACGTGGAGTATGGGTTGCTATAGCCGCTGATCGTACAAATACTTTAGCTAACACAATAAGCGATGCATGGAGTTTAATATCACGCAAATTATATTACCTCAACTACCCAATCTCTTATTCCGTAGGTGAAATAAGCAAATTAACAGTTATGCCCGCAAGCGATATGCTCTCGAAATTATATGGAGCTAATAAAATTGGGTCAACAACTTTTGATGTAGGGTCTTTACTGCTTTTTGCTGTAACTCCGGTAGCCACAGGATTAATTGCAAAATATTTATTCGATAAAGCAAACAGCTACAAAGCTGAAATTGCACGCTTAGAAGAAGAAATTGAAAAAGATAACGCTATTATCACTGCATTGCAGAATCAATAATAATTACCAAAAAAATATCGCAATAAAAAGGGATGCGTAATGCATCCCTTTTTATTTATTTTATCACCACTAACTATTGATAGAACCCAGAAGAAAGAAGATATTTTTTATCTCCTTTTTCAAGTAATTCTGTATACGTTACGCGCAATCTTTTATTAAATTTATACGCAAAATGGCCAGCGCCCTGCTGTACTTGTTCTATCATTTGCTTAATGAATGGCTTGCCTTGATCATCTTTCCATCCCATTAAGTTTTCCCAAATGAGTTCATAATGATCGCCCCACGCATAACAATACCCATCCATATCAATCACCATTACTGAAAGATCACCTCGTATAAATTCACCTTTTCTCATGATGAACTTTTCAAAGGAATGTTCATCGGAATGAGTTTGTAAAAATCCTACAGCACTTTTCACCAGGAGCGTCATTGTTTCCGGTTTATTGACCGGGAACATACCCGCACCAATTACATAACTATCAACACCCATATCAATTTTTTCTACGTATGCGGACTGGAAAGAATTCTTTAACTTGGAATCAACCCAACCACCACCAACTCTTGCTTGATCAATAAATTCACGCACATAATAAACGCCATCTTGATCTTTTGCATCAAAATGATTTTGTCCCACATAGGAAGGATTCCCACCGTGTGCAATACATTTACCCTTCATATCGTATACAAATAAATAAAGATCCCCTAAGCGATAGGTATTAATCGCTTTATCGGTAAAATCTTTTGCCGCAAGAGAAACACCACTTCCTTTCATATATTGAAAGCCCCGATGCACCAAATCTTCGGTTTTATCGCGATCAATTTCAGGATAGTACCCGCATGCAATAAAATAATATTTTCCTTTATCGTCTTTTACTTTTTCAGCGTAAGCATATTTCAATGCATTTTTTGACGTGTACTCAATCCACACGCCTTCACCTTCTTTTTTGCGCTGTAGCTTATCAATAATTTCTTTATTGATTTTTTTACCTTTTGCATCGGTACGATTAAGTGCATTGGTACCAATAAGACCCTGCTCTTCACCTTGAGCTTTGATAACACCATCAAAATCAAGCGCATAGAGATAAAGGTCTCCAAAGATGAATCGTTCACTTAACGGATATCCCATCGTACTGAAAGCACCTTCAATGCCCCGTCCCGCAGCAACATCTTGGTTGAAAAGGCCAACTGCACCTTTAACCAAACCAATTGCGCCATATTTTTTTGAATGAGGATAATATCCACACCCAAGAATATATTCTTGTCCTTCAATCACCACTTTTTCCACAAAGGAAACTTTTATTGATCCTGCCCATTCATAGGTTAACCAACCAGCACCTTCTTGGGCGGTTTTGATCATAGATTGTACCGCCAATGCTCCAAAGCTATCGCGATAATCCCACATGTTTTTCCACACCAAATCTTCTCTATCACCATGCGCGTAAATGACGCCTTTCAAATTCAAAAGAAAAAGATAAAGCTCTCCTTCTATGAAATCTTTGGAATGGGTCAATGAATTGCAAATCTTTGTCATAGGATTATTTGCACAAAAACTAACACCCCGCGCCATTAACGCACGAATTTCTTTTTGCTTTTGTTGTAAATCGAATTCATCAACGGCAATTTCTCCATCATCATCTATATCTTCACCTTCAACGCCTTCCTTATCTGGTGATGGCGCAACGTACACATTTGGTGCTGCTTCAACTACTTTGTGTTGTTCTTTTATTTGTGATGCCCATAATTGTTTATTAATGATGCTACATCCAAATAGCAAGACAACTCCGACTGCTATTAACCATTTCATAGATTGCTTCATGTTACTCCTTAATTTTAACCCAATCTTACTTCATTTTTATCCCCGTTGTTATTATCTTTACCGGGGCCCCCATACACAGCATAGCGTAGGATGGGGTTTTTTTACTGATCTCGACGATTACCCATAAATCTCAAAAGAAAGAGGAACAAGTTAAGAAAATCAAGATAGAGCGCAAGCGCCCCTATCAACGTAACTTTACCAACCATCTCTTGATCACCAAGCATATGACGACCTATTTGTTTTATTTTTTGCGTATCTGATGCAGTTAAAAGAACAAAAATAATAACGCCAATGCCCGATAAAATATAATCGAATTGTTCATTTTGCAAAAACCGATTAGTTATTAATCCAATGATTAATCCTATGACTGCCATAAAACACATATTACCAACACTCGTCAAATCAGCTTTGGTCACATAACCATAGAAAGACATCATTCCAAACATGCCCGCAGTGGTTAAAAAAGCGGATATGATTGAACCTTCAATGAAGATATAAAAAATCCATGATAATGTAATACCCACAGAAATGGCATAGAGGAAAAAAAATATTAATGCGGTAATAAAGGATATGCGCTTAATAAGAAGATTTATTCCAAAGACAAGAGCAAGCTGTGCAAGAAGTAGTCCCCAAATGATTCCCGAATGCGTACGCAGATACATAAAAATCATGGCATTACTTGCCACATAATATGCAGTACCCGCCGTTATTGCGAGCGCACAGCTCATCCAACCATACACACCCGCCATAAATGATGAAATACGTTGATCGAGCTCATAGCTATTTGAAAACATAAAAAAAGCCTTTCATGAATCAGTAACAGATTTATTGCTATACATTATGCAAATGAGCATGCATTATGCAACGATTTTAAAAGAGCATGCAAGACCCTTGCATAAGAACTACCACTTATAGTAAAAATAGCTTAAACACGCAACCTTAAAGGAATAAAAAATGATACATTTACTCCTGTTTACTTTTTCTCTCATGTACATGAGCAGCACGTATGCTAATTGGAGCTCAACTGCTGCAAAAGACCTCAAACAACCGGTCAATTTTTCCGGAAAAATCACCACTCATCAAGGCCAAGAATTCATTGTTGATAATATTTCTATTCAAGGTAAATACGAAAAAATTGCAATGCCTCTTAAACCAGAAAATCTTCCCGAACCAGTTTTAAACAGTGAAACTAATCAACGAGAAGTCAAACTCGACGCCAATCCAAATACGGAATACTCCAAAAGAGACCTTGATCTTGCAGAAACCAAAGAAATACAAGTACCTTCACCAAATACCATTTACTTTTATCAACAAAAGAAAAATAGCAAACGACTCGAATTTATTGAAATGGAAGCTATTTCCAATGGTGGCACTAAATATTATTTTCTTCTTGATCCAAAAACTCCTATTTATTGTGATGGGATTGATAGCGCAGGGCCACAAGAAACAACCGTGCCTTTATCAGCGCTCAAAACACTCACGATTGAAGGATACACCTATCGCGATACGAGCAAAGATAAAAACAAAAAATGCAATCCAAGCGGCTGCCCACCATGTGAGCAGAAAAATAAGTAAAATAAAAAAACCTCCACGAAAAATGGAGGTTTTTTATATTTAATTGCTTAAATCATAAATCACTGCGACAAAGCACCCTGATCGTTTTGATTTTCTTTGATATCGTCACCCGTTAGATTAATACGGGGCGTGGGTTCAGGATTTAATACTTTATTGCG
>LDIY01000015.1:0-13967 GCA_001468865.1 candidate division TM6 bacterium SOIL31
AGCTGAAGCCTTGGCGAAAGCTGGTGGGCCCACCAGGATTTGAACCTGGGACCTTCCGGTTATGAGCCGGCTGCTCTGACCAACTGAGCTATAGGCCCTTATAAAAGCACGCAGTCAATACGTAACTGCTGTATAGAATAAAGGAAATAACAACGCTTGTGAAGTGGAAATTACGTTGTTTCCACATTGAAAGCACTTATTTTCCTGATATTCTCAATTATTGAATCAGCGATTTGAGCTAAATCAGTGCAAATTTGGGATATATCTTTCTTATTATCAATTATCTTCACCCCCGGAAAACATTTCGCTATAAGTTTTTTGTATTGTTCCGGTAGCTTGAGAAATGCTTTATATGGTTGTCCTTCTTTGTAGAGTTCTACGGTATCTTCATGATCATGTGCCAAACATAATCTGCGCAACAAGGTAGATTGAGCAAGAGAACAACCCCCGAGTAAAGCATATAAATTGTTTATATTTCCTTGATTTAAAAGATCTATGTGAGAACACCGATTATTATGATTAAAAATTAATTTCCTACTATCAGCAGTAAATCCCAATCCTTCAGCTTGCTGCGTATACCATTGCCCCAATTTTTCATGAGTTATGACACTATATAAGACCACCAAATCAGATTTCTCAGACTCTTTTGCAAATATATCTTGGTATGGATATAATATAGCCACAAAACGACCGTTGGGACTATATGCTATGAGCATTTCATCATCGTAGCCGCAACCTTTGGGATGAAAGACCTTCAATCCATCGTAACATTCATCAACAAATATACTCCACTTGGTACGAAAATCTACACACGTAATAATCCATTTTTTTCTGTTCGGGCAACTTACACACGCCCTTGCAAATGGTGTTTCAATACTTCCTATTAAAGCTACTTTGTGCACATTCTCAGTATTCCATATAAGCGCCTTTGCTGTTTTACCTTCTATCAAAACAGTCAATAACCTATCACCAGCATCATTAAATGATGCGTCTGGAATATAACCCAGACCTTCCCTTTCAAATATTTTAACGCAATTATCTGCTGAAATATTCCATAAAGATAAGTTACCTTTCTGTTCATGGTCAACCCAACAAAAAACAGCACAAATAGTAGCCTGCGGATTAAGATTAACCCTCGAAATAGGAATGGAGGTTGGTATAATAAAGGATGTAACAAACAATTCTCCATTTTCTTTTCTTATTTTTGAAAGCACGAGATTTTTGAATGAATATGAAACTAAATATTCTCCATTATCACTAAAAAAACGATGACGAATGGGATCTTCGTGCTCTATAATTATCGATTTTTCATTTTCTTTATCATCCTTATTCAACCATAATAATATCTTATTTTTTTCTTTTTTTTCAGTTTCATTTATAGGCATTGCTTTTGTTACGTGATATTCATAAGAGCCATCCAATGGTTTTACTAAAAAAGCATACCATTGCTTACCATTATGAGTAACGCGCTTACTAAAATATTGCCCATCGTATGAGCCATTCAAAAGAGAGGAAGGAGCATCTTGAATATGTCCATTGTTGGTATATTTCTCAACAATAGACTCTTCCACCATACGAGTGGGAAATACTATCGGAAGATTTTCTTTAACAGTCTGATTTATACAACGATCCCACCAAACTGATTGCTGCATCTCTGGTTTTATGTGTTTATGAGTAATTCGAGGATCAGGATCCACATATGCTTGCCACAATTCACCACAGAGAACAGAATTTTTTAGTTCTCCCGCCGTAATAATCAATGACCTCTGCTTCTCAGGTGATAAGGTATTAAAATAATCTTTAAATGATTTTCCCGGCTCAATATCGCATGCATCGCTATATAATACCATTTGTTCTTTATTTACCTTGCTATAAAGCAAAGACATATTTTTAATTTCGCAACCATTGCATGATAACTCACGACGTAAATAATTTGTATACATAACCTCGGAATCAAAAATTTTATGCTTTTTTATTGAAAAATCATTCCCATCATCTAAATGCAATACTATCTGAGGATTATAAGGAACAACTTTTTGTTCCATGCAATGACAGTGAATGTTTACCAGTGAAATGATTGTAGGAATAATGAGATAAAAATAATGCATAGATAATTTCCTTTTGGTTATAAGTAATTGTCCAAAACATTATCAGAAAATTTTCCTGCAGTCTATTTATTCACATACACCAAAAAATCTTTCATGCGCATACTATAGCCCCACTCATTATCATACCACCCAAAGACTTGTCCCATGGTACCATTCACGTTAGTTAATAATCCATCGATAATGACTGAATGATCATTACCACTAAAATCGGATGAAACTAAAGGTTCCATAGTGAGCGCAAGAATATTTTTCATCTTTTTTTGTGAGACCTGTATAAATGCGTCATGAATAGCATCAACTGAAAGATCTTTTTTTGCCTCAAAAACAAAATCGAACAAGGAAACTTTGCCTATCGGCACACGCATCGCCTTCACATAGATTTTATCTTTCAAGTGCGGTAGCACTTTACTAAGCATGCTCGATGCACCAGATGTCGCAGGAATAATATTAAGCGCTGCCGCGCGCGAAAAGCGCAAATCTTTTGCATCAACATCAAGAAGTACTTGCGAGTTGGTATAGGCATGCGTTGTTGTCATAAAACCACGGGTAATGCCAAATGCATCATCAAGAGCTTTAACGGTGGGCATGAATGCATTTGTTGTACAACTGCCTAAAGAAACAATTTTGTGTTTTTGTGCGTCAAATGCATCTTCATTCACACCCGGAATAATTGATACATCTTCATCATGCGCGGGAGCTGAAATTAACACACGTTTTGCACCAGCGGTAATATGTTGTTCAGCGCAGTCACGATGAGTGAATTTTCCCGTGCAATCAACTACCCAATCGACGGTAAGTTCATGCCAGGGTAATTTCTGCGCGTCGCATTGAGCAACAATTTTTATGCGATGATCATCAATAATTAATTCATCGCCTTGCATCGAAACATCGCCTGGAAATATACCCATAAGGGTATCATATTTAAACATATGAGCAGTAAATTCAGGATCTGAACTACCAATATTAATGGCAACGACTTGTATCTTGTGAGTAACATTTTTACTTTGTAACATACACCGTAAAAAGGTACGTCCTATTCTTCCAAATCCGCTGATTGCAATACGCATATTTTTCCTTTTTTACCACTCTCTCACTTTATTCAACACCACTAACTCATCTTCAACGGATAAATCCGGCAATTCAAGCAACAATGGAATATGTTCTAATTGGGGATGCATGATAAAATTTTTAAGTGCATCTTCACCAATAATGCCCTGACCAATAATACTATGCCGATCAATGCGGCATCCCAAGTGCTCTGCTGTATCATTCAAATGTATGAGCTTAATACGATCAATGCCAATAGTTTCATCCAAAAAATTAATAAAATTTTTTTGATCCTCAAGCGTGGTGATTGCATATCCAAATGAATGTGCATGCGCTGTATCAATGCAAAAATTAATGCGCTCAGGTTTATCAATTTTTTCCAACAACCATTTAAAATCGGTAATATCGCTGCCCACTGCCAAATTGCCGTGACAACTATTTTCAAGCAAAACAGAAATATCGCGTTCTTGCTCAAAAAGATCATTTAATGATCGCGCAAGCGCATCAATACCAGGATTTTTATTGATTGCTCCTTTTGCATTGCCCGCATGGAGCACAAAATGAGTAAATTCTAAACGTTTGGCAAAATTAATCTCCCGGCGTAGCTGCGGAAAACCATTATTGCCCAAGCTGGATAAATTAACCCAATATGAAACATGACAATAAAGATCTTTAAATCGTGTACGACGAACTTTTAAAAAAGCTCGCACCTCTTCATTTGTTACCTGAATTAATTTTCCTGTTTCTTGCGGTACAAAAAAGCATTGAAAAAAAGGCAGATCCAAGGAATCTGCCCGCTGCAATAATTCAGTCAATGATGAACGCATACGTATATGTACACCGACTCTAGTATGCATTGTTTTAAGATCCTCATTTTATTTTTCCGTCTTGTCATTCTTCACTGGGCCCCCATTTGTAATGTAATGGAGAATGGGGTAAAACGCATACGTATATGTACACCAATTCTACTATGCATTTTCTTCATGAATAATTTGTAACTGCTCTCGTAAATACGCCTCACTAAAATAGCGTGATAATACTGAAATAAATTCTTCTTTTATCCGCTGCAAATCGCGTTCGTTATTCGCCTCAAATCGTATGGAAAGAACGGGTTGCGTGTTTGATGCGCGGATAATTCCCCATCCATAATCAGTTGCTACGCGCACACCATCAATAGCAAGGATTTTTACATCTTTCTTTTGATAAAATAAACCCTTCATCTCTTGCACCATTGCATATTTGTTACTCTCATCGCAAGGAATACGAAATTCTGGTGACGTAACTTTTCGCGGAAAAACTTTTAATAATTCCGATAAGCTTTTTTTGGATTGCACTAACAGCTCAAACAATCTAAACATTGCATAAATACCATCATCATATCCAAAGTGACGATCGCTAAAAAAGAAATGGCAGCTGGTTTCGCCGCCCAATAATGCATGATGCTTATGCATACTTTCTTCAATAATCGAATGACCCACTGGAGTTATTACCGTTTGCGCACCCCAACTTTCTAACAATTCAGTAAGCCCACCAGAACATACCACATTGTATACCACCGTCATACCAGGATGTTGTTTGATCATTGGTTCAGCAAAGAGCGCAATCAACTTATCACCTGCAACCAAATTGCCTTCTTTAGTCATTGCTCCCATGCGATCAGCGTCACCATCAAAACCAACGCCAACAATTGCATTAGTCGTTTGCACTGTATGCTTTACATCTTCCATGTTTTTGGCAACAGTAGGATCTGCTTCATGGTTAGGAAAAGTAGGATCAACGGTGGAACACAAAAGATGCATGTTTTCCCATTCCATTGCACGCACAATATCTGGTATCACCAATGCCGCAGAACCATTGCCACAATCAATAACTGCGGGCATGTCCATGCCTTTAAGGTGAGAGAACTTCTCTACATGCCAGGCAATATATTCATCTTTGATAAAATGTTCAGAATAATGGCCTGGCGATTCTGCAATACGATGTTGGTTTTCAATGTATAATTTTGCTATTTCTTTAATTTGTCTGCCCCACAAAGAAGTGGTGCCCAAAGATATTTTTAATCCATTATATTCTTTCGGATTATGAGAAGCTGTCACCATAATCCCCCCGTCGACTGCCATTGTATACGTTGCAAAATACATCATGGGAGACGTGCATACGCCAATAAAAATAACATCAAGACCACTATCAATCAGTGAGCGGCATATTTCTTCTTTTATTTCAGGAGAATGCTCACGCACATCCATGCCCACTGCTATTTTTTTTACCGAACAATTCAGTTGCGTTAAATAAAGTGCTATTGCTCGCCCCAGCTCGTACGCATTTTCTATGAGCAATTCGCTCCCCACAATCCCACGAATATCATATTCTCGAAAAATCGTTTCTTTCATTATTCCTAAGTCCTGGTCTATATTTTTTTACTTATCTTTTTTTCATTGTACTATACTGTCCAATTTCCACCATAAAAAAGAAACTACGGAATAATTTTAGTTATTCCGTAGTTTTCCATTCTATTGCGAACAGAGCCCATTAATAAGAGACTTTGTTCAATTCATTTATCTTCCGTTGCCGTCTAACCTCTTCATTGCGTTGCTGAGTAGTCATTGTTTGATTTTTCAGTGCTTCTTCTCGCTGTTGGATTTTCTTTTGAGCCGCTTCTTTTCTTTTATTTCTCTCAGATTCAGATAACGTTGAGAACTCATTAATCTTTGAAGCTGCCTTTTTTTCATCCTCAAGGTATTCATGTGATTGTGCCCATGCTTCATTAACCTTTTGTTGTTTCGCTGCACTTAATTTTTTATAAATATTTAACTGCAATCTGATAGCATTTCTCAAAGATGTACATGCAATTGTTGCTGGATCCTGTGCGCCTTTATCTTTCAATGTTGTTTCAAGTTCCGTAGTCAAATATCTATCCTGAGCCTCGAGTGAAGTTTGTATATCCAAAGATAGATATTGACGCAGCTTATTCCTATACTCTTGCAGTGCTTTATCAATGGTGTTTTCCAATTTAACAGTCTCAATTTCCCGAGTGCTATCAGCAACAAGAGCCTCATATGTCACGCAATAATTTTTCTGTTCCTCATTAGATTTGTCACAAGTATTAAGTTTCTCTTTCCAATATTCTAAGGAGTCTTGCGGAGTAAATTTTTTACCTTTTATTTCTTTTTCAAGGTTGGAAAAAATTTTCTGATAAGAAGCTCCGTCCTCCTTATCTTTTGTTAAATCGATTTGATTCTTATGGTATTTGTAATTTCTTGACCTTTTTACATTCTCAACAAATGAATCACACTCTTGATCAAATAATAGCCAGCTATTACCAGCAGCTGCCATTGATAAAAAATCATCTTTTTTTAATAATGCATGAATCTTTGCCGTATCAGTAGGATAAATATCCTCTCTCTCCAATATATTCTGAGAAAGGAATGTTCTTATTTCCTTGCCAAGCGAAGACTGATCTATTTCTGGATATTGGAACGCCAGACGTATAAACACCTCACTTATACCATTAAGTATCACCAAAGGTAGTGTCACTACAGCTATGACAGGCATTGAGAGCATCATCATGGGATTAAAGGCCACATTCGCCATATCTCCCATCACTTTCCAACTATTCTGACGTCTTTCATTTAGCTGACGATTATAAGCTGCAGTCTGGGCTTCTTTTTGTAGCTGTTGAGTTTGTTCAATTTGCCGATATGGCTGCGTATATCCCATTTTTTGCCAAAATCTTGCTTTAAGTGACTCAAACCACTGTCCCCAGGTGAGTTTTCTTGATACCTGCGAACAATTAACAGCTCCTGATGAAATTATCAATGCAATTGTAGCCATTATGATTAATTTGCGCTTCATATAGAACCCCTATAATAAAATATAAATTACAGTTGTCATTCAATTTGAATATATCAAACAAGCGAAAGTAATCACAAGAATTTGGTAAAAAGATTAGATTTATTCATAAAAAAGTGCATACCAATAGCTTTTCTAAAGACAACAAACATATAAACATCATCCTTCGATACTGGTTTGCAAGCAAAAAAACTCAAAACAAGTTAATAAAATAAATACCCTTATTAAACCCCACTAAATACTCTTGCTCCACTCGTCCTAAGTGTTAATCTTATCAATGTTTATTGCATTCCCCGGAGGAATCCGGCAAAGGGTAACCGAGTTGGGATAAAAAATGTATCGAGAGATAATAAATCATGGTACAATTGACTCCACAGATCAAAACATAGGGCAACTATCATGATCCCCCAGAAACTCCAAATTAAAAACTTTATCAGCTACGGCCCCACTCTTCAGACGATTGATTTTAGTAACTATTCCTTGATCTGCCTTTCCGGCAAAAATGGTCACGGAAAATCAGCATTATTAGATGCCATGACCTGGGCATTATGGGGACAAGCGCGTAAAATACCGGGTGCAACAAAAGCAGATCAAGGATTGCTGCGGCTGGGACAAACACAAATGCTCGTGGTGTTTGATTTTCTTTTTGGCGGGAAAAAATATAGAATTCGCCGTGAATACATGGAAACATATGGCAAGCCTATCAACTCGCTTGAATTTGGCATGATTGATGGTGAAACTGATACCTTTATTCCGCTCACTGATAAAACAATTCGAACCACGCAGGAAAAAATTGAGCAAACATTACGCATTGATTTTGAATCATTTTCAAATTCTGCATTTTTACGCCAGGGC
This sequence comes from candidate division TM6 bacterium SOIL31, assembly GCA_001468865.1. Lineage (GTDB taxonomy): Bacteria > Babelota > Babeliae > Babelales > Vermiphilaceae > SOIL31. The sequence goes on from LDIY01000015.1 coordinate 7,860, forward strand.
AGTTCAAATGAATTTTCCAAAAAATCTCCCAAAGATCGCAAACAGATTTTAGCAACCATCTTGGGACTCGATCAATATGAAGTTATTCGAAAGCTCGCACTCGAAAAAACAAAAGATGCTCAAACAAAAAAATTAATGCTGACAACACTCCAAGAAAAAAGAACACAAGAACTGGCAGCTCAGGAAGCACTTGATGCAGAATGCGCGCGCATTGTAGATGCGATGCAGAGAGTAGAACAAAAAGAACAGCAACTTCTTACCGAGCAACGCATGTACTCGCAAGAACGCACGCACTTTGAAGACCAACAAAAACAGTTCCACAATCTCTCATTTCAATTGCAACAGCTCACCGAACATGCTGAAAACCAAAAAAAGCAGCTCCGGGAATCACTTACTCAATGGCGAGAAATCAATAAAAAAAAGAAATCATTACATAGCATTAATCAGCTTGAGCAAGAGAAAAATAAGATAATAACAGCTATTGCACACCACCAAAAAATGTTCCAAGAAAATTTGGAACATCGTCAATCCTTGCTTAATCTCACGCAAAAAATCACTGCTATAGAACAGCATCATAAAGATATTGCAACCAAGAAAAACCATCTTCTGCAGCTTGAACTGGAACGATTACATGCAGAACAGAAAAATCATCAGCAATTACTGACGCTTACGCACACACAGATTGCACAATGCACGCAAGAAGAATCTCTTTTGACTGCAGATATTGTTATACAAGAAAAAGAATTAGCGATCTTAGAACAAACGCCCAATGATGTGGCCGCGCACGAGGCTCAACTTGAAAAACGTAAAGCTACCTACCATCATTTTGCTTCTTTAGGTAACTGGATAAACAGTGAACTTAATAGCTTGGCTAACAAAAAAAAGTTAGTGCAGAAAGAAGATGATCCGAGTTGCCCTTTGTGTGAACAGAACTTATCCGCTTCGCGCAAGAAATTTTTAAAACTTAATTTTGAAAAACAAGAATCATTTTTGGCCCACCGGTTACGCCGCCTTAAACGAATTATTCCTGCACTCAAGGATATACTGATCAATCAGCATAGCCATATAACTCAGCACAAGGAACTTCTTGCCCGCGCAAACACCATTAAATTAAAAATTATTGAACTGGTGGCGCATCGAACAAAAATAGCATCCCAAATTGCAGACTTAACTGCAGCACACCTGCAACAACAAAAAGAAGCTGCTGCGTGCACGCATACAATCGCTCTCAAGCAACAAGAGATTGCCCAGCAAACTACCTCTACTGAGCTTCCTCATGATGAGCAATATACTCATCTTGTTACACAACAAAAATCACTCGAACAGCAATTGCAGGAGCATGTGTATCGTGAAGATGATTATAAAAAAGATCAAGAACAACTCAAAAGTATTGAGTTGCAGCTTACTGAATATGAATCGCTTCAAAAAGATGTTGCGCAGCAAGAAAATCGTAAAAATGATATTCAAAAATTATGCGCCTCGCTCAAAAGATCTAGTCAAGAAATCCACGCAATTACTCTCAAGCGTGGGGCACTCGGTAATCTGGATGCACAAGTACGCACATTGCAAGAAAAAGAAAAATCACTCGAACAACAACGCATAACCCTCAATCAGGAAAAAGAAGTACTGGTGCATGCGCAAGGAAGCATACAAAACCAGCAAAAACATCTGACCAAAATAAAAAATGAATTTGAACAAGAATTGATTGCGATTAATCAGCTACAAACTATTATTGATGATTACCAAACAATTGCAAACGCAACCGGTAAAGATGGTATTCAAGCGCTGTTAATTGAAGAGGCAATTCCAGAAATTGAACAAGAAGCTAATTATTTGCTCTCTCGTTTGACTAATAACCAAGCACAAATTTTTATTGAATCGTTACGCGATTTAAAAAAAGGCGGCACCAAAGAAACGCTCGATATTAAAATTTCAGATCAGGCGGGCATCAGGCCCTACGAACTTTTTTCTGGCGGGGAAGCATTTCGGATTGATTTTGCATTGCGCATCGCCATTTCCAAATTGCTTGCACGCAGAGCAGGAACGGCCCTGCAAATTCTTATTATTGATGAAGGATTTGGCTCACAAGATGAAGAAGGTCTGGGATACATCATGGATGCGCTCTATAAAATACAAGATGATTTTTCTAAAATTATCATTGTATCTCATTTGCCGAGCATGAAAGATCAATTCCCTGTACACTTTTTTATTGAAAAAGGTGTACAGGGAAGTACGGTAAGCATTATTGAACAGGGATAATTAATAATAACTATTAAGCTGTGCATTTCTTTCTTGAGCAGTGGTGTTACCGGCATCATTAATATAATCTCGCTGTTCTAATTTTTCTTCAAGCTGGGTACGTGCCGCATCGTTAATCATATCAAGATGTTCAAGTTCTTCTTCACGATGCGTACGCGCAGCATCATCAATATAACCTCGTTGTTCTAGTCTATCTTCAATCATAGGTGATTCATATCCTGCTGTGGCATGCGATGCGCTGAGGGATGTGATGATAGCTAAGATCATTAATTTATTTTTCATTATTTCTTAACCTCTTGAGAGCCACTCATTCCCATTGAACCCAATCCAGCATTCCACATAGCTGATCCAGCGCCCCTTAATTTACCCAGAGGATTATTTCCTTTAGGAGCTGCTCCTGCTTGTTGTTGGCCAGGGGCTGGTTGCCCTTGCTGCGGTGTTTGTGCTCCGGGCTGTGTTGTTACCGCTGGTTTTTCTTCCAATGTTGGATATTTAGGTAAATTTACTGGCGTTACTGTCTGAGATGCTGGTGGTTGAGTCACAACTTTCGGTCCTGGAGTTGTTGATGCCGGTTGCTGTTGTTGTACTGGCTGTTGTATTGCTTTTGGGGTCTCATTTACTGAAAATGGATTGATTTGTGTTGATGGTTTTGGCGCAAATGGATTAGTGGATGGATAAGATTTTGGTGCAACTGCAGAAGATGACGAGGAACTTGCTCCCCCCGCATAACCTTCTGCAACCTTGGCAGCAATTTTACCTGCTCCAGCAGCAGCTCCACCTACAACAGCGCCTACAGCACCAGTCACGGCAGCTTTAGCTTCTTCTATAGCCTGAGCTCTTTTTGCCTCTTCCGTTTCTAACGCTTTCTCTCTTAATGCCATCTTCGCAAGAATATCTTTTTTACGCGCAAATTCAGAAACATATGCCTGAGATCTCGCCATATTGCCTGGTTTCTTCGCACCACTTTCGAGATTATCGAGATAGGTCATTGCGTCCTTATCATAATTGTCTTGCCTACACTGATATATTGCATCGTTAATGGCATTTTCATTCTCAAGATCTTTCCCACCTTCCTTGGACAACTTCTTCATAAGTTCCATTGTTTCTGCAATTAATTTCTCTCGAGCTCCATCAAAAATTTTGTCACCCTCTCGTTCACCTAGTGCTAGAAGTTCTGTCGTACTAGATAAGGCCTCGAGCTGGGTCTTAAATGTTGGATACTTTTGATTTCCTTGTAGCTTCTCTCGCATCAGCGCAGCTCTGTTTTCAATAGCTCCTGCTGTTGTAAGAGCTCCATGATCATAAGAAAATTTAATTTGATTCACCGCAGTAGCTGTAGTCGTAAGCGCCACCGCAGCCTGTAATCCACCCCAACTCCATATAGCTGGGGCTAAATAAGGAGCCATAACAGTTGCGGCTACCCCTGCTCCAAACTTCTGCCATCCAGACAATTCTGGAAGTTCATAACCGGTTAAATTATAAAACCATCCCTTATCTGGAGCTTTTTGCATAACAACTGTCTCAGGAAGTTGCTGCACCATAGCCGCACGTTGTTTTTTCAAATCTTCTCTTTGGGCTGCAGAGCGCATTTCTCTATCCTCATGTTGTCTTATTGCAGCCTGTTGTACAGGTGAAAGCTGATTGCGTACCACACTTAACACAGCCTTTGCATCATCTGACCAGGGCACATCCTGGTCTAATATCCACAAGAACCAATTCTCTTTTGGGTTAGCAAATACTTTGCCATCAGGCATTGTTACTGCTATGAAATCTGATTGAGAAACATTTTGCTGCTGCCCAACCACGGGTTGTACTCCTGTTGGCGGCACTACTATAGGTTGGCGCTGTCCTCGAGGGACTTGTATCTGCCTTTGCTGCAGACCGCTCGAACGTCTTACTGGAGTTCCCCTTCGAGGACCTACTGACTGTTGTTGTGGAAGTACTCTAGGCCGCTTTAAAGCTGGTTCTTCTACTCCTTCTACAACTCCTTGTTCTCGCACTCTTTTTTTTGCCTCTACATCTCCTATTATGCAGAGAGCAATGAGCAATACGCCACTGAGCACACTCTTAAAAGCTTGGCCATCAAGGATTAATTTATTTTTCATCTCTTCCCCTTTTATAGACAAATCATTACATTGAGATTCAGTTTGAATATATCAAAAGATTGAAAAAACAATCAATAGATTATTAGTTTTCGACTGAAACTCCCGCTGTAACGCGGGAACTTTTTTTACCCCAATTTCATCCTCCTTCGCACGAGGCTTCGGCGGACACAGCCATTGGGGACCCTTCTAAAGAAAGAAATAAGAACAATTTACTCATTATGAATTGAAACCACGGCTTCAATCCTCTATTGAAGCATCGGCCGTTGACTCATCGGCCAATTATCAACTTTCGAGTTTGGCATCAATCTATATCATGACGCAGCATTTTTTCTGTGGGTTCAGATCGCATATGACGTATATTTTGCTGACTGAGACGGTCAAGAATCTCTGATTTTTGTTTTTCTGACCATTCATACCAACAGTTATCTATTAAGTTACCAAAGGATGACTCCCAGGACTTATTCATTATATTCATATACGCAATGGTGCAAAAGTCTGTTCGTGAAATAAATTTTTCTGCTCCGGGTGGTAATACGTTCTTATTAGGAACGCGATTGGCTATCTCTATTCTCTCCTCCGGCGACCAGCTGGCCCAAGCGATTTGTATCATCCTTTCCATGGCAGGATTCCATGGATGCGTCATAATGATTTTATATGCAAAGGTTCCATAGTCTTTAGATGATATTCTGCTCTCAGCTCCAAACGCGCAGATTGCGGTACATGTAACAATAACCAACACCATTCTTTGCAATTTCTGCATAATAACATTCTTCATATATTCCCTTTTATAGAGCCAAACACAACCGTTAAACTTCAGTTTGAATATACAAAAGAAAGTATTGAAAAATCAACAGTATAGCATTCTTAGTTAAGTTGACTCGATGATTTTCCTCCCGCTCGTCCTGAACTTGTTGAAGGATATCTTCGAGTGGTCTTCATTTTTTTAATCTTGAGAACAAAGATAAAGATATGGATAAAAGACCCGCTCAGAAGATATCCTTTTGACCCAATCTCCATTTCATTTCAATTGGGTACCCATTTGAAGAATTGAAAATGGGTTATTGCTGACGAGCGGGGAAGAATACTCAATAGTACCGAGCCGCTTAAGTTGAAGATGCTATATTACTCATTATCAATTGAAACAACGGCTTTAACACCAGGAACTTTTTCTTTGAGTTGGGCTTCAATGCCCATGGTAAGGGTAATAAAGGAGATGGGGCAACTAACGCATGCACCCTGTAATTGGACAAAGACTGTACCGTTTTCATCAAACCGTACAAAATGGATATCCCCACCATCTTGTAAGATAGCGGGGCGTAATTCTTCTAGAACTGCTTGTATGCGTTCTATTGTTGCATCATGATGCGTAGAAATTGTTTGCATTGCTGCCATAAAGGTTTTATTTGACCCATTCAAGGCGAGCAACTGTTGCAGTATCACTCATACGTTTGCCAAGAGGGATAATACGAGTATATCCACCGGGACGAGAAACGTATTGCGGAGCAATTTCTTTAAACAATTTAACTACAGCATCAACGTCATATGGCAATAATGCATGCACACGACGACGAGCGTTGAATACATTGCCTTCACGTGCAATAGTAACAATGCGCTCAACCATACGTTGCGTTTCTTTAACACGCGCCTTGGTAGAAACCAAATGTCCGTAATTAATCAAATGAATTGCTTGATTACGAAGCAACGCTCTGCGATGAGGCGCTTTAAGATTTAATTTTTTTCGACC
>LDIY01000015.1:14082-22048 GCA_001468865.1 candidate division TM6 bacterium SOIL31
ATTTTGAGCGCATCATCTTCAGCAACATTCACCAAATCAATGACACGATTGATTCCTGCATTAATCAAGCAATTATGTGCTCTGACTGAAAGTTCAAGCTCTTCTATCGGTTTTAATAACAGATCAACAGGAACACCTTTAAGGCTTGAATCATTTGTCTTTAATGGAATTTTCTCTACTTTTTCTTCAGGAAGACGAGAGATTTCATTAAATGGAATTTCAGTACTTTCAAGGAAATGTTCTAGCTGTGTGCGTAAAACTGAAACCGCATAATGTAAAGCGTCAACAGGATTTTCTGAACCATTGGTATAAATTCGCAAAATAAGCTTATCATAATCAATGGCTTCACCAACACGTGTTTTTTCAACATCGAACATAACTTTACGAATTGGTGAAAACATCGCATCCAAGTAAATGCGATTATCATCTTGATAAGGTTTTTCAACAGGCCATTGCGCTTGTTGATATCCTCTTCCTGATTCAACAAAAAATTCCACATCAAGTTCACCATCAAAAGCTACGTGAGCAAACACATAATCTTTGTTAATAAGTTCAAGATGTTCGTCAGCGATGATATCTTGAACACGCACTTCTGATTCGCCTTTTTTCGTCACGCGCATTTTACCCGGCTTGCCTTCTTTATTGCGAATGACAATGTTTTTGATGTTGAGTACAATTTGCATTGCATCTTCAACAACACCAGGTATTGCTGAAAATTCATTATTAACACCTTTGATAATCACCGATGTTATTGCAGAACCTTCAACACCACTGAGTAAAATTCTTCGTAACGAATTACCGATCGTTATTCCAAAACCTGGTTCAAGCGGTTGAACTACTAATTCGCCGCATGCTTCACTAAGTGTCTTTTTTTCCCATTTCAATTGTGGAATGATAAGCGGTTTGTATTCTCTGTTCTTAGTCATTCAACCTCCTGCTTGGACCTTCAACTATCTATTACTTCGAATACAATTCTACAATCAAATGCTCTTCAATCGGCACTTGAATATCGGCACGAACCGGAAGGCGAAGAACTCGTCCAAACCTGTCTTTTTTATCAAGTTCCAACCATTCGGGAACTTTGATGCCAACTTTCATTCTTTTTTCAATAACGTCTTTCAAGAATGTTTCCATTTTTGCTACACGTTCTGAAAGAGAAATAACATCTTCTGTTGATACTAAAAGAGATGGCGAATATACCTTCTTTCCGTTAACAAGAACATGTCCATGAGTAATGACTTGACGCGCTTGTGTACGCGTTGTTGCCATTTTTAATTTATAAACAACGTTATCTAATCTGCGCTCAAGTAAACTTAATAGGTTTTCACCCGGTCCACCATCACGTTGTTTGCTTGCTACTGCAAAGAAACGTTTGAATTGACGCTCACGCAGACCATACATTTCTTTAACTTTTTGTTTTTCTTGAAGTTGTTTTCCGTATTCAGAAAGTTTTCTGCGCGGAGCTTTTTGTTGCTGTTTTTCCGCTGATTCTTCTCTTACAACTGCCATAGCACCTTATCCCACTAAAAAAATTATTAACTTTTTATACACGTCGTTTTTTAGGAGCTCGGCAGCCGTTATGTGGCAATGGTGTAACATCACGCAACATAGAAACAGACATACCTGCAGATTGGAATGCACGAACAACAGAATCTCTTCCAGATCCTGGTCCTTGCATGTTTACTTCCAAAGTTTTAACTCCAACCGTTTGCATTTCTTTTGCTAAAGTAGATGCAATTTGTGATGCAGCAAATGGAGTACTCTTACGAGATCCTTTGAACCCTAAGCGTCCTGCGCTTGAAGAAAACAACACATCGCCTTCCATTGTTGTAATTGAAACAATGGTATTATTGAATGTTGATTTCACGTGCGCAATAGCTGATACTATTCTTTGCTTTTGTTTTTTTGGTTTCTTTTTGTAAGCCATCTAATCAAAACCCCTACTTATTATTTCTTAGTTACTTTACGTTTAAGCGCTATTGGGTTTTTCTTTGGACCCTTGCGTGTACGTGCATTTGTTTTTGTACGTTGTCCACGAACCGGTAATCCACGTTTATGACGCAACCCACGATAAGAAGCAATTTCTTGCAAGCGCTTAATATTCAACGTAATTTCTTTGCGCAATTCACCTTCAACTTTGTAGTTATCGGTAATCTCTTTTTGAATTGCTGCTATTTCACTATCGGTTAAATCTTTTACGCGTGTATCATAATTGATATTAAGCTTGGTTAAAATGTCTTGTGCGCTTACAAGACCTATCCCAAAGATATACGGTAGACTATATTCTACTCGTTTATTTGCTGGTAAATTAACGCCTTCTATTCTGGCCATAATCTATTGATCCTCTTACTAACCTTGTCGTTGCTTATGCTTAGGGCTCTTAACGCAAATCACGCGAACAACGCCTTTACGCTTAATAATGCGACAATCGTTACAAATAGCTTTTACTGATGTTCTAACTTTCATGATAACTCCTGCCTATTCCTTATATCGTAACACGATTCTTCCTCGTGTTAGATCGTATGGCGACAATTCCAACGCAACCCTATCACCTGGTAGAATACGAATATAATGCATTCGCATTTTACCTGACACGTGTCCGAGAACAACATGTCCGCCTTCAATTTCTACCCGAAACATTGCGTTCGGCAATGTTTCCTTGACGATTCCGTCAACTCGTATAACTTCTTCTTTTTGCTTCATGAAAGACTCGCATTGTTTTGCTGTTCAGAACTGCTTGTTAAAATAACTGGTCCTGCGTTCGTAATGGCGATTGTATCTTCTACATGAGCCGCCAAACTACGATCAACTGTTTTGACCGTCCACCCATCATTGGCAACATATACGTTATATTTACCCGCAGTAATCATTGGTTCAATCGCAAAAGTCATCCCTTCTTTTAAAACAGGCCCTTTTCCTGGTTTCCCGTAATTAACTATCTCAGGAGCTTCATGCATATTTCTTCCAATGCCATGCCCAGCAAAATCACGAACCACACTAAATCCGTGTTTTTCAACTTCTTGCTGTATTGCAGAAGAAATATCAGATAATCTGTTGCCCACTCGCGCTTGATCAATTCCTTTTTTCAACGCCTGATATGCGACATCAACCAATTTTTGCGCTTGCTCAGATGATTGACCAACAAAAAAACTACGCGCCATATCAGCACAATAGCCATTCCACGAAGCACACACGTCAATTTTCACTAAATCACCCAACTGCAAAATACAATCCGCCTGTGGTACACCATGAACAACAACATCATTGACAGAGATGCAGCTGACATGTCGGTATCCCATGTAACCCTTAACGCTAGAGATCAAGCCTTTTTTCTGCAATTGAGATTCAATCCATGCATCAATCTCGGCCGTAGAAACGCCTGGTTTAATCAGATCCTCTACGCGAACCAGAATATCAGACAACAAAGAACCCGCTTGGGCCATCTTTTGGATTGAAAACTTATCTTTTATATGAATCATACACGTACGTATCTATTTATTCGCCTATAATATGCACAAAATCACCAAAAACCTGGCTTAACTGTTTTGATGCATCAAGCCTCATTATTTCACTACCATTGCTCTGATAAAAATCAATTAACTGCTGCTCATGTCGGTGATAAATTTCAAGACGTTTTCTTACTGCTATCTCGCTATCATCATCTCTGCGTCCTAAAATGCCAGAACAGAGGCCGCATACGGCAGTTCCAGAAGACACAAGACTAGAATCAGCAGTAAGCGAATAAACAGCCTGACAATCTTTATTCTGACATACATACCGAGAACATAGTCGATTCACCACTACATCATCGGTAAGATCAAATAAAACAACTCTCACTCGTACACTAGGAAATTTTGCTGAGAGCATGGCTCCAAAAGCTTGAGCTTGAGCAACTGTTCGAGGATATCCGTCAAGGATTACTCCCGATGCCTTATCGGCATTCTCATCAAACCACTCAAAAACCATGGAAGTAATGAGGTCATCATTAATTAATTTACCAGATTTGATAATTAAATCTATTTCTTTGCCTATTTTTGTCTGTTCAGCAATATGTTTTCTACATAAATTTCCCGTAGAAATCTGTAGCCAACCAAAATGATTTATGCAAAGGTTTGAAAGTGATCCTTTTCCCGCTCCAGGAGGCCCCATAAAGATGAATATATCCCTAACCTGATGATTCAACGCATGCCCCTACCTCTTAATCGCCCTGAAGATAAAAAGCCTTCATACCGATGTTCAATTAAATATGATTCTATTTGTGCTGCTGTTTCGTTCGCTACACCCACCACAATCAAAAGCGCAGTACCACTCAAAATCCCGGACAAGTAAAAAGGCATTGCTAAAAGCCAATGAATAATACCTGGCACCAGGGCAAGAGCTGCTAAATATAGGGCTCCAACCAATCCTATACGAGTAAGAATATAACTAAAGAAATCAGCGGTTTGCTTACCAGGACGTATGCCAGGAATAAAACCACCGCCTTTTTTAATGTTATCGGCCAACTCTTCAGGATTAAATACTAAAGCGGTATAGAAGAAAGAAAAGCAGATAATAAGAACGAAATCTAAAATACTATATACAACTCCACCAGCTGCAAAGCTTTCTGATAGTGCTTTGAAATAGGGCCAACGAGTGGCAAGCATCGTCAATATAAACATGGGAATGTTCAACATAGCACTTGCAAGAATTACGGGCATAACCCCCGATGGGTTAATTTTAAATGGTATATAGGTACTTTGCCCGCCATACATTTTGCCACCAACAACACGCCGAGAATACTGAACAGGAACTTTACGATCTCCTTTTTCAAGGAAAACAATCGCTGCTGCTATCGCAAGAACTACTATTAAAAGGAAAATTCCTTTAATAGGATCTAATATTCCTTCTTGAATACCACCAATTACTTTAATGATATCATCAGGAAAGCGTGCAACGATACCCGCAAAAATGATCATCGATGTTCCATTGCCAATGCCAAATAGTGAGATCTGCTCACCAAGCCACATAACAAACATAGTTCCCACAGAAAGTGAAATAACAAAAAGAACTCGTGAGCCAAACCATGGATCAATAACTAATCCATAACGTTCAAGCAAAAACACGAATCCTGTGCTTTGCACTACCGCGACTATTACTGTTAAGTAGCGCTGGTATTGATTGATAATCTTACGACCATACTCTCCCTCTTTTGATAGTTGCTCAAGAGTGGGTATGGAAAGACTTAAAAATTGCATCATGATAGAAGCCGTAATATACGGACTAATACCGAGAGCAAATAAAGTACATTGTCGTAGGTTTCCCCCAGAAAAAAGATCTAAGTATGAAAAAATCCCACTGAGACCCCCTTGTTGACTCATCATTTGAAAAAGTTTGTCAATATCAATGCCAATCACAGGAATGTGATTGCCTAATCGATAGATTACTAATATTCCTAACGTAAAAATAATTTTTCTACGCAATTCTGGAATATTAAACATGTTAAGAAAGTTTCTGAGGAGCACCACTGCTTACAACTCCTTTATTATAAGTGCCTTGCCACCAACTTTTTCTATTGCTGCTATAGCTGACGCGCTAAACGCATAAGCAGAAACAGTAAGTTTCTTACTCAATTGTCCTGCGCCCAATATTTTAACAATAGTTCCTTTTTTTACATCGCGCTGCACACTCACTTTAGGTTTTATAAGACCTTTTTGAGTTAATGTGAGAACGTTTACTTCTTCACCATCTGCAAACGCACGTTCTAGGCTATGCAAATTGACTAATGAAAATTCTTTAGAAAAGTGAGCATTGGTAAAACCACGTTTTGGAAGGCGGCGTTGTAAAGGTGTTTGACCTCCTTCAAATCCACGTCCTTTTGGTCCTCCAGAACGAGCATTTTGCCCTTTGTGTCCGCGACCTGATGTTCCACCACGCGATCCACCACGACCAACTCTTTTTCTGTCTTTTCCGGATGATTGTAATTTATCTAAGCAAAACATTACGATCCTTTGACCATTTCTTGAATTGTTTTTCCGCGCAACATACTCAAGCGTTCTGCTGATCGCAATTTTGCTAGAGCATTCAACGTTGCTTTCGCTACGTTAATACCATTACTTGAGCCCATAGATTTTGTGAGAACATCCTCAACCCCTGCCGCACTCATTATCGCGCGAACAGCACCACCAGCAATATTACCGGTACCTTTGGAAGCAGGACGAACTACTACTTTACTTGCTCCATGTTGGCCAAGCGCTTCATAAGGAACAGTCGTACCGCGTCGAGCGACTTCGATCATTCTTTTACGAGCTCTATTTGTTGCTTTGGCAATCGCCATAGAAACTTCACGGCTTTTACCAAGACCAAGACCAACTTTTCCTTGTTTATCTCCAGAAACAACAAAAGCGGCAAATGAAAAACGTTTTCCACCTTTGGTCACTTTAGTAACACGACGAAGGCTTACTACGTGATCAACAAAGCCAGAATCTTTTTTGTCTCTGCCGTCTTCTCTATTTGTTTCTCTATCTCTTTGCATTGTCATTCTTTAATTTCCTGCTATGTCTAAAATTTCAACGTACCTTCACGTAATCCGTCAGCGAGAGCTTTCACTCTACCATGAAATTTAAAGCGACCTCTGTCAAATACAACCGCATCAACACCTTGTGCTTTTGCACGTTTTGCAAGCTCAAGACCAATTGCACGAGCAACTGCTGTCTTATCACCTTGCAATCCGTCTAGTTCAAGCGAAGAACATGATGCAACTGTTTTTTGACTCATATCATCAATAATTTGAGCATACATATGCTTCAAACTTCTAAACACTGAAACGCGCGGTGGCATACCGTAGCGTTTTACTTTTGCACGAACACGCAACACTCTACGTGCGGCGGTAATTCGATCTTTTTTATGCGTAGCCATTCACATCCCTATGATTTACTTCTTTTTGCCCGCATCTTTGCGGAAAATAACTTCTGTTTGCAGCTTAATACCTTTACCCTTGTAAGGCTCTGGTTCTTTCAATGCTCTAATTTTACTGCAGAACTCTCCCAGAAGTTCTCTATCTGAAGATCTTACCTTTACCTTTTGTCCAGCTTTATCTGTTTCCATATGAACACCAGCAGGGATATCTTCTTCAATTTTATGGCTATAACCAAGTGTTAACACAACTTTGGAACCAGCAACTGTTGCCTTATATCCTAGGCCATTAATTTCAAGCACTTTTTCAAATTCTTGAGCTGCACCACCCAACTTATTAGCGAGCAATGCGCGATGAAGTCCCCATTCGCGATTAACATTACGCGCCTGTTTTTGTTGCATTGTTGCAGTACTTTTTGCAGGAGTAAGATACAAATGCGCATCTTCTACGCGAGCAGTAATATCAGAAGAGAGGTGATAAACACCTGAGGTTTTCGGTCCTTTATAGTGGACGTCATTCCCTTTAACTTCTACCTTAACGCCATTTAAACTTATCGGCTTTCTACCAATTTTTGACATGTGCGTGTTCCTTTACCAAACGGTACAAATGACTTCACCGCCAACAGAAAGTTTTTTTGCTTTCTGATGAGCCATGACACCACGACTTGTTGTTAATATTGATATACCAAGCTTGCCAACAACGGGTTTAATTGCATTAATACCACTATACACACGCAGCCCCGGCTTGCTTTCTCTTTTAATTTCATGAAGAGCCGATTCACCGTCAACATATCTCAAAACAATTTTGAGTCTTTTTGTTGCAGGAGAATCCGCGTTAATAATCACAAAATCATTAATGAAACCTTCATCTTTCAAAATTTGCGCAATAGAATGACGCATTTTTGAATAAGGAGCGGTAACAAATGATTTAGAGACCATCACGCCATTGCGGATGATTGTTAAAAAATCACCAATTGCATCAATTGACATTAGTCACCCTTTACCAACTTGTTTTTTTTACGCCCGGAAGTAGTCCTTCTAGCGCATTTTTTCTAAAACACATACGACACATTCT
>LDIY01000015.1:22108-47933 GCA_001468865.1 candidate division TM6 bacterium SOIL31
GCAAATTTTGGTGTTTTATTTGTTTTTTCGATCAATGCCTTTCTGGCCATCTTAATCCTGACGTAAAAACTGAATTAATTTTTTGATTTTCTAAATGGTATATTAAATGCTTTTAGCAATGCCAATCCATGCTCATCGGTTTTTGCAGATGTTTGAATGGTAATGTTCATACCATGAGTTTTTTTACCAAGGTCAAAATCAACTTCAGGGAAAACGGTCCAATCTTTGATACCAATGTTGTAACTACCTCTTCCATCTAATTTAAGAGGAAGCCCCTGGAAGTCGCGCACCTTAGGGAGCGCCAAAGTAATAAGGCGGTCTAAAAATTCGTACATCATTGCACCGCGCAACGTTACCATTGCTCCGATTGCCATGCCTTCACGAAGTTTAAATCCCGCTATAGATTTACGAGCCAAACGCTTAACAGGGCGCTGGCCTGAAATTTTTGCTAAAATATCTACTGATTCTTGAACCGCTTTTGAATCAGAAACCGCTTCTTTGACCCCAACATTCAAAACAATTTTTTGAAGTTCTGGGACCATCATAACGTTATCCATCTGCAGCTGCTCTTGCAACTGAGGACGAATCTCATCGGTATATTTTTTCGCCAATCGTGTTTTGTTCATAATGCAAATTCCACTACTTTTCTAAAAAATTTCCTTACACCGATTACATGCTCGCGCAGTATTACCAGTTTCTAATTGCTTAACGTTAACACGTGATGGCTTTTTGCATGAAGAACAGACCGGCATAACATGAGACATGTCAATAAAACTTTCTTCTTTGCGGATGCCACCAGGTTCGCCTGCTCTGCGAGGCTTAATGTGATGGGTAGTAATAGCGACACCCTTAACCATAACTTTACCTTTTTTTGGCAAAATTGCAATTACAGAGCCTTCTTTACCCTTATTTTTTCCCGATATAACATGTACTATGTCATTTTTTCTAATGCGCGCTATCATTGATAAATACCTTTATTACAAAACTTCTGGAGCTAATGACGAAATTTTGGAATATCCACGCGTACGCAATTCACGCGCAATTGGTCCAAAAATTCGTGTTCCAATAAGTTCGCCTTGCTTAATAATAACAGCTGCATTTTCACTAAAACGAATATAGCTACCATCTGCTCGACGAAACTCTTTTCTTGTTCGTACGATTACCGCTTCAACAACATCACCTTTTTTTACCATGCCACCTGGAATAGCTTTCTTTACTGCGCACTTAATAGTATCACCTAAATAAGCATAGCGTTTACGCGTGCTACCAATTATGTGGATACACTGTAAGGCTTTTGCGCCAGAATTATCAGCTACCTCAAGATACGATTCTTTTTGAACCATACCAAAATACCTCTTACTTTATGATTGACTCGTAGTTACGATTGCAGCAAGGTACATATACTTTGTTTTTGCTAATGGACGACCTTGGTAAAATCTTACAACGTCACCCTCTTTTGCTTCATTTTTTTCATCGTGCACTTTGTAAGATTTTGTTTTTCTCAAAATTTTACGAAATTTAGGATGAGTATATGTTTGCTCTATTTCTACAACGATGGTTTTATCCATCTTGTGAGAAACAACCTTACCTTCAAAAAGCTGTTGTTTTTTCTCAGCTTTTACTTCTGCCATGGAAACCTCATTCATTATTCGCTCACCATTGACGCGTCTTTTTTCAACTGCATAGCAGTCAAAATCTGCGCAGCCTGTTTGCGTAGTTTTTTGTATTGAGAGTGATCTTTAACCTGTCCTGTTGCCGCACTGAGACGCAACCCGAAAAGATCTTGTCTTGTACTCTCTAATTTTTTTTGCATATCTACAACAGATAACTGCTGTAATCTCTGCATCAATCCCATTTGTTTCATAACATCAACTCTTAATAATTAATCCGCAGTAGGCTCTTGAGTACTATGCGATTCGTCACTATGTGTCTCTTCGCCTTTTCTAACCACTCGTGTCTTCATAGGAAGTTTGTATGCAGCTAGCTTTAAAACTTTTCTTGCGAGAGCTTCTTCAACGCCTGCAACTTCACATACAATACGACCACGTTTTACTACAGCAACCCAAACTTCGGGGTTACCTTTACCTTTACCCATACGGGTTTCTGCAGGTTTTTTGGTAACGGGTTTATCAGGAAAAACGCGGAGAAATGATTCTCCGACTTTTCTCAAATGTCGCGATAACGTTACACGCATCGCTTCAATTTGTTGGGCACTAACTCTGCTTGGTTCAACAGCTTCAAGGCCGTATTCACCAAAGAAAACAGATCGTGCACCTTTTGATATGCCCTTGATCTTACCTTTTTGAACTTTTCTAAATTTTATTTTTTTTGGCATCAACATGATTTAATCTCGTATTTAAAAACGTTACCGGATATGTTGATACTCGCCATTACACACCCACACCTGAACGCCGATGACGCCATAGGTAGTGTGCGATTCTGCGCGACCATAACCAATGTCAGCTCTCAAGGTATGAAGAGGAACAGACCCAACACGAGTCCACTCTCTACGAGCAATTTCTGCACCTTGCAATCTGCCAGAACAACAAATTTTTATACCCTTAGCCCCAGCCCGCATTACTGTCTGTGCTGCACGCTTCATAGCACGTTTATAACTCACTCTTTGTTCAAGTTGTGTCGCTATATTTTGTGCTATTAAAACGGCATCAAGCTCTGGTTTATCCACTTCTTGTACGGAAATTTCAATATTTTGCTTTTTAAGTAAAGCAGAAAGTTGATTGCGAAGAGTTTCAATTTCTTGACCCTTCTTTCCAATAACATGACCTGGACGACCAGAATGAACGATAATACGAATATTGTCTGCAGCTTTTTCAATTTCAATACGAGACACTTCAGCTTTTTCAAGAGCGGTCTTTAAAAACCTTCTAATGATGATATCTTCTATGAGAAGTTTACCATATTTATTACCTTGAGCGAACCAACGAGCATCCCAGCTCCGATATATTCCTAAACGAAATCCTATAGGATGTACCTTTTGTCCCACCTTAATCCTTCTTCTTTGTACAAGGTTCTACAATAACACTTGCATGACTGAATCGTCTCCGTTGAGGATTCGAACGTCCCATTGCGCCCGGCTTGTAATATGTATACGTAGGACCGCCATCAATGCGTATATCAACGATTTTTAAATCTGACATAGCAAGATTATGAAGATCCTTAGCATTGGCCGCCGCAGACTCAATCAGTTTTCTGATTGGTATAGATCGCTTTATCTTTACCGTAGAAAGCCATCTAACCGCTTGCTCCACATTCTTACCACGTACTACATCAACGAAAGGACGCAGCTTGAACGGAGAAATACTAAGAAATTTATTTTTTGCGCTAAATTGCATCAGCAAAACCTCAACTAATTACTTAAGATTCATCTAACTAATATCGTTTGAATCTTATTCTTATTGTATCGTAAAGATAAACAAGTGACAACCCTAACTTACGCAGTCATTCCAGCTTTGCGCTGACCACTGTGCAGTCTGAATGTTCTTGTGGGAGAAAACTCCCCTAAACGATGTCCAACCATATTTTCAGTCACAAAGACTGAAATGAACTTTTTTCCATTGTGCACTGCAAAAGTTAAGCCTACAAATTCTGGGGTAATCAAGCTTCTGCGCGACCATGTTTTGATCGCTTCGCGTTTTCCACCATCTTTTGCTTTAGCAACTTTTTGTGCCAACGAATCTTGTACGTATGGACCTTTCTTTGCAGACCGTGCCATATCTCACTCCGTTAACCTTATGGTTTTCTTCTCTTTATAATCAAACTGTTCACGTTACGTACGCGACGAGTACGTGTACCTTTGCAACCTTTACCCCATGGAGATCTTGGATGTGAACCCGATTTTGAACGACCTTCACCACCACCGTGAGGATGGTCAACTGGATTCATCGCCATACCACGCACAGAAGGTCTGAACCCTAAGTGTCTGATACGACCCGCTTTACCCCATGAAATATTTTTAAATTCTGCGTTGCCAAGCTGTCCGATAGTTGCCCAACATCCGTCAAGCACCATACGAATTTCACCTGAAGGCATTTTTAACGTTACAAAACCATCAGTTTTACCAACGATTTGAGCTGAAGCACCTGCACTACGCGCAAATGTTCCGCCAGATCCTGGGCGAACTTCAACGTTGTGAACCATAAAACCATCGGGTACATTCTTTAATGGCATTGCATTCCCAACTTTAGCATCGGCAGATTCACTCGCCATTACACTATCTCCAACAGAGATTGTTTCAGGCTTAAGTAAATACTTTTTCGCGCCATTAGCATATGCAACAAGCATAATACGAACGTTACGATTTGGATCATATTCTACGGTGAGAACTTTACCCAAAACATCGCGATCTGTACGCTTGAAATCGATTAGGCGATATTTTTTATCAGCCCCGCCACCACGATGACGCGTTGTTATTCTTCCATAGCTATTACGACCGCCAGATCGTCTTTGCAATCCCGCAACCAAACTTGGATGTGGTTTTGTTGTCGTAATATCACTGGTGCTCATGAATGTCTGAAAGCGCAGTGAAGAATTTCGTGGTTTTCTTTTTATTATGGCCATTGGAGCCTCGTCTCTTTCTCATTAAAAACTTAAAAACGCATTATTCTTGTGTTTGAGTAGCCGGTTTTTCTGATTGACCAAACAGATCAATAGTGTAACCTTCTTTCAATGTCACTATAACGCGTTTTGTCGTTGAACCTTGCACAATCCTACGGCGCATCCGGCGGGTTTTTCCAATACGATTTAAGGTATTAACCTTATCCACCTTGACACTAAACAGACGTTGAATTGCTTCTTTAATCTGCATTTTGTTTGCTTGTGGATGTACTTTTAATACCAATTTCTTTAACTTCTGATTAAGCAGTGTTGCTTTTTCGGAAGTGACTGGGCCTTTGATTATTTCTTGTATATTTAAATCCATTGCGAAACCATCCCCTTGAAGTGATCAAAATCTTTTTTCAAAAACAACCAACAATCACTATTGGCCAAGTCGTAAGCATTTGCTTGATCAAATGACAAAGGGCGTACGTTTGGAATGTTTGCAAATGATAAAGCTGAATGAAAATCATAAGGCGCTACAAATAAAACTATTTTTTTATTTGCAAGACCTACATTGTTCACCAGCTCTTGTGCTTCTGCTGTTTTTGGTTGCTCACTTGAAAGCTCCCAATCAGCGCAAATCACATTTTTTTGATCCAAGTTATTAGCAAGCATAGTTAATAAAACTTTATGTTTCATTTTCTTTGCCATTTTTAATGTGCGAACACGGCCTTGTGGACCAAAGATAGCGCCGCCACCTTTCCATAAAGGAGATCGCGCAGAACCAGCACGCGCACGTCCTGTTCCTTTTTGCTTCCATGGTTTACGGTTGGTGTAAGCAACGTCAGCACGTCCCTTACATGCAACGGTGCCTTGTTGCCAGTTGTTTGCTAACACACGAATCCATGTTGAAAATGAAGCTTGTGACGCTCTTTCAAACGTTGTTGCATCAAATTCTAACTCTTGACCCGCAACAGCACGAAGCACGTTTGCGGTAGAATTATTAACTGTTTTCTTACTCATTGTTCACCTACGCTTTACGTACAAAGACTAATGATCCTGCTTTACCAGGGATCGAGCCTTTTACTAATAACGTTTTGGTTGCTGCTTCCACCATAATTACTTCTAAATTTCTCATCATTTGATTGTCGCAGCCCATATGACCAGGAAGTCTTTTTCCCTTAATAACGTGACCACTTTTCACCAATGAACCAATTGACCCCGGACGATTACCCATGGTAGAACCATGACTTGCCGGAGGCCCGCCGAATCGGTGACGTTTAACAACACCAGCAAAAGATTTACCGATTGTCTTGCTACGAACATCAACCAATTCACCAAGTTGTAACAACTGGGAAAAGTCTATTTTCTTACCAATAACAAAGTCAGTTGAAGCTTGCTTGAGAGGAATTTCACGAATAAAACTAAAATAATGACTTGGGGTTTTCACCCAGTCTTTATTATATTTTTCGTCTTTAAAACGAGGCTTTACGGTGCCTACTTGGAGAGCATCATAACCATCTCGTTCTGTTGTTTTAATATTGGTGACATACCAATCTGCAATGTTGATAGCAGTGACGGGCACTACTTTATCATGTGCAAATACTTGTGTCATACCAATTTTTCGACCCCATATCCCAGTTACCATATGATGTCCTTACTTAATTTCCACGTCTACGCCAGAAGAAATATTGAGCTTCATAAGAGAATCCATTGTCTTATCTGATGGGTCGATAATATCGAGGATACGCTTATGAGTTGTTAGCTCAAATTGCTCGCGTGACTTTTTATCTATATGAGGAGATCGCAATACTGTGAAACATCGTCTTTTATTAGGCAAAGGAACAGGTCCCATTAACTGAGCACCTGTTCTTTTTGCGGTCAAGACAATTTGCTTGACCGCTTTATCTAATAAGCGATGATCGTATGATTGCAATTTAAGTCTGATGCTGTGCTTTTTCATCGATCACCTATATTTAATCTAATATTTCGGTTATTACGCCAGAACCAACAGTTCTTCCACCTTCACGAATAGCAAAGCGAAGATCTGCGTTCATTGCTATTTTTGAAATCAATTCAACTGTCAATTCAACAGTATCGCCTGGCATTACCATTTCACGCCCTGCAGGCAATGTAACGATACCAGTTACGTCTGTTGTTCTGAAGTAGAATTGTGGACGATATCCAGAAAGGAACGCGCTGTGTCTTCCGCCTTCTTCTTTTGACAAGATGTATGCTTTGCAACGGAATTTTTTATGCGGTTTAATGCTGCCTGGTTTTGCGATTACCATGCCGCGTTCGATTTCTTCTTTTTTAGTACCACGAAGAAGGAGACCAACGTTATCGCCAGCTAAACCTTCATTCAATAGTTTTCTAAACATTTCAACGCCAGTTACGGTTGTTTTAATAGGTGTATCACGAAGACCAACTATTTCAACTTCTTCACCAACTTTAACTTTTCCTGTTTCAATACGACCAGTCGCTACAGTACCACGACCCGCGATTGAGAATACACCTTCAACAGGCATAAGGAATGGTTTATCGACTTCACGAGCTGGTTCTTGAATGTATGAATCAAGAGCATCAACAAGTCTTTGGATTGATGGTTCACCAAGATCACCTGTATTACCACTCAGAGCTTCAGTAGCAGATCCTCTTATTACAGGAATCTTATCACCAGGGAAATCATATTTTTTCAATAGGTCGCGAATTTCTTCTTCAACCATATCAATCATTTCAGGATCATCAACCATGTCACATTTGTTCATGTAAACAACAAGCGCAGGAACGTTAACGTTCTTCGCCAACACAATGTGCTCACGAGTTTGAGGCATCGCACCATCAGCAGCAGAAACTACTAAAATTGCGCCATCCATCTGTGCAGCACCGGTAATCATGTTTTTTACATAGTCAGCATGGCCTGGACAGTCAATGTGTGCATAGTGACGTTTATCTGATTCATATTCAACATGCGTAGTAGAAATAGTAATACCGCGCGCTTTTTCTTCTGGTGCGTTATCAATTTCATCGTACCCACGAGCTTCAGCAAAACCTTTTTTAGCCAAATAACTGGTAATTGCGGCAGTCAACGTTGTTTTACCATGATCAACGTGGCCGATGGTACCGACATTCACATGCGGCTTTTTACGCTCGAATACACCTTTTGCCATCGTTATACTCCTACGATTAATACACAAAACTATTGTTTTTTATTCTTTGCAACTATTGCATCTTGTACGTTTTTAGGAACTTCTCTATAGCATGCAAATTCCATGTCATAGCTAGCACGCCCCTTAGTCATTGAACGAAGAGTGGTTGAATAACCAAACATCTCTCCGAGCGCAACTTCCGCAGAAATGATTTGTTGATTGAACTCTGTTTTAGAATCCAAAATACGACCGCGTCGGGAATTAAGATCTCCAATAACATCACCAATGTTTTCTTCTGGTGTGTATACGTTAACGGTCATAATTGGTTCAAGTAACACTGGATTTGCTTGTGACATAGCCGTTCTAAAGGCCATAGACGCAGCAACCTTAAATGCTATTTCAGAAGAGTCAACATCATGGTATGAACCATCGTATAACGTTACTTTAACGTCAACAACAGGATAGTTACCCAATATACCGCCAGTCAGGCTCTCACGAGTACCTTTTTCAACAGCAGGAATAAATTCCCTTGGAATCACACCACCAACAACAGCATTAACAAATTCAAAACCTTTACCGCGCTCAAGTGGCTCCATCTTTATCCAGACGTGACCAAATTGACCACGACCACCGGATTGACGAACAAATTTACCTTCAGCATCAGCAAGCTTTTGAACGGTTTCTCTGTAAGCAACTTGAAGTTTACCTTGAACAACTTCAACTTTATGCTCTCTACGTAAACGGTCAACAACGATTTCAAGATGCAATTCACCCATTCCTGAGATTTCTGTTTGTCCTGTTTCCTCATTGTAGGTAAATCTAAAGGATGGATCTTCTTGCATCATTTTACGTAGCGCAAGAGTCATTTTTTCATAGTCAGCTTTTGCTTTTGGCTCAATAGATGTAGAAATAACAGGCGTCGGTATTGTAATAGATTCAAGCACAACAGGAACTTTATCCATACTCAACGTATCACCGGTTTGTGTATCTTTGATGCCAACAACAGCTGCTATATCACCAGCTCTTACACTCGTGATTTCTTCACGTTTATTCGCGTGCATTTTAAGAAGACGACTTACGCGTTCCTTTTCACCCGTTCTTACGTTATACACATAAGAACCAGCTTTTAATTCACCCGAATAAACACGAACAAAGTTTAAAACACCCACGAACGGATCAGTCATAATTTTAAAGACTAGTGCATAGAAAGCACCGTTAGGATCCGAAGGGATTGGAAATTTTTCATTAGTATCAGTGTTTGTTCCTTCAATTGCAGGAACATCAAGTGGCGATGGTAAATATTCAACTACACCATCAAGTAACAATTGAACACCTTTATTTTTAAAGGCAGAACCACAGAATACCGGAACAACTTTTAACTCAACAACTCCTTTACGAAGCGCTGCTTTAATCTCAGGAACAGTAATTTCTTCTTCCATGAGATATTTCTCAGCTAAAACTTCATCCAAGTCGCACGCCGCAAGAACTATTTTTGCATACAGTTCTTCCATTTTTGCTTTGTACTCATTTGGCACTTCGACCCACTCAACAATCTCTCCATTTTCGCCCTTGAAAAGAGCCATTTTGCGAGTCAAAACATCAATGATAGAGGTAAAGTCTTCCGACATACCAACTTGCAATTGCATAGCAACAACATTTGCGCCAAGCTTTGCTTTAATGTTTTGAACGGTACGTAAATAATCAGCACCAATACGGTCGAGTTTATTCACAAAAACAATACGTGGAACTCGATAACGATTAGCCTGCTTCCACACCGTTTCAGATTGTGGCTGCACACCTTCAACACCAGAAAACACCGCAACTACACCATCAAGTACGCGCAATGAACGCTCAACTTCAATGGTAAAATCGATATGCCCTGGGGTATCAATAAGATTAATCTGATGATCGCGCCAAAACGCCGTTGTTGCAGCAGAAGTGATGGTAATACCACGCTCTTGCTCTTGCTCCATCCAGTCCATAGTTGCTTCACCTTCATGCACTTCACCAATTTTGTGTGAAACACCAGTGTATAGCAAAATACGCTCTGAAACAGTTGTTTTGCCGGCATCGATATGAGCCGCAATACCAATATTGCGATATTTTTCTAATGGATACTGTTTAGTTGACATAATGATTGTGTCCTACCATGCATAATGAGAGAATGCGCGATTTGCATCTGCCATACGTTGAACATCTGCTCTCTTTTTAACTGCACCGCCTTTGAGTTCGCTCGCATCTAATAGCTCACGCCCCAAACGCAATCCCATAGTTTTATCAGAACGAGATCTTGCAGCAGAAACGAGCCAGCGGAATGCCAATGCTCTTCTGCGCTTTTCGCTCACTTCACGAGGGATTTGGTAAGTACTACCGCCCACACGACGAGAACGAACTTCAATGAAAGGAGCTACTTGTTCAAACGCACGATGAAATAGCTCAAGAGCTTTTTTATCATCGCCATTTGTTTTTTTCACTAATAATTCCATTGCATCATAGACAATGGTACGCGCGCCATTTTTTTTGCCACATTTCATGACAACATTGATAAGCTTTTGAAGCAACACAGACCCAAACTTTGGATCTGGGCCAATTTCTCTTATAAATTCGACTTGCCTACGCCTTGGCATAATTCAATTCCTTATTTAGTAGTTGCCTTAGGACGCTTAGCTCCATAAAGAGAACGCCCTTGCTTTCTTTTATCCACGCCTGCGCAATCGAGTGCGCCTCTTACAATATGGTATTTAACACCAGGTAAATCCTTCACGCGACCACCACGAATAAGCACAACAGAGTGCTCTTGCAAATTGTGTCCTTCTCCGGGGATATACGCTGTTACTTCAAAACCTGTAGTCAACTTAACACGAGCAACTTTTCGAAGCGCAGAGTTAGGTTTTTTAGGCGTCGTAGTAAAAACACGAGTACAAACCCCTTTAGCAAAAGGAGCCCTTTGGAACAGCCCTCTTCTGAGTGCTGGACTTTTTGGTTTTACCTTAATTTTATTCCTGCCAAATCGACATAATTGATTAATGGTTGGCATGTATGAAAACCCTCACGTTATCACGTTATAAAAAATAATTTTATTATATAATCGCAACTTTTAATCCGACGCGCTACACCAGGCACCTAAGTTGACTAATTGCTATTTTACCCTCTTTGTGAATTTTTTCAAGAAAATAATTCATAGCGCGCGACAGAAAGACATAGTACAGAAGCTGTTTTACCCAAGTTTAATCTCTCATTTTCTTCTCTTTTTGTTGGGGTCCCCGCACGAAGAACAGCGAAGGAAGGGCAAATAAAAGCCCATGGACTTATGATATTATTAATGATAACTTATTTTTACACAATTGGCAAAATCGTTTTTTCACACTTTTATCCTATACAAAGGGACTATTTATATGATCTCCACATACTTTACGCAATTAACACTCATGGGACAGCAGATTTTTTTTATTCTGCTTGGATTATTAGGAATGGGCTTTCTGATCGGATTCCATGAGCTTGGACATTTTCTATTTGCTAAACTTTTTAAAATTAGAGTTCCTTCCTTTTCATTGGGATTTGGCCCACGCCTCATAACCAAAAAAATAGGCGAAACTGAATTTTGCCTCTCCCTCATCCCTTTTGGTGGATATGTGGAAATAGCAGGAGCTGCTGAAATTGGACAAGGAGACCAAAAAGAAGCTCACGCAACAGATAAAGATTCCTTTGCCGCAAAGCCTTTCTATCAAAAATTAGCAGTGATGCTTGGGGGCATCCTTTTTAACCTCATATTTGCTTATTGCGCGCTGATTCTTCTTTTTATGACGGGAATTCCTAAAACTCCTCTCATGCCCAATTCAGTTATTTCCGCTGTTCAGAGCAATTCATGTGCTGAACAAAGTGGCCTCTGCATCGGCGACCGAATTATCTCAATTAATGAACAAGAAATCGGACAAAGCCTTCAGCGCTTGCAACAGATTATTCAACCACTCGCATTGCAAGAAACGACTATTGTTATTGAGCGCAATGGCCAAAAGATAAAAAAGACTGTTGTGATGGGAAGCAAAGAGGTAGAAACAGAAACCGTCGGTTTCCTTGGGGCTGAATTTGAATTCTCTCCAACACCTGCTCATTCTTTCAAGGATGCCGTTGTGCTTGGTATCGCCGCATGCAACATCTGGATAAAAAATACCTTCGCGGGATTTTCTCATCTATTCAGCAAAAAGGGTCTCAACCAAGTTGCTGGACCGGTTGCCATTATTGCAATGACGGTCAAGGGCGCTGCGGCTGGCTGGCAAATATTTATTCTCTTGCTAGCCATTATTAGCATAAATTTAGCCGTGCTGAATTTAATACCTCTTCCAATACTTGATGGCGGGCAAATTCTTTTCTATTCCATAGAGGCCATAATTCGTCGCCCTTTACCTCATAAAGTAAGAGAGTATATTCACATTGCTACCTGGATCATGTTCATGATATTGTTCGTTTACCTGACTACACAGGATGTTGGCCGCATTCTCAGTCCTTATATCGATCCAGTGCTGAAGTTCTTTAAATTACGATAATCAAAACAATTTATAACAAACGCAAAAGAGGCAGGATTTTTGGTCCTGCCTCTTTCTTTAAATCTAGGTAAAAAAACTTACCCGCGTGGTTCTTGAATTTCTAATTCAACAACTTGAGGATTTTGTGCAAAGTGGGGATGCTCAGATCCTGCGTACACTTTAAGTTTTTTGATAATTTTATCGCTCAATTTGTTTTTAGGGAGCATGCGCTTAACCGCAAGCTCAATAAGCTTAGTTGGATGTTTTGCGTGCAAATCTTTAGCTGCAGTTTCTTTCTTGCCACCTTTCCAACCAGATACGGTGATATATTCTTTATCATCCCATTTGTCGCCAGAAAGAACAATCTTATCAGCATTTGTTATCACCACATAATCACCACAATCAGTATGTGCTGTATAATGAGGCTTATCTTTACCGCGCAGCCTGTCTGCTACAAAAGTAGCCAAACGACCAAGTACCTTACCATCAGCATCAATATGGCACCAACCAGCTACAACATCTTCTTTACGAGGATAAAACGCTTTATTCATATCCATGAACAACTACCTTTATGTATAAACAATCTTTTGTCTTATATTTTTGTTAGAGTGGGGCTCTATTCTTCTAAGGTAGCCAATAATTGGAGAACGGTCAACAAAAAACCTGTATTATAGCCTACTTTTTGCTCCACATTAAAGCCACATATAACACCATTACTATCCCTATTCCTGTAGCACCTGATACTAAAAAGCTATACAACAACCCATTGCTATTAGTTAACCCTGCAACTATAAACGACACAACAGTACCGATTATCACCGGAGCAGCATACACAAATTGAGTTCTTGCATGCTCTAAAGGCTCCACACCAGTGCTTGCAGCAGTCATCATCGTAGTTTCTGCAAATGGGGAAAGATGGTTGCCACATGCAGCGCCAGAGAGCACAGCTCCTAACACGGGGAATAAAATTGGTATCTGATCAAGAGATACCGGAACTTCCAGTTGCAAAAATGATATCATCATCTGCGTCGAGATAGGAATGAGCATCGAAAAGGCTCCCCAGGCTGATCCGGTCATGAGCGTAATAATCAACGAGGTCACAAAAAAAAGTACGGGAATCAGGAAAATCGGCGCCTTGCCCAACAATAGATATGCCACATAGCTTCCAGTCTGCAATTCAAGCCGTAAGAAAGTTCCCAAGATTGATGCCAAAGCAACAACAAAAATTGAAGACTTGATGAGTTCAAAACCTTCCCAAACAATCTGAGGCAATTGTCCAATTGCTAGCATGTTTTTATATAACAAAAGAACAACACTGGTAATAAATGCCACGCAAGAAGATATGAATAAAATTAAGAATGTTTGGTTATTTTGCCTAAATGCTTCAAGTAAGGAGTTTTCTCCCCCAAAAATGAAGCTATTTCCGGCATATAAAATTCCCACAAATACTCCGCCAACAAGAAGACCAATCGGCAACAACAACTCAATGATCGAGTGATCATGTTGATGACTTTCATCCGCTCTTGCTAGAACATCATCTAACGCCACAATCTCTTGCTCTGCTTGTTTTATTGCACCAAAGCCCACTCTACTTACCACCACAAACACTATAGCCAGTACGGTGAATATCGAATAAAAAATAAAAGGAATCGTTTTGAGATATACATAGAACGAATCTGCAAAAATCCTGCTTGTTGCGCTTTGATTTACCCCCGCTGCATCTAATTGCGCAAGAATTGCCGCTGCCCAAGTGGAAATTGGTACGACAATAACAAGTGGACCTGCTAACGCGTGAACAATATACGCTAATTTTGTACGCACAATAGCTAACTTATCTGCCATGGGAGTCATCACTAAGCCAACGGTTAAAATGCTCAAATAATCATCGATACTGAGTAAAAATGCGAGCATCACGGTTGTCAGCTCTCCACTTCGTGCGGTTTTCATTTTTTTACTAATAATGCGCGCACATCCTGCAGCACTGCCTGTTACCGTGAGCAACACAATCAACGAACTCACTATGATAAGTAACAAGTAGAGAAAAATCATATCAATATCAGCAATATGATCGATACATTTTTGTGCGCATAAAGTAAGCGCAGGAACTAATTGTCCTTGCGCTGCGATAAGTGCTGCAGAAAAAATACCAATCATAAGAGAGAGAGTAAGCTGTTGCGTCACCACCATAGCACCAATTACAATCAGTGGCGGTAACAGCGATAGCCATGTTAATTGCATACAAATATCCTATTTTTCAACACGAAATGGTCTAACTTCTAAGGTTAAGGAACTAGTATCTTGCTCATCTGCTTTCTTTCCTAATTTTAGCCATCCCGTTTTACCAAATTCAACTAACACAGCAGGCGAAGAAACTACTACTTGCTCGCCCTTATCATTTTTTTCACATATTTCTGTTTCTATCGAGACTTTGTCATCAACTACTTTTGCAACGCTCCGAACGACAAAATAAGCATCTTCTAACATGAAGGAAATATTTTCCTCAACTATCATTGTCTGTTGTATTTTGCAAGGATGTTGCTCACCATAAATATTTATTTTTAACTCCAGACCTATTTTTTCTGCCAAAGCACTCGAAACTGTCATTAATAAAACACTGAACATTATTTTTTTCAACATAAAATATCCTAGATCTAATTAAACATCTCGTCTTCGTCGTCTTCATCTTCATCATTCCAATCATCTTCATCAGAATCATCTGATTGGCTACTTTGAACCTGTTGCATATACTGCTCAATATCTGCAATTTCTTTCGGCAAGTTTTCACTCAAACATACCGCACCATCCTTGGTAATCCAATAATTATCTTCAATGCGAATACCAATATTTTCGGCCGCAATATAAATTCCGGGTTCAATGG
Organism: candidate division TM6 bacterium SOIL31; assembly: GCA_001468865.1. Classification (GTDB taxonomy): domain Bacteria; phylum Babelota; class Babeliae; order Babelales; family Vermiphilaceae; genus SOIL31. The sequence continues at coordinate 37,216 of LDIY01000015.1, forward strand.
TAATCACATCACCTTCTTGAAGTGGCGTAGAATAATCGCCTACATCATGAACATCAAGTCCTAAATAATGACCAATGCCATGAGGGAAATATTTATCGTAACCATGCTTTGCTAAAAATTTTACCGCCAAATGATGCAATGACTGATCTTGTTTATCTTTATTTTTAACCCACATGCCCGGTTTTGCAAATGAAGCGACGTGTTCCTGTGTTTGCAACACTATATTATATAATTCCTTTTGCCGTTTTGAAAAAACGCCAGACACAGGGTATGTTCGCGTTAAATCAGCACAATAATTATTCAATTCTGTACCGATATCAACAACAACCAAATCGCCATTACGCATGGTGCCGCTATTTTCATGATAATGCAATACGGTGCTATTTTTACCGCTTCCCACAATGCTCGGAAAAGATGGGCGCCCATGGGATGCAGTCATTATATATTCAAGTGATGCTTGTACTTCTGACTCTAAAGCTTCATTCTTAATTGTCTGAAGTGCCGATTCATGAGCAAGCTCGGTGATTTCTATGGCCCGATATATGCGCTCAACTTCACCAATATCTTTTCGCCTGCGCGCAGCTGCAATGATTGATGAAATATCAACCACTGATTCATTTAATTGAGGAATAAATTTTTGCAGATAATCGAGCGTCACTCGCGTTGAAATATATTCATACCCATTGTCAGGCACAGTACTAAACAACGATCCACCGTTAGCTTTATTATTTTTAAGTAGCGCAATCATATGCGCATATTCATGTTCAGAAAAATAAGGATTTATTTCATAGCCTGCGCATTCATCACCCAAAAATTCCACCGCATCAACGCGCAGTGCTTTTGCATCACGCTTAATAAGCGCTTCTGGCAACACCATCCATTGTGCACGTTTTTCAAAATAGTTAGGAAGGTACAATGTTGATTTTCCTGTTAAATCAATCACCAGAGCTGCACCCGGCTCGTTCATGCCAGTATAATAATAAAAAGTTTTATCTTGTCTAAAGCGTTCTGAACCTTGCTCGAATGCTGCAAATACAACTACTAATCCTGTTGCATGCTGAGGAAATTCATTTTTTATCGCCTCAATAAGATCTTTGCGACGAGAAACATGGATGGAACTTTCATCAGTACGTGGCGCTAATCCGCCAAAAAAATCTGTTTTCATTTAACCCCAACTTCCGTAAACTTCAGTTGGGGACCCCATAAAAAAGTCCCCAATCTAAACAATATAATTTTTTATAATTTCAATACCTTAAACGCCCAATGCAACGCAGCCTACTTCGTTAAAACTTCGAAGGCCATAATGGAAATTGGGCTATTTAAAATGGACGACGTTCTGAGAGCGCTTTAAACACGGTCAACCGGTCCATACCTTCAAGTGATGAACCAACGGGCAATCCACGCGCTAAACAAGATATTGCAATATTTTTGCCCTTCAGTTTGCGCGCAATATAGGTAGCTGTTGCCTCACCTTCAGGGGTTTGATTTGTTGCTAAAATTATCTCGTGTATCTGACTGCTATTTACACGATCAATGAGCGCATCAATGGTCAGATCTTCTGGCCCAATTCCCTCAAGAGGAGAAATCGAACCACCTAACACATGATACATTCCCAGATACCCTCTTGTTTTTTCTATCGCAAGAATTTCTTGCCATGTTTCAACAACACAGACAATTGAAGCATCACGCTTTGAAGACGAACAAAAAACACAGCCTTCAGAAACTTCTTGCCAATAAAAACAGATCGCGCATTTTGTTAATTTCTTTTGAGCTGCCTCGAGCGTGGCACAAAATTGCATCATTTGTTGTGGCTGCATTTCTAAAAAATGGGCTGCAACACGGTATAAATTCTTGGAAGCAAGATAGGGAACTTGCTGTAACACTTTAAGTAAATGATCAAGAGTTGGCAAACCTTCTACCATTTTTACACCAATCTAAAATAGTGCATCAATTTTGTTTGAATAAAACCAAAAACTCTGCTTGCGCAGATATAGAGTGCTAATCCGGCAGAAAAGCCTGCAGTAAGCACACCAAACACAACTGCCATCACCGTTTTTGTCATTCTTTGTTGCGCATCACCTTTGGTATCTTGTGCAAGCATAGCGACTGTCAGAAGAATCGGCAGAATAAAATAAGGATCACGTTGTGAAAGATCAGGAATCCACAACATCGGCGCTTGATACAGTTCAAATGAACTTGAAAGCACGCGGCTTAGTGCAAAAAAGAGAGGTAACTGAATGAGCAGAGGAATCAAACATCCAAAGCCAGGCAAGCCTTTTCTCTTTATTAGTTCAGTACGCTCTGCAAGCAATTGGTCTGGCCTATCTTTAAAGCGTTGCTCAATATAAGCCAACTCTCTTTGATACTCCATTTGCTGAATTTTCCATTTCTCTTCATTATTACGCAACGAAATAGGAAGCATCAGGAGCTGAATGAGAAGCGTGAGCACAATAATTGCCAACCCATAGTTGTGCAGATATTTATAAAGCCAATTGAGTACATATAACATCAATTTGGCCAGCGAAGAAAGTATTCCCGAATAATCCAACGTTTTTTCTAAACGGCTATCGACTGCAGAAAGCGCTTTCAGCTCTTTGGGACCAAAGTAGAATGATAATTTCCAAGAAGTTTTTTCCGTAACCGCAGGCCCTTCAAGAATAGAAAACAATTTTGTTCTATCTTCTAACTTGTAGTACGCGCGCTGCGTGAAATGATTATCATCTTTAATCAGCGCATTAATAAAATAACGACTGTCAGTACCAAAAATTTCTGGGCTGAACCATCCACCATGAACGTCAAGCTGACTTACTGCCTTTTTTGCAAATGTGTGAGTTCGATCCATCACAATAGAAGAAATAACATCAGCTTCTTTCAGATCTAACATTAATGGAGCGGGGAAGAAAATTCGTGGTTCACATTCATCAGACTTACCATTCTTTGGTGTAATATCAAGCACCAAATCGATTTTTGGATTATTTTTATCAACAATAAACGTTTTTTGAATAATACACTCATCATTTTCAGCTGAATAGCTTAGTTTATGGGCATTTTCGTCTTCTTGAGCCGCAAGCAACCTATAAGAAAAAGGAGTTTCATCTGCCAGCGCTACCAACAAACATCGATTTTCACGCTCGGTAGAACTCACGGGAAATATAGTACGAATTACTTTGTTTTGACCCTCAGATTCGCGGTTAAAATCTGCACTTTCTAAAGAAGCTCCTTCAGTTGAAAAAGTAAGAGTTGCCCACGTAAGGTCTAATGTGGTGATTTGAATGGGCAATACGTTCTTTTGATGATAAAAATTTATTTCTTCATTTAATGGTTTGTATGCTTTTTTTTCTCGTGGCACCACAAAGGTTGATGCGCTCTCTTGTTGGACTGTATTTCCGGGGAAAAAGTAATTGAGCGCAAACACCATCATTAAAGCACAACCCACTGGTACAACCATGTCTCTGATATTCATACACGAAACCTCATAAATATATTGTGGAAATCACCAAAAAGACCAATTATTATCACGCGATACATTACCTGAATAGAACTTGCAATTGACTAATTCTGTATAATGATGATACCATAAAAATGATTTTTTACCTAACGACTCAGCCCCACTTAATCCCGCTTTGCCGTCCAAAAGAAATTGGAGTTGAAAGGTGCGATAAAAAACGCATACCATAAACGTAATAAGAAGTAAAAAAGGATACCTTACTATGAAAATGCAAAAAAGAAAATTTCGCATTGGCGAACTTGCAAAAAAACTTGAACTTGAGCGGTTTGTTGTACGTTTTTGGGAAAAAGAATTCAGCATAAAAACAAAACGATCGCAAGGTAGTCAACGTTTTTATGATGAGAATGATCTTAAAAAATTCGAACACATCAAACGACTCCTCTATGAAGAGGGCTTTACTATCGTAGGAGCAAAAAAGAAAATCAAAGAAAAAGCTCCTGCAAAAACAGAGTCTATCATCGCCTCACATAAAACAACCATGGAAGATTCAGCAAAAATACAAACATCCTCTGCTTCTGCTGATAATGAAAAAATCGAGCACCTCTCGCAGCAAATTATCGATTTAAAGAATAAATTGCGTAAATTGCGAGAAATGCTCTGATTTTGTATTAGTTAAGACTTGTTAACTTCTGCAAACTTTGGACCTTTGAGTAAATCACCAAATGTATATGATCTCCCCTCATTGTTCCTTCGGCCGGAAAGCCTACTATATTCCGCTAAATAGTTAGAGGCGGCAAATGATGGTAATAACCTAATGAGATGGATTGTTCCTCCGATCAAATTTGTACCGATAGTTCGATAACTCAAAAACTTTTGAGCTAAAGCTGAACAAACATAATTTGCAGCACTTAACGATAAAAATGTTAAACCGCGTTTTACTCTTGTATGATTTTTTTCGCCATACCATTCCGGCAATTTACCCATATTAGAATTAAACGAATCTAAAAATGGATACCCATATTCTCCGACTATATAACTTACGAACAAACAAGGTATTCCTCCTGCAAGAGTGGGTAAAAAACTAGTTGTTTGTCTGTTCACGAAATCTGGAATAATCGCTATAAGACCAAGAGGTACTTTTAATATGAATGCATCTTTTATTCTTTGCCACCACGTAGGCTTAGATACATCTACCCTAATTTTGGCGTTAGTAAGTATTGCCATTTGCAAGAGCTTATCGACCATTGCTGATGCCTCAGGACTTTCTTTTTTAAGATTCTCTTGAGTAGTTTTGATAAGATCAACATGTTCTTGCGTTATTTTAAAATGCATTTCTCCATCTTCACATTGTTTGTCAGACTTACTAATAATATTTTCTAATAATTTTCGTAAAGCTTCTGGCGTAGCTCGATATTCATCATAGCTAAGAACATAGCGCAGTTCTTTTCTTTCACCAATTCGTCGAATTATGCAGCCCTTCATGCAATCATCTACCGAATTTTCACGTCGAGTAATTAATTCCATTAATTGATTATGTTCGTGATCGTTTGCAATAAAATTAAAAATATATAAAGACTTCTCAAAAGGCATATCTCTTAACGCATTCATCATTTCATCGCGCGATAGTTTTTTTACTTCGGCTTTATTATCTTCAAAAGGATTTAATATCAACTCTCCTTTATGATTAAGCGGATTAAAAAATCCTCGTCGATCTTCATAACTCTCAGGAAGATACTTCTGACCTAGAACAAAACAAACATCTCTCTCATAAGCCGCAAATATTAGTATATTTGATTCCGATAATCTCACAGCTATCTCACTGACATCTGGATTCAGCATTAGTATATTTGCACGAAATTCACTTTCTTTCATCTGAGGAATACTACATAAAAATTTCAATGCCTCACTGCACTCTTCTACTTTATCATAATATTCTCTTACTCTCTTTGCGGTCTCATGATCGCGTGATAGAAAATTCTTTCTCTTTTCACACTCCTCAGCATTATTCTTTATTTTATCATCTGTTGACTTGAGATAAAATGCTATTTTCATGCATTGCTTATCATCATATCGTTTAGCTAATTCCATCGCTTGCGCGATTTGCCCGATTACTAACAACAAAAATACCGCTGATCTTTTTGGAACCAACATATAATCCTTACACTTTGTGGCACAATTAAAAACAACATTAATTACTATAAATTTTAGCAAATACTATATTTTAAACAAATAGAATTATCATACCATTAACACATAGATCCCACATTGTTTATTACGCAAAATTAAGCTATCTTATGTCACATGTACACAAAAAAATCTCACATTCATTTTGTCGGCATTGGCGGCATTGGCATGAGTGGCATTGCAACTATTCTAAAACAGCAAGGCTATACCATTTCTGGTTGCGATCCTGATATCAAACAGGACACGGTTGCAGCATTAAAAAAGATTGGTTGCACAGTATACCATGGCAATAATTCTTCCGCATGTGATGATGCAACTATTGATATTCTTATTTACATTCCTATGTATGCGACAAGCATTAATACAGTCGCGCTTGAAATTGAACGCGCCCAAGCGCGTGGCATTCCAACCATTTCTCGGGCACGTATGCTTGCAGAACTCATGCGCACGAAATATAGCATTGCTATTGCGGGCTCACACGGAAAAACCACTACCACATCCCTTATCTCTCATATTTTAATTGAAGCACAGATGGATCCAACGGTGGTGATTGGCGGACAATTAAAAAATCTTTCTTCTAACACCCGCATGGGCAAAGGAGATTTTTTAGTTGCAGAAGCGGACGAAAGCGATCGTTCTTTTTTGCAATTATTTCCCACTCTTGCAATTGTTACCAATATTGATTTGGAACATTTAGAGACCTATAAAGACTTAGATGACATCAAACAAACTTTTATGCAATTTTTGAACAATCTTCCTTTTTACGGAAAAGCAATTGTTTGTATTGATGATGAAAACATACAATCTCTACTACCAATTGAACACGTCAAAACACTATCTTATGGCATAGAAAACGAAGCCGATTTTTATGCACGCAATATTACTCTTAATCTTGATCATTCAATTTTTACCGTGTATCGCAAAAACATACTAGAACCTCTTGGTACAATTACACTTCCCATGCCAGGGCAACATAATATCTATAATTGTTTAGCTGCAATTGCACTTGCAACAGAACTTGCCATTGATTTTGCCACCATCGCACACAGCTTACAATCTTTTGGCGGCATAGAAAGACGATTCTCATTTCGTGGTCTCTATAAAGGAGCTGAAGTCTTTGATGATTATGGTCATCACCCCAAAGAAATAGAAAACACCTTGCTTGTAGCGCGCAAACGCGCTAAAAATAAACTGGTTGTCGTTTTTCAACCCCATCGCTACACTCGTACTGAAAAACTATGGTCACAATTTTTATCTACCTTTGCCACCAGCGCAATCGACACCCTTATTATTACCGATATTCATTCTGCTGGCGAACAGCCCATCGATACAATTAGTAGCAAACGGCTCGCAGAAGAGATCCAATCGATTAATCCATACTTTTTTGTACGCTATGTACCATTTGGAGAGCATTTCACTCACATCAAATCTGCAATAGCCTCATCTGTTCAAGAAAATGATCTGATTCTCTTTTTAGGGGCAGGAAAAGTGTATCACATCGCTCATGAAATAGCAGAATAACCGATCCAATCGTTCATTTCTTATCGTTTTCATCAATAAAAACTTAAACCATTGCCTTTGGCTCAATTCTATTTGTAATATTATAAAGAATAGAATAATGTTTATAACAAAGGAGTTTTCTCATGATGAACAAAAAACTAATTGCTCTTTTACTCGCGATCGCAACAATAAGTTCCCCAGCACTTGCTCTTTTTGATGAAGTAGTAGGAGGCACTTTTGATGCCGCAGAAAGAGTTGCGACCGTTCCTGTTGATGCTGTTCCCGATGACAGAACATGGGAAGAAAAACGAGAAGAAAGAAGAGAAGAAAGACGCGCAAGAAGAGAAGAAAGACGTGATGAAAGAGCTGCAAGACGTGCTGAACGTCGCGAATATTACAGAGACTAACAAAGAATCATCATGAATAAAAAACTGATCGCTCTTTTGATAATGGTTTTTGCCATCGGCTCACTATCAGCACATTTATACCGTGATGATAGTGGGCGCTGGTATTCATACGACAAGAAAACGGGTATGCGTAACTATATATTCAGCCTCAAAAACACCAGTGATCCACGCTACAGGAAAAGAGAAGAACCCCAAAACAATCCGTATGATACCTCGTTTTACAGCGATCCAACGTATCGAATACAGGATGGAACCGATAAAAACTTTGGGAATAGATAATGAAAACAATTAATAAAATAACGTTCTTTATTTTTACTTGCTTGACGCTTTCGAGTGTTCCAGCTTTTGGATTTTATTATAGTGAAGACCCAGGAGCTAATATTTTCGGAAACGCAGCTACCGGTGCTGCAATTGGCGGAATAGCTGGCGGTGGAAGAGGTGCTGCTATCGGAGCTGGCGTTGGTCTCGGACTTGGAGCAATGTCTTCAGCGGCAACAAGAGATAGACGTCGTTATTATGACCGCGATTATTACCCCCCTTACGATGATTATTATTATGAAGATTATAGACCTATTAAACGTCGCCGTTATTATGATGATCGTTATAGACCTAAGTATCGTCGCTATGTCAATTATTACTAAGCAAGAAAATGCAGAATTAAGACAAATTCCTCATCCCACAACCCCCACTATCTATAAGCGAGCCTCTGGGCTCGCTTTTTTTATGTAAATAAAAATAGAAGAATGCGATGAATCTTGCACAATATCATGCCCCATCCTTTGTTGCTCTTCGCATGGGGACCCCAATTTTTTAATAATAATGGTACAAAAACGATCAGGACTTGCAAATTGCAACAATGATTCTGAAGTGTCAAATGTCACTAAATGCTGCCATCCATAGCGCTCCATTTGATTCATAAAAAAATCTCGTGCTTGCGCGCGAGAAAGAGGACTTTTGTAACCAAAGACTAATGTATCTGAAGTGAAAGATGAGAAATCAGAAGGGATAATGCGATGATCATAGAGAGGAATTGGAATATCAATTAACATTGCTTCTTGTTGAAGAATAAGATCAAGATTTTTTTGATTATCAATCAACAATTGATCGTTGTTACTTTTCGGCTGCAAAGACGGTTGCTTGGTGCACGAAGAAAGAAACAAACAAAACACCATAATAGTGATACAACGAACTGTTACCAAATCCTCTCGTATAGGATTCATACTTATTCAGAGACGTTAGCGGTCTCTGTAGTTGCAGTTGCTTCTTTACGTTTTGCTATTGCAGCTTTTGTTTCAACAAGTTGTTTAACGTGTCCCGCTTTACCAACTTTATGGCGGAGATAATATAATTTAGCACGACGTACGTCACCTTTGCTTAACACTTTAATATCTTTCACGAGCGGTGAAAAATAAGGGAAAATACGTTCAACAGCAATTGAATTATCAGCTATTTTACGTACCGTAAAAGTGCTTGATGCGCCACATTTATGGATAGCAATTACGTTACCTTGAAAAGCTTGCAAACGGTCTTTCGTTGCATTTTTGTTTTTTGCAGCGTCTTTACCCGTAACTTCTTCTTTAATCAACTGAGAAACAACAACAACGTCACCTATGCCAAACGCTGGAAGCTCACGGTTTTGCATACCGATAGTGCGAATTGTTTCTTTAGTATAAAATGATGCTTTTGACATGCGAAATACCTTTTTCGACTGAATTTTATCTAATATATTTGAATATAACCTAAAAACCTTGTTTCGACAAGGATTAAACCGCAAATTTGACGCCTCTCTAATTTCGCTTCTTTCCGTTGGGGCCCCCTTGTGGAATGGAATGAAACATGGGGTTAATCCCAAGCCATCTATCAAGAATAATGGCCACTGCCGATCGTACTGATAAATGATTAAATGGTGAAAAACCAGCAATAGGAAGTAAAAGATAATCACAGCGCTTAATTACGTCCGGAGAAAGCCCTTGTCCGGTGCCAAAAATCATCAGAACCGGCCGACCATGTGCCCATACTGTTTTCTGATCGCTATAAGAAATAAGCTGTTGCGTATCACCAATTTGCGCCGAGGTTGCAATTATTAAAGGTTTTTTACCTTCTTTTTCTTCAATACATGCAATGACTTCATCCAGCGTACTCACCAAATCTACCAATTGGATGGCATTGTGACGACATTGATTGTATTCGGCACCCACTCCTTGATTCCAAAAATGCAGTAATTTTTGCACAATTTTTTGTTGATCAATCAAAGGGGTTACTAAGAAATACTCCTTTACTCCATACGTCTTTGCTGATCGCGCAATATCATGAATATCAAGTGAAGTAACGGAAGTAACGCCCGGCAATCTTTCTTGTCCCACCAATACATCGCTATGCATAAGTGCAACATAATGAGATGGCATATGCTCATACGCTAATTTTTTTTCCGCGAGACTTAAATCCTGAGCACGTAACCACGAAAAATGATCTTTGACCGTTTTTTCTACCGCGTGTTCAGTTCGCCACTTTTCAATCGCTGCATGATTTCCTGAGCGTAATACATCCGGCACACGCATTTCCTTCCACTCAAGAGGTTCAGTGTAGGAAGGAAAATCAACAAACGGTCCGTTAAATGATTCTCGTGCAACTGATTCTTGTTTGCCCACTACTTCTGGCAACAATCGCAGTACGCCTTCAAGAAGTAACATAGCAGGTACATCGCCACCCATAATGACAAAATCACCAACAGAAAGAACCATATCTGCATATTCTTCTTCTACGCGTGCATCCATGCCTTCATAACGAGCTGGTATAATCATCAAATGCCCACACTCTTGCGTTTTTGCTGCTATTGTTTCAAAAACACGCTGATCAATTTTTTGACCACGAGGAGAAAAAAAGATCTTAAATGCTTTGCCATACACAGCTTCTTTATCCTCAATTGCCTTTTGAACAACATCGGGTCTAATGAGCATCCCCGCCCCGGGACCAAAGGTAGGTGCATCGATCCGCTCTTTAGGTTGTATATATGAAAAAAACGATTGTACATCTATGTGTACAATCTCTTTTTCTTGTGCACGACCAACCAGACTTGTATGTATGAATGGATCGTATAATTGTTCAAAAACGGTAAGGATTGAGATATTTATCATAAGTCCCGCTGATTCCTATTCCCGTTCGCCCTGAGTGTTTTTTGT
>LDIY01000015.1:47975-48578 GCA_001468865.1 candidate division TM6 bacterium SOIL31
CATAAAACACTCAGGGCGAACGGATTTTGGATTTTTCAATTTTATTTGAGAGATACTGAAGTATCGAAAGAAGTTCTATTTATCGAGACAATTCAAGCGAAATTTTTTTTCCTTGAGGTTCGGCTGCATCGATCAAAGCACGCAAAGATTTTATGGTATGACCCTCTTTACCAATGACACGACCGCGATCTTCAGGAGCTACTTTAATTTCAAGAAGATTACCATCTTCTCTTTCAGTAACATTCACTACAACATCTTGTGGATGAGAAACCAATTGTTGCACTACAAAAGTTATCAGCTCTTTTATCATGCTACCGCCTTATAAAGCCTGTTCAGCGCTTGCAGTTTGTTCAACAACAGGAGCAGATGCTGCTATTTTGCCAGCTTTTTTATATAAACGATAGACTTTTTTTGCTGAATCGGTCGCGATTGCGCCCTTAGCTAACCATGCGGTATAGATTTCTTCATGAAACTGAACCACTACGCCATTGATTGGATCATAGGTGCCCACGTTTGCAAGAGATTCACCATCTCTTTTGTTACGAGCATCTGTTGCAATAATACGATAGAATGGTCTGTTTGTTGTTCCAAGACGAGACAAAC
>LDIY01000016.1 GCA_001468865.1 candidate division TM6 bacterium SOIL31
CCTGAGCTCTGTCGAAGGGGCGGACACGGCAACAGATAAAAAACCAGATCCCTTCCTCCAACAAGTACTGGGAAAGACTCCTGAAGAAGCCGCTCCGAAAGAAAAACCAGCGCCTTTAGCCTCTCCCTCAGATAAAAAATAAAGTAAAAAAACAATCCCCGAACAGCCTATACTAAAGACTAAACATTACATTCATTTCTCCAGCGCTCTTTCTAATGTTTTATTAAATAACCTCTCCTCCCCGCCCTTGAAAAGGCCTAACCGCTTATGCAAGCGGCAGGTTTGTCGGTCATTTAATAAAAACCTTAAACTATTGCATTTTAATTTCAACTTTACCTATAATTACAATTGTAAATATATTGCCATAAATCTTATTATTCTGAGATTTTCATGAAAAAGTCATATATGCTCGTACTATCCACAATGATAGCTTTAACTGTCAGTGCAGGTTTAAATGCTATGGAATCTGATCGTCCCCAGATATACCAAATGCTTGATGCAGTAATGACACCTCGTCGAGTGGGACCACCTACAGTTAAATGGCCAGCTGCTTTTGCAATTCTTGATTCAATGAAGGGAATGATCAACGTAAATACATATCGTACGCTCGATATATATGGTAGTCCTGATAATTATACCCTATTGCGTTGCGCTATATATGCAAACAATTTTTTAGCCACCAAAAAATTAATTGAAGAATATGGAGCTGATCCTAACCTATTTATAGGTGATCAGTGGAGTCCGTTAGATTATGCTTTGGAAGTGAATATAGCTGAGGATAATGATTCAATAATAAAGCTTTTACTTGCCCATGGTGCACGTCTTCATCCTCATTCGATGTATGGTAAGGAACTACTGAAGAATTTTATTAAATACAAAAAGTAGCCATAAAATTAGAATCATCGACTCATTCAATGAACAATGATTTAATTGTTTTTATCAATTGATAATCAAAATAATACCCCCGATTTGACCGATAGGTTAATTGGGGGTATTATTTTTACAATATAAGAGCTTATTCGAAAACTAATTAAAGAAGAAAATAGTCTTTTTAAAGGTGAGCGCGAAGATTTAGTTTAGGGATAGGATCTAAATCAATAAATTTTTCTTTTTTTTAAGGAGCGCTATGTCCACCAATCAGAATCGTATTATTGGCTCATTATGCATCATAGCAGGAATTGTTATTATTATCGTTGCACTCGGGGATTTATTGCTTCGTGTTCTTATTGCACTTGGTGCACTATGGTTAATTAATTATGGATTGCGCCTACGAGGAATGCTTCCATTGCATTTATTATTACCCATGATGGCAAACAAATATCGTCACCGGTAAATAAGTAAGATAAGGAAGATGCTATATGAGCGATATATTGTTGCTTTATCTTGGTAATGTAGTACGTATTGCATTCTTAATTCTTGTTGGCATACCATTACTCCAATGGTGCAGCCGTTTATTTTTATCCCTCTGTTCCCGTCGTTTTTCACATCATAGTTGCGTACTGCTCGATCGCATTGTTTTTTACACAGGCCTCATGTGCATTGCTATTGCTATATTGCATGAATTTGGCTTTAACGTAACTGCTCTGCTTGGTGCTGCAGGAGTTTTTGGTGTTGCTATTGGTTTTGCTTCGCAAACAAGTATTTCCAACATCATCAGTGGATTTTTTTTGGTACTTGAACGCCCCTTTTCTATTGGCGACATCATTAAAGTTGGTGATGTAGTGGGAGTCGTTGAATCAATTGATCTTCTTGCCGTACGTGTCTGCACACTTGATAATAAATTTGTACGCATACCTAATGAAACAATGCTTAAACAACATTTGACAACACTGACCTATTACGATACCAAGCGCATTGATTGTATCTTATCAGTACCCTACACGCAGGATGTGGAACATATTAAAAAGCAGATTTATGACGTTATAAAAAACAATACACTCTTTCTACAAACTCCTGCCCCAACAATCATGATCAATAAAATTGGACAGCATGATTACGATACTGAAATACGCCTTTTTTTGACTATACGCGTATGGATTACCAAAGATAAGTTTTCATCTGCACCCGCGGTTTTAATGCAAGAATTGAAAAATCAATTCGATAAAAATAACTGCATAATAACTATCTCTCAAAGTAATTCCTAAAAAATATGAACTAAAACCTGCGATCAAGTTATTGCAATTCTTTCCAATGATGTGATTAGATGTATCCATGTCAATTATTATTGTTAAAAAAAGGAGTTACAAAGATGCATGAAAGAAAAATGTATACAGGCCAAGCAATAGGTTTTGCTTTTAATTCTCTGCTGGAGCATGTGCGTCTTTTTGTTATTGTTTTACTTGTCGGTACCGGCCTTATTTCCCTAGTGGTAGGGATTATTGCCTTTTTAAATAAAGGCTTTATTCAAGCTATCGTGTCCTCGCAAGCATTAAAAGATTATCAAGAATGTGTCGGTTATGATTGTGTCGGAGTAGCATCACAATCAGGCGCATATTTTATGAGCATAGTAAGCAATAATTTTGTTGCATTACTGATTTCAGCGGTGGTATTAGCGCTCTTTTTTGTTGGATTAGATTTAGGATTCAAAAGAATAGCTCTGCAACTCTATGATAATAATCGTAGCAGTTATAAAGAATTGATTTCTGCATTTGCTCTTGCTCCAAAAGCACTGATTTCATGGATTTTATATTGCGCAATGGTCTGGGTTGGTTGGTTGCTCTTTATTTTACCAGGATTCATTGCGTTGCTCTGTTTTGCATTCTTCCCTTATTTTATTCTTGATAAACATGCTGGCCCTATTCATGCTCTTAAGATGAGTTATGAAGTGACCAAGCCACACATCTGGGATATGTTTGCATTCTGGGTTGCAATAAAAATAATTGTCTCTCTTGGCTTTGTGAGCTGGATAAGTGTGATCATTACCTGGCCAGTATCAACACTTGCATATGCGTATTTATATCGCAAATTTGTTGCGTCTGAACACAAATCACATGCGCATTAAAGACCGCCTCGTGTAGTTTTAGGTTTATTTTGTTGCTAAGTTATCCCCCCGCTCGTCCTGAACTTGTTGAAGGATATCTTTGAGCGCATATAATAAATTTAAACAACTAAAAAGAAAATACTTTTGCGTATTCTTTACTTAAGATTATTTTAAGAAAAGAACGCTCAGAAGATATCCTTCAACAAGTTCAGGACGAGCGGGAAAGAGAAAAGAGCATTGTAAATAGGGTTAATTTAAAGCCGTCGTCTGAATTTTTTTTCAATATCAGACAAAGATAACAACCAACCAGTTGGTCTGCCATGTGGACAGGAAAACCGGTTGGCTGTTTTTTGTAAATCATGCAAAAGTTGTTCCATTTTTTCTTGCGTCAACGTATCGCCGGCTTTTACCGCAGCTTTGCATGCCATCTGCGCTTGTAATTTATGATTGATCGTTTTTTTGAATGCTTGCACATCAAGAGACGAACATTCAGTAATCCATGATATCACTTCTTTAACAAGATCAGTTAATGATTGATCCTTAAGATGTACAGGTAATGATTGCACTATTAATTGATCATGTGCGTATTGCTCAATAATAATTCCGTTTGCAACAAAAATAGCCAGATGTGGCGTGATAACTTCAATGTCTTGTGCGCTCAGATTAATAACTTGGGGAAATAATAATTGCATGGTGGCAACATCTGCAAATCGCTCGGAAAATAATTCATATAAAATGCGTTCATGTGCTGCATGCTGATCTACTAAAAAGAGACCATCTTCTTGTTCGATGAGAAGGTATGTTTGATTGTATTGACCAATAAGCCTGTACCCCATGTTCGATTGCATCTCACACGGGAAATTCGTAGGAATTGAACTAGAAGAAAAACCCTTCGATACATTCCCTGCGGGAACACTCAGGGCGAACGGGGAGGGGAATATTTCTTCTTTTATAAGAACATTTTCTAAATCTTTTTCATTCGATATCCCCTCCCCGTTCGCCCTGAGTGTTTTTGCTTGCAAAAATGTATCGAAGGGTTTTTCCAATCGATCTTCAGAACTAGCAGCAAGTAATTGATTAGGACTTGTTGTAAACGCATCCCTTTTCAAGAACGTATCAAAATCAAACGGATTAAAATCTTTCTTCGGGTGAATATATTCAGATGTTTCTGCACTCTTAAACACCACCTCTTTCCCAATGTAGTTGGATACATTTTTTTCCAATGCCGCCTTCACCACCTGCTGCAGCACCAGCTCCACCCGCCGAGGATGAAGAAATTTAACTTCTTCTTTGCGAGGATGAATATTAATATCAACTTCACACGCAGGCACAGTAATACTAATAACCGCAATAGGATAGCGACCATTCGGGATGACGTTTGCATAGCCCTTGATTAATGCACTGCTTAAATGCTGATTTTTTACCCATCGTTTATTTACAAAAAGATAGATGCCACTGCGATCATAGCGATAATGTTGATGATCAGAAATGATACCAGTAATGGTAATTTCTTTATCAACAATTGCCACATCTAACATATGCTTATGTGAAACAGGTTCAAAAACTTGCAACGCACGATTTTTTAGATCCTGCGAAATCGGACAGTTAGAGACCTGTTTACCCTCGGTAAATAATGAAAAATGAATGTGAGGATAATCAAAGCAAAATGCATTAAATAATAATTGAATTGCACGCCATTCTGTTGCCGTAGTCTTTAAAAATTTTTTACGTGCTGGCACATTGAAAAAAAGATCGCGTACGCTGATATCTGTGCCTGTTGCACACGCTGCAGAATTCATTCCTTTTATATGATTTGCTTCAATGGTAATGTGTGTGCCTTCTAAGCTTTCTTCTTCTTTAGTAAGCATTGTAATTTTGCTCACCGAAGCAATACTTGCAAGCGCCTCTCCCCGAAAACCAAAGGTATCAATCGATTCTAATTCATCAACCCGGGTAATTTTACTCGTTGCATGCCGATCAAAACAAATTTGCGCATCGGCAACATCCATACCACACCCATTATCAACAATACGGATTAATTGTTTACCGCCGTCTTCAACATAAATGGTGATGCGCGTTGCGCCAGCATCAATTGAATTTTCAACCAACTCTTTGACGATATTTGCAGGACGGTCGACAACTTCTCCCGCTGCTATTTTTTGTGCTTCATGTGGTGATAATTGTTTTATTTTGGGCATAATTATGGATAAAAAGTTAAGGTGGTAGATGAATTAATTTCATCATACCACCTTTTAAAATTATAGTTGAGTCTGGTGTTTATTTTTTAAAACCAGTTACGCCATTTTTCTAATTTTTCAGTTAATTGTGCTATTTCCCAATTCATGTTTATCACACGCATGTCATTACGATTTTCGGTATATCCATGTAAATGTTTTTGAGCAACATAAGCAGCTGCCTGCGCAATTTCGGGATCAATACAAGCTATAGTGGTGTCCGCTGTTTTCTCCTGTGCAGCCTTCCATTTTTTGTAAGCACACGAATTATCACACACTTCCCGAATTTTTGCATCTTCCTTTTTTAAATCTTCATTAACATGATTCAAATCTTTAATAAATTGATCTTGAGAATACTCACCCCATAACCAATTAGAAAAACTGCCATATTTGTTTTGTACTGCTTTATATTTATTTCTTAAGTCATTTACTGTTTCTGATTTATCAATTAATCCGTTCTGAATGACCTCCTTTGCAATGCTATCCCCTTTTACGGTGTGCATTATTTCATGAGCTGCAACGAAATTCAGCAACTTGGAAGAAGAGTTATTGTTCCTAATCCAATTTGTACTCAATCGCACCCTTGCGTTGTAATATATATTCAATAGTACATTAGGCCGCTTTTGAAAAGCATTTGCAATTGCCCTTGAATTGTCGATTACATTAAAGTCAACGTTTTCATTATCAAGATTATGACGATCACATTCTCTCTTAAGCGCTTCAACCCAAGGACTCGGCAATGATGAATCTCGATACGCTTTGGTTTTTGCTTTCTGTCGCATGGCCTTAAGATTAAATTCTGATTCCGTTTGGATGGTAGTATTTATTGTTTCCCATTCTGCATCATCAAAATTAAATTCATTCTTGATACCTTCTAAAGCGTTTGCTTCATTCTCTTGTAAGAAATTGAGCATATTTTTGCGTTGTTGATATAAGATATGTTGCGCACAAGGTTTTGGTACAAAAAGCAAAGTTCCCATATCCTTGAAGTGCTCAAATGATCCGGCTACATAAGTATGTCGGCTGAGCATATTTTTGGTAAGATCACTAATTTTCATAGTAAAGTTGTCAACCTTCTCCGAGAACCAATTCTTTTCTGCGCCCAAGACGGGAACCATCCCCATTAAAAATAAGAGTACGATATTATAATATATATTAATTTTTTTCATAAAATTTTATCCAATAATTGAGGTTTAATTTATGATTGCATGGCAGGCACGAAATTTTGTGCACCTTTAACCATTCCTTTTAAGATACTCTCCACATTATTAAAGGAGAGTTTGTGAGATGGCTTAGTCAGCCTATTCAACTGCATCGTCACTTTACAATTTTCATCAAAATTATACTCAAAGAATTTCAACATATATTTTTGTTTTTCAGGATGATATTCATAATTAATTTTTTCTGCTGTCTCAAGCCATTTTTTTTGTAATAATGCGGGAGGATATTCGATCATCAACTCTTTCAGTTTATTATTAACAGCTTTTAAGGCGTTAATTTCTTCAGAAGATAATTCATTTCTGTTTACCCTGGCTAAAGATTCATGCGTTCGTGTTGCAAGCAAATACCTTGGCAATTTATATAAAGATGCGTCAGGAGTATTAGGCACCTTATACAGATTAAAAAACGCCCGTTCTTTATCGATGGTATAAAGCGTGTTGGTTTCTTTATCAAACAAATTATTGGATTGATTACTATCATTATCATCGAGATATATATTAGCAGCTACCAACCCCTCACATTTATATCGAATGATACTTTTTAAGGTAGAATTGGAGACGAGACCATCTTGTATATTAAAATCCTGCATATCATCTATTTCGTCAATGGGTTCACCAGGAACAAAATCATGAATAGTTGTTACATAAGAATCAAATTTTCTCACCGGTGAATGATGTGCTGGTATTATTTCTACATGATTAGTATTGATACCACGAGTCTTTAATATGTGCGCACATACCGTTTCATGAATTGCTTGTTCTGAAAAAGGAGACCTTTTAACAACAAATTCTTTTTCGTTTTCATCTTTTATAAAAGCAATTCGATCAGCATAACACGCAGGAACACTACGATTCGTGAGAGAGTATTGATTGATCGTCTCTTCTTGTTTTGCACTGACAAGCGTAAAAAAGGGTATACAGAAAATAAGAAACAATTTTTTGATATTATAAAGCGTTTTCATAGTAGTTTTCCTCCTTGATTTAGGTCCTTTGAGGCACCTACTATAAGCCTACCAAATTGTTACTATTTGTCAATATGAATATTCTAAGAAGGTAGATGGGCAAAGCAACGATCTAGAGTACGTTTATAACACAAAATATGGCAAAATCGGCGTCCCAATCGTCAGATTGGCACTTAACTATTCAATTTTTCCGCACTGGTGAGGTTATAGTCAGCAAGCCAAGAAAGGAAAATATGTTTGATAAAAAGCACCCTTTCAAGCATTTCAGTCGCTTGATTGATTTTTCTTTCATTGGTAGGAAAAAGCTTTATTAAAGATAAGCTTTTGATGATTTTAGTTGTTTTTATGTATCGCTTAATAGTATCTATTTCCCAATCAATTTCTTTGATGAATGCAATGAGTGGATACGCCAAATCAGTTGGATTATCTTTATTATAATGATGTTGGCCGATGGCAAGCATTAATTCTTTTGCCAATTCTTTTTGCGGAATCGCGCATAAATCTTCAAAGGTTAACTTATGCTTCCAGCGCGGCCAGATCATATTGTTATCTAACTGATGATAATCTGCAATGAGAAGAATACTCATGGCACTGTATGATCCTATCGCCGTACCTCCTGCAATTTTATAACGATGCTGCCACATCAACTTCTTAATAAGATCTTTCAAAAGGGTCCAATTATCTTTTGTTATCACTTCTTTCATTGTTTGCGAAATAAGAACAAAAATATCACCAATCTTTATGCCAATTGCATGAATGGTTGATGTAGTGTTAGTAATAAATTGTGGACTGATCGTGGGACTGATAGTAGTAGCACAATTGGTGAAGTTTGGATTATTATTGAGCGTTTTGGCGCCTCTAATAGAATCTGTGTTTGCAGGCACTGTACTTGCGTGTAGCGAAAAACCCCAGAGTAAAGAAAACGCAAACAAATAACTCATTAGATGTGGGATAAAAATCATACCATTTAGCCCCTTTCTCGCTTCGTTCGCATGGGGACTCCAAATTTAGAATCAAGAATCGAAAATTGAAAACAAACAGGAGACCACTTGCAAAGAAGAATAAAATTATGAGAAAATTTTGTAACACTATACTATAGTAAAAAGCAAAAAACAAAGATGGGATAAAAATATGTTAATGCGCTGCGTAAGTTTTTTTGTTGATGAGTTATTATGGATGATGACGTGGGGATGGTATCAGCTGGCGCTCGGTATTGTTTTCACTTGGTTTATGTTCATTCTCATGGGACGCATGCGCTTGATATCCGCATTAATCTTGACGCTGGGATCTTATGCGTTTGCTATTGTTACTTATTTTGGATTTGTTTCATGCCTTTTAATCAATTTTTTTCAATGGAAATTTATCGGTGGCGGTGAACCGAATGTTTATAATGCCCTTGACGCTTCCTTGCTGCTTGGCGGTATTTTATCAGTGATGCAGGCTCTTTTTTATTGCATCATCAATTACTGGCGACCATTCTTTATCACGCACTTTTTTATCTTGTCTCTCATTTGTAATTTGCTTGCGGCATTTTGTGCCTCATATTTTATAAAACTCACGTTTTAAAAAATATGAGCCGATCACCCTGAGCTTGTCGAAGGGATTTTATCAAGCTGACGTTTTAATTCTACACAAGCAAAAAATTGTTCCCTCATCCCGTTCGCCCTGAGTGTTTTTTGTCTTCAAAAAATGTATCGAAGGGTAATTCTTGCCTAGTTTTTTCAAAAAAAATTTTCAAACACAGAAATAAGACTAACCCTTCGATACATTTTCCTACGTAAGAACTTCGGAAAACACTCAGGGCGAACGGGGTAGGGAAATATCATATTTTCAAGTACAGAATCAGGATAGACGAAGTATCTCTCGCGTCTCCCTTTTGTACTTTTCGACCTCAGGCTGATCAAAAGGATTTACATTCAGCAGAAATCCAAGATACATCATCTCAATCATTTTAATCTGCATAAACTGACCAATATAATACGCAGATTTTTCGGAAATTTCCCATACAACAAATGGTCGCTTATCATGCGCATAGGCTTTTTCTGTACCTTGTAAAATAGCATTCATAATGATTTGCAAAGATTTACCTTGAATAGCAGGAACAACAGATTCAAATTCAGAATACGTCGGCAACACTAAATCTGATGCGTTGTGCGCAACGCTAATAAATGTCGTAAATCTATTATTCGGCCCTGCTAAATAAAGCTGCGCCACCGAATGCAAATCAGTGCTTCCCATAGAAATAGTGGGTAATAATCCCACATTAATTTTATTTCCTTCACGCGTCTGCGCTTTGCCAACACTTTCTGCAGAAAGTTGACGGTACCATGCACCTAAACTTTCAAGAGCAACAGAAAAAAGAAAAGTATCATGAATAATCATGCCCATACGGTAATGGTGCGCAATGAGCGCTGCACTGATTGCTGCATAATTAGTAGTAAAATTTTTTTGTGTACTAAGCGCACAACCACTGCGCGCACCTTCAACCAATTTTTTTATATCAATATCTAAAAAGCATAGCGGAAACAATCCTACTGCAGAAAAAACAGAATATCTGCCACCAACACGTGCAGGAATGGTCAATACTGCAAATTCTTCCTTACGCGCAATATCCCACAATGCAGAATTTTCATCCGTAGTTGCAACCACAAATTGGTGATAATTATACGGCCGATGATTTTT
This sequence comes from candidate division TM6 bacterium SOIL31, assembly GCA_001468865.1. Lineage (GTDB taxonomy): Bacteria > Babelota > Babeliae > Babelales > Vermiphilaceae > SOIL31. Next base: position 10,079 of record LDIY01000016.1, read on the forward strand.
AAGAATCTCAAGAAGAACTTCAAAATTAGCAATTGTTTCCGTGGTACCTCCGGATTTGCTAATAACATTCAGAATAATATTATTCCCGGTAGCAAGTTCACGTTCTGTTATTTGCGCAATATCATTCACGTGATCAGTATCAGTGGTCCCAACAAAGTAGACTTTCACCTCTTGATCGCTGTTATAAAATTTCCCCCGCAACGCTTCAAGCACGGCAATTGTTCCCAAATTTGATCCACCAATACCAATTACTACGAGCGTTGTGGGAGAAAGTGATTTTTTCTCTTTTACGCGTGCACATACTGCTTTGAGCAACTCTTCATCAAAAGGAAGATTGATAGACGCATAGTCGGAATCATATCCGCTCGTACGAGCAGCGTTCATACGTTCAATTTCTTTTGGTAGCTCTTTTTGGACTTTGTCCAATTCGCTACCATTAATCTGACAGGTATTTTTATAGTCAAATGTAATGGATTTCATGGTCTATTCCCCTTTTTTAACGTCCGTTCAAGAAAAATTCATAAAACTTACTATAAACCCAAAGGTCCACCTGCGCAATAAAGCTTAAAAAAGCCCATTTGATGGGCCCCTTTGCCAAACAACCACCCTTTTTATACCCTAAATAATAATAATTGATTTTTCAAAATGCCTTTGTGCGCCAATGAGAATTTTTAGGGGTGACCATGAATAAGAAAAGTATCGGTTTTTTACTGGCAGGTTTGATGCTATTGCCCAGCTGTATGCATGTGCCTAGATATAAGTGTCGATCATTACAATCGGTAAGTGACCATTGCACCTATCGGGGAATCGAAAAAAATGTTGTTGTGCACGCAAAGTGTTTAGGTCAAGCAGAAAAAAATTATCTTTTTGATAGTCGTAGTGCGTTAATCGAGGATGAACTCGAGGTTATTTATATTTCTATTCATAATTTAGGCAATACGCCATATATTTTTTCTCATAATAATATTTATCTGGAGCAGGTAAAATATCATGATATTTCTCGATCAATGAGAAAAACAAGTAGTATTAGTAGATTGGCTTGCGGTGCATTGGTCACCTATCCTTCTCTTCCTATTGTAGCAGCTTTTTCCATATTAGGTGTTTCTCGTATTGAAATGCTTCCTATAATGCTTGCTTGTTGCGGGTCATTAATAACTGGTGGAATATTGGGAGGTCTAATTGTTATAGGAATTGCGGGTTCGATATTAGGTCTAACATGTCTTGCTCAAGGTATAAAATCTATCGTAATGAATGCTCGTATCAGCAAAGATCTGAGAGAAAAAACATTGCATGAAAATATAGTTATCAAATCCGGCGATAAATATGAAGGTCTTATTTTTGTGAAATCATCCGATTATTCATCTCAATTCAGCCTCACTCTGCAGGAAAAAGGAAATATTAAAAACAGTGTTCTTTTCGATGTAGATCTGCACGCATCATTTGTAACTCATGATTAAAACCAAAACAAAGATCTGCATGAATCTCATGAAAGAAATAACATGAATAAAAAAAGTATCGGTTTTTTATTAGCTGGGTTACTTTTGCTGCCAGGATGCTTGAATGTTCCCAGATATAAAAGTCAGTCATTACAGACTTTGCCCAATAATTTTACCTATTGGGGCATGGAAGATAATGTTGTCCTGCAATCAAAACGATTAACCGTCGAGGAAATTGAGCATCTTTTTGGTGTTCGAGCAGAACATCTGTTGCCTTCAGTTGAAATTATCCATTGCTCCATTCATAACCTCAGTAGAAAAAATTATATTTTTTCAGCTCAAAATCAGGATTTCACCTCATTATCAGTACATCAAGTTACCCGCTTAATCAAAACAAGCAGTACCGGTAGAATAGCAACGGGAATTTTTGGCGGCATTGGTATTTCTGCTGTTTCAAATGGAGCAGTGATTGGAGCAGCCGCTGTCCTAATTCCTGCACTTTCTGTTGCCGTACCATATGCAGTAATTTTTGGTCTTCCTCTGATGGCTATCGTAGGCGGATTACCATTTTATGGTAAAGCCATTAAATCTATGGTCATGAATCATCGCATTAACAAAGACCTACAAAATAAGATGATAACAACTGATGTGATCATAAAATCTGGTGATAAGTATGAAGGACTTATTTTTGTAAAAACTGCAGATTATTCACCTCAATTTAATCTTACAATGCATGAAAAGTGGAATGTTCAAAATAGCATTACTTTTGAAGTAGACTTGCGCTAAGCATATTTAATTAAGAAGAATGTAAAAAACCGACACACTATAAAAATAGTTGCCGGTTTTTTCATTTTCTCTATTTACTACGCTGCAGATTCATTAGAAACACCGCTAACAATCCATACATTTTCACGACCATTACGTTTACTTTTAGTCCTTTCAATAGTAACATTCTTAAAACCATTTTTTTGCATGAATTCTTTTACATATGGTGCGTTATGTATAGCTGCTGCATCAGAAAGCATGCAGGCAAAAAGAGAATCATTAAAAATACCATTCGCATCAAATACAGTGAATTTTTCGTGTCCAAAAAATGCTATAATTTGTGAATAAACTTGACATCCATTACCAAATATAAGATCTATTGGGCGTTTTGGAAACATAGGACATCTTGCAATTGCTTGTGAAAAATCTTCAAGGCTTGCGGATGGACCATGCGTTAATGCAACGAGCTTATTTTTTTCATCTAATTCATTCCACAACCAAAATTCCCGTTTTATTCGCTCTATAAGCAATTCCTCTGTTCCAATTCCTTGTTGTACATAAAAGGCAATTATTTCCTTGAATGTTTTACTTAATGATCGTGCGCATTCTAAAAATGCTTCTGGAAGATTAATAGCAATCTCTTCTGGTATTTCTTTACAATATATCATTTGAATTGCTGCTTCCATAAGACCTGCATTAATAAATCCAGAAAATGGACTTCTGAGAGTATCATCCTCAGGAAATATTGATTTTACTGTGGTTACATCATCCGTATAAAGACCTATACTCGGATGCCATTCTATTTCTATTGTGCTATCTGGAGCCATATATTTACGAATATTTCTAACACAATTTCCTAAGAGATTTTGACAATTTTTTACCATTCTAAAAGCATGTCCAGAGTCAGGAGAAGTCATCCCGACATTTACTAAATCCATTGCTCTAAATGTAGGCATTCGATCCAAATAGGCCGCTTTAATAGAACGCTTAAAGGGGAATATTTCAGGCTCGCCAACAAGATGGGCGCAATCTGGCAGAGTACATCTGAGAGGGTCGAGTGTAGTGGCTTTTCCTCTGTATGCGGTTTTATAAGTCGGATCTGTTTTATTTTCTTTCCAAAGTTGAGCATAGGGAAATTGATTTTTATATGTATTTTCTCTGTTTCCAACGACCAAATAGAGTGGTTCAGGAAGCTCTCGCGCCGGCTCCATAGTATATGCTATTGTACTGAGACTGAGTAATAACAATATATTTTTGCTCATATGTAACTTTCAGTGTTTTAAAACATGGTAATTAGTGCAGCAGATTATAGATTGTCGGCCTTAAAGTCAAAGAAGAAAGAAACAATCCTTTAGGAATCTGTAATTGTTAGCCTTCTTTACAAAGAAGCAGACATGGTTTAGGTTAATTATAGTGTAATCCCCCCAAACTATCTTTATTGGGGTCCCCGATCGAAATAAATGAAGATTGGGGCTGAAAATAACCCTCTTTTTTTACGCACAGGCGCATCTCCTATGAACCAATTCCACAATACTGAAAAAAATGCTACCCCACTCAACCAAAAAAATGGTTATGTCCTTGGCATCACCGGGACCATTGTTGATGTTCAATTTCCTTATGAAGCAACGCCAAATATCTTAAATGAGTTACATATTATCTTTCCCCAGCAGAACGGACAATCGCACAAACAAGCCAGTATTGAAGTTGCTCAGCAACTTGGTGACGGCGCAGTACGCTGTATCGCCATTGAAAACATCTTTAATATTACCCGCGGACTAGAAGTTATTGATACCGGCGCACCTATCAGTGTTCCAGTGGGCAATGAAGTACTAGGACGCGTATTCAATGTTCTAGGCAATCCCATCGATGGCAAACCGGCGCTAGCCGAACAAAAAAGATGGCCCATTTTTAAATCCGCCCCCACATTCACTCACCTCAAAGTAAAAAATGAAATCCAAGAGACAGGCATTAAAGTTATCGATGTCATGTGCCCGTATATTAAAGGTTCAAAAATTGGTCTTTTTGGTGGTGCAGGCGTGGGTAAAACTGTCTTAGTACAAGAACTTATCCGTAACATTGCAACGGAACATGGCGGCGTTTCTGTGTTCACCGGCATTGGTGAACGTACCCGGGAAGGTAATGAACTGTGGTTAGAAATGCAACGCACGGGTGTGCTTGATAAAACGGCACTCGTTTTTGGTCAAATGGGTGAAATGCCGGGCGCCCGTTTACGTGTAGGTCTCACCGGTCTTACCATGGCAGAATATTTCCGCGATGAAGAAAAAAAAGATGTGCTTTTATTTATTGATAATATCTTCAGATTTGTGCAAGCGGGTTCTGAAGTTTCTGCATTACTTGGACGCATGCCTTCTGCCGTTGGATACCAACCAACACTTGCATCAGAAATGGGCGCATTTCAAGAACGCATCACGAGTACTATTGATGGTTCAATTACTTCTATTCAAGCAGTCTATGTTCCTGCCGATGATATCACTGACCCTGCTCCTGCAACCACCTTTATTCATTTGGATGCAAGCACCGTACTTTCTCGTAAATTAGTAGAACTTGGTATTTATCCTGCTGTTGATCCACTAGTATCTAATTCAAAAGGATTACAAGAAAATATCATTGGCGAACGTCACTATCAGGTAGCACGTACCATTCAAAATGTATTGCAGCGCTATAAAGAACTGCAAGACGTTATTGCCATTTTAGGAATGGAAGAATTAGCAGAAGAAGATAAAATTATTGTTAAACGCGCAAAACGCGTCCAGAAATTCTTAACACAACCATTGTTCACTGCAGAATTTGCAACGGGTATGCAAGGGCGCTACGTTCCGCGTGAAAAAGCAATTGAAGATTTTGAAAAGATATTAACCGGTGATTACGATAATCTTCCGGAAGAAGCATTTTATATGGTCGGCACCTTAGAAGAAGTGCTGCAAAAAGCTGCTAAATTATCGCAAACACCATAAGGAATGATACGTGAAGTTACACATCATCAGTCCGCAACACAAACAAGAGTTTACGGTTCAATGGATTGAAGCGCATACCACTTCCGGTGCCTTAATTATAAAACCCAATCACGCACCGATCATACTTTCACTTGTTGCAGGATCTGATTTTTCATTTATGTTAAATAATGATGAAAAACGAGCAATCTATCTTCAACGGCCGTGCTTTTTAGAAGTTGATCGAGAAAAGGCGATCATGCTGATGGGATAATAAAATAAAAAAAAGAGTAAGTTTTTGAAGAAAGTCCTCGGCAACATAATCTCCGGATCACTGACGGAAGGTCTGGTGATCCGCATCGCACCAAACACCCCACTCGAAGAAATTAAAACCGGAAAGTTTGTTTCTATTGTCGGCAAATCATACACCTTTTTTTCTCTGATCACAGATTTAAGTTTAGAAGTTACCCATCCTGATATTTTATTGTTTCCTCCCACGCAAGAAGAAACATTGCTCACTTCCTTACTTCAACAACGCGATATTTATGCCACAGCAGTCATCAAACCAATGCTCATGCTCACCAAAGAAAATAAACCCTCGCCAGTTAAAACAATTCCTGCACATTTTGCGGCAGTACATGAAGCAGATAAAAAAGATGTTGCGTTAATCTTTGGCGACGAAGCGCACACCAGTAAAAAATATTTTAATATCGGTTGTCCCCTTGATATGAACACCCCCGTGTGTATTGATTTAGAACGATTAACCGAACGCAGCAATGGTATTTTTGGAAAAACAGGTACCGGAAAAACGTTTATTACACGCTTGGTTCTGGCAGGCCTTATTAAAAATAATAAAGCGATCAATCTTATCTTTGATATGCATAGTGAATATGGCTTGCAAGCACGCAAAGAATCAGAACACCAATCCTTTGTAAAAGGGCTTAAAACATTGTTTTCTGATCGTGTTGCCATTTTTTCACTTGATCCCGATTCAACGCGCAGACGCGGTGGATGCCCGGATGTTGATATTGTGCTTTCCTATCAATCTATTCAAGTGGAAGATTTGCTTTCACTCCAAGAAGAACTTAATCTGCACGCAACCGCCATTGAAGCAGCCTATTTAATTGTTGCACAATATAAACAAGATTGGTTATTTGTGTTGCTTAACCAGGGCGAAAATTTAAAAGAATTTGCGCAATCAATTGGCGCACATCCTGAATCTATTGCAGCACTCTATCGAAAATTAAAGCGCATTGAACGTCTTCCGTTTTTTAAGCCACTACATAAAGGCGCGCACGTACCAGTCATTGATCAGATGATGGAATTCATTGATAAAGGAATTAATATCATTGTTGAATTTGGCAATTATACCTCGACATTTGTGTACTTGCTGATTGCCAACATTATTTCTCGCCGTATCCATACTGAATACGTGGCAAAAACAGAAAAATTTTTAGGTTCCCAACGAAAAGAAGATGAACCCAAAAAATTACTCATCACGATTGAAGAAGCGCATAAATTTTTAAATCCGCAAGCTGCACGTCAAACTATTTTTGGGGTGATTGCGCGAGAAATGCGTAAATATTATGTTTCATTACTTGTTGTTGATCAGCGCCCATCAGGCATTGATCAAGAGATAATTTCTCAAATTGGTACCAAAATTGTTGCACAACTCACTGATGAAAAAGATATTCAAGCGGTGCTCATGGGTGTCAGTGGCTCAAATGCCTTGCGAACAATTTTAGCTTCTTTAGATACAAAAAAACAGGTCTTGTTACTTGGTCACGCAGTCACCATGCCAGTTGTTGTTCAAACCCGTGAATATGATGAAAAATTTTATGCCTGCATGGCAGATGAAGTTACTTCTGAACAGATTGATCAGTTAGTGAAAGAGTTGTTTTAAGAGCCTTCGACTCTACCATTTTTTCATACATCGCCATCAACCACCCTTTTGGTTCTCCTCGTTCTAAGGTAAATGCATTATCTTTCCATGGTTCAGCATCTGTAGCAAGATGCATATATAACAAAGAAATATTTGAATTATCACATAACTCTTCATACGTGAAACGAGGACTCACATGGGCTTTCCACGGATTGGCTCCATGAGAAAGTAATAAGTGTGCCAGGCTTTTATCATTATACAAAGCAGCCAGTTGAAGTAAGGTAAGATTATTGCGACTATAGCGATCATCTGGATCTTCCTTACATGTAAGCAACAATTTTAAAATCTTGAAGTTTCCTCCTTGTGTCAAAAATAAGCCATGTTCTTTATGAGCTAAAAGGGCAATAAGTTTGTGAGACTTATAATCTGCTCCCGCATTAATCAGGCTTTCTACTTTTATTGCATCGCCGTTCCATACAGCAACAAATAATAATGTTTGTAAATAGACGGGAGTCCACTGTATCACTGAATTAAAGCTAGCGTTCAGATACCAAAGATCTTGCAAATCCTCGCGAGAAAAAACGTCATCTTTATCTTGGACTTTATCCATCAGATCATCTAATTTTGCTTTAATATGGTGTGCACGAAAAAGAATAGCGATAGATAAATCACTTACACCATATGTACCAGCAATCTTTTTAATCATTTCTTTTACCACCACATCCCGATGATAATAATGATACGATTGGCGATTGACCCACGAAAAATGTTTGATATTGGTTATTGTATCTTGTATATGCTGATGTTTAATTTTTTCTGGTTTTTGTGTGCAAAGAGAATGAGTAAGGAGAGCTAAACAGTCCATCGGTAATGATGGTATTATCTTTTTTTTCTCCGGAAAAAAATGATGACAAAGAGATTTTTGAGCAGCAGAAAAAATGTTTTTTTTCTTTTTCTTTGGTGAGTTATGCTCCATGGCAGACAGTTGCAAAGAAACAAAGATGCATAAAAAAACCATTGGTCTGCGCATAGAAATACCTTTAATTTTTGCTTAAAAACTACGTCGGTGAGCTTCTCTTTTTCTTTCTTTCTTGAATTTCATCGTACATTATTTTTAACCACCCTCGTGGTTCTCCCTGCTCTAAAGTAAACGCGTTATCTTTATCTAATCGACTATTGTCAGTTTCCAAATACTGCTCATCAGGAGAATGTTTTCCCAATTGATCTGCAAGATGTGCTATATCTCCCGAACCAAAGGTATCACACTCAATATAGAGCTTATACGGATCAGCATTATATCTTTCTAACAACACCAGAGCCAAATCTTTATCATTATTAAACGCAGCAAGATGAAGCAACGTAGGAATAATTACCTTATATCGGTTATCAGGATGAGCGCCATAGGCAAGTAAAAGCTCTACAATAGAGAAAAAATCGCATTGTTTTTCTTTATCAAGAGAGAGATAATTGAAGCTGTTAATTTGTGGAACAACCATAAGAGCAATAGGATCAATCACCTCGTAATGTGCACCGGCGTGCAACAAAGTCTCTGTTTTTTTTATATCAAAATTTTTAACAGCGGTTGTTAGTAATGTTTCGTTTGCAAGAGAAATAATATCTTCATTTTTAGCAGGATAAGTCGCATTAATCAACCATCTATCCTGTAAATCGGTAACAGAAAATAACCGATACGGGTCTTGGACTTTGTTAAAAAGATCCCTTATTTTTTGCGACATTCTTTTATGTCCCGAGAAAATCGCTACTTCAAAATCGCTCTGCCGATACGCGATGGCCAAATTTTGAATAATTTCTTTATCGGTATATCCATTTTTTTCACAAAAAGAATATGTAGTTTTATTGATACCTGAAAACTTCCGTATATTTTTGCATTTTTCCCGAAAACAGCTCCCGGTATATATATGAGCGGCAATTTCTTTCGCTAAACTTTCTATAGAAAAAACTATCTGAGGAGTTCCGATCGCTCTATCTTTTTTCTTTTTATGAGAAAACAAAGAGAAAGGAAGGACTCGAAGAGCATGAAGCATACGATTTTTTTGGGATTTCTTAGGTGTGCTATCACGAGATACATCGGAATTCATGGTACAAATGGGAAATGTAGCAATAAAAAATATAAAAAGAACTGCCTTATTACACACAGCAACCCCCTTTTTTCTGTTTAATCCATTGTGTTACTGTATTATAATTACAATCCTTTTAGTAGCTCAAGCTATTTTAAAAATTCTTTTGGTCTGTCGCACTCGCTTCTTTTGGGGTAATTGGTTGTCGTAAACAATATTTATGGATCAACGCACAGAGCGCTACCCCCAGAAAAAAAGATATAAAATAGACAATGACATACGTCTGACCCGATTCACTGTATAATTCTTGCGGGGGTACACTTACCATGGTTTGAACGAACAAGAATGTAGCAAGAAAGAAAATAGAGAGATTATATTTTGCGTTAAAAGAGCGCATTGGATCTCCTTTTTTGGATGATTTTATAACCACACTACCATCAATTTCCATGACAATCCAACAAAATAATTTTTTGCAATCTTTCAGCACGCAACACTCGCTCCTCTCACCGCAAAAAAATAATGATTCTCGCTCCCTACTCGTTTCGCTGTTTTTATATTTTAAAAAAAACCACTAGATCGCTGCATTGAACACCCATTTTTAATTTTTTCTCGTGCGGATTATTCTTATTTATAACAGCACTATTTCAATACTTATCAAGAGGAACAACGATGAATAGACCCATAACTTTTTTATTTGCAGCGCTCATGAGCATCAGCACAGTCACGCAGGGCATTACCTCTCCTCAAAGTATGTATCGAGATGTAAAAAAGATGATAGAAGATCCAATAAGTGGCAATGATAATATTGCACGTTTAAAAAATGTGCAAGAAGCATTAGAGATTATAGAACGCCATAAAAAAAACAATCAAAAAAATATTATCTACTACCATGCAACAGTCGAAGATGGCGATGACTTGATGAGAGCACTTGGAGCTATTGGTGGAACACTCATATCTTTTGGGAATTATTTACATTACCTCGGGAATGACGTTAAACAAATACCATTGGGGATGGTAGGTGTATGCCTGATAGTTTTTGGGATAGCCGAATGCTCAAAAAGACACATTAATTGTTATTTTACCAAGAAAAAGATTGAAGAAATTAATACCGTAATCATAAAACTTAAAAAATTGGAAGCTGATTTGAAGTTCGGGATAGAAATGGCCAACATGGCAGATCTTCCCATCTCTTGCCTTTAGAAATTTATTTTTTTATTATTAAAATTAAATAGAAATAGATGAAATGATAAATCTTTTTCAAAGGGAATAATATGCATTTCATGAAAACGGGTATGCTGAGAGCTGTTGCCAGCATAGCATTTTTTACGAGTTGCTCTTCAACGGTATTGGCAATGGAACCTGCAACCCCATCAAAAAAACTAATTTATTTTACCACACAGGGGATTGAAATGTCTCTTCCCCGCTGGCAAATAGATGAAATGTCTGAATTGGACAAATCTTTAACTCAACAACATACAAAAAACCCCAACGGCCTTCCTGATATATCAGCAATAGCCTCTCCTGATGAAATCAAGTTGCTCAGTGAAGCCTCATCAGCAGCCAAAATTTCCTATAAAAATTTTAAACAGTTTTACAGCAAACTTGCTGAAGAGGATCGCCTCTTTGAATCCTTTAAACCGGAAGGCGAACCAAAAATAGGCCATACTCTTGGTCAAGGCAAACTAAAACTGCTTGTAGACACTGCTCAAAAATTAGGAGACGAGCACATCAGCAATTTATGTGCACATTTATTCATACCGAAAGATCTACAAAAAATATCTTTTATACCGACTCTCATTCAAAAAAGAGCAATTCCGTATTTAAATGGAAAGTGTCTTGAAAAAAGAAAATTCATTCTTAATGGGCATACTCAGAGCGTTATGACCGTAATGTTTACTCATGATACTAAATATACCAAAGATACCATCTATGAAAAAGCGCTTATTTCGGGAAGTCTGGGGCAAAACAAAAATACCTTCTTGTGGTATTCCGATAATGAAAAAGATATAAAAAATAAATGGCACTCAACGCTTACGCATGAAGATGGCATTTTTTGCATAGCATCAAGTCGTAATGGGGAAAAATATATATATGGAGGTAACCACTTCTCCCCAGTATTAATAATAGATATCAATAATAAGACAAAAACTATGGCCCATGGAATATCAACACATGGTAGAACTATTACTTCTGCAGCATTTAACCCTGATGGAGATACGATTTTTTTTGGCACTACTCAACCAGACAATAACTTATGTGTTACGAATATAACAACGCCAACGCCATTGTTTCAACCCTCCCTTCTCAATGCAGAGCACCCTGGTGGTGCCACATCAGTAGCGTGGAATAAGAATGGAAAATATATGCTTTCAGGGGGTCATGGTAAACAAAATAATCTCATTTTATGGGAAGTAACAACGAGCACTCGTTTCTCTTTGCCTCGCTTCATTCCAAATGAATTATACGATGTTAATGCAGTAGCATTCAGCCCCAATGGTAAGATGATTGCATTTGGGGGCAAAGGAAAACCCAATCTTTTTCTGTGCGATATCAATAATCTCGATGATCTTAAGTTCTATCCCTTGGTGGGCCACTCTCAAGACGTTTGTGCAATAGCATTCAGTCCAGATGGGAATGAACTGTTTTCAGGAAGCTCTGCTTCCAACGATAGTCTCATCCGATGGAACATCAAAGATCTTAACGCTATTACTCCAACAATAGCTCCTAATTTTTCCAAAAGTGTTAATTCCATAGCCATAAACGATGATGGCACACAAATGGCAGTCGGATGCAATGGCAATTACGAAAATCTTTTTTTAATAAAATTCTTATCAAAGCAAGAAACAAAAGACTTGAAAGATCTTGGCAGCATTAATCAAGCAACATTTGTAAACGACTTATGTGAAAAATCATTAGTGTATCAATCAGCGATAAGTCTTGATCAATCCGAGCAAGGAAAATTCAGTAAATTATCTCAAGAAGTTCAAGAATTATTAACTAAGTTGCTCGATATAGAAAACGCTCCTCAATTGCAAGCATCCATTAAAAAAACGGCTACTTCACAAGAAAATATACCTGCTATACAAAATCCACCAAGAACCGTCTTTCCACGAAAAACCTATTCGCCAGAAGAGATAACGAAAATACGAGCCGGACAACAAGCGCAAGCCGAAAAAAATGAAAAACGTCTTAGGGGCAGAAATACTCCTCAAATAGCTCAACAAAATCCCATAACGGCAGAAGACCAACCTAAACCTGAAAATACTATTCCGAGCCTAGGCAATAAAATTACAGCAACTTTAAGATCAATTTTTAATTGGATTGCAGCAGGTATTAGTTCATTAGCAAACTGGTTACATGACATATTTACCAAACAATAATAATTGCCCATGTATTACTTTCTATTATAAATGGTTATCCATAAACTTGTGTGGTATAACAATATAGTGCATTATATAAAATACTTATAGACAATTAAAAACCTATCTCTTGTTTTTTAAATCAAAAAAATTTATTATAAAAATAAAATATAAATCAAAATTTATTGTAATTAAGTCGAATATTACTAAAAAGAAACGACTAGAAATATATTATGTACGAGTCGATA
>LDIY01000017.1 GCA_001468865.1 candidate division TM6 bacterium SOIL31
AAATTTGTTCCTCGGTAGCTCAGAGGTAGAGCAAACGACTGTTAATCGTTGGGTCGCAGGTTCGATCCCTGCCCGGGGAGCCAGCTTACGCATAAAGCTACAGCTGGCACGGCCATCTTTAAGGTTCGTTTTTATAAATTAAGCGAATGTTAAGTTGGTTTTTATTTTGTGGGGTGGTAGCTCAGCTTGGATAGAGCGTCCGCCTGTCACGCGGAAGGTCGCGGGTTCAAGTCCCGTCCACCCCGCCAGCCTACGCATGAAGCTACGGCCGGCGGGGCCATTCTTTTTAAATGATTTAACAATAAGAATAAGTTACTTTTTCTAAAGCGTAGGCTGTCCGCCGTCCTTCGACAAGCTCAGGATGAGCGGTGCGAAAGAGGATAAATGAAAATTGCAATCATCGGTTCTCCCGGATCCGGCAAATCAACACTCGCTCTTAAGCTTCATAAAATCTTACACATTCCATTATTTCACATCGACCAATATTTCTGGAAACCAGGCTGGCAAAGACCAGATAGACAAGAATTTGCAAAAATTCATGATCAACTTTGCGATGCTCCGGAATGGATTATGGAGGGTATGGCAACGCGCCATTTTGAATATAGGTTGCAAAAAGCAGATGTTATTATTTTCTTAGATACTCCGTTGTATGTGTGCCTGTATAGAATATTTAAACGAGCGTTTTTCAATTTTGGCAAAGTCTTTTTTTCAAGTGCGCCAGGATGTGTTGAACGCTGGCCAGATCATGAATTTCTTAAATATGTGTGGAATTTTAATAAAAAACAGAAGCCTGAAGTTATGGCATTGCTCGAGAAATATAAAAATGATAAGAAGATTTTTGTGGTAAAAAATCAAAGAGATCTGGATGAGTTGGTAAAAAATTTTAAATAAGATAATGTGCTGATTATGGATTAAAAATGAGAGTAAAACTTCTTCAGATTGTCATGTTGTGGTCTGTTCATTGCACAATAATTTCTTTCCAGGATATGAGTATGATGCAGCATTGTTTTAGCGAATTTCTTTCTCAGCCATTGTACCAATTTGAGTATAAGCAACTCCATGGTGGATTCTCATTGAATTCATCTTATCTTTATCATGTTAACGATAAAAAATATGTTGTTCGTATGCTTGGTGAATCTCTGCATTTTCGCAAAAGTGAAATAGAAGCACATCTACTAGCTGCAACATTGAATGTTGCTCCCAGAGTTCATTATTATGATAAGAATAATTACGCATTTACGATAATGGATTTTATTGAAGGTGCTACCCTGAACTTGCAACAAGCACAAAGTGTTGAAGTATTGAATCTTGTGGCACATAAAGTAAAATTGTTGGCGCAGGTTGAGGTAAGTACGCTATCGAACATACCGAAAAGAGATGTTTTTAGGTATATTGTGGAAAATTATGAAATGGTTATGAGAAATCCTGAATATGCCTTTCTATTTCCTTTGCTAGAAGATATGTTTAGCAAAGCTAAAATTATCGTAAATACTATTGAAAAAGATAACCGTTCTTTTGTATTGAGTCATAACGATCTGCATTCAAGAAATATTTTTTTTGCGGATAACGATGTTCTTTTTATCGATTGGGAAATGGTAGGAGTTACCTATCAATTGTATGATCTTGCAAATTACTCTTTCACTGCATGTTTATCTGACGAACAAGATGTATTTCTTTTATCAAAATATCTGGGATGTGAACCATCTCATGCTGAATTGCATCAGTTTAGAAAAATGAAATTGTTGGCGATGGCATTTTATATTACCTCTATTTTTGCGTGGGTGGAAAAAGGGCCATCTGATTTTTCTTTGGATAATGTAAAAAGATACGAAGATTATGCGGCTTTATTTGCTCATGATGCAACAGCAAATTCTTCTGACTTTTTATTTTTATTGGGTATCAGTGCTCTTAAAGAATTTTCTGTGCGATATGATATTGTATAAAAGATAAGAAGCACACTAATAATACACACCTATCGGACTTTGTATGAGCAGAGCATCATTGGCTATTTTATCAACTGAAAATTTGTTACATAACCTTCAAGTAATCAAAGCACATGCACCCAACTCTCGCATCATTGCAATGATTAAGGCTAATGCATATGGTCATGGATTGCGCTCAACGGCGTTACGGTTGGCAAAGTATGTGTATAGCCTTGGTGTTGCATCAATTGATGAAGCGCTCGCATTGCGGCGCGTCGGAATAAAAATTCCTATCACGTTGATGGAGGGAGTTTTTGAACCAGATGAATTACTGATTGCTGCATGTGAAAATTTTCACGTTGTTTTTCATGATCAAACCCAATTGCAATGGCTTGCTAAAACGTCACTTCCTTTACCGCTCACTGCATGGCTTAAAATTGATACGGGCATGGGGCGTTTGGGGTTTACTCTCGATCAAGCACCTGCTGCCTATGAACAATTATCCTCTCATCCACAGATACAACAGTCTATCGGTCTGATGTCTCATTTTGCATGTGCTGATGATATTCCGCATCGATTAAATCAGCTGCAAATTAATCATTTTAATCAGTTCATACAAAATAAAATGGGTCCTAAAAGTCTGTGCAATTCAGCGGCAATCTTTGCTTTTGCAGATCAACACTATGATGTCATACGTCCTGGTATAGCATTATATGGAGTAAGTCCATTCATGAATGTATCGGCAGCTGCGCTTAACTTGAAACCAGTTATGACTTTGCAGACGCGACTTATTGCCATAAAGCGCATACAAAAAAATGAGACAATAGGCTACGACGCGCGATTTACGTGTCCTGACGATATGCTGATTGGCGTTATTGCGATGGGATATGGCGATGGATATCCACGCACAGCACAAGATGGTACACCAGTTCTGGTGAATGGTGTGCGTTGTCAGCTTGTTGGACGCATATCAATGGATATGATGACGGTAGATTTACAAGCATATCCTGGCGCACAGGTTAATGACCCGGTTGTTTTGTGGGGCAACGGTCTTCCGGTTGAAGAAGTTGCACAATATACTCATCAAGTTCCTTATGATATGTTAACGGCCGTGCAATCGCGGGTTAAATTTCATTGGACGTTATACGACTGAGCTTTCATTTTTTACATAATTAAAAGCACCGCAAAAATAAGGGGTTTTGAGATCCATTTTATCATTAATGGTTGTAATTGATTTAATAGCGCGTACTTTTTGATGAACAGCAGACATCAATTTTGTGCGTATGTCATACTCACGATAATCGGGGTGAATGCAGAATGCTTCTAGCAATACACCTGATTCTGATTGCAGAGAGAATAATGCCCATCCTGCAACAGCACGGTTATCTTGAATCATAATTAAGAGATGATCATCAGATTCTAAAATCCTCGTTCTATAGTTATCAAATGATGATGCTATTTCTTCTGCTGCAGGAATGCTTTTGTTTTTGAGAGGGAAGGATAAAGCCTTGCAAAATGTGTCTAGAAGATCTGGTATGAGGGAAGCAAGAGAGGAATCACCAGATTTGAATGCGTGTGTTGTGAAAAAAGTGTGATATTTCCAATGTTTTTCTACGTCTTTTTTGGTAAATCGGAGTATTTGTTCAAAGTCTGCGTAATTATCAATCAAAGCAAGTAACTTTTCTCTGTTCCATTGTGTATCAATAAATTGTACTAGTAAGTATGAAGCCATAAAGGCATTAAGTTCTGCAAATCTTTCATCATCTTCTTTTTCTATGCTTTCTAATTCTTCCAATGTTGGCAAAGTTGTTGCGGTTTTTTTGAATATTGCTACTTCTTCATCTGAAAAATAATGATCAAGGTATAATGTCATTCCGCAATGCAGCCATCGGGGAGTACCGCTGCGATGTTCTGTTTGTTGTTGGAGTGGTAATTCTTGCGCGAAAAGAAAGCAGGAAGATGCCAAGATTGTTACGGTTAATAATGCGATACGCATGTTGAAAATCCTTTTTTTATAAAATGTGAAACGAGACCAGCAAATAATAAATCAAAAAAATGGTGATTGCAAGAAAGCTTAATGATCCATTGCTTGCTTTTTTTAAGTAAAAATTTTTAAAGTCGTTAGGTCCTATCTTCTCAAGCCGAAACTAGAAGTGCAATGGCAAGCGAGTAAGTAGGTAAAATTTTTCTTAAAAATAAAAAAAACAAGATGTGAACATGAAAAAAAGAATTTTGATTACTGGTGCCGGATCTGGGTTTGGTGAAGGTACCGCTATTGGTCTTGCCAAAAAAGGGCATGATGTTATTGCAGGTGTTCATATCTGGCCGCAAGTTACTAAAATGCGCGATGAAGCAAAATCCCTTGGGCTTACTAATTTACGTGTTGAGAAACTTGATATCTGTGATCCTTTTGATGTGAAGAATGCGTTAAACTGGGATATTGATATTCTTGTTAACAATGCAGCAATTGGTTGTAGTGGCCCTATGTCTGAAATTCCATTAGATCTTATTCGTCATACCTTTGAAATTAATATTTTCGGTGGACTGGATTTGTCTCAAAGATTCATTCGTAAGTTTGTTGATGAAAAACGTCCGGGAAAAATTATATTCACCAGTTCAGTTGTGGGTCTCTATACGGAATCTATTTTTGGTCCTTATTGTGCGTCTAAACATGCGCTCGAATCTATCGCTGAAACACTGCAAGAAGAACTAAAACCTTATAATATTCAGGTGCAAACTATTAATCCTGGTGCTTATCGAACAGGATTTAATGATACGATGGCGGAAATCGCTTCTCACTGGATGGATGACGCAAAAAATTTCCACAAAAAAGCTAATTTTGAAAAGCGCGCGAAACCAATCTTGGAAGATCAATTAGATCCTAAGGGAATGATTAAAGCAATGGTTGCAATAATTCCTGCAAACTCAGGAATGTTTCGTAATGTTGTTCCCAAATCACATGAGAATCTTATCAAAAAAAATCAAACTAAAGCTTGGAAAAACGAAATCTAACAATTTAAAAAGAAAATGTATTTCCGTTGATTAATATTTTTAACTATATTTGGTTAAAAAAGGATTCGATATGACTAAGGTTCGTTATTTTATTTCAATTCTTTGTTTAGTATTTTTACCTGCTATCATGTTGATGATAGTTAACCGCAATGCAATTGTCGCCGTACACCCAGATGAAATTTTACCAATAGTTGGTGTTCTGGTTAGTCTTTCGTTCTCTTTATTTATCTTTTCTTTTGTATTAGCAGCAGGAATGGATTTTACAGAAAAAATAGGTGCGCGGCTTTTGTTATTGCAAGAAAACTATAATGTAAAAAAAGATATTCTAAAACCTGCGTTAATAGCAGGTATAGCGGTAGCCGTTATTTTATTAATGTTGCGCACAAGGTTTCATTTTGAGTTAATTACTTATTTGGAAGAAAGTACGGGTTTTTATTTTTATAAGAGAGTGGGAATTTTGTTATCCGTCATACACTACGATGTTCGCATATTACTTTTTTGGATGGCGGGTTGTGCTTTATTCATAAAAAAGCTCACAAGAAGTGCTTCTATGGATGCGATAATGTATCTGAGTATAATACTTATTTCATTCTTATTTAATATGGGTTCACCGATATGGAATTTGGGGTTGACGGCGATTCCTCTTGGAGAAGCTGTCAGATGTGGGATAGATATTGTATTGGGTGTGCTTTTTTGGAAAAAAGGATTTGAAACTGCAGTGTTGTGTCATTTGATTATAACTTTTATTTTTTATGCGGCTATTTCTGTGCTTTTATTGTAATGCTCAATGCAGGGCTCTATAGTAAAATAATGCAAAGTTTATAAAAATAGGAGTTTGTGGTGAACAAAAAACAGTATTTTATGTTGCTATGGCCACTCAGTTGCATGCCTCCAATAATGTCTCTCATGCAATATGGTTTTCCTTCTATGTTTTCACAGTATGGACATAGTCCTTTAGTGTCTTTTCTCATCCATCCTGTATTTTCAATTGCTATTCATACAATTGGGTTGCTTGTGGGCTTGTATTATGCTTTAAAAATAGACGCAAAACTTTTATTCTTAGATGAGAATTATAATTTTAAGAATGATATTATAAAGCCGGCAGTTATAACAGGGGTTATCTTTGCAGTTCTCTTCTTGGCTAATGCATTAAGATCTGGTGTGTTTTTAAATTACGTTCAAGATCCATCTTTTGGTGTATTTGAATTGTTTATCAATAAACTGTTTTATTCGCTCAGAACACATTTAATGATGTTACTTTTTGGTGTATGCGGACTTGCACTTTTAATAAAAAAAGTGACCAAAGATGTCGCAATGTCTATTATCATGCCGATCAGTATTGGATCAATGACGATAGCGCCATACGTGCCTGTATTATATGATTCTATTATGAGGGGCTTTTCTCCCAATACATCTTTTCTTACTTCTTCTTTGCTTGCAAGTGTGCACTGGTTGCTTATCGCAGTACTATTCTGGAAAAAAGGATTGGAAACAGCACTTTTGTGTGACGCAGTGATTGTTAGTATTGTATACCTGATTGCACCCCTTGTTATTCTTGCACTAGGTGCTTAAAAATGTGCTATTATTCTTTTTGATTAAAAAAACAATGTATCGTAAGCTGTATTATTATACTATTTAACAATACATTGTTTTTTTTGAAGGGGATAAGGGCTTCATGAAAAGTTACGGACATTTATTTTTATTGTTGGTTATATTAGTACCAAGTGTTCATCTTAATGGGGCGGATACCGCTCTCAGTTTATCTTGTAGGGGTAAAGTTCTTCTGAATGACGATTGGTTTTATGGAGATTCTCCGTATTATGATGCGAATAGGATTTGCGAAGCAGGTAAATGGAAAGAGGCTCCTCGTTTGTATGAGGCGATCAGGAATCGTAATGATAGTCTCTATACTCAAGATAATGTTTTGAGATTTATACATGATCGTGCTCCAGAAAAAATGGAATATGACAAGCAGATGGGATTGCTCAATCAGGCAATGTGTTCAATTGCGCAGGGAGAAAAATCACCTCATTTGACAAGCGTTGATTTGTTAGTAAGTATCCCTGAAGAAAAGCAAATTTCAAAGCATATGATTAATTCGGGTGTTTTGAAGGGCAAATCAGTATTAGTGCGTACCGATGAGATAAGCATGAAAGATCTGTTTTATTTTATCGGAACAGTCCATCAGTTGCAAGAGCGTGCTGGGTGCTTTATCCAACTTTTAGTGAGTCCGCATTTAAAGTCTCTCTTGTCTTCTTTTGCAAAAGCTTTTCGTTTTGATTTATTAGAAGAAGGCGGGCAATCGTACACTCGTCATAGAGGCCAGGGCTATATGGTTCATATTATATCATTAGCGGGACATTTGGAATTGCGGCCTGATCAGCTTGGACGGAAAAAGATTATTGCTAATGTGAATGAATGTATCCATAGTTTTATCAAGCGCACTATTGCGTGCACTAAGCACTGTAAAAATATGGCAATAGTAATGGTTGCTAATGACGCTCCCATAACATTAATTGGTGGAAGAAAATTAGATTCTAGCGCGGGAACAGTTCATTCAAAAGTATGGAACAAATTATTAAAGGATAATCGTGATCTTGCTGTGGTAAGTTATGGAAAACCTGATTCCATCATTTTTGATAAGGATCATAACAATCGGGCAATTTGTCTTAGGGAGAGTCAAAAATCCTTTGATATCCTTATTGCTCTTGCGTATTATATGAGTCTTAATCAAAACGTGATAGCATTGTGTGATGATACGGATGATGCCGCGGTATTTGTATCCTGTCTTAATCCAAAAGTGCAAAAACGTATGGCATTCATTGTGCCTGATAAATGTAATCCATATAAAGAAGGTGAAGGTCTTGAATATAAAGATCCAACCTCCAAGTGTCGTATTTATAAATATGCATCGTCGGACGATTACATTGCTGTTATTCAAAAAGCATATAAGAATACAATCATGCAATGTCTACCGGATAATTGCGAACAACAATTTGGGGGCTTGGAAGAATTATCGGATGATTATATGACAATCGAATAGATTTGATGAGAAATTTTTTTTAGCTAAAAGGATGAGAGTATGATGAAAGCGCGTATTGGATCGTTGTTTATGGAATTGCATAAAAATAAAACGGCACTGCAGAAATGCGGTGCCATTTTTTATAATAAGTATTTATCGTGGTCGCATGGATGGGTTTCGATCTTCAAGATCCGTAAGAGTTTTTCCACCATTCCATCCGCTCGTGATGCCGGTTCTTTCACCTGCAATTCTTCTGCCGGAAAAAACAAAGCTGGGGTTATCGCCTATTTTTCGTCCATATTTCTTTTTTTCTGCATTTACCAAGTATGTTTCCATTTTTTCCATTTCTCTATTTGTCTGTTCACAAAATTCTTCAGTTATTACATATTGACGTTGCAAATTTTGAAAGCGAGGGTCTGTTTTTTCAGTGCTGCGGACAACAGAAGCTATGACCTTATTTCCTTCTCTTTCTGATATTTTTATTCCCTGAAAGTTAGGGCTGCCATACCCTTCATACATAACTATGTTATCAGGCTTTTTATTAACTAAATAACTTGCAGGAATGGCTACTGATATAGGTTGTCCGGTGAGGTTGATATTGTTTTTTTGAAGGTGAGCATGTTCTGCGGGATTGTTTTTGCGGAGGACACTCAGATTATCTTCCCATTCTTCTTTGGTAAAAGTGCGCGATAGTTGACCGATGGCTGCATAAGGGATTGAGCCTATGTTTGTATATGTATTGAGGTAATTTTTATTAGGAGCTTGCAATTGGGTGGTGATTCCCCCTACGGAGATTACTTTAGCAGTTATAATTTCTTGAGGTGTGGTGAGTTCCATAGCGTTAGTTTTGCCGCATAATGCAATTACCGAAAATAAAAAAGAAAGCAGATAATGTTTTTTCACGGATGAGCCTATTTTTAAGGGATACGGATGATATAATTCCAATATGAATTATAACAGAGGAGGTGATAAATACAATAGCGATATAATTGGAACCGGATTTCTGCTATCTTTGTAGAGAAGAGTAATTCATTTTAGGTATGCTGTTATTAAAACAATAATGTAGGGATTGTATGGAAAATATTGATAAGGCAACGCAAGAAAAAATAATTAACCTTATTGTCGCATTAATACCTGATGCAAAAATTTATTTATTTGGTTCTCGTGCACGTGGCACTCATCGTCAATGGTCAGACATTGATCTCGCTTTAGATGCGGGAGTTATTCTGCCTAACGTGAGAATAGGTGAAGTAAGTGACGTTTTAGCTGCTACTAATATGCCTTATAAAGTTGATGTGCTTGATTTTCAAAATATTTCCCCAGAGATGCGAGAGATTATCAAAAAGGACATGAAAATATGGAAGAGTTAAGGCTTAAAAAAGAAATAGTTCTGAAAGCTCTTGATACTTATAAAGAGGCATTAGGCATTATGAATGATCCTCAGTATAAAGAAATTTATAGAACAACAAGAGACTCTACTATTCAACGTTTTGAATATACAATTGATTCATTTTGTAAATTTTTGAAAATATATATGCAATATCAATTAGGTATTACACCTAAAGTTGATAGTTCTAAAGGAATTTTACGAGAAGCGCTTAATGCCAAGATTATAACAGACGATGAATTTGAACAGCTGGTGGAAGGGGTATCAGACAGAAATTCAACATCTCACATTTATAAAGAAGAAATTGCCGAAATATTGGCATTTCATTTACCAAAATACTATGAAACAATGTATGACATCGTGCATAGATTAATTGTTTAGCTTATCAATTGTTAGCTTTCGATAAAAAAGTGGCACCGCAAAAAATGTGGTGCCGTTTTTTATGACCAAATAAGAATAGATGTCGTAATCATATTGATGATAAAAACTAAGTGAAAAATAAGATGCAAAGTGTCTGGAGTTGGGTTGTTACCAATTGCTGGTAAGAAAGTGTGCGTTGTTCCGTGAGTTTCATGCAATTCTTTAACTTGTGTAGCAGGACGTCCGAAAAAGTATGGTAACCACCATGAAAATATAATGCCGATCAAAAACAATAAATTACACATAATCAAGTATGCGTTAGCATACCAAGGTATTGGTGCTGACCAATAATAGAGTAAGATTCCTGTATAGATGATAAAAAATGGTGTATTAATAAGTGTCATCAAGATTTTGTTGCGCAGGGAACAATGCTTGTTGAATGTTTCAAGATCATTCAAAGGATAGATATCAATCCAATCGTGGAACAATAAAAAGAGGATGATGAGAGATGAGGATATAAGGCTTATGTACTTGCATAATGCGACGATAAATGAGTTCACAGTGTCCCTAAATGCGTAGTTCAGTTCATATCTTATCATAGCAAATTGGTAAATAAGGTAAATGAGCATACCAGATTTTTAACGAGGAAATGGCCATGTGGCCTTTACAAAGGGCCATTTTTGCGGTACTTTTAAGATATATGAGTGGTATTAGTGGGGCAATTCTAGGCTATAAACATAAAAATTTAGAGGTATTATTATGAAAAAAGAAATCCATCCAGAGCGTCATAGCATTACTGCACGCTGTGCATGCGGTAATTCATTCGAAACTCATTCAACCAATCCAGAGCTACGTGTAACGATCTGCTCAAATTGCCATCCTTTCTTTACGGGACAACAGAAATTTCTTGATACTGCTGGCCGTATCGATAAGTTCAATAAAAAATATGCTTCAAAAAAGGCATAATCTTTTATGGATATGACCGTTCTATCGCAATTACAGACGAGATACAATGATTTAACAAGCGAGCTTGCTGCCGTTACTGATAACACACAGCGAATAGTGTTACAGAAGGAGTTAGCTCGTCTTTTGCGTATTATAGATGCGCATAAAGATCTTAATCGCCTTGAAACGGTTATTTCGGAAACCAAAGATCAACTCAAGCGTTCATTAGAAGATCCAGAGATGGCGGAACTTTTTAAAGTTGAACTCCATGATTTGGAACTTAAAAAACTTGAAAAAGAACGAGCAATTGAAGATCTGATGATCCCTTCTGATGAGCATGATGAACGGTCGGTGTTTATTGAAATCCGTGCAGGGGCTGGTGGGCAAGAAGCAGCTCTTTTTGCTGCAGATTTATTGCGCATGTATACTAACTATGCCCTTAAAAAAGGCTGGAGAACTACGGTAGTTGATGAAAGCTTTACCGATCTGGGCGGCATTCGCGATGTGACGCTGCATGTTCAAGGCGAAGGTGCTTATGGGCATCTTAAGTTTGAAGCTGGTGTGCATCGGGTGCAGCGTGTTCCAAAAACTGAAACAGCAGGCCGTGTTCACACTTCAACTGCTACTGTTGCAGTGCTTCCTGAAGCTGAAGAGGTTGACGTGAGTGTTAATCCTTCCGATTTGCGTATCGATGTATTTCGTGCCAGCGGTGCTGGAGGTCAGCACGTTAATACTACCGATTCTGCTGTTCGTATTACTCATATTCCTACCGGTGTGGTAGTGTCTTGCCAAGACGAGCGTTCTCAGCATAAAAACAAAGCCAAAGCACTGAAAGTGTTGCAGTCCCGGTTGCTTGCGTTTGAAAAAGAACGCCATGCTTCTGAAATAGGAAAGCAGCGCAAAGATCAGGTTGGTCGCGGTATGCGTGCAGAAAAAGCTCGTACTTATAATTTCCCCCAAAATCGGGTGACTGATCACAATGCCGATATAACACTCAAAAAACTTGATTATGTTATTGAAGGCGATCTTGATGAAATCATTGAAGCGCTGCGTGCGCTTGATCGTGAAGAGCGGCGTAAGCTGGCGTTAAAATAATTTACCTTGTAAAAAAACTTTGTAGCCATTTTCGTATTTCGTTTTTCTTAATTTGTCTTTTTAAGATTGATAATCCCCCCACCCCGTTCGCCCTGAGTGTCCTACGGAGCCTTGGCGAAGTAGGATGTATCGAAGGGTAATTCTTATGCAAGATTTTTATGTATACATTTTAAAGTGTTGTGATGATTCATATTATGTAGGACATACCGATGATATTGAAAAACGGATTGCTGAGCACGAATTAAATACCTATGACTGTTACACGTCTACACGTTTACCCGTAAAAGTAATGTACATACAAACCTTCGCTACGCGTGGAGAAGCTCTCGATTCTGAGAGGCAATTAAAAAAATGGAGTAGAAAAAAGAAGGAAGCTCTTATCGAAGAAAACTGGTCAAAATTATCATTGTTTGCGAAAAAGAAGTTTGATTGAGGATGACCCTTCGATACATCCTACTTCGCCAAGGCTCCGTAGGACACTCAGGGCGAACGGGGGGGGGATTTTATTTATTCTTTTTTCTTCCGCGCACCCTGAGTGTTCTTGTCTTCAAAAACGTATCGAATGGATCAGGACGAGCGGGGGGAAAAATTAGCAGATTGATTTGGTGGGGTGTGTAGATGAAGCAATTGGGCTATAACTTAGCTCGTTGCCCCCACGCAAGGCACAGTTCTCGATACAAATCCATAATATTACTACTCAAAGGATGTGCCCCTACGATGGGTGACATGATCCAACTTTCCTTACGCGGTATTATGTGTTGCCGTATATGATGCTTGTTCCATGATGACTTAAGACCGTAAGAATTAAGCCCAATATTGCTATCGGGCGCATTTAAAATTTTTAACAAAATGGGATAAATAAGAGCGGTAAAATAGTTCATTTCGTCATAGGTGTTTTTATCCATTGTTTCCAGCGCTGAAAAATGTTTGTGGGGCACAATTTCAATGTGCCCAAAATATTCAGGAGTGTGAGAAAGCATAATTGATGAGTGTTCCCCGCGATGGATGATTAAATGTTTTTTATCATCGATGATATTTTTAGTGATTGAACACCAGTAACAATTTGGTTGCCAGGGGTGCAGGTTACCTGTCTTAGGAGAAGGAATGTGACTTAACGATTGTAAGCGTCCTTGAAGACTTTTTGTTAGTGATGATAAATCAATGCCTTGTTTTGTTTGTTCTATTGCTTGAATCAGATTGTAGCACGGAGTGCTTGTGTTAATAATAACATGTTGATGATAATGATCCGGCACGCTTGCGCCTGCAAATGTTCCCTGATTGGCATTAATGCATGTTTCATAATAATTAAGGGAAAAAAAGGTGCATAATTGTTGTGTTAAGCGATTTTTTTCATCGCGAGTTTCAGGTGACAATTCGCTCAGCTCTTTGGTGTGCTCTAAAGGAACAATAAGAAGGTGTGCTCCTTTATCTATGTATGGTTGACTTGCAAGTATAATGTTGTTTTTTTGCCCTCGATAGACAATGAGATCTTCTTTATTATAGGTGTTTGCATCACATAAACGGCATGAGATTCTTGGTTGAGAGGTTTCAATGCCTTGAGAAATGGGATCTTCCATTTTTTGGGCATAAGTTCCTCGCCAGGGAGCATATATAATGGGTTTTTTCTGGTGATAAGGTAATTGTTGTTCTGCGCCGAAAGCTTGGTGTGGAACTAAGGTACAGAATAATATAAATAATAGTGCGATCATTTTTTTCCTTGTTAAAAGTTTGATTTTATATCTGTGTGTGCTTGAGAAGGGATACAAACCGTTTTGACTTTTTTTGCATTTCAATATACAATTTATAGTTGAAAAGATTAATTACTTCATAACATTCATAAAGAGGATCAGCATATGATGAATTCCAAGAAAAGTCTCAAAACAGTTTTATTATCACTCGCGGTGATTGCTGCGGTGCCGACTAAAACAACCTGCGCAGAAACGGGTAATCCATTACAAGCCGCTATTACGTGCGCAAGGAACCACCCAGTTGCTTTGAGTGCAACTATTCTTGGTTTGTATGTTATGCATAGACGCTTAGTAACAAAACCAACAGCAAAAGTTCCCTATAGTATGGAAGATCTCAGAGAAGACTTTAAAGAATTTTTATCATCGCTCAATATTTTTGATGCAAAAATGTACAAACAACTCCTGCATATGTTTGATAAATATATTATCGGTCTTCAAGTGAAAATAGAAGAAACAACAACCAGAACAAAAAATGAAGATGGATCAGTATTTTCTCTTAAAGGTAAAAAGTTGATACAAAAACCATTCGGCGCTTATGGATTGTTCCATGCGTATGTATTAACGGATATGGATAAGTTCCTTGCATACATCCCAACGCTTGCTACTATGTATTTATTGCTTAATAATCCAGAGAAATCTATTGATAATGCGTTAGCTAAAGCAGCATCAGCTGGAAAATAGTTCTCTCAAAAAAATGTAAAAAAGAGGCTCGTTCAACGAGCCTCTTTTTGCGTTCAAATGGACAAAGCTTGAAAACATGTGCATAGATTCTTTAAGATGTGGGTATTGTTTTTTTAATTCATATTTTTAAGGAATTGTATGAAAAAAAATTATTTCAGCATGCTGTTGGGTGCTTTGTTGTTTGTTTTTGTTTCAGCGCAGGCAACGTCACCAAAACCCTGGACATTTTTGGTCTATATGGCGGCAGCAAATGATTTAAATCCATACGCTTATTTAGATTTGCAGGAGATGATGAAGGTTGGCTCAAATGCTAATATAAATATTATTGTCTATCTTACCCTGCAGCAAGATGGCGAGCAAAAAGTAACCCAAAAATTATATATTAATAAAGGTTCAATGACCCAAATTGGCAACGATATGGTACGGGATAGTGGGGATATTGCAACATTAGAAGAAGCGTTACAGTGGGCATGCATTGATTATCCTTCAGATCACATCGCGGTTGTGTTATGGAATCACGGATCTGGGCCGTTAAATAGATCTATGATGCTCCTGCCACCTAAAGGTGTGTGTTACGATTATGATACGGGTCATTACTTAACGGATCGCGATTGCTTGGAAGCATTTTCATGGGCGAGCCGTACGCTCAAGGGTGGCAAAAAATTTGATATTATTGCATTTGATGCATGTCTATTGGCTTCCCTAGAAATGGCATATACACTTGGTTCATGTGCAGATTATATGGTGGCCTCCGAAGAAACTATCCCAGGTGACGGATATCAATACGCATATGTTCTCGGTCAATTTGCTACTAAAAATTTAGATCCTCTTGCTTTTGCTCAGCTTATGGTGAGTGCTTATGCTAAGGAATACGTAGGAACGTGGGATTATACATTGTCCGCAACAAATCTTAATGCATTGCAACCTCTTGTTGATAATTGTAATGCTGTTGCCCAAATTCTCACGACGCAATTGATGGGAAAAAATAAATTTTCAGCTAAAAGTACCATCAAAAAATGCGTGAGCCCAACTAGTTGTATTTCCTTTGATCAAGGTATTTATATTGATCTGTTACAGTTTTATAAAAACTTATTAAAAAATATGAGTGGATTAAAACTATCAACTTCTTTGGCAAATCAATTTAAGATTGTTTTAAATAATGGCATTAAATTGTTCACGACCATTATTAAAGGTAACGTTACGAGTATTAATTACAAACAAGCAGGTGGTCTATCCATCTATTTTTCTCGGTATTCAATTGATCCATCATATTATGGATTATATTGGACTGAAAAGAATCCGAATTGGTTGAATTTCTTAGAAGCTTATGTAGCATAAAAAGCAATAATATAACGATTAAAAAAGAGCGTTGTATACAACGCTCTTTTTTAATGAGAAGTTAGTAAGCTGAAATGAAAGAGAGCGAGAGGGATGGGGTTTAATGAAATACATTAAATATTTTGAAGATATTAATATTGATGACGTCAATATTGTTGGCGGGAAAAATGCATCACTCGGTGAAATGATAACTCAGCTGACATCGCAAGGAATAAGAATTCCAACAGGTTTTGCCATTACGGCCGATGCATATTGGCATTATCTTAATGCAAATCAGTTGGTTGAAAAGATGAAAACAATTATGAACAACCTTTCTGATGTACATGATATTGCTGCTTTGCAACGTGCAGGATCGGAAGTTCGTAAGCTTATTATCAGTGGCACAATTCCCGAGGATTTAAAAGAAGAAATTATTACCGCGTATGATCAGCTTTCACAACACTACGGTGTGAAAGCTACTGATGTTGCCGTACGTTCATCTGCAACCGCAGAAGATTTGCCTACTGCATCATTTGCAGGTCAGCAGGATACTTTTTTAAATGTTTCTGGAGAAAAGCAGTTGCTCGAAGCGTGCAAAAAAAGTATGGCATCATTATTCAATGATCGTGCAATTGTCTATCGTGTTGAACAAGGATTTGATCACTTTAAAGTGGCGCTTTCTATTGGTGTGCAAAAGATGATTCGTTCCGATACTGCTGTTTCTGGTGTTGCCTTTTCATTGGATACTGAAACGGGATTTAAAGATGTAGTAATGATTGAAGCATCTTATGGTTTGGGTGAATCGATTGTGCAAGGTTTGGTGACTCCTGATGAATATATGGTGCATAAACCAACACTTGATCAAGGATATGCTCCTATCATTAAGAAGATGTGTGGAGATAAAAAAACAAAAATTATATATGCGCACGACAGCGCGCATGTAAAAACCGTACACGTGGCGGTTGGTGACCAGAAAAAGTTTGCATTAACGAATGATGAAATTCTTGAATTAGCACGTTTTGTTGTTATCATCGAAAAACATTATTCAACACTTAAAAAAAATTGGTCACCTATGGATGTTGAATGGGCTAAAGATGGACACGATGGCAAATTATATATTGTACAAGCACGGCCCGAAACCATCTTTGCTGGTAAAAATCAATTGCTGTTACAACAGTATGTCTTAAAAAATTCCTCAGAAGAAAGAACCCCACTGATAAGTGGGTTAAGTATTGGACATAAAATTGTGTCTGGTACTGCGCGCGTGGTAAAAAGTGCCCAAGATATTGCACATATACAAGCGGATGATATCATCGTAACAGAAATGACCGATCCTGATTGGGTACCGGTGATGAAGCGTGCGGCAGGAATTATAACCGATCGCGGGGGGCGGACATGCCATGCCGCAATAGTAAGCAGAGAACTTGGTATTCCTGCAATTGTGGGCACTAAAGATGCTACCAAAAAAATAAAAAATGGTAAGATGATCACGATTGATTGTTCTTCAGGCACGTATGGTGCCGTTTATCATGGAAAAATAGAGTATACGGTAGAAACGATACAACTTGATAAAATTCCTACGTCACCCGCTGCGATTATGACTAACTGTGCCGATCCTGATAGTGCGTTTCAAACGTCATTTTTACCGGTTACTGGCGTAGGTCTTGCTCGTCTTGAATTTATTATCACTAATTCCATTAAAGTTCATCCGATGGCGCTGATTCATCCCGAGCAAATTGAAGATAAAAGAATTGTGCATGAAATTAATGAGCTTACTGCGGCATATGATAAAAAAACAGATTTTTTTGTGGAGCAATTGGCGTGTGGTGTTGGTATGATTGCAGCGGCGTTTTATCCACGTCCAGTGATTGTGCGTTTATCTGATTTTAAAAGTAATGAGTATCACAATTTAATCGGTGGTGAATATTTTGAACTTGCAGAAGAAAATCCGATGATCGGTTTTCGTGGTGCATCTCGTTACTATAATGAGCGTTATAAAGAGGCATTTGCATTAGAATGCCAGGCGTTATTATATGTACGCGAAAAAATGGGACTTAAGAATGTTAAAATCATGATTCCTTTTGTCCGCACGGTACAGGAAGCTGAAAAAGTTGTACAAGAAATGAAACTGCATGGTTTAGCGCGAGGCAAAGATGGATTAGAGTTTATCATGATGTGTGAGATTCCATCAAACGTCATTTTAATTGAAGAATTTAGCAACTATTTTGATGGCTTTTCAATTGGTTCAAATGATTTAACCCAATTGATATTGGGCATCGATCGCGATTCCACAATTATTGCATCGTTATTTGATGAGCGTAATGAAGCAGTAAAAAAGATGATGCTCATGGCAATTGAAGGTGCGCATAAAAAAGAAAAATATATTGGTATCTGTGGTCAAGCGCCATCTGATTATCCAGAGATTGCTCAATTTTTAATTGACGCTGGCATTGATTCTTTATCCTTGAATGCAGATTCCGTTGTGGCGTTTTTAATCAATAAAGACTAAGGCTTAAGTGGCCTTAGTCTTTATCAATCTTAGCTTCAAGGTACTGTCTTGCTAATTTCCGCAATACATCTCGAGGATTGCCAAAGGTATATATTCTTGGAGTAGTATTGTTCTGCACTACTTTAGTCGGTTGTACTACTACATACGTACTTGCATTTTGTAAATGACCGCATTCAACGCAATATCCTTTTCTTATAGTTGTGCACGGACAATCGCACGCAACCAAATGCCATTCTTTATTATCAAAATCCTCTGCTTGGGCAAGAGTATTAGAAAGACATTTAACACTTGCTGTCGCGGGATTCATCGATAATAAAAGTATAAAAATCATTAACTTTTTCATTATTCTTCCTTTTTGGGGTTTTCTATAGGATTATTTTTTGGATCATATTGTTCAAAAAATGGGCGCTGATCATGAGGAGAAAATCCTTGAGGGCAACACCACACAGCGTTTGCATACCAAGTACTGATGAAAGTCAACAGATAAAGAGTCGAATTTTTCATGACTAACCTCATTATTGAGCATGCGCGATAAACTTTAATATCATACTGATGATATCATTGTTAAATTTCAGTTTGCAATAGAAGGTTGTGTGCATGAGTAAAAACGATGTGTTTTGGGGGTTACTGTCTATTTTTTAATGATAAAAAAATGCTACATTTCTCAAAAAAGGATGAAACATGATTATATTGTCATATAAAATAGGGATTTTAGCAGCGTTCTTGGTTTTGGGTCTGGAATCTTATGCTATGGATAATAAAAAGATTCTCGAGAAGATAGGCGAACATGATCGTAAAATTGAAGAATTAAACGTACAAGCATTAGCCATTTGGGGAGGAAATTTCAATTCACGCACAGTAACTCTTTTAGATCAAGGCATCAAAAGGAAAATTGCTTATCATACAGAAGAAAAAGAGGTCTTGCTTGCAAAGCTATCACCTAAGCTATAAACAGTTTAAGGTGGTAAGTAGGATTAAATATATCTACAATTGTATTTTCTTGTAATAAAGGGTACTCTAAAAGAGATATCCAAGATGAAAAAGTAAGAAAGAATACACGATGATTTTTGGCACTGTTTTATGTCTCACCCATTCTTATTATTATGGTAATTATTTTTAACCGTGAGGATGAATATTATCATATAATAAAATCATAAAAAAAATGAAATTTCGTCCCCGGTAAAAAGCCGGGGATTTTTATTTTAGGCCCATATTACGTTTTCACTTCATATGGGGACCCCGGTAAAGAAAAGAAAAAATATATTTTAAACGTTGTAGGGAGGTTGTTATGGAATTTAAAAGGACGCATGCAGCACTGCTGCTTTTATTGATTAGCCTGGGGATTATTATAGTATCGCGGCGTATGAAATTGCAGATACGTAAACAAATGTATACCATTGGTATTTTGCAAACAGCATCTCATCCAGCACTTGATGCAGCTCGGGATGGTTTTGTCGCTGCGGTACAAGAAGAAATGGGAAATAATATTGATTTTATCGTGCGCAATGGCCAAGGTTCTATCAGCACAATCCATGCAATGGCTCAGCAACTTCATGCAAAACAAGAGGTTGATGCCATTTTTGCAATCGCAACTCCAGCAGCGCAAGCTATAATGTCGGTGGAAAAAGACAATCCCATTATTATTGCTGCCGTGAGTGTTACCCCGGAATTAGCTGCTAACTTTTCTGCCTCAAATGTATGTGGTGTGAGTGATATGATTAATGTTCGCGCAGAAGTTGAAGCGATGAAGGGATTATTACCAGAAACGGTAAAAACGGTTGGTATTATATTTTGTTCAGCGGAAGTTAATTCAGTGGCTACCGCTCAGATTATGGTAACTGAGTTGGAACGCGTAGAATATGTGCCCGTACTTTGTAGCGTAGCATCAGAAATTGATATGGAACCTGCTGTTGCAAGTGCGGTACGCAAAGTTGATGCATTGCTCGCGCCGACCGATAATGTAGTTGCTAATTCTATAGCGTTGATTGCAGATATTGCAGCAAAGGCAAATAAGCCATTAATTGTGAGTGATAATTTATTAGTCAAGCAGGGAGCGTTGATGGCGCGCGGCGTTGATTACTATGAAAGTGGTAAACAAGCAGGTAATATTGCGTTGCAGATTATTGTTGATAAAGTGCACCCACAAAATATTGGGATTGTAAAAACTGATAACAAAGAAATTTACGTGAATAAACAAAAACTTGAGCAGTTGGGATTGACGATTACAAACGACATTAAAAAAGATGTTGTGTTGGTTTGATCTATTTTTAAAAATAAAAAAGCAGTGAATCTATTTTATAGAGGCGCTGCTTTTTTTTATTGGCGTATAAGATTTTAGTTGACGCCACACTTATTTTTTCGGTATGACGAGATAGTATTTTTATATTTATCATTAAAAAAAAGGATCTTTTATGAAGATTAAGCAGTCTCTATCAGTATTTTTATTGGCTTTTGCTGTACCAACTATCTCTGCAGGAGTAGATGAATTCGTCCTACCAACAATGGAGAGAAATATAATAAATGGTGTTTCATCGGATGCTTATTTTGATTTAACAGGAGCAGATCATATATTAGCCGATGTGGTAGAAAAGATAAGCTCATTAGATGAAAATAGAAACTCTCTTCTTTGGCAATTGCATAGATATATGAGCGCGGGTAATACACGAGCGCCTAAAGATGTTGTTTTGGAAGCACTTGCATACGCTGAAATGGTTGTAGTAAAAAAAGGTTCTCACCTATCACCTGATATAATAAACCAATTAGAAGATGGACTTGATCAATTAGCAGATATGATAGAAAAAGGATTTTTAGATAATGAAACATCTTTAAGATGTCACCTTTGTGAAGAGCCTGTTCTTTTCTGCGAACAACCACTATGCGAACAACCACTATGTTGCAAACGTGGGCCTCGTGGACATAGGGGACATAGAGGAAGACGAGGGCATACTGGTAACACGGGCCCAACGGGCGCTACGGGTTCAATGGGAGCAACAGGAATTACAGGCGCAACGGGGGCAACCGGTGTTTTTGATTCTTCAAGTTGTGTAGATAATATTTGTACTGCTAATCTTACCGTTACTAATTGTATAGGGGACTTGTGTGTGCTCAACCTTTCGGTAGTTAATGAAGCGATTAGCGGCCCATTATCTACCTGTGATGTTTTTGTTGGATGTAATCTCTATTTGAATGAATCAGTGAGTCCTGCAATTGGTAATGTTATTAAAAATGGCCAAAAATTTATTCATACTTCCCCTGCTGCATCTCAAAATACATTTGTTGGTACAAACGCAGGTAATTTTACCATGACGGGCGGACAAAACATAGGCTTTGGTCCTAATGCATTAACAAGTAACACTACTGGTATAAATAATATAGCGATGGGGCTTAATGCTCTTGCTACGGCCCCCGACACTTTTGAAAATATAGCAATTGGAAATGGTGCAATGCAATTTGCAGTAGCTCTTGATCCTGTTTTGAGTCCTGCTAGTTCCAATATTGCAATTGGTTTTAATGCATTACAAAATACAAATACCGGTCAAGATAATGTTTCTATTGCTCAACCGTGTATAGCAATTGGATCATTTGCTTTGCAAAATAATACCACGGGCTCTCAGAATGTAGCAATAGGGCAATATGCATTGCAAACCAATACAGCAGGCTCTGCAAACATTGCAGTGGGGACTAATACATTAGCAAGTAATACCACAGGTTTTTCAAATACCGCTATGGGGGATTATGCTCTTGCAGCAAATACAACAGGCTTTGGCAACACTGCGGTGGGAACAGCGGCATTAACAAGTAACACTACTGGTCGTTTCAATACGGCGTTGGGATCCACTGCTCTTAATACAAATATAAACGGTCGTGAGAATACTGCTGTTGGTGTTTCTGCTTTGTTATTTAATATAGATGGTGACCAAAATACAGCTGTTGGTGTAGATGCTTTACAAAATAATACTACCGGTTCTTTCAACACTGCTGTTGGTCATACTGCTTTGATTAATTGTATCACGGGCAGAAATAATATAGGTATTGGGGAAGGTTCAAATTCATCAGGTGATTTTAACGTGATAGTGGGTGGTGTAGCGGGAAATAATGGGTCTCGTAATGTTGGTATTGGGTTCCAGAGTCTTTCTTCCAATAACTCCGATCGTAATGTGGGAGTGGGTTATAATTCGGTTCGTGCTTCCGTAACAGGAGATAATACAGGAGTCGGTTATCAAGCTCTTCGCTTTGCACAAGGAGGTTTTAATATCGCAATTGGTAGCGGTGCGGGATTTGCTTTAGGAGCAGTGGGAGATAATAATATCTATATTGCTGATGCGGGAGTTGCTGCGGAATCAAATGCGATTAGAATTGGGATACTTGGCACACATACCACCTGCTTTATTCAAGGAATTGATGGGGCAACTACAGGACTTCCGGCTGTTCCCGTATTGGTTGATGCAAACGGACAGCTTGGTACCATTTCTTCATCAATACGATTTAAGCATAATGTTAATGCTATGGATGCAGATTCTGAAGTAATCTATCAACTTAATCCAGTAACCTTCGCGTTTAATAATGATGCATCAGAAACAAAACAATATGGTTTAATTGCAGAAGAAGTAGAGAAAGTGTTTCCTGCTATTGTGGTAAAAGATCCAAATGGTCAGCCATATACGATACAGTATCAAGTTCTTCCGGTGCTTTTATTAAATGAATTGATAAAACAACATGCAGCAATAGAATTGCAAAACGAGGTAATAGAAGATATTAATAATCGTTTAATGGCATTAGAAGAACAACAAAATTAAAATTTTTATTATCAACAAAAAGAGGAAGCAAATAGCTTCCTCTTTTTTTTTGTTCTTTTAGTAGCCAACAGGCGTGTTGGTATGCCAATCTGTTTGTTGCTGATATGCATGGCCAACTTGGAATAATAGTTCCTCTGATAAATCAGGACCAACTATCTGAAAACCAATCGGTAACCTTTCTTTGCTTAAACCGCATGGTAATGATATTGATGCAATGCCGGTCAAGTTCATGGCACAGGTGAAATAATCTTGCAGATCCATTTGTAATTTATTATCAGCAAATGCGTTAAATTTAAATGCAGGAGCAGGATGCACGGGCATGATAAGTACATCAACATCTGCAAATGCGTTCATAAATTCACGCCGCATTAAGCGTTGTACTTTTTTTGCATTGTTATAAAACTGCCCTGCGTGTCCGGCCGAAAGAACATAATTACCCACTAAAATACGCATACGAACTTCTTCACCAAAACCATCATGACGCGTTTCTGAATACATTTTACCCAGTGTGGTTGCTCTTTTATTGCGAAATCCATATCGAACGCCATCAAAGCGTGCTAAATTAGATGCCGCTTCTGCGCGGCTCGTTATAAAATAGGTTGCTGCGGCATAATCGAGTGATGGTAAAGGCATCCGTTTAATGGTTGCGCCCATACCGGTAAATACTTTTAACGTTTCTTCTATTGCAGTTACTATTTCAGGCTCAACACCTTCTGCATGTAATGCATTAGTCACCACACCAATACGTAGATTTTTTGGTAATACACCGTTTAAGTTTTTGGTGTAATCTTTTTTTTCAATTTGTTGCATTGATGCATCTTTGTCATCTTTGCCAGCCATAACCGAAAGCACTCGCGCATTATCATATACCGTGCGCGTAAAAATACCGATTTGATCAAGCGATGAACCATATGCAATTAATCCGTAGCGTGAAATTAAGCCATACGTTGGTTTTAAACCAACAATGCCACACAAAGCTGCAGGTTGATTGACAGAACCACCCGTTTCAGAACCAAGAGCCCAGGGCACTAATCCAGCAGCTACAGCAGCAGCAGAACCGCCACTTGAACCACCAGGAACACGGGAAAGATCCCACGGGTTATGTGTTTTTTGGTACGCAGAAGTTTCTGTGGAGCTGCCCATGGCAAATTCATCCATGTTAGCTCGTCCGATAAGTAAGGCACCTGCTTCTTTTAAACGAGTTATTGCAGTTGCATCATAGGTAGCAACCACATTTTCCAATATTTTTGATGCACAGGAAGCAACACGATTTTTTTGACAAATATTATCTTTAATAAGGCCGGGAATACCAAACAATTGCCCGCCTTCTGCGTTACTTTTTTCTAGAATGGATTCTTTATCAAATATTTCTAACGCGGAACCGATTGCCCCATCAAATGCTTCAAAACGTCTCAAGTAAAACTCAAGAATTTCTTCTCGAGTAATTTCTTTTTTTGCTAATTTTTCTTCTAATTCACGAATAGTGATAAATGGATGAATGTTCATAATACCCTTTTACCCCATGCTCTATTTCATTACGCATGGGGGACCCCCCAATAAGAAATAGATGGAGTTATAACTGTTTTAATTTTAATTGTTTTCAATGATGACTGGCACAACAAAAAAGTCACCTTCACGTTCAGGCGCTTGCGCAAGAATTGGTTCAGGATTGCATGGTTGAACGATATCTTTTCGTTCAATATTTTGATTTTTAAGGAGTGTAATATCAACATCTTTGGCAATATCTTGTACGCGTGCTGCGTAACTCAGTACAGCTTCAAGGTGTTTTTGTGCTTTAATGATTTCTGATTCTGAAAGTTCGATAGTAGAAAGTTTTGCAATTTTTTCAACTTCTTCACGTGTGATAATTGACATATAAGGATTCCTTATCGCGCTTAATCCTTCAACAAGTTCAGGATGAGCGCGATGGAATCCTGAATTTTATTTATTGTCATGTTTTTTCTTTTTCTACTGGGGTCCCCGGCGTAGTTTTACGAAGCTGGGGATTAAAGGAGGAAGTTTTCCAATGTTCGCTGCGGAATCTTTTAATATACCAAATGCTCATGAGTGCATTACCAAGATAAAATGATCCATACAACAGAATGAGTTTTAAGGCTTCGTTTTCAGTTTGCCATTGGGATAACAAGTAAGATACCGGAACAAAATATGCAAAGCAGGTGACAAGTCGTACCATCATCACAATGCGGACATTACCAGCACCTCGCAGTGCACCAGATAGGATTAATTGTATCAGATCGAAGATAATAAATATACTCAAAACCGGGAATGCTTTCATTGCAATTCCGGAGAAATCGCCTTTTTTATCGAAGATACTGATAATAGATGCGCGGTGATAGATAAAAAGTCCTAAGACTACTGAAACCATGCCTGTTGCCAAAATCATTGTTCTTTTAATGTTGATTTTGACGCCTTCCCAATTTTTGACACCCACATCATTGCTTGCCAAAAAGGTTATAATTTGAGCAAATGCGATTGCAGGTAAAAATGCAAAGCGTTCCATATCTTTTACCACGCAAAATGCAGCAATTCCACCAGTTCCCATAGTGGCAATCATTTTACCAAGCCATACATATGCCCATGCCATGATCGATTTATCAAGTACAACAGGCCATGATATTGCAAGTAAATGCTTAACGTATGAAATATCAGTCAGACCTGAAAAAAGATTGATGCTATATTTAAGATTTTTCTTATTAAAAAGGACATAACCAAGTGCAATAATCATCATACTGCTATATTGTATTACGGTTGCTAACGCAGATCCTTGCAGTCCCATTACCGGAAAACCGAATTTACCAAAAATAAGCGCATAATCAAAAAAGACAAAAAGAATGGATCCAAAGATAAAGATCTTCATTGGTGCGCGTGAATTTTTAATACCACGTAAAAAACCGACCAATGCAAGATAAATAAACATGCATAAAACGCCAATAGCGCGCAAACGTAAGAAAGGTACACCCAGTGCAATAATTTCTTCTGACACGCCGTACCATGAATAAATAGCATGTGCACCAAAGAAAAGAATACTCCCAAAGGTGAGACCTAAAATGGTGGTCAACCAAAAGGCGTCGCGCAGTGCTCTGCCGGCATTGTGAAATGAACTTTGTCCGTTAAACTGACCGCTGAGTACAACAGTACCTACTGAAATGGCTTCTCCAACTTTAATAATTAAATGAAGAAAGCTATTCGTGACCCCGAGTGTTGCATAGGTATGCGTTGATGCAAGTGACCCAATAAATGCGGCGTCAAGCCAGAAGGGCATTGCGTATAACAAAAAATTGGTGATAAATTCAGGTACAAAATAGCGTAATAATGTGCTGTATTGTTCGCCTTTTTCGCCGTGATAGAGATCGTGTATGTAACGTGAGATAAAGCTTCTTACCAAAGTTGTTCCTTTGTGGTTATTTTGTCGGTGTAAAAAAAACAAACTTTCTTTCTACACTATCTAGTTTATAGACTATTTCTTTTTCCACAAAGGGACCTTCAATAGTGCCTGGTTTCCACTGTTTGGATGCCCAATAGACCAATGTTGCATCTTTATAGGCCGATGAGGGCTTAAATACCCGCACCAGCTCTTCTGGTTGCAGTGAAGCACGGGCAAAAAAGTAGTCAATTTTATAATCGGCTGTACGCAAAAAAGTTCGCCAATCAAATGGATAGATCGTGATGTTTTCCAATCCCAACTCTTGTGCCACATGAGCCAAGAAGGATCTTTTTTTGTTGTTAACCTCAATCAGTATCATGTGTAGATGGGGATAAAGGATTTTAAGGGCTAGGCCCGGAAACCCTGCTCCGGTTCCAATATCTGCTGTTGTAGAGAGCTTTTTAAAATCTACGTACTGAGATAGCGCGAGCGAATCGTCAAAATGATATTCTACAATGGTGTGTGGGTCAGTGATAGCGGTGAGGTTAAACTTTTCATTCCATTCAATTAATAGCTCTAAATAACGAGCAAATTGGTTTGCTTGAGCGGCTGTAAGGTTATATTTTGTTGCAAGGCTGCTTAATTTTGCTGATGCAAGAGAGCTCTCTAGATGATGCTTGTCCACTTTTTTTCCCCTAAAATATATCTTTTTCCTCTGTCTCTATGGTACCATGATTAGGAGTAAAATACAATTTGTATTACCAGTAAAGTGAAGGTATGAAAAAAAATCATTATATTCATCTGATGGTCTTATTGCTCAGTTGTTATCAGATCGGGGCCAATCCTACGATCTCATTTTTTTTTAGGGCAGATCCTGATATGGAAAAAATAACCAAAAAACTGAGCAAACCAGGCAAGTTGGCCAAATATACGGTCAAGGGAGTTCTGCAGCCTAATCTGGTAGAGGGTATTGTGGCAACCTATGGCGGATATATTGATGCGTCTGATTATAATGGTGAAGTTGTTTTTCCCCGAAAGCATCCTAAAGATGCGATCGAATTTCTCATAACACCGCATATTATACCAGTGCCTCTCTTTGAAAATACTATATCATACTGGACTCGTGTTCCCGGATTGCCAGCAACAGTCTATTCTTGTGAGCAAAAATATGATGATGCTAAAGATCATTATTATTGGCAGGTACAAGAAGTACCTTTATCAGATGATAAGACCATTCCTCTTGCAACAATTGTTATTATCGCTAACCCAAAAAATATTACGATGAAACCGGGGATAACATTAACGAATAAAACGGCAAATCTGGTATTGCCGGATGTGTACGTAAAAAAAGGAATTGCAAACATACAAAACGCTGCCTATACGCTGACTATTCGTCATCTCTTCAAACCTGTCGAAACAGAGGAAAGCCGTGAGCCTTTAAAAATTTTAACGCATGTTATTGATTAAAAAAGAGCGTCATTTTGTAAATAAATAAATATTGCTATACTTACTTACCGTGTTCGACGACGTGTCGGAACGAGCATCATTCATAATGATTATTAAAAATAGTAATCACATTCTTTGAGGAACGTGATATGAAGTTACAAATTTCATTCGATCTTATTGACTTAGATAAAGCAATTGCCATTGGATCAGAAGTAGCTCAATATGCGGATATTATCGAAGTGGGAACAATTCTTATGTATCATCATGGAACGCTTGCGGTAAAGCGATTTAAAGAGGCGTTTCCCGATAAGATTATTATGGCGGATACCAAAATTGTTGATCGAGGAAAAGAAGTTGCAGAGCTGTTTGCTGATGCAGGAGCAGATTGGATTACCGTTATGGCAGGTACTTCTCAGCATGTCATTCATGCAACAACAACTGCTGCACACGCGGCAAATGTCAAAGTTATGCTTGATTTAATCGATTCTGCCTCGGTAGGTCAATCAGCTTTAGAAGCAAAAAATCTTGGTGTTGATGCGCTGTTGTTTCATCAACCATATAGTGAAATTGAGTCGCTTGTTTTTCTTGATAAGTGGGATATGATCAAAGGCAATAGTAATTTGCCTATTTTTATTTCTGCAAAAATCAATCGTGATAATGTTGATAAAATAGTTGCTGTTCGACCTGATGTTATCATCGTGGGGCTAAGCATCACTGATGCACAAGACAGTGCGCAGGAAGCGCACTATTTTGCGGATCTGGTCAATAGATTTTAAAAATAAATAAAAGGTTTTTTTGTGAAAAGAGTAATTCCACTAGCATTATTCATTATGATATCAAATGTATCGCTCTATAGTATGAAACGTCCTCGTCCTGATGATCAAAAGGCATTGGTAATTGAGTACGGCCCTTCACATAAAAAAGTAGATGTTGATAGCAATCAGTTATTTTCTGATGAATGGAAAAGACGCATGATCTTCTTTGGTTTTCAAGTTCAGATGAACCTTGAATATATAATGCCTCCTGAGCAACTTGCTCAACTTCGTGAGACATATGGTAAGCATGGTAAAATAAATCATCCTGAATATGGGCCATTATTGGAACAGTTTTACCTGGCAAGCATGAATAATATATATGCTCCAAGAGAATTACAAAAAATTGGTGGGCCTTCAGTGAGTTTTGTTGATGATAAGATTGTCTTTGAATGAGTTTTTACTTCGAACAAAAAAGGAGTAGCTTTTTCAGTTACTCCTTTTTTATTTTTCTGATGTAAGCTATATTTTGAATCTTTTACGATTGTTCGTTCAATATACTTGCTATAAGGGCAACTTCCTTAAGCGCACATTTTTTTGTGTTATTTGATTTATCTTTTAAAAGAACGTCTATTGTGTGCTCTATAACATCAGCATTCCTATAATTTATTCTTTTACCATCATGATGCGCTTGTTCAAGTTGATTATTTAAAATTAATAAATTCATGTTCCACGGTGCCTTCGCTTTTTCTTCGCGGCATGCGATTTTCAATTCAGAATTATCGATCAAATCAAGATATGCGTAAGGATAAAGATCACCTTGGGAAAACTTAATGGTAAGATGGCCCTTGGTTTGAAGAGTAATATCAGTTTCTGGTAAGCGTACTTCTTTAGGTATTAGGTTTATTTTTGTTCCTTTGAGATCATAATCTCTGCCAAGATTTTTATAGGTATCAATTGCCTCTATACTTACAGATTTTTGCATATCAGAGGATTGGTTACATAAAATTTTGTGGACACTATTTTTTATCATTTTATGGAGAAGTTCCGAATCAATGGCGCAATCGCCATAATGAGCCCATTCTAAGAATTTATTTAAACAAAATAGGTAGGTGCTTAATGGATTTTCTTCATATTCTTTACGGCATGCTTCTTGAAGATTGTTATCGGGTAAGTGACGAAGATATCCATAAGGATACGGAAATGGCGCATTGAAGTAAAAACGGGGCCAATAGAGACTTGCAGTAAATTGTGGTAAACGTTGCTTTTTCTTAAGTTCTTGCAGAAAATCTTTGTTCAAAGATAAAGCACGTCGGTGAATTTGGAATGCGATTGGTTTTGTTTTCGTTGCTTTGCATAATGTTAACATGCCAGATAAATGAGGTGAATATAATCCCGTTACTAGTAGAGTGAAAAATAGTATGGATGAATTCATTACGTAGTTCCTTTGATAATATAGTGAGCATTCTATTTATAATATAGGTAGTGCGTGATTTACCACTTCAAATCCGTTGGAAAGAATTCCGCAACCAATTCTTGATAAAATGGCATAAGCTCAGAAACGTTAACCGGTTCTGAGCTTTTTGAATAGAGATCATAATTATTAAAAAGTTTTACCCAGGGCATCATTTCTTGATCATACTCATCCATTAAATAATCATACGCACCTTCTTTATGCGCTGCGTAAAATGAATGATAACGAATAATATATGATGCTTCTTGAGGTAAATAACGTTTGACTACTTGATACAAATATTCATCATGTCCCCATGACATATGCACCTTATCAAGGCCGCAGTGCGGTTGATAAATGCCAAATTGTGTTTGTAATTTTCGATTGTTCATATCAGCATTATTACTAAAATAGTTTGGATAAACTATTT
This sequence comes from candidate division TM6 bacterium SOIL31, assembly GCA_001468865.1. Lineage (GTDB taxonomy): Bacteria > Babelota > Babeliae > Babelales > Vermiphilaceae > SOIL31. The sequence goes on from LDIY01000017.1 coordinate 30,261, forward strand.
TATCTGAATACGCGCATCCCACAGGAAAAGTATCACCAACCACAGCCCATTGCGGTTCGCCAAAAAGAATCAACACTTTGCCCAGATCATGAATGAGGCCGGTGAGAATAAGCCAGCGCGGATGTCCGTCTGCACGTAATCGTTCTGCTGTTTGAAAAGCATGCACTGTTTGTGCACTCTCCAAATCAGGATCACTTTCATCAATGATTGCATCGAGCTTTTCCATTGCTTGCCAGATGCTCATGCGCATTTGCGCGAGTGGGTAATATTTTTTCTTTTGCGCAAGCACAAAATTGAGCGTTTGATGGGTGTGGTTTTGCAGATAAAATTCGCGTACGCGTTCAGGTACATTATTTTCATAATCGCGGAATTCTTCGATGGGTTTTGCAAGATCTTGTGGGATGCATGGGGTGTAATTATAAAAAGATGCGGGAAAAATTAGAAGAAAGAAGATATTTTTTTTCATGATATTCCTTTTTTGATATTTTTCTTGTAAAAAAAAGATCCTTCACAAAATGTAAGGGATCTTTATACGGGAAAACTATGCTTTCTTTATCATTAAATTTTTACTATGGGCGTAACTGCTCTCGTATATTTTTTATTTCACACTTTTTAGCTATTTTATTTGCGATTGTCTGATATTGTTCAAATTCCTTTTGTTGTGCGTTACCAATGCGACTATTTACCAAAGTGTCTATAGACTCTCTTATACTCATTGTCTCGCTTGAAACAATAGCGGATGTGATTGCGAAGAACAGGTGCAAGAATAATAATCCTGCCGGCAGCTCACTATCCATGAATGATGTAGTGGCGAATGTATTGATAGTGAATGGTAATAGTGTCATATGCGGAGTAAGCATAGTTGTTCCTATAGGAAAATTCCTAAAACAATTAGACAATGATATTCTCCGTGGATGTGTAAACATATGACGCAATAATTGTGAAGGATCGTTGTAAACATAAGCTCCTCGTGTAGAAGCTTTTTCAAGCTGTTTATTGAGCAGAGCAAGACTACGATCTTTTTGCTGATTGTTACAATTCCATATGTGTTGCTGGACGACTTCTTCTATGTTTTGGTATCTTACTTTATCTTCACGGATAGGTAGTTCTTGATTTTTTTCTTCTATATGACGTTTGCATTCTTGTTTGAGAAGGGAATTATCTTTGAGATAACTGAGATAAGGATAATCTTTAAATAAGTCGTCATTTTTTTGTTCCAAGATCTCAGGTCGTTTTTGATTAAGGGATTTCGGTAAGAAATGTGTTATTCTTGTGCTTGCTGCACTTCTTTGCCGTGTAAAGAAATGAGGGTTGGTTGGTTTTTTGTGGCTTAATAATGCGAGCATACCATGTAACGGCGCGTGAGCTCCATTCATAAGTAATGCGACAATTATAGATTTATTCATAGACAGCTTCTTTTATATTGTTTGTTATATTGGTTGCGCAAAAACATACTATAAATAAATTGCAATGTCTACCTGTGTCTGGAATAAAGATCAGATTTTACTTTAGGTTCTGTTGAGTTTTTTGAAAATTACTAAAATATTTGACTCTCCCCGCTCGTCCTGAACTTGTTGAAGGATATCTTCGAGTGGGTCTTTTCCCCATGGTTTCATTCTAAAAACTAAAAAAAAAGATTAGAGGACGCTCGGGGATATCCTTCAACAAGTTCAGGACGAGCGGGGGGATGTAATTAAAAATTTATTGATCGAACAAATTCGTTATTTCTAAGAGGAATACCAGTTTCAAAATCTCATCGATAATTTCATAACGGGCTCACCATTATCACCCGTTGCCAATCCCAATTGAAGCTCACTTCTTTTTGCCAACTTAGAATCAATCAATCTATTTGCAGAAAGTGCATACATGGCACCAAAACCTGCTCCTGCAATCATTTGAGAAAGATAATGCCGGTTACTTGATAAGAATATGACGGTGACAAATGCAGCAATGCCGCCTAAAGGTACTGCATAATTGGAACCAAAGCGCATGCCATAAAGAACGGCAGTATAAGTTGCTTCTGCCAAATGCCCCGATGGAAAACCTCCAAATTTGCGATGTTCCTTGGCAAATTTTTCATGAAAAGGTCTTTTACACAAATCAAAAACCAGTTTTTCTTTAAAAAAATCTTTTGCAAGAAGAACAAATGGCATTCCCGTAAGAAACACTTGGCTTGTGGTTTGCATATTCGGTTCTCGGCTGAAAAACGCTTGAGTTCCAACGAGTGCGATAGGAATTCCGATACTCAAGCGTGCAACATCTTTACACCATTGTGCAGGTTCATTCCTGTTTTTTTTATTTTTGTGATCAAAAAAACAGTTGTGCAATTTATCATCGATCATACGTGCACCCACAAAAAATGGTGCAGTGATGACAAATACTTTAAATGAATCCCATGCGAATAAACCAAGATTGATTTTAAACACGTCGCCGGCAAACTCGCCGAGCATGTGAGTGATGCGATGTTTTGAAGGGGGCCGATTGCGAAACCACGGGCGGTGATTACGTGCAGCACGATTTTTTGCCAATTTTTCTTTTTTTTCCCGTGCAAATTTATTGCGACGTTGTACATACGATAGTTTTGGTGTATCTTGTATGTTTTCATTGCAGAGTGTAGCAATACTGCCTGTTATCAAAAGAAAATAAATTATTTTCTTTGTATAATTCATTGCCACTCCCACTGTTAGAAAATGATGGAGTATCGATAGCTATTTCCCCATATGTTATTCTTCTATGGAGTCCCCATTCATAATGTAGTAAAAAAATGGGGTATGTTATTAGATCCTGTTTGTAATTTTAGGGTATAATTTTTTGGGGATATAAAACAAGAGTGGCTCTGTTTTCACTTTTCAAGCTTAACTATATTTTGTATAGTTGCAGTGCAATAAGGTATGTACGTCCACAACAGCCGAAAAGGAACAAGAGATGTTGCAATATACTACGGATAAAAGATCTTTGAGCAAGAGTATTGCGCTCTGTGTAGTGCTCTTTTTTGTTTCACTATCTGCAATGGAGCCGACTGAACCTATCACAAAGAAAAAGAAACCAAGCCTATTGCAAAGATTGAAAAGATTTGGCGAGCTGCCTCTCTTGATCAATTGTGGATTGACGGATCAGTTAATACCACAAGAAGTGATGAGATTGATATCGCTTAAGTTGACGTTGCAAGATCTTGGGCGCCTTAATTGCGTGAAGAAAAATTCTTATTGGGATGTGGAGCATATATGTCCTGAATTTAATTCCCAGAATATATGCGATACAGTAGCATGCAAAAGACTCAAAGAATGTATATATAATACTCGCACGAAGGTTTTAGGGCATTATGCTCAAACGGGAAATATAGAAATGTTTCAGCATATAAGAGGATTTGATGGAGCAACGAAAAAGATTTTTTTTGGCAAAAAGCATCCGGTGCGAGATATCGATTCTCTTTTAATTTTAAAGATAGATCCCTCCGCTTTCTTGGAAAAATATATGAGGAAATACGATAAATATTATGGTAATACAAAAAAAATATATAACGTATATTGTAAATATTTTGTGCGACTAGTCTGTTTTTATAAAGATAGTCCTGCCGGTAAGGAAGGGAAAAATTTATTGAAAACAATATTGCCTGGCACGGGTTTTAATTTCTATCTATCGAGCTATAGAAAGAAACGGGCTCCTTTTCATGATTGGTATAGAATAAAAACCATTCTTAAAGAAACATCTGCCATGGATGATACTGATCTGTTGCTTGCAGCAATCGGGGGATCTGTTCAGCCCTATATGTTCAAGAGTATATATAAATACCTGAGCTGGCCAATGATAAAAGATTTACAGAAAAAAAATCTTATTTCTCGGGGGATTGATAAACATTCAAAAGATGCTGCATATTATTGGTCTTGTAAGAAAGATACTTATAATTTATATGAATAACGCAGCAACTTCTCACACAATTCTTTCACAACAGGTCCAAATTTGGGATGATGCATTGCAACTTCAATATTTGCCTGTATCCACCCGAGTGGAGTACCCACATCGTAACGATTTGTTTTCATGACGTATGCAATAACGCGTTCGCCATTATGCATCATGTTGCTTATGCCATCAGTTAATTGAATTTCATTACCTGCGCCGGGCTTGGTGTTTTCTAACGATGCAAAGATGCGTGGAGAAAGAACATAACGGCCTGCAAGAGCATAATTTGAGGGGGCTTGGTCAAGCTTCGGTTTTTCTACCAAATGATCAATTTCAAAAACACCATCTTCCAATTCTTCTTTGATTGCAACGATGCCATAGGATGATACTTTTTCATGAGGAACTTCAAGCACGCCAATCACGGAAGCATTATATTTTTCTGCAACCGCAATGAGTTGTGCAAGCGCAGGAACATCACCGATCATAATTTCATCAGGCAAAAATATGCCAAAATATTCATCGCCGATGGCGTTTTTAGCTTGCAACACCGCATGACCAAGGCCGAGTGGTTCTGGTTGAGGGATAAAATTAAATTGTACGGTATCAATAATGGTGTTAATACTTTCTATAAGATCTAATTTTCCTTTATCTTCCAGGATTGTTTCAAGGCGTTCGTTATGAGAAAAATGATGTTCAAGTTCGGGTTTATCTGCATTTGCAATAATATCAAATTCGGTAATTCCTGATGCGATACCTTCTTCAACAATGAGTTGAATGGAGGGTTTTTCTAGTATTGGCAACATTTCTTTGGGAATTGCTTTGGTGTAGGGTAAAAAACGTGTGCCAAGACCTGCTGCCGGAACTACTGCTTTGGTTATTTTCATATGATTACCCATGGCTTGTAATGAAAGAGTTAATAAAAGAACAAGCGTATAAACTACTTTGCGTTTGTGTTCCATTGTTATCTCTTTTTTATTTTTGATTACAGCATTTTTTTATTACTGTAAGGGATATTATATAAACTGATCAAGGAATTTTATTTTACTGGAGTGAAACAGGCGGATGTCATTGATGCCATATTTAATCATGGCAAGTCGTTCAATTCCTCCACCGAGCGCAAATCCAGAATATATTGTTGGATCAATACCTCCTGCGCGTAATACATTCGGGTGAATGAGACCGCTGCCAAATAATTCAATCCAGCGTGTGTGTTTACACACCGAACAACCAGCGGTACAGAATGGGCATGAAGCATCTATTTCAATTCCTGGTTCTACAAAAGGGAAAAAGCCTGGCCGCGCACGGATTTCTATTTTATCATTGTCCAATATTGCCTGTAAAAAAGTTCGAGCAGTAGCAAGCAAGTTGCTCACCGATATATTTTTATCAATCAACATAACTTCATATTGAGTAAATTGAAAATCGTGCGTCTGGTCCGTTGCTTCTTTTCTATATGTTCTTCCCGGAGAAAAAATGGCGATAGGAGGTTGGGAATTATGCATAGAACGCACTTGCACATTTGAGCATTGCGTGCGCAGTAATATACCTTTTTTGTATAAGTAAAAAGAATCTTCTGCTTCGCGTGCAGGATGATCAGCGGGAATATTGAGCGATTCAAAATTATAATATTCATTATCAACTTCAGGGCCATCTGCAATATCATATCCCATTGAGATGAAAATGTTTTCTAAATCAGTGATAATCTGAGTATAAATATGAGATGTTCCTTTAAGTTCACTATAGCGATATGCAGAGACATCAAAATTTTTCTCAAGATTATTTTTGTCAGCAGCTTCTTCTTGCTGTAGTCTTATTGCAAGAGCATCAAGTTGTTCTTGTGCGTGTGTTTTGAATTGGTTGAGCTGAGGACCTACTATTTTCTTATCCTCAACGGGCAAGTTTTTGAGTTGCTCCATGAGGTCGACAATTTTGCCTTTTCTGCCCAAAAATGCAACACGCACTGCTTCCAGGCTGGTTTGATTGAAGATTGTGCTGGTGGCGATAATAAATTCTTGTTTAACAAGATCAAGGGTTTCTAAGAGGTTTTTCATGAGTATCCATTATATTTTATAATAAAATTAAGATAACAAAGATTGCCAGTATTGGCAATGCAGGCGCTCTTGGTTGCTTTTTAGAGGAGATTTCTTTTATAGTTGTATGACTCTAATCTAAAAAACGGAGAGTGACGTGAAAAAGTTTCCTTATCTGTTGCTGATACTGGGATTAGTAATTGTAGGTCTGGGGTACGTCAAAATAAATATGCAGAAAGGTGATCCTATGAAAAAACATTCCGATATTTTTCCTCATGAGCCGGTTACAAATCAAGAAAATAGTGCTTTATATGCGCAAGTAATGGCAGCGGATCATGTTTTTGAAGCTACCTATAAACCACAACCAAGTATGTTTGCCCGGAAAAAGGCTGCTGTGCTTACGTGCATGGATCCGCGATTGACGCCACAAGAATTTATGGGATTTAAGTCTGGGGATATGTTTATAATACGCAATGCTGGAGGCAGGGCAAGTGATGATGCTCTTCGGTCATTGATCGTTGGGTACAAGTTGTTACGCGTTGAGGAAATCTTTGTGATTCACCATACCGATTGTGGTATGCAGAAGTTTAATAAAGAGGTTATGAATGATTTGCTGCGTGTAACCAGTGCCCCTGCGAGATTGGTTAAAGATTGTGAGGCCGGTATTTCCTCAGTATATGAGAAAGACGCATGTCAATGGCAAAACCCAGAAAATGAGTGTGTCCATCAGTCATCACAGCTCCCTGCAATTGATTGGCTCACCATTGAGCATGGTTTGTTTAAATCAGTACGTGAGGATGTTGAGAAAATCCGTAATCATCCATTAATACCATCAAATATTCCTATATATGGGCTTATTTTTAACGTAATGACGGGTGAATTGATTCCGGTACCTGAGGCAATGCAGGTAGGAAGGGCTATCCCATTGGTATGTAAATAATTAAATTTGAACGATCTGATTGATTTTTGCGCAATACCTTTTTTATGTTCTTCTTTATGTAACATTTCTTAAAAAAGGGAGATTCATGAAGAATCGTATTCTTTTGTTATTCCTATTATGTCTGATCAAACCCTGTAATGCAGAACAGGTGAGAAAACCTCATTGCGATAAACACGAAGTTGTCCCAACTTATGACGATAGTCCTCTGGTGGCTGCAATTTTGGCAGCAGATGATGTTTTTGAAGAGACTTATGTTCCTCAGCCAGATCTTTTTGCACCCAGAAAAGCGGTGATAGTCACCTGCATGGATTATCGACTCAATGATTTTTTAAGTACGGTAACTCCAGGGACTTATATATTGCGTAATGCGGGCGGCAGATTAACTGAAGATTGGATTAGATCACTGGTTATTCTATGGAAATTGTTGGAAGTGCAAGAGATTGTTTTAATTCAACATACTGATTGCGGTATGCAAAAGTTTACTGACAAAGTAATGAAAGATCTTCTTGAAGGTAGTTTAGGTCAAGCAAAAATGGTGCATAATTGTAATGTGACCCTTGAACCAGTGCAGGATCCTAATGTCTGTAAATGGAAAAACACCAGTAAATGCTGTGGTAAAGAAGCATGCATCGATTATGATTGCATCGACTGGCTCACGATTAAGCATGGCTTATTCAAATCAGTACTTGAAGATGTTAAATTAATCCGGAAACATCCGTTGATTCCATCTGATATTGCAATATATGGATTTATCTTTGACGTAATTACTGGCGATCTTATTCCAGTTCCTAAAGCGATAAAAGCTGGCAGGGCAAAGCCACTTTACTGCAAGAAATAATTCTCCTCCTTCGCTGAAGCTTTGGAGGGCTTTCAGCAAGGCCTCGGCGGGCAGCCTACGCTTTTGCAATCAATATATCTGGTATTTGTATGTCAATCATTTGAAAAAAATGGCCGCGCCAGCCGTAGCTTTACGCGTAGGC
>LDIY01000018.1 GCA_001468865.1 candidate division TM6 bacterium SOIL31
GCGGCGGAATCATAATCCGTAGGTCCGGGGTTCAAATCCCTGCGCCGCTACCAGTCTTCGCCAAGGCTTCGTCTGGCTCTGCCAGCGGAGACTTAAGAAGACTGTCCGCCGAAGCTTTATGCGAAGGCTGGACAATTAAATAAAAATCGATCTTTTAACCCCAGCTCCGCTGGGGTTTTACAACTAAACCCATGATTGAAAAAAACTATTCCCTTCCAATGATTTTAACGTATATCAGATTAATTGGCGCACCATTGGTGCTGCCTTTTTTTCTTGTCTATTTTTTGCCATGCAACGTTACATGGTTTAATTATGGTCTTGCAACATTCTTTTTCTTATTTGGACTCACCGATTTTTTTGATGGATATTTAGCGCGCAAATATAATCAAGTAAGCACCACCGGCGCTCTGCTTGATCATGTTGCTGATAAGTTCTTGTTATATTCCACACTCATTGCACTGGTGGCAGCACAGAAACTTTATTTTTTCTGGGCAATCTTGTGGATAGGAAGAGAATTTTTTGTGATGACGTTACGCCAGATCGCCTTAGAACGAAATTCTTTAATTACCGTTTCATCATATGGCAAATTTAAAACCGTTGCGCAAATCGCATGTTTGACCGTTGTAATTGCAAATCCTTATCATACTACTGCCACATCATCTTGGAATATAATAGAAATGCTGTTGCTTTGTCTCGCAACAGCATTATCATTGATTAGTGCGTATAATTATTTTTTTGTATTTAGGAAAATTAATCACTGATTATTTATATTTTCTTGAAACAAAAATATCTCGAATAAAATGAGAGATTAAAAATGCTGTTGCTTTGTATCGCAACAGCATTATCTTTGATCAGTGCGTATAATTATTTTACGGTATTTATGAAAAATTTCTCTGCAAAATCATAAACTATTGCTCATCATTCTCACCCATAATAAATATATTCTTGAACTTATCGATATCGCCTGCCTGCATAGCAAGAGTCAGTTCATCCATTTGCTTTTTAATTTCTGCATCAAGAAATTTCTTATAAATGGCAATTTCACTCCGTTTTTTTACAAATAAGATGATTGTTTTATAAGCGCCACAATGCTCCAACGCATAATTAAAAAGTGCTGATGCCATAGCAGATGCCACCTCTTCTCTGGGTACACCAGTATGTGAACCAAAGGCATCAAGAGCTATTGCTCTATTTTGTTTATCAGTCGTCAGAATCTCAATGCCCAGAGCTTTCTTACAACAAAGAACTATATCTGCTTTAGCTTCGATGATTGCTTGTTCTTTGAAAAACTTTTCACGCTTTAAGGCAATTTCTTCACCTACAACAGCACGCTCTGGGCAATAAGTATGAATTATTTGTTCATTTTCTTCTTCATCATACAATATCGTATGAAAAATACGTGGCTCTATAATCGTTATTACCGGGTTATCCATTACGCACTTTTCTGCTCTTTTGTAGGACTTATTATTAGCACTTAAATCGAATGGTTTATATGTGTCATCATCAGAAGCACTTTCATCATCTTTATGTCGTTTCATCACAAAATCATGAGGCCCAAAGCTTCTTCCTATCCGCATACTATCGCCAAAATCCGGTGCTTGTAATTTTTTCTGCTCATTTCTTCCTAAAACCATTAACCTAACTTTACCGGTAGCACTTGAAATATGACCTTTTTGAACAATGATTTCCGTTCCATTGACATTATATTTCAGAGATTGACTCTCTGCACCGTGCAAAATAGTTGTAACCACACAGGTCATCATTACAATACTTTTTTTCATCGTAATCCTCATTTTAAAACATTAAACATCTTGCAAATATTTACACTTCAAACACTATCTTCATAAAATCCTGGTTCTATAATGACTGGCCGAGAAGATTTATTTTGATTATGTTGCAGAAAAGATAAAATCGCTTTACCTTCCTCGGGCAAGTCTTCATAGAGCTTAAGGGATGATAAAATAGTTTTTCCTGAGTTAAAGAAATGATCATTTTTTACGCATAAACATATCTCCTTGAAAGCTGATGGCTTATTTTTTATATAATCAAGAATACTTTTAAGCGATATCATGAATGCTACATTGTTATCGATGCCCGTTGAAGCCGCCAACACGTGTAATGCAACATTACAAGGTTCCTGACTCTGCTCTTGTCCCAACACAAATGCTTTTTGCAAAGCATTTTTATAACATCCCGGAAGGTCTTTATGTACTAATGTAAAAGCTTTCATGCCACGTTTTTTGTAAGGCGAACTGTTGATATCAATTTGTTTTGTATAATAGTAACGGTTCAATTCATCTTCCTTAGCATGTCTGTCATATAATATGCAGGGTTCTACCACAGAAAGAACGATACATCCTCTTGCTTCTTTTTCTTCTATTGCTCGACGCAAATCATTATTCCGATTTTTATTATTGAAATCTACCCATGGAGAAGTATCCTTATCTTCCACCGCTGTATATATTTTATTGCCGGGCACCGGAAGGACTTCTCCAATTCTACCCAAAATATGGTTATCTTCCATCTTTCCATGCTTATATAATTGCTGTAATAACCACTGTTGATTATCCCCAACTATGATAAAATCTACGTTTTTCATTTCATGAATGGGCTTGGTGGTAATGGTAACCAGTGTTTCGTTTAGCACTGCTGTATAACGTTTCGTAGGAATTTGCTTCATTCCGTGCAGTTGCATTGTATATACGCTCATTATTATCAGCATGCTTTTTTTCATCATAAGCCTTTCAGTATGTTTCTTTTTTTAATACCAAACATCTTACGTTTACTGCTCATCCAACCATGGACCACATAATTTTTTATACAGCGCAAAATCAGATCGTTTTTTTACGAATAATTGTATCAATGCGTATGTATGAGGATGATATTCTATGAATTCAGTAACACTTTCAATAGCCACCTGCACTGCATCCTTCCCCGGAATTCCAACTGCAGTCCCAAGTGGATCGATTGCAATAGTTTTATTGGATGTCTGGCCCAACATAATAGATCCGGTAAGTAATGCATTGTCGTAACACACCGCTAAGTCCTTTTTTGCTTCTTCGAGCGCGTTTTCCCCGAAAAATTCAGGTTCGATAAAAATATTTCTTTCTTCAGTTACTCTTGTAGGGAAATATCCATATTGTCGCGGCATATCATCTACGAAATATTCGTATTCTATCCCTGGTTCTACAACAGTAAGAATAGAACAATTAAAATATTTTCTTGAATAAGCATCGTTCCAGGATTTTTTTATTGATGAAGTAAATGGTTTATAGGTGTCATCATCAGAAGCGCTATCACATCCCTTATACTTTATAAAGATGCTATTATGGGGAGAAAGAGAAACCTCTCCTACTCTAGCACGATCGCCCATGGTAGCTTGTTGTAATTTATATTGCTCTTTTTTGCCCAGAATGATCAGGCCCGGATGAAAGGTTTGTTGCTCTATATGGCGACCTATAGTACCTTTCATTACTTGAATAAGAGTTCCTTTATAGGGAACAAGTAGATGATCTGCCCGATTTACAACGGGCTCAGCTGCATGTATCATGCTTGATGCAGCCATGAATAATAGTGCTCTTTTTTTCACCATATCCTCCTTCTTTTTTAGTTTTTCAAATTTATATCAAGACATGGTACTATAAAAGAAGAAAAAACTATATGAAAACACTCACATTTTTTGGGATTTTATTTATGGATATTTTTACTATAATTATCGGCATTCTTGCTTATCTCATCGGCGCAATCCCCACCGGCTACTTAATTGCAAAGCTCAAGGGCATTAACGATATTCGCGCTCATGGATCAGGAAACATCGGCGCAACAAATGTCTCTCGCGTTTTGGGCAAAACTTATTTTTTCCTTATTTTTTTTCTGGATGCAGGTAAAGCATTTTTATACATACAGCTGTTGAAGCCTTACTTTGATTTAAGTTACCTCTGTATTTTTGCCAGTTTACTTTTGTTTGGTAACGGATGTTCAATTTTTTTGCAGGGCAGTGGCGGAAAAGGCGTGGCAACATTGTTTGGGTTGCTTATGGCACTTAATACTTATACCGCCCTTATTTTATTTGGCATATGGGCTTTGTTATTACTTATTACCCACACAGTGGGCGTTGCGTCAGCTGGAGCAGCCCCATTCCTACCCTTATATGCATATCTCATGAATCAACCGCCGCTCCTTTTTCTCTTTTCTCTCTTTGCAGCTTTATGGATCATTCAATCACATCGAGCAAATATTCAGGCATATTGGAATAATCGTTGAGTAAAAAATTCACTGCTTCTCTCTTTTTTGGCATTATGGTTTGCATTGGCACGGTAGCAGTTGCAGTTTTATTAAAAAATTATTGTTATGTACAAAATAGGAACGGTATGAAATTTATTGAAGTTGCCCGTAGTTTTAATGAAATTGAACCAATTGCTGCACGTTTGGAAATTACTCGTCTTTTGAGCGAGCTCTTTAAAAAAGCATCTCCGCAGGAAGCAGAGATCATCGCATCACTTTCTCTTGGAGAACTGCGCCCACCGCACCTGGGAACACAATTTAATATTGCTGAGAAAAATTTAATTAAAGCGGTTGCAGAATTTTTGCAGGTGCAACAAGAAACCGTTAGGCAGCAAATGAAGGCCATGGGCGATATTGGATTAGTACTTAATGCACATCAATGGCAATCAACAAAAGAACTCTCCGTAACGCAGGTATATGATGCTCTCTGTGACATAGAACAAACAGAAGGCGCCGGATCGCAAGAAGAAAAAATTAATCTCCTCACGCAACTTTTTGCAGAGCTTGATCCTTTATCAGCAAAATTTGTTGCACGTATGGTCATTGGCAAGCTCCGCCTGGGTTTTTCTGATATGACTATCATTGATGCACTTTCGTGGATGGAAGCCGGAGATAAATCGCTTCGAACTGAAATAGAAAATGCGTATAACATATGCGCTGATATTGGTCTTATTGCGCGTACGTTAAAAGAAGGTGGCATGGATGCCATTAAGCATATGCACATCAAACTTGGCACTCCCATTTTACCTGCAGCCGCAGAACGCATGCCAACCGCAAAAGCGTTGTTTGAAAAGCTTGGCACTTGTTTTGCTGAACCAAAACTTGATGGTTTTCGATTACAAATCCATTTAGATAAAACAAAAAAGATACCGGAAGTTCATTTTTTTTCTCGCAATCTACAAGATATGTCCGCAATGTTTCCTGATATTGCAAAAGAAGTGCTTAAACTTGATGTGCAAAATCTGATTTGCGAAGGTGAAGCAATTGGATTTGACACAAACACCGGAGGATTTTTACCCTTTCAAGAAACGGTAAAGCGTAAACGTAAGCACGGCGTTGAAGAAGCTGCAAGCGAATTCCCACTACAACTATTTTTGTTTGATTTATTATATCTCAACAACCAAAGTTGGCTCAATGAAACATACATCAATCGCCACCGGGGATTAGAAGAATTATTGGATGGCATTACCTCCGATCATCTTTTTGTCAGCGAATCCACCGAAATTGATAACGCACAACAGTTAGAAAATTACTTCCTTTCCACCGTTGCAAGCGGTCTTGAAGGTCTTGTGGTCAAACGTCCTGATGCGATCTATCAACCAGGAAAACGTAACTTTAATTGGATTAAATTAAAACGCCAAGAAGAAGGCCATCTCGAAGATACGCTCGATTGCGTCATTTTAGGTTATTATGCCGGCAAAGGTAAACGCGCACATTTTGGAATTGGCGCATTCTTGGTTGGTGTCTTTAATAAAAAATTAGATATGTTCCAAACGGTAGCAAAAATTGGCACGGGAATGACGGATGATGAATGGCGTGCGTTGAAAAAAAAGTGCGATGCACTTGCATCGCCAGATAAACCTAAAAACATTGAATGTGCCAAAGAATTAATTCCTGATGTATGGATAAATCCTGAATTGATTTGCAGAGTACGCGCTGATGAAATTACGCTTTCTCCTTTGCACAGCGCGGGAAAAACTGCAACAAGCCTGGGTTACGCATTACGCTTTCCACGCTTTATGGATTATCGCATCGATAAGAGTGCTGAAGAAGCAACAACTGATGAAGAAGTTAAACGATTATATGAAGATCAATTTATATAGCCTGACCTTCGTAGCTCGTAGAGCGAAGTAGGTTTGGGCGCCCAAAAAAGAAAACCCTCGATTTCTCGAGGGTCTTCTTTTTTAATTTTAGTTCTATTTATGCATTTTGTTGCGCTAAGTAATCCTGCGCGGCTTTAATACGTGCCTCAGGACTTGGATGAGCGCCCACGAATGTTTCGTGATAGAGCATCTTGTATGCTTTGGTGAATAGATGTCCGCCTTTCATAATATAATATTTGAAGGCTAATCTATAATAATCCAAGCCAGAAAGTGAAGATTTATTGTTTTGTAAAAGTTCATATACCGTAACAAATTCTTCTTCTCTTATTTCATCTTTTTTCAACAGCAATTCAAAAAATTCTATAAGACCATTCGCCTTACCATTTGCTTCATAAGCAAACGCATCCGCTTCTTTTTCAAATCGTTTATTAATAATGAATGCTACCATAAGCGATGAAGCCGCTTTTGTTGCTTCCCATAGAAGATACTGCTTGAAGGCATACGTGTATTGAGTATTATCTTTAACAGTAATGTATTTTTCTAACTTATTCAGGAGAAGCATATGCATTATTCCGCCTAATACAGATAATGCCAGCGCTTTATTGACGTGATTATATTTGATGTGGCCAAGTTCATGAGCAACAATGCCTTCTAGGCTTTCATCAGAAACTTCTTTCATCAACTTTTGCCCTATGAGAATAGCGCCGCTACTCATCAATAATTTCTGCGCAAACGCATTGAAAATTCCTTCATGACGGGTTATAAACACCGTTGGAGTCACCATATTCGCCTTTTTACAAACGTCCTCCACATAGCCATGTAACAAGGGCATAGTTTCTGGGGTAACTAAAACAACATCACACATCAAGAATAACCCTCTAACAAATCGTTGAAATTGAGTTAAATCTTTGCGAATAATAATATCTCGTTCGATGCCTGCCAGCCCTTGATGAGCATCTTCATCAAACATAAGTTTAGTTTCTGGGGTGTCTTTCAGCGCCTGCAGTTCTGCATAATAACGGCCATGGACGGGAGCATCTTCTGCTATAGATAGAGAACCTACCGCCAACAATCCTGATAGAAAAACAGAGTATAATTTCACGAATGGCTTCCTTTTGTTTAAAAAAATAATCTTTACTAGTAATAAGATATCATAAAATCTGCTTTTGATCACGCTTTTTTTGCATCTCTTGCTTCTTTTTTATCTTCTTGCTGCAATCTTTCTCTTTTCTCACGCCACTTTTTTATTACTTCTGCTGCATCTACTGCTAATTCACCCGTGGCTAAACCTGCCATCCCACCAACAATTGTACCTACTAATCCCCCAATGCTGCTGAGTATAAAAAAACCGGTCGCTGAACCGGTTTTTTTATACTCAATCTTTTATGGATTATTCGGTGAGATTATACTGCGACATTAATGGACCAAATTCAGGCTTTTTACCCATCATTTTAAGGGTTTCTTTATCAGGCTTTGCCCCTTTTTCTAAAAGAAGCTTAGTAAAAGTAAGATCCTTATATATAACAGCTTCATATAAAGGATTATTTTCACCATATAAAATTGTATTGGGATCAATGTTTTGACAAGATACCATATTTTCAATGATTGCTTTTCTCGCCGAAGCCCAATCATCGCCACGTAAATGATTAATCTTTTGCTGATCACTCATTAAATTGCCCGATTCAAGCGCTATTTGGCCGAGCCGACGACGAAACTCTTCGCCAGGTCCCAGAATCAAATAACCATCAAGACCAAGACCTTCCGCTGCTTTATCATGCCACTCCTGTAATTCTTTAATTTGCTTTTGGACCGATTCATCTATGCCAGAAACATCTTTTTTTGGTAATTCATCAGTTTGTTTTTTATTATATTTGTCTAATATCGCCTGGCGCTGATTATGATGTGTTTTACAAACCATCATTCCATCTGCACCAAAAAAAGAAGTGTTGTCAAATGTTCTCTTCCACTTCTCATCAAACTTCTCAATTTCTTTTTGTTTTTCAATCTCTTTTTGCATACCCAAAAGAGAAAACGCACAACTCACACTTAATAAACCACTATAAAAAATTGATCTTTTCATGCTATGTTCTTTTTTTTGTTATTTCTTTTCTGGAATTGTTCGCTGAATAATAGTTACTGCGCGTAAATAATCATGCTCAATTTGTTCTTGTGCAGCCTGAGCATTGGCAAACTTAATAATTTCACTTCCTTGAAGTAGTGCTTTAAGTTCTGCAAGAATATACTCATCAAAATGCTGCTTTTGCAAATAATCAATTGCTTCGGCATCCGTTTTACCCAAAAGTTCATACCTAAATCGCTCCTGCAAATAGTGCTTGAGCATTGCAGAAGCGTTGAGATAAAATTCTTTGCCATGAGCAACAGTAACTTTGTCATCTTTTTTAAGCTGCGTTAATCCAAGAAGCGCCTGATCCCAGATAGGTAACTTTTTTCTTCTGCGATAAGAAATATATTTTCTGACGATCAATGCTAGGACAATTAACAGTGCCAAGGACGCACAAATTTGCACCGCCAATTTAAATTTATCTGTTTGCCAGAATGGCACATGCCATAATCCATAATTTTCGTAGAGGCCGGTTTTTTCATTTAATTTCATAGGTATCACTTTTTCATCAATTTTGAAAACTAAGTTGAGCTTCACTCATTAGCTTGAAAAGCCAATCAAATGGAACTGTCAGATTATTTTGATGATCAAACCAGATCAGTTCTATCCCGTACTTTCCACGTTTTATAACCCCAACATCTTCACCATTGTAAAGAATTTCTACCATTAGTTCATAATTATTATTGGGATCATTTGTAAAATCCGCTGCCCATTGCGACATTTTTGTATACCTACCACCATAACGAGTTGAGTTACTCCAGATATTTTAAATCCTCTATATCTGCTGTTTCGTAAGCCAATCCATGAATTTTCAAAAATGAAGTCAACCCTTTAAAATTTTCAGAGGCAATTGTTTGATTATCTTCCCAACAAGCCTCGCATTCATCACATATTTTCACTATAATTCCTAAATCAACAATTTTTGCCCTAAATATTTCCCTGTCCATCACACACTGGGCAAGCTATCGTCATACATTTACATCTCTTCGATTAACGGTCTTCGCACATATTCGAGAAATTCACCGGAATAGAAATCCTTGCTTCGTTCATCAACTTCAATAACCAATCAAAGGGAATAATAACATTTTTATTGTGGGGTAATAAGACTATCTCTAATCCGTTCTTTCCTTTTTTTATAACAGCAATATCCTCATTTTTATATAAGATTTCTATTGTTAATTCATAATCATTATGAGGATCATTAACAAAATCTGCATTCCATTCTGACATTAGATTCCTATAATTTATTTGTATATTTTTCTAAAAAACCAATAAACGTCTTTCCATCTGCTGACCATCTCGCACCCATACCATCAGGTAACCGAACATCAAGAATCTCTCCAAAAGGCTCTTTATTGCGCACAATGAATTTAACATCTAAAGACTTGATAATTTTATTAATATATTTCATTCCTTGTTCAGTATTTTTAAGAGCATTTCCTGTAATCTCTCCTAAAAATCCCGAATGCTCTCTTGCAACATGTTTTTGAAACGCTCTCCCTGCCGCTGTGTTATTACCTTTTATACACACTTTAGCAGAATTCAGTAATTGCTCGAACAAGTTGTTGATATCACTTAGTAAACTCAAAATACTTTGTTTAGAAGTAAAAGGTGTTATATTGTTCCGAATAAAAAAATCCAAATTATTTTTAACAACGTTAGAAATGTTAACCGAAACCTCCGTCCCCTCTTCTACAATCAATTTCCCAAATCCAGCAACCTCAACAGCATATTGTTCAGTAAAAATTGAACCACTTTCAGTTGCTCGTATAAGATTTTTTACCAAAGATCCACTAGTAGCGCGAGCAAATCCACCCACTGCATTCAGCGCTACTGTATCTAAAATCATAGTCGTACCTATTTCAGTAGCATCTTGAAGCAGCTCTTGCCATGACTTAGATTTTATTTTTTTATAGGTTTCTTGCACATAATGATTAATTGCATCTTTTTGTTCTTGCGTATATGCGCAATGCTGTTGAGCCACATGCAACACAGCATTAGAATCTTGTGATGATCGCGCTAACGCAATTGAATAGTCAAGAGCATTTTCTTGTCCTAGCGCATCTGCAAATAATAACCCCAGATGCACACATCCCGTTATTATATCTTTCCAATGGTCAACACTCATAATAGCGTTAACTCCTTTTGCCACACCTTTACCTATCGCATACGATGCATCATAGAGCACGTGCATACCATGCGTAA
This sequence comes from candidate division TM6 bacterium SOIL31, assembly GCA_001468865.1. Lineage (GTDB taxonomy): Bacteria > Babelota > Babeliae > Babelales > Vermiphilaceae > SOIL31. Next base: position 10,435 of record LDIY01000018.1, read on the forward strand.
GAACTTGGGTAACCATATAGCAAAAATCAGAAAGCTCAAATGCCACAACTGCGTTATGTGCATATTCAGCTTGCGTAGCATAGTGATATACCACTGGTGCTAAAACCTGCACATGATACTTGTGCGCAAATCGCCGCTCTAACTGATTCATTGTATGACGTGATGCTGTAAGTTCTTGCTGAAGTTGATAATCAAGTTCGGTAGCAAATGATGGATGAGAAGATTTATTTTTATGATTGCGCGTTATTTGCAATGCATTAAGACGATTAGTTAGCCAAATATTCCCCTGAGCAAACTCGTTCCTTGTGGACCATTCTTGTTCAAGATGATCTAAGTCTTGCTTGCTAATATGCAAGCTGCGTTGCTTTGTTGCGCCTTTCTGCCGATGACACGTCTGCACAATATGACGTGCTTCATCATTGATAAAATCATGAAATCCTGACTTTTCATGTGTTAAGCCAAAGCTATAAGAAAAGCCAGGAATGTAGGCAGTTTTTTTGCTGAATTGTTTATCTGTTTTTATTTTTTTATCGAGCGCAATGATAAATTCATTATATGAAGAAAACGTGCGCGCATACGCACAAAAATGAGGGTAGGCATAGAGTTCATAGTTACTTAAAATGCTGTTTTCGTTTACTTCACCAGCAAACATTCTTTGAAAGTCGGCTGCGCTGAGATAAGCATAATAACCACTATGTGGTTGATGGTGAGTATGATCGTGAGAAGTTCGGATACCATGCGGAAAGGGATTGTGAGGGTTTTTGTTCTCGAAGGTCAGATTGGTTACGAAAGTGGAAATGGGATGAGAATATGGGGTATCTGTTGCAAAGGAAATAGTGCAGGCAAACAGTAAAAAAAAGAATAAGCTTTTCTTCATATTCTGAATCTGATTGATTTGCATTCGTATCCTTCGACAGGCTCAGGACGAACGGGATTTAGGATATCAAAATTTAGTAGTCCTCCGTCCGATTTCAAAACTACCCAAGTATAATTTTTTTCTCCGTTCGTCCTGAGCTTGTCGAAGGATACGAACGATAAAATAAAACCTTTAACGGCATATTCACGAAGCGTGCAAGCTGAATATGCCTATTTAATATGACATTCGTCTTCTAAAGAATCTCACCATCTCAGCCAAATAATCACTGCGCTCCGGCGCAATATCAACCAAATCAATGCCTCGCTGCTTAAATAAGGTATTTTGTTTTTCAATACGCGCTGCTAAAAATCGCTTAACATCATTATTGCGCGTTCCGCGCAGATCTAGTTCAACAAGTTCACCCGTTTCTAAATCTTCTACGGTAATAAATCCAACTGCAGGAATTCTCTTTTCATTGGCGTCCAAACATCGCACGGCAATCAAATCATATTTGCGCGCTGCTTGCGCAAGATAAGTATCAAGCGCATCATCAATAAAATCGGAAATCAAAAATACAATCGCATCACTTTTTTTAACTGAAAGAAGATATTGCAATGCGGCTGATATATCCGTTTTGGATTTTTTGGGCGTAAAACTGAACATACGTTCAAGAATCCGATGAATATGAGATAGGCTGCTGCCGGCAGGAATGTATTCTTCAACCTTGTCAGAAAATAACAAAAGCCCAACATGGTCTTTTCCATGCTGGGCTACAAATGCTAATACTGCTGCAAGTTCCACAATCCGATTATGCTTACGTGCAATGCTGGAACCAAAAATACTTGATTGCGAAACATCTACTGCCAAAAATATGGTGCGGCTACGCTCTTCAATATATTGTTTTACTAATAATTTCTGAGTACGTGCCGATGCCTTCCAATCAATGAAACGAATATCATCACCAAAATTATATTCGCGGATCTGATCAAATTCAAATCCACTACCTTTGATTGCAGAACGACTATCACCAACAAGCGCTCCATTGAGGAGTCTGCGAGTGAAAATTTCAAGTTGTTTGATTTTAGCAACAATGTCTTTATCTACATGCTTCATTGCATTTTGCATGTGAGCCTCGATTTAATTAAATTCTTTTTTTGGCCATCTGGATCATAATTTTTCTTAATATGGGGTCCCCCTGTTCATAATATTCACATGGGGATAAAGACATTTTATTCTTTTTTGTCATAATTCCACTTAAAGGACCAACGAAACACTTTTTCCCCGCACAGTTTCTTTTGCAACAGATCTTTATACCATATTATCGGTAACCAACACAAAATATCAAATCCGTATAGGGCCAGTATTACCATCAATATCGTTAAACCAAGTAATTTATAAGAAGCATATAACACAGCTTTTTTATCAGAAGAAAGAACACCCACAAACCCTGCCTGCGTAAAAAAAGTAGTAACTATTCCAATACAACCCCAGATTATAAAAAGAATCACGAACTGATAAGTCTCATAGTAATATCGCATTAAAGCACTATCGCCCACAAAAGCCATGATACCGCCGACCGCCCATAAAGTAACGGCTAACGATATCCTATCGATAATTTCTTTTTTATAAATCTGAAAAACAATTGCTATACAACCAACAACACTGATTAGAGTGTAAATTTTTTTATAAACTTCGAGTGTCGTGTATTCTTGCTGCATAAAAATAATTATACCTATGATAAGTACTATACCAAGAAAATGAGATGTAACATTCTTCATAATCTACTACTCTTTTTTTTTAATTAACCCACTATCCCCATCCCGTTCGCCCTGAGTGTTTTTTGTCCTCAAAAAATGTATCTAAGGGTAGTTTTTATCTAAGTTTATTCCTTAGTAATACATAAAAATTATTCAAGATTAACCCTTCGATACATTTTCCTCGTAAGAACTTCGGAAAACACTCAGGGCGAACGGAATTGGGGAATTATATTTATTTTTCTTTGCGTGAATCCTTATTTCCTACTTCATTTCACACGAGGCCCCCAATGTATGGGGTTAATAAAGTCCCTCACCTTTCAGCACATCAGGAAGCTTAATTGTCCCATCAGGCTGCTGATACGTTTCCATCAACGCCACCATCAAACGTGGCAACGCCAATGAAGAACCGTTCAAGGTGTGTGCAAGTTGCGTTTTGCTGTCTTGCTTGTCTTTAAATCTGATCATGCCCCGACGCGCCTGAAAATCAGTACAATTACTTACCGATGCAATTTCTTTATATTCATTCTGCCCCGGGCACCAGACTTCAATATCATATGTTTTAGCTGAGGAAAAAGACATATCTTGAGTAGCTAAAACTAAAATACGATAATGCAGTCCCAATATTTGCAGAATTTCTTCCGCACATGCTAGCATACGCGCGTGTTCATTCCAGGATTCTTCGGGTGCACAAATAGATACAATTTCAACTTTTTCAAATTGACGCATTCTGATGAGCCCACGCTCATTGGCACCGTAGCCACCGCCTTCACGTCTAAAGCAGCTGGTGAATGCAGTCATGCGTATCGGAAGCTCATCTTTCATGACGATAGTATCGCGATACATATTGGTCAAGTTGACTTCAGATGTTGGCGTCAAGAAAAGATTATCTTCAGGAACTGCAAAAGCTTGATCTTTAAACCGAGGAAAATTCCCGGTAACTTCTAATGATTTTTCATTTAAAAGAACAGATGGCAAAACATAGTTATAGCCACGCTTATTATTGTGCTTGAGCATGAACATTGCAAGCCCAAAGAGCAATTTCACACCATCACCTTTATAGAGCGCAAAGTTGGCCCCGGCGAGCTTTGTTGCTGCTTCAAAATCAAGCCACCCCAGCTTTTCCCCCAGCTCAACATGATTTTTTAAGGGAAAATTATATTCCGGCTTTGTTCCATTATAGCGCTCAATCAGATTATCTTGCACCGTACCTTCAGGTACTGAGGAATCAGGAAAATTAGGACACTTCAAATAAAGCTGTTGGAAGGTTTGTTCAAGATCAATAAGAGTATTTTCTTTTTCTTTTAACTGATTGCTGATTGCAGCTGATTGGGCACGCAATTCACCAGTAATGCCATCACGGCCTTTTTTTGCTAATTCATTCTTGGCAGAGCGTAAGCTTTCTACCTCTGATCGAACGGAACGAACGTGCTTATCAAGCGAAAGCAGCAGTTGAATATCAAAGTTTGGATCTTTCTTTTTGAGAGCAGCAATGAAAACATCTGGGTTTTCACGCAATAGGCTCATATCAATCATGAAGCACCTCGGAAACAATGGTGTTAATGTTTACTTTTCATTACTATAATACCTCAAAAAGAGCTATTTTACTACGCATAAAAAATTTACTTACGAGAGGCCTTCTGCTATTCTTGCTCACATGCAATTCATACTATAAACTTTTTTCTCTTGAAAGAGACATAATTTGAAGATGTTATTATTAACTGCAATTTTATTACAAGGAAGTTTTCTCTGTGGCATGGAAACACAATCTCTGCAACCACAATCTTATTTCCAACAACCGTATTCCATAGAGCCGTATATCATGCCCCAGCCGAACATAGTCCGCACACATCATTCTGATCTTCTGGTACAACCATGCAGCTATTCTCCTTACGATCAACATGCAATGCCCGAATTCATTCCCTCGCCTGATAACAAATCATGCCTATTTCGCGATATACTCACCCCCCTATTTAAAAAATACGAAGCCGGCGATAAAATTATTGCCGGAAACAAGCTGTATAAAATATATCTTTTAGCATCTGAGCGTGGCACAAAAAATATTCCGTATCTTCCTTTTTGGATGGAACAATCTCTTTATAACCGCATTAGCATTAGTCAAGCGTTGCAAGGCAACTATACCACCGCTATTCAATTCACCACCAAAGCCCATCCCAACGATGACACGGCAACAACAAATAGAGGCCTTTATCTTACAAAATTAGCAGAAAAAACCGCTGATCCTCTCCTTCAAAAAAAATATTATGAAGCAGCTTTTAGCTGCTTTGAAAAAGCAGCATCTTGTGATCATATAGCTCAAAAACATTATTTTCATTCGCTCATTAATGGTATTGGCTGTCCTGCACAAACAGTTACCAGCTATTTCAACCAGCACGTAAAATGTCACTCTGAGCGCGATAGAGAACGAATAATAGCACTTGAAAATATCGAATCACTTGCAAGAAAAGGCAATATGCAAGTGCAATGCATGCTCGCAACAGCATATTATAGTGGCACTAATGGATTACCTCAGTCCAATGAGAAATCATTACTCATGTGCCGATATTATTTACAATCCCTTGCACAATGCACAAAAACAGAACAACTTCCTATCCAACGCTTTATTTTCGATAAAATTATTCAAGATCTTTTAGGTAGCGATCAACAAATGATCCGCGACGAAGCAACCATGTTAAAAAAATATATGGCTCTTTTTATAGCAAACATTAAGGGAGATCAGCACAAAATTGAATCACTTGCGGGCAAAGATGGTCTTTATAAATTACTCTGCAAAAACTGCATGCTATCAGATACGTATGTAAAGAAAATAAAAGCTATGAAACCTGATGATCACCAGATAAAAAATATCACGGAATTAGAAAAATCTATTCTCAGAGATATTGCCGCACATCCATTAAATAACAATCCAAAACGAATTGCGGCTATTAATTATTTGTGTGGCATAGTGGCTTATAACGATAAGAACTATAAGAAAGCATACAACCATCTTTCTCAGTGCACCGCATACGCAAAGCACGATCTTTTAACAAACTATCTTATGCTTGAATCACACTATCGTATGCAGAAAAATGATACCATAATTGTTCAAAAAAACTTAGATATGATGGCACGCATTAACACTATTATTCAGAAAGCTGATCCCAATCAAAAGACGCGAGAACGAGATGTGTATGCTCAAAAAAAAATTATCGCTCTCTATCAAGAATTAGATAAATCATATGGAATTACCCTTTTAGATGCTCAACAATATAACCTTGCCTATCAATTTATTGGCCATCTTTTATCGCATAAACAAACCACCGAGCAAGCGCTTTCCATGCTATTAAAGACAGAACGAATAATAAATGAAAAAACTCCTCTAGAGACCAAACTTGATCTTCACCTTCGCGATATTATTGATAATAAAGCAGATGCCCTGATCCACAAAAATCTCTCAGTTGAAACTCAGCTTATCCGGGGAGAGTATTTGAGCGAAAAAGCCACCCGCCCTTTGCTTTCTCCAAAACAAAAAAGTAACTACCTTAAACACGCTCTTGAACACTTACCTCATCACGATAGTTGCAAGAACTCAGTTTCAACAGAATGGTGTAAATTATTACGCATGAAATTAGCAACAACCATAGGAATCCTCGATAAATCAATTCCTCATTTAGATGAAGCCATTAGACTCGGAAGCACGGATGCGATTTTGCAAAAAATTAATATTCTGATGGCGCTTTCTTCTCAAACTCCTGAAGAAACGCAAGAACTCATCAAGCTCATGACTCAAATTTGTCAAGGTGATCATCCTGAGCGTTTTTATCTCTGTAATGCACTTGCTTACTGTTATTTTAAATCGACTGAAATGGAAGATCGTAAAAAAGCTTTTGATTATCTTATTCAAGCAACTGAAGCAGGCTTTTATGAATATGCATACCTATTGGGATCCTTATATTTAAAAGGCATACCTAATTATCTAGAAGTAGACCCAGAAAAAGCGTTGTATTATTTTGATAAACAAACGATATTCACCCAAAACATTTCAAGTAACCATCTCATTGCCCTTAAAAGCCATGCTTATTATCAACAAGAAAAATACCAAGAAGCTCTTGATATGTTAATCCCAAATATTCCCACTGAAACCACCACCCTAACAGCGGAATTTTTATGGTTAATTGGTATGACAAAAATACATCTTTTTAATGAAAAAATTATAAGTGATGAGGTTATCAATTGCTGCGTCGAAGCATATAACATACTTCACGAATGTCCACACCCACAGCTGGCACCCATAGAAATCCTTCAATCTATTAGTGATGAAAAATTTCTTAAAATAGCAGAACACAAAACTGCACATCTCCTTTTAACGAACAATAGAACACCGCAGGCGTTAGAATTCTGCAATATCATAGGTCAACTCTTATGGAGAGCCGCAGAAGACAAACCGATTACTAATGAGCGCCGAAAAACTGCTATTAAATACATACGATATGCAGCAGATAACAACAATGCTAATGCTCAAGAATTTACAGCGTATACTCATAAAGAAGAAATTAGTCCATTAGATAAAATATATTATTTAGAAAATGCTTACATCAACAGGATAAATGAAAAACCTATCCAAGCACAAAAAATTCAAGAAATCTTGAATGAATGGTATCCCGAGACCTTGGCTCAACAAGCAATTCTCATCAGCCATTATATAGAAAAGAAGAATATTCCCGTGTTGCGGAATTATATACAGCAGTTGTATACCTCGTATGCTCCTTATATAACGCTTGAAATAACGCAAAAGGCCGGAGAAGATTTTATTAAAACATGTTATGGCAATGAATTCCTTCTTGACGCAGCAAACTATTTTCGCCAAAATTCCGCACAAGCCCCACTACTCCAAAAACATGCTGCCATTTTTTTAGGATCTCTCCTTGCCTATTCATATGACCAGACAGAACTTATAAAAGCCGCTCAATACTTAGAGCTCGCTCGGCTCCCTTCTGTTCAACAAAATGAGCGTATCAAAGAAAATAAAAGCATTATTTATTACAAGCTTGGATGCTTAGCAAGCGACCCCAAAAATTCCACCGCTAACTCGGCTTTGTCTACCATGTACTATGAAAAAAGCGCAAACCTTGGAAACCAGGCCGCGCAACTTGAATTGTACAAACGAGCCGGCATTAAATTAACTTTTGTGCCAAAGAAGGTCGTAAAAAAATAAGGTTCTTTTCCTTCTACCATTGTCTTTCTTAACCGGGTCCCACATACGAAATGAATATAGTATGGGGTAAAAAAATTAACAACCGAAAGTGAATGAACACTTTCGGTTGTTGTGTAAAAACTTATTGCGAGAAGGTTTTTTAATTAACCTAGTCTTACGGAACGAACAACTTCGCGCAAACTTTTGCCAGCTTTGAAGCGTGGGATGCTTATTTCTGGCAAGTCAATGCGTTCTTTTGTTGCAGGATTAATTCCCTTACGTGCAGGTCTGCACGAAATCCAAAAGCTTCCAAATCCAGTAATAGAAACTTTTTCACCTTTTTTCAAAGCACGGCTTACAACGCGTGTCAATGAATCAAGCACACGAGTGACATCCATTTTACTAAATGTTGTCTCTTCGCTCAGCTCGTTTATTAGTTCGCCCTTGTTCATAGGGGACTCCTCATAATGGTTAGTAAAAATGATTGAAATAAACACTGTCTCTTCATTAAAACTTTTTTTTAAATTCCTATTTCACGCTACACTAAAAATAGGATATTGCTGTAAGATATAATAATTTCAGTGAAGTTTGTCAAACTTATTAGCATTAAAAATCAAATCATTTTTCAAAAAATATTGTTTTATAAGGATTTTGCTATGTTAATTGATACACATTGCCACATAAACATGATGGTAAAGTCGACCTTTGATACTCCATTGCAGGTTACTGATTTACCCCAAGCCCAAATGATTGTGGAACAAGCCCACTTACAGGGCGTTGATATTATCATCAATGTTGGCACTCGAGCAATTGAAAACCAAAATTGTATCTTACTCGCCCGTACCTTTGATTCCGTTTTTTCCACCGTCGGCATTCATCCCAATGACTCTGATACATGGCAAGAAGATTTTGAATTGCTTAAGAAATGGTTGCTTGCAAAAAAAGATAACAAAATTGTGGGAATTGGTGAATGTGGCATTGATATGCATTATCCCGATTACAACTTTAACCGTCAACGGGACGCATTCAAAGCACAAATAGAATTAGCATTAGAGCATGACCTTGCTCTGGTGGTGCACAGCCGAGATGCCTATGATGAAACGTTACGCATCTTAGAAGAATATAAAAATAATATTACTCGCGCCACCATGCACTGTTTTTCTTATGATCGCGCATTTGCCCACATTGTCACTGAGTGGGGTTTTGTTCTCGGGATTGGCGGTACTATTACCTACCCAAAAAATGAAGAATTGCGCACCATAGTCAAAAACACTGCATTACAAAATATTGTTTTAGAAACAGACGCGCCCTTTCTGCCGCCACAAGCAATTCGTGGTAAGCAAAACCATCCCAAGGAAATTTTATCTATTGCACGCTATATTGCAGATTTACGCGGTGAAACATTTGAAATGATTGCTGATGCTACGACACGAAATGCGGTAAAATTATTTGGACTAAATCTGAGTTCGTAAAAAATACTTCATAAAAAGTTTGTTATTGGTACTATTGTAACATGTATTATGTTTTTTATTCAGGAATAAGATGAGCTTTTTATTATTAATCATGGTGTTTATCAGCATTTTTCCTCCCATTTCATGCATGGAACTAGCCCATGATTCACTTACAAGATTAACTCGTGGTAGAATTGGTCCTACCCTATCTCAACAACTTGTTTTAGCGCCCCGTCCAAAAAATAGCGTAAGGTTTTCCCAAGCTCTCGCTCAACTGGAACAGGAATTCCAGATCTCTCAAAAACCCTCTTCTCAGAAATTGTTGGAACAGCTTGAACAACAAAAAAAGATGTTTGATATAGAGATAAGTCAACAGCGACATGAACTTCGGGAAAACACGGCAGAAATCAGCGAAAAACGAGAAAAATTAAAAAATATTGTGACGCAACTTCATACAGAATATGAATCCATAAAAACTAAAAATCAAAACATACTAAACCTGATTGTTTCTCAAGAAGATTTTGGAAAAATAAAAACGTTAACTGCCTGTATAGCTGAGAAAATAAAGAATAAGAATTATATTCCCAGTAGAACAGATGATACCATAGAAAGCTTTGATATTCTTTATCCAAAGTATAATGTCAAGAGAGGAAAAGAAAAAGAACTGAAAAAAAAGTTTGAAGAAGATTGTATAAGAGCAAATAGGGATCAACAAATTAGTGTTCTACGCAATGGTTTCATTGGGCATTACGATCAATTAACAGATATTCTTCAAATACTATTAATGGACCTTTCAAACCCTAAATCTCAGTGGAAAATGGAAAAACAAAAAAGAGAGACTCTACATCACGACCTGAGAGACACATTTCTTGCCATTCAAAATATAGAGAACACCCTGGCTCTCCTTCAATCACAAGCCGAAGAAAGAGAGAAAAAAATCACCTACTTAATGCTTCAGAAACAGAGATTATTAAATTACGCTAGCACTAACCGTTAAAAAAAAGAAAAAAATGAACATATATCAATCAATTATTATTATCCTTTCTCTTTCTCAACCATTTTTATGCATAAGCTCAGAATTTTTCGAATTTTCCAACTTTCAATGGCCTACAGAAAAATTAAAATTTCCTGATGATAAGCTCCAGCAATATGCCCGCAGAGAACTAGAAAAAAAATATCCGACTCATTCATTTTTAAAAAATCATCCCGCCACTCCACAAACCAGCATGGATCAAAAATTAGATCATCCACAAAAGCTTATAGATGAATATAAAGAAAAAAATTTACTTTTTCAAAAACTGCGCCAAGAACAAATTCAGCTTCAAGAAGAAATTGAACTCAAAAAACAACGCGTACTCACTATTGCACAAAAAGAAGATGAAAAAAGAAGAGAATTACTAAAAAAACAAACTTTTTCTGATAAAAAAACGGTTTCTCCAAAACCTCTTACTCAACAACCACCAAGAAAACCAGCTCGCACCCCGGCCCAACAGCGTTATGATGCATTCAAATTACTATGCTATAATTACGGTGCTGCACCTACTAAAGCAGATTTGTGTTCAGAATTAACCGCACGATGCGATAAAATATATAACAATGAAAAAAGTAATGATTCTTTATCAGGACCCTATTTTGATCAAGTTAAACATGTTTTATCGGGAGCAATTGATGCAACGTGGTCTTTTGCATATTGCCCTTGTGATGGAACCCTCAAATATCTGAATATTACTTTTTGCAACCTTTCTCAATCACAGGAATTTTTCAATACGTGCTGTACGGTTAAAAATTGCAACCAATATAAAATGGATTCTTATAGTCCCACACCTGAAAGTGTTTCAACACAAGAAGATGGTTCAAACCAAGATAATTCAACGTCATCAGGAGATGAAGTGATATATGGGGATCCGAGTGACTTAAGCAAAGAAGAAAGCTCACGTTTCAAAGAATATTTGTTGAAAAAATATAATGCCTACAACAGAACTTCTCTCATTGCAAAATTAAAAACTCTCTGTGCGGATAATCCACATGGTCCCGAATTATGTTACAACCCCGAAGATCGTATGGCATCCGGTCCACTTATGGGCGATTGGATGTTTCAAGTATATTTCGATTCTGGAGAAATACTCTTTTACCACATGGCCCGATTTTCTGTAGAAATTTCCCATAATAATGGAAGTTCTGCTTCTTGCGAATAAGTAAAAATTATCATCGTCTTGCCAATAATTTTCGCACCATCTGGCTTGTTCCTAAATCAAGCCAGATGTGTGATAATGCCCCCATAATAAAAAACAAGGTATCACAAAAAAGCTGCTGGGATATATGGGGCAATGCTCTGCCAATAAATACCCATACGAGCAGTGGCATTATTATCACAAATAACGGATTATGAAAAATTCCCCGATGCCGCACCAGCATAGGAGAAATAATGATAAAGCTGCAACATGCAAGCGTTTTAAATTGTTGCCGTGCAGCAATGATTATGAAAAATAATAAAACTACGTAGTAAAAATACTTTTGTCCTTTGCTTTTAATATCAATATCAGGAAACAACGCTCCTGCAAGGGTAAACAATAACCACTCACCTGCTATCAGCAATGATGGCTTTTGAGCTGCAAATACTGCAAAAAACAATACCCCATACGCAATTATCCCCCCAACAAGATGTCCTTTATAATTTGGCATACTTTATCCATTTTCTCTCATTTTTTGTTTTTGTTTTCTCATCTATACCATTATTTGCTATCATAATAATCAGAGCAATAAAAAATTTTAACCCCATCCTACGTATTCTCTCCGTATGGGGACCCCGGTAAAGAATAATTTGAATGCTGATACATTCACAACAAATAAGGAAATTTATATGCTATCGGAATGGTTAATTATACAAGGAATTATCGAGCGAGGACTTATTTTTTCCATCACGGTGATGGCAATTTATCTCACTACGCGCATCATTCGATTTGATGATCTTTCGGTAGAAGGAAGTTTTGGTCTTGGCGGTGCGCTTATGGCGCTCTTGCTGGTGAAAAATGTTTTCTGGCCCGTTGCACTCCTTGTTGTTGTAATATCCGGCGCATGTGCCGGCCTTGCAACCGGCTTGCTGCATACCAAATTAAAATTAAATAATTTGATTAGTGGTATTGTAGTGACCACGGGACTATTTTCCATTAATCTCAAAATTGCTGGTTCAAACATGATCTTAAACAACAAAGCAACCATTTTTGATCTATTGCCCGGCATAGGTAGCCTGAAACTTATATTACTTATGCCCTTAATCTGCGGATTACTGCTGATTGTAAAATGGTTTTTACACACCGAATGCGGTTATTTATTTAATGCAGTGGGCGACAACCCACAAATGCTCACGAATTTGGGCAAGAATGCAGATACGTATACCATTGCAGCACTGATGCTGGCAAACGGACTTACCGCCTTTGCAGGAGCTCTTTTTGTGCAATATGTAGGATATTTTTCAATCTGGTCCGGGGTTGGTATTTTGATTATTGCACTTGCTGGTTTGATACTTTCTGAAACGCTCGGCCATGTATTTGGTTTTAATCTATTAATCGGTGCCATTATGTACCAAGCAATTATTGCAGCAACCTTTGAATTTAATGTTGATCCGGAATGGAACAAATTAATTACGGCACTACTTATCATTCTGATGATCACCCTCAAAAAGCATTCTACCCTTTTTATGCCGAAGGCTCGTAGTCATGATAAAATTTGAAAATGTGTCAGTTTCCATTGATGGAAAAGAAATTCTTACCAATATTTCTTGTACGATTAATACGGGCGATTTTATTGTGATTGTAGGCCCCAATGGCGCGGGAAAAAGTACCTTTTTTGATATGATCAGTGGCAAACGAATTGCAACGAGCGGAAAAATTCTTCTTGACGGTGTTGATATCACTCATCTTGATGAACAACATCGCGCAACACTCATTAGTAGGCTTTTCCAAAATCCTCAACTCAATGGTGTTGCTTCCATGACGGTGGCCCAAAATCTTGCACTGAGTAATTATAAAGGAAAAACAGTCAGTCTTATTAATGGCATGACCAAATTTCCCGATCATTTAACAACAGAATTAGAAAAACTTAACTTAGGCTCTCCGCAAATATTACACACTCCGATGAAAGATCTGTCGGGAGGTCAACGACAATTACTAGCATTCATTATGGCCACCATATTGCCGCCACGTCTTTTCATGCTGGATGAACCAACTGCAGCGCTCGACCCGCAATCGGCAACCAAATTGCTGCAATTTGCGATCAAATTTATTAATGAACATAAAATGACCACCTTACTCATTACACATGATCCAGAACTTGCACTTGCAATTGGTAAAAAGATATGGATTTTGGAAGATGGAACAATAAGCAAACAATTTGATATGCAACATGATAAATTGAATCTTTCTCCGTCTGATCTGATTGGTCATATCGACTATACAAATTTATAGCATTCTTACTTACGTTGACCAGATGATTTTCTCCCCCGCTCGTCCTGAACTTGTTGAAGGATATCTTCGAGTGGTCTTCATTTTTTTTGTTTTAATCCTTAAAGCAAAGATATGGATAAAAGACACGCTCAGAAGATATCCTTCAACAAGTTCAGGACGAGCGGGAAGAGAATGCTCAATAATACCAGGCCTGCTTAGCTGAAGATGCTATATAGCAAATAAAAGAGCGTGATCTTGAGATCACGCTCTTTTTTGATTACGATCTTTTGTTTACTTTTATTTTACTTTGTCGGAAATTTTCTTAAGAGTTTCCAATTGTTCTGCTGCAATTTTTTCATCGCGAGCACGTTTTTCTAATTGTTGCTGCTCTTTTTGTCTCTTTTCAAATTGCGCTGCCCACTCATCTTGCTTCATTTGTGGCCATATAATTCTTTCTGCGGCAGACTCTGTTGGATTTTTCTGACCTTCTTCATATATTTCACTGAGCTTCTGTTGAACGGAACCCGCACCTTTTTTAACTTGAGTTCTCAATGCTGCTCTTGATTCAGGCGTTCCCAAATATTCAGCATCAGGAGTTCCCAGTTCTTCTTCAGAAGTCTCTAGATATTTTGGTGATAATGATGATTCAGAAATAGCGTCACCCATCTGTTTTACTCTTTCTAATCCTGCGTTCACACCTTCTTTAACCTGAGTTCTCAATGCTGCCCTTGATTCAGGCGTTCCCAGATATTCTGCTTCAGGAGTTCCAAGTTCTTCTTCAGTTGCAGTAGAAATTGTTTGTTTTACTTTTCCTAAACCTGCATTTATATTTTCTGCAGCTTGAGTAGATATTTTCTTTATGGTATCAAACTGTTGCGCTGCTATTTGTTCTTCTTGAGCACGTTTTTCTAACTGTTGTTTAATTTTTTCTTGTTGCGCTAATTGTGCTGCTTGTTCTGCTTGTTCCATTTGTGGCCATATAACTCTTTCTGCAGCAGATGCTGTTGGTTTATTCATACTTTCTTCATACATTTCACCCACTCTTTGTTGAGCAGAGCTTATACCTTTTTTTAACCTCGTTCTTAATTCTTCTCTTGCCTCTGGAGTTCCTAGATATTTTGCTTCAGGAGTTCCCAATTCTTCTTCAGTTGCAGTAGAGATTGTTTGTTTTACTTTTTCTAAACCTGCAGTTATACGTTCTGCAGCTTGAGCGGGTATTTTCTTTATGATATTAAGTTGTTGTGCTGCAATCTGTTCGCTTTGGGCACGTTTTTCTAGTTGTTGCTGTATTTGTTCTTCTCGTGCTAATTGCGCTTCACGCTCTGCTTGTTCCATTGCGGGCCATATAATTCTTTCTGCAGCAGATTTTGTTGAACTATCTGAACTTATTAAATCTTGATCTGGTTTTTCAAAAGTTGGCTCAGAAGAACTCACTTCAATAGTGGATATTGGTTCACTTGTAGGTGTTGATGGCGTAGGTATTATATTTCCTTCTAAAGCTTTTTCTGCCACAAACCCTTCTGCCACCACTGGCTCTTTAGCTGTTTGTATTTGTGACACCTCAGGCGATGGCGTTGGAAGATCTGTTTTTGTTAAATAATATTGTGCAGTGCTTCCTGCTGCAACAGCTCCTGCTAATCCCACAGCTATCCAGAATAACTTTCTATTTCTACTCATCACTTCGCCCGTAATTACTTGTTGATTACGGATCTCTTCTTTAATCGTCTCTTTTATATTATTATATTCGTGCTTCAACTGCTTTTTTTCTTCTTGAGTTTTTGCTTGTTGTTGTGCAAGGATTGATCCTTCTTCAATTTCTTTCAACTGTGCCTGCAATTCAGTAATTATTGCTCGCGCAATTGCCTGTTCTTTTTCAGAATAACCATAGCCTGATTTAAACGGAGCAATGATATTCGATCCCAGGCTTTTAGCTCCTGAGATGAATTGATTCAGATAACTTTCTTGAGCTTCAACAGATTCAACTTTCTCTACGTCTGCATCCACACGTTCTGCTAACTGTTTTTTTTCCCGTTCAATAATATAATTATATTCACCTATTTTTTTTGCAGCATCCACCGGAGAAATATCGCCTGTTTTTAATTGATCGCGGATAAGCGAAATCTTTTGTTCAGCATCAGCAATTGCTATCTGAGCTTTTGCTGTAGCTGTCTTTACATCATCGGTTGCCGCAATAATCTCTTCCGATACCACAGATCGTCCAGCTTCTTGTTGCTGAACCATTGGCAAAGCATGCCTTCGTGTTCTTTTGGCAAAGCTATCAAGGTTTACCATGAATAGAGTAACTAATGCCAATGCGAGTGGTAATTTATTAACTATCTTCATGTAATCCTCTTGTACTTTAGCTTATTAATTTACCGAGATGTTGCTGTTTTTATTTCTTTATTTAATTCGCTCAATCGTACTTGTTTCTCATTTTGTTTCTGTTGCGCACGATCAAGTTCTTGTTGAGAGTTCGATATATCCGCTTCTATATCCTCAACATCTCGATGACGTCTGAGAGAAAATCTCGATTTTTTCTGTGCCGCTTCTTTTTCTTTTTCCAATCCAGCCAACTCTTTATTAATTGCAGTTTGTTCTTCACGCGCAGATTTTATTTCAGTCACAAGAGCACTTTTCTCAGTTTTAAGTGCATTGAGTTGTTCTCTCTTTTCTCGTTTCTCTTGTCTTAATGCGCCAATCTCTGCTCGCCCTCTCATTGATAAAGGCTTTTCTTTGATTTCTTTTTGCAGCTCAGCCAGTTGCCCAGATTTCTCTTGTTCATTTTGTTGAGCTAATGTTGCTTCTTGACGTGCTTGTTCTATTTCTTGCTTGATAGTTTCAATTGGTCGTCTGCCAGTAACCCAGCTTGGAACATATGCATTTTCGGCCTTTGAAAGTTCCTTTTCCAATTGATTTAATTTTTTTGTTTTTGCAGAACTCTCATCAAGAGCCATCTTCACCTGCTGATTTAATTTTTTTTCTTGACGCTTCATGTCAATAAGTTTTTCTAGCTCAGCAGATTTTTCTGCTGCAGTACGTTTTTTAGGAACTTCTCTAACAATTCCTGCCGCTTCATCGGCAGCTCTTTGTGCTTCTTTAGCTGCGCGTCGTTCTGCTGCTTCTCTTTCCATCTTTGATGGCGCATTTTTTTCAGCAAGAGTTTCTTTAACTTGAGCTCTCAATTCTTCTCTCGCTTCCGGTGTTCCCATATATTCTGCACCAGCAGTTCCAAGTTCTTGTTCACCTGCGCTTATAGCCTCTTTCGTAGATTCTTCAATTTGAGCTCTCAATTCTTCTCTCGCTTCAGGCGTTCCCAAATATTCTGCGCCAGCCGTTCCAAGTTCTTGCTCTGTTGCTGTACTTACAGCTTCTTGCGTAGATTCTCTTAAAGTCTCTTTACCTGCCTTTATACTTTCGCGCAGGTTACTTCTTAATTCTTCTCTTTCTTCAGGAGTTCCAAGATATTCTGCACCCGCAGTTCCAAGCTCTTGTTCTGAGGCTATACCTATAGCTTCTTGAGTAGAGCCTGTTAATTTCTCTTTAACTGCACTTATAGTTTCTCTCACGTTAGTTCTTAATTCTTCTCTTTCTTCAGGAGTTCCCAGATATTCTGCACCCGCAGTTCCAAGTTCTTGTTCTGAAGCGGCTATAGCTTCTTGTGTAGGTCTTTTAATTTGAGCTCTGAATTCTTCTCTGGCTTCCGGGGTGCCTAGATATTCTGCTCCAGGAGTTCCAAGTTCTTGTTCTGAAGCTGTAATTATATTTCCTGCACCAAGTCCTTCAAATTCTTCTACTGCCTGACTACTTTCAGTATAAGGCACATAATCAGATTTCACTGATTCGGATGATCTTTCTGGTAATTCGCCCATACCAAGTCCTTCAAATTCTTCTACAGAACGACTGCTTTCAGTATAGGGAACATACTCTGGTTTTTCAGCAGGCGCCGGTTGGTTCACTACATCCATCGTTTCAGGCTGTGGTTGTTTTGATACCATTGTTGTTTCTGGAGCTGTACTTATTGATGGTGATGTTATTATCGGTTGCTGATTCTGTTCTCCACTTGGAAGCTCATTATTTAATGATGATACTACCGCTGGGGCCATATATTGACTTGCAAGCGCTGCTCCAGCTGCTGCACCTCCTACTGCAAGTCCTGTCCAGAATAATTTTCTTTTGGTACTCATTGCTTCACCAGTAATAAGCTGTTGTCGATATATTTCTTGTTCAATCTCTTCTTTAGTCTTCTTATAATCATAATCACTAGGTTGAGGAAGCTCTTCACTGGTAAGAACTTTTTTTATGCTACGGAGATGTTCTTTATCAATTTCTTTTAATTGTTCTTGTAAACTGCTAATGATTTGATGAGCTACTTCTTTTTCTTCTGGAGTATATCCATACCCAGATCGCAATGGTGCAGTCAGAGAAGTCCAATAACTTTCTTCTGTTTTATTTGCCTGATCATCCGCTGATTCTTCTTGTTTTGCATGAACAAGAGCTGTATTTTCTTCTTTTACAAGACTTATGAATTCCGCCGGGGTCATTTCTCCTGCAAACAACTGCTGACGAGCTTCATTTATGATCCCCTCTGCAGCTGATTCAAGAGCATCATCAGATTCTTTTGAAGAAACAACCTGTGAAACAACAGAATTATTATCGATTGTTCGTGATTGTTTTTTTGCAAAACTCATTTGTGAAAGAACGAGTATGGCTGATATTGCAATCGCGCGTAATATATTTATTGATTTCATTGTATTATCCTTTTATTCATTTGTTAGTCAAAAAAATTTCCAAAAAGATTTTCTTTTACTGGTAATCCAAGCTCTTGTTCAACATCAGCCAGTTCGGTCTGCAATTGCTTTATACGATCGAGGTTCATATTCTCACCTTTTTTTTCTTCATTACGTATTGCAGCCAATTTATTAAGTCTTTGTTGCTTTAATGCTGCAATTCGTTTTATCTCGGCATTTCTTTCAGCTTTTAGTCTATCAGCTTCTACTTTTGCTTCTTCAGCTTCTTTTTTGAGCTGAGCAGCAGTTTCTTTTCGTGCCTTTTTTATAGCTTTTCGTTCAGCTTTTTCTTTATTTTCTTGATCAGCTTGCGCTTTCTTTAATCGTTCTTGTTCTGCAGCTTCTCTTTGTCGTTTTACGTCAATTACTCTTTGCTTTTGTTCCGCTGCTTCTTGTGCTGCTCGGTCTGCCGCTGCTTTATCTGCTTGTGCTTTTTTATCTCTTTCAACCGCTTCTCGTATCTCTCTTGCAGCTTTTTCTGCAGGAGTTTCTGTTTCCTGTGTTTCTCCGAAAATTTTTTCAGAAATTGTTCCCGGAATTTTTTGTATTCCCACACTAGCTCTTGTTAAAAGAGGCACTTCTCCTATCTCTTCTCTTACTTGTTTTATTTGCGCGTCTTTTGCAGCCAGAGCCCTTTCTCCTTGGGCAATTTTTTCTTCTAATGCCGCTATGTTTCTTCCTTGCCACCATGAACTAATCGGTCCAAACAACCCGCCTTCTTCTTCTGTCAATAAGCGGTTTCCCGTCAGATTAATTAATTCATCTTTATCTTTTTCCAAACTTTTTTCTATTGCAGTCTTTTCTCTCCGTAATGCCGCTTCTTCATTTTGTTTCATGGTGAGGTATTCTGGACTTTTTGGCCAATCTTCCTTAGCTTTTAATTCAGCTTTTATTCGTGCAATTTCAGCTTCTCTTGCCTTTATTTTTGGTACTTCTACTGAAGCTTTTTCTGACTCCATAGCTCTGATTTTCGCCATTTCAAGATCTTCTTCTTGACCTTTCGATTTTGCTGCTGCATCTGCCTCAGCCTTCACTCGCGCTTCTTCAGCTAATCTATCTGCTTTTTCTTTTGCTAAACGCGCTTCTTCTGCAACTCTTGCTGCTTCTGCGGCATCTGATTCAGCTTTTACTCTTGCTCCTTCAGCTAATCTATCTGCTTGCTCTTTTGCTAAACGTGCTTGTTCTACTTTTTCTTCTTGAGCTTTAATATAACCTGCTTCCATGCTCTCAAATTCTTTTTCTTGCGCTCTTTCTGCAGCTTTAAGAGCTATTGCCTCTTCACCTGCTTGTTGAAGCTGTGCTCGTTCCGCTGCTTCCTCTTGAGCTTTAATATAATCTGCTTCCATTGCTTCAAATTCTTTTTCTTGTGCTCTTTCTGTAGCTTTACGTGCAATAGCTTCTTCTCCTTCTTGTTGAAGCTGTGCTAGTTCTGCTGCTTCTTCTTGAGCTTTTATATAATCTGTTTCCATACTCTCAAAATCTTTTTCTCGTGCTCTTTCTGCAGCTTTATATGCTATTGCTTCTTCACCTGCTTGCTGAAGCTGTGCTAGTTCCGCTGCTTCTTCTTGAGCTTTTATATAATTTGCTTCCATGCTCTCAAAATCTTTTTCTCGCGCTCTTTCTGCAGCTTTATATGCTATTGCTTCTCCACCTTCTTGTTGAAGTTGCGATAACTCAGCCGCTTTCTGCTGAGATGATAATGCTGCTAATCCAGCAACAGCACCACCTGTTACCACTGCAGCCCAGAATAATTTTCTTTGAGTACTCATTACTTCACCGGTAATCAGTTGCTGTTGATATATTTCATTATCAAGTTCGGTGGTAATCGCATCATAACGCTTTTTCAAGTCAACACGGGCGGTATAATCTGGCGCTACTTTTCTTGCTTTCTCATAATCAGCGGTTAATTGTTCTTTTTGTTTCTTTAACCCTTTGATTGTTTTCTTTGCTAGCTCTTTTTCTTCTTCAGTATATCCATATCCAGCTTTGAAAGGTGCCAATGCTCGGCTTGCCAGACTTTGAGCTCCACTAGTAAAATAGTTTAAGTAGCTCTGCTCAGCATCGCTCTTTTCAACTTTTTCTACCGATTTGGCAATTGTTTTCTTTAATTCTTGTTTTGCTTGAGCAATAATGGAATTCTGCTCATTGATTATTTTCATAGCCTGCGCGGGCGTTAGTTCGCCAGCAAGCAGTTGTTGACGTGCCTCATTCATTTTGCTCATTGCATTTTGTTCCACAAGCTCAGTTTCAGCAATAGCCTTTTGAATTACTTCTTTTTGGTCAATCACTACTGCATCTGCTGGAACTTCAGGAGTAACTTCAGTTACTTGAGGAACAACAACATCTCTGAAACCAACGTTTCTTTGTCTTACCGTAGAACCTTTTGTTCTTCCCTTAGCAAAACTATCTATAGAAATAGTAAATATCCCTGTTAGGGCAGAAATTAATGCTATTAAGGCTATTTTTGTAATTTTCATAAAAACCTCTCTTTGGCCCTTTATATAAGACCTATTTATATCTCTTACCCTGATTATATCAGATGTGTTTTCTTTTTGTAAATATATTGCATCATGAATTTGGTAAAAAACCAAAAGGGAATAAATCAAGAGCCAAAAAAGGACGTTCCAAAGGAGGCACAGAAGGAAAGATTATATTTAAATTGTTTCACCGGTCTGGACACGCCACAACTTGGCATAATGACCATCCAATTGCAGAAGATCGTCATGTTTGCCATTTTCCACAACCACTCCCTTGTGGAGTACAAATATATTGTCTGCATGGCGTACGGTAGATAAACGATGAGCTATAACAAATATAGTATGATCTTTAGCGATTTTTGCTAAAGATCGTTGAATTGAAGACTCTGTCTCATTATCAACAGATGAGGTTGCCTCATCAAAAATAAGCACCGGAGGCTTATTAACAATTGCTCGCGCAATAGAAACACGCTGACGCTGGCCTCCAGAGAGCTTTTGACCACGTTCACCCACGATAGTATCGTAACCATCTGGTAAACTCATCACAAAATCATGGATTTCTGCCATTCTCCCTGCATATTCAATCTGTTCGTCAGTCACCTGGGGAGAACCATAGGCAATATTTTCTTTAATAGTACCTTTAAAAAGAAAAACATCTTGGCTCACCAGGCCAAAGGCCTGACGTAATAAGCGTAACTTAAGATCTTTAGTATAGACCCCATCAAGTAAAATTGATCCTTGCGCAGGATCATAAAATCGTAGCAATAGTTTAATTAAAGTAGTTTTACCGCTTCCTGTTGAACCAACAACGCCAACTGTTTGTCCAGGTTCAACAGAAATAGAAAGATTATCAAAAATTTGCACGCCATTGGGATAAGCAAAAGAAATATCTTTGAATTCTATACGTCCTTTGACCTCTTCGACCGGTTCTGGAAGTGCGCCATCGGTAATACCGATCGGTAAATCCAACATCGCAAACACTCGTTGCGCTGATGCCATTGAACGTTTATAAACATCCATCGATTTTGCAAGATAGATAAATGGCCACAGCAATCGTTGCGTCATAGATACCAAAATACTGTATCCGCCAATTGCAAGCATGCCATGCAAGGTATACCAACCACCAAGAACAATGGTAATAACAAAACCAAAGGCAATCGCCATCCGCACCAAAGGAATAAATGCAGAACTGACTGCAATCGAACGGCCATGCGCATCGCGATAGGCACCACTATCTTTACTCAATTGCTCAAGTTCATAGTCTTCAGTGGTATAACTTTTGATAATAGAAATACCAATCAAATTACTTGCAAGCCGAGCGCCTAAGGTACCTGCACTTTCACGGACTCCTGCATATAACACACCCAGTCGCCGCTGAAAAGAACGTGCAAGGAGAAAAATAATCGGTACCGGAAAAAACGCAAAAAAGGCGATCGTCGGCGATAAGTAAAAGAAGATACAACCAACCACTATCACGCTCACCACAAAATAGATAAAATCACTGATTCCTTTATCAAAAAAAAGCTCCAGTTGATTAACATCTTCATTCAATACGGTTAATAATTCGCCGGTGCTCTTTTCTTCAAAATACGCCATTTCTAGTTGTTGCATATGAGCATATGCATGAATACGCATTTCATGTTGTATCACTTGCGCAAGATTGCGCCACAGAAAATCACTTAAATATTCAAATAATGCTTGGCAACACCAAATAATAAAGGTGAGGCCTGCAAGAACATATAATTGATGCAACACATCAACCACTCCCCAATACGCCAAAAAAGAACTCTGTTTATTGACCAGCACATCGATGGTAATACCAATGAGAACTTCAGGAAAAACATCAAAGATATTTTGCAAGACAGAACAGACGATGGCCATTATCATTTTTAAACGATATGGCCACATATAAGATAAAAGACGGCGAAAAGAAGAAAAATTTGAATTCATTTTAATTTTCCATTCTTATGAGTTTATCCCTAAAAATTTTTACCCCATGGAGTTGCGACAACTTCTGGTTGGAGGTCCCAAGCGCAGCACAAGATGGGGTATAATCATCTAATCTCATGATTACAGAAAGCTTTTAGCATATAACAAGAAACACACGAAACTTACTCTATTAAGTGCATAAAATAAGTACCAGGATAATAAAATCGTAAAATAGATTTATAATCCCAACCATCGCGCACCATTTGACGAGCCCCCCACTGACACAATCCAAGATGATGACCAAATCCACGACCAGTAAAAATTATTGTACCCGCTTTTTTAGATACATTGAAGTAAAAACTCTTAACCTCTTTCAGAAGAGAATATAATTTTTTACCAGAAATCGTCGTCACCTTATGAGAACCTTTTAATCCTACCTCCATCACAAGACCTGCTTTATCTTTTTTGGTAATGTGAATATCAGATATACGAGCACTATCGTACAGATATTGTTGCAATAGTGCTTCAAACCTCGCAAGATCATATGATACATTCCATGCATAAAGTGAAGACTGCTTGCAATGAGTACATGCATATATCCGCGCCAAGTAAGGAACTTTAGTAAAATCAAAATCAGCAATATGCGCAGGTACAACTCCACCACAACACGAATCAAACATTGCAAGCGCTGGTTTGCCTCCAAATCCAAGCACAATACCTTTGGTCTGTTCAACTGCAGTTTTTAACAATGATACATTGTGCTTACCGCGATATGTTTGATGTGCATTGGTATTTTTAACATGAAATGGTCTTCCGCTGCGCCGCGCTTCTAATAATTTGAATGCAACATAACTGCGACAGGCAATCGCAAAAACTTTATTAACTTCAAGGGGCCATCCAGGCCAACTTTCTGTGTGCAATACTGCGGTAATGTAATCTTCTAAGTTAACTTGGTTAATACATAAAATTTTATCTTTGTGGGGCATAATACAAAAATCACCATCATAGGAAACACCGTTGCACTCTCCATCGCCACCGATAGATCGCAACCGCAACTTTCCCTCTATGCGTCTGCCTTTCCACAAAGCAATACCCTGCTTTATGGTGATAACAACGTTTGCAACTTGGGCTGTTTTTTTTGTAACTCCATTCTTATCATAGAGCTGCACTATAAAACCGTGCGACGATGCAAAATTCCATTCGATTATGCGTGGTTCATTATGAACATGTGTCAGCAATACATGTACTTTTGTTGAACTTTTTTTTGCAGCATTTTCAAACATATCTTCCAGGCTTGCACCAGAAAAAATCTGTTCTCTCATTATTTTTTCATATGATGATACTTCAGGAAATACGTGAGTGATATTCTCGCGCACCCTTAGATTTTTTATGCTGCTTGGTGATACCACGCTCCGTTTGGATGATTCTAAAAAAGTTTTTTTGCTATCGGTAATAATGATAACCGGCCAACGCTTGGCCGATAGAGAGGGAAAGGAAAGGAAAAGAAAAATGAGTATTGCTATATAAGCTCTAATAGAAATAGATAATCCCCACCCCGTTCGCCCTGAGTGTTCTACGAAGCGCAGCGCAGGAGAATGTATCGAAGGGTACATGATTAAATATTTTTTTTGGATCAATTTCTGAATTTTACCCTTCGATACATCCGCCTTCGCCTTTGGCTGCGGCGGACACTCAGGGCGAACGGAGAAGAAGGCTACATTTTTAGAGAAGAATGTCATGATGCTTTAACAAGGCAATATAATTTTTTGGAGGGAATATTTTGCACTCAACACCATGATTAGCCATTTCATCAGCTCCTGTATTTTGATCACGCAGAACATGAGAAATGGTTGCTTGTAATGCATCCATTTTTTTTCTACACAATGCGTAAAGCGGTTGCAAATGAGGTTGCCGTACTTTATACAGGCCCATAAGTTGACGTACGAGCAATTGTGAATCAGAAACAATCTGAACTTCTTCATCTTTTTTAACGTGCTCTGCCAAAATAAAAAGACCCAATAATAAGGCTAAATATTCAGCCTGATTATTGGTTTTTATACCTAAGAAATATCCCTCTTTGATAACGAGAACATCATCTTTTTCAATATAAATGCCCGCACCAGAAGGTCCGGGATTATTTCGCGATGCACCATCAACATAAAGTTTCCAAATCGATTGTTTTGCCAAATTTATACCTTATTTTCTAACTCTTAACTAGGGCCCCCATACGACTGCGTCCGCCATAGCCTTGGCGAAGGAGGAAATAAAAGTATGGGGTTTATTTATGATGTGTGTTTTTCTTTAATTTCCGGCGCGTATAAAAGACGATAACATGTTTGGCATTGTATCAAAGCTCCATGCCGCGCTCTGACCATATCTTGCGTGGTAATCATCTGAGAACATACCCCACAACTCTGATGAAATATTTCAACTACCGGATCTGATACTCTCGCACGCATGAGCGTATATTTTTCTAACCATTCGGTGGGAATATCTGCTTCCATTTCTGCATGTTGTGCTATCAAGCGAGCGCATTCATCGTCCAATGCAGCATATTTTTGACCAAGCTCTTTCATACGTTCATGCAATTCACTCAATTGCTGTACATTATCTTGCTGTTTTTTTTGCAGTGCCTGCTGTGCATGTTCCAACTGGCTCCACGCATCAAGAACAATTTTTTCTTGTTCAACTTGCTGATGCTGAATGCCTTCAATTTCTGCCTTTATTCCCTGATAATTTTTATAATCAGTCAGATTTTCCAGATGCCTTTTTTTTTCTTTTTCTTTTTGATCAAGAGATTTCATTTCTAATTCTTGGGCATCAACTTTTTTTTGTGAAGAGAGAACACGATCTCTTGCCTCTTGAAGATTCCGAGCATATTCATCTTCTTGCTTTCTCGTGGCAGCAATCTGATGATCGAGAGCGATTTTTTCATTTTCCAGAGATTTAATTTTTTGATCGAAAGCGACAAGATTGATAAATCGTAGAAATGGATGATTATTCATATTTACCCCAATTCTTCATTTTATTACGCATTGGGGACCCCGTTAAAAAGGCCTTATTATCTTCCCGATAGTAATTATAAGTCATATTTAATCCCCTCTTTCTTACCGGGTGCCCGATCGTAGCGTTAGCGTAGATTGGGCTAAAAATAAAATCGACTTTTTATTTTTATAGTCCAGCCTTTATTCCCCAGCTTCGTTACTCTTCGCCGGGGTCCCCATTGAAGTCTCGACGAAAATGGGGTCAAGCGG
>LDIY01000019.1 GCA_001468865.1 candidate division TM6 bacterium SOIL31
GCAGCGTATTATAATGCTTTTATTGAAGTAGATACTAGGAGAGGATAATACATGGACTATATTGTAACAAAGATCATAAAAGGTCGTAAAGTGTATCTTACTTTATTTGGTACATGGGATACAGATAAGAATAATGCTACTATTTATGATGATAAAGAGTATGCAGAAGAAACAGCAGCTATTAATAACGGTACTGTTGAAGAATATACAGAGAAAGAGTAATGTGGATTATTTTTCGTAAGATTGCAGAAGATAATAAAGAATATTATATTGGTTGTGGTCAATGGGTATATAATCGTAAACTTGCCCGTAAATTTTCTGATTTAAGTTTTGCAGAAGAAACAGCAGAATATACAGGTGGACAAGTAGAAAGGTTTTAACGATGTTTGTTGTAAAGATTGTATCAAGTGGAAAAGATGTATATGTTGGTGAGAATGGAGATCTTACATTTGATGCAAATGAAGCACAACAGTTTTTAACAAAAACAGAAGCAGATCGTTTTCGTTCAAATTACGCAAAAAAGACACGAAGATCAATAAAAGATCTAAAAGTAGAGGAAATATAGCATGGCATATATATTGCGTATAAAAGGAACAGGAAAGATTTATATTAATACAAATGGTGAATGGGTAACAGATATTCATGAAGCTATGGAGTTTGATGATAAATCAAATGCAGAAGATTATGCTCGTATGCATGAAGAAGATCATCAAATGAGATCCTACACTATAGCTGTAGAATGGAAAAATTAACGCGCATGGTAGGTTTGGTAATCTTGGTTGTCTCATAAGCAACAATAAAATGAGTCCGATTCTCATATGCGCTACCACAAAGAAAGGAGTAGTATGGACGCCCTTACCGTAGAGTTTAATACGATGATAGATCAGATTAAAACGTCTATTTCAAAGAAAGATAAAGAAACTGCACAGAAATATCTGGCTTTAGCCGATGAGTTATATTATAAAATACCAATACGCTATATTACAGCAGCAGCAAGCGAACTACGCAGTTTAGAATCACAAATAGAAGGATTAACAGATGCTACATAAAGTATGGATTGTAAGCTATGTTGGTAATCTTATTATTCGCCTAGAATATGATGAACCTGTAGATCAATTAACAGCCATGTTAGATTTTAAGAAAACATATGGTAGTTATTCTGGATACAGTTTTACACCAGGAGATTAAATGTCAAAAACATGGTTAGTTTATCGCAACGATAAATGGATTACAACATTGCATTTTAACACAGAGAAAACAGAGCAAGAAGCACGCGATCATTATACACGTACATACAAACTAAATACAGAAGAATTAGTATTTATGCCCTTATAGAAAGGTAGTTTATGATTACATCTACTCGTTGGCATGTGCGATCAGGGAATAATACATTGTTAGATACGCTTACATTTCGTAGACCTGTAACTGAATATGAAGCTCGTTTATTTGCTAGACAAGGATGGTTAGGTAAAGTGAGTCTTGAAGCTTTTACACTTTTAATCTTTGAACCATCTTAACCAAATATCAACACATAGGTACTTGACAAACACCAAATAACATGGTATAGTAGATAGTGTAAGAGATAAATAAATATTGTAGATACTTAATAAAGGAGATTGCCTATGGTGTGGCCACATTAATGATACATGAGTGATAGTTAATGTTATAAAACCACCTACGAATATATCTATATATTAATACTATTATAATATTTAAATCTGAGAAGTACGGTTATAAGCGTTCAGTATGATATAAGTCTTATAACCGTAGTATATACAGCGTAATATATACAGGATGTGATGTAATCTGGTTAGCATCCGATCTTTGGAAGATTGATGAGAGGTTCAAATCCTACATCCTGTACCATTGTTTGTAACAAGCAGCAATTTCAAATCATCACATAAAAGGGGCATAGCTGCTACAAAACAACAAACTTTTACCCTTATGGGTGCTTGTATATAATGCCCCTTTAAAAATTAATAGGAAAAGGTAGACCATTTTACGTTCAAAAGAAACAAGTATGTGTTGCTAGTATAACAGAAGTATAATCGTCTCCAAAACGATTGGTTATGGTGCAAATCCATAGCAACATGCCATAAGATCTATAGCGGTTTTGAGGTTTACAACAAATTTATATTGCACATAAAAGGTACACGTTCGAGTCGTGTTACATACTACGGTATGTATGGTGTAATGGCAGCACTAGTTAATAGACCTTAGAAGTATTCGTAGATCTAAAAAAAGCTGTAAGTAAGGAAAGAAAAAGGAGAATGGGTAATAGCGATGTTACTAAGCTATGGATACCTCACCTGCTTACACAAAAAAACTACTGTAGCGGTAGATACCTATACAACAATATCGTATGGTGATAAAGGTGGTGTAGTTCACTCGTGGCATATGACGTTACTATATGTTAGGTATATAGTTTTCGCGGTAGATATAAAAATATACTATTTGCTATAGCAGGTACAAAGGATTACAACGCATAGTAAGTCGTAGGTGTAGGTTCGATTCCTACTTTATCGCCAAAGCGATGAATAGCTTAAAGGTAGAGCAGCGAAAAATATATCCTTAACGATATTCATAGCAAATATAAAATAAAAATGAAACGAGTATGCCTATAGCGGTGATATGGATTACAACAAACAGTTTTCTAAACTAACTGATTCAAATATCCTTATCTAACGTTCGTAGGCATACTTTTTTATTACTGGATTAGTTTTACACGGTTTCATGTATTGACAAAGATAACACATCGTGGTATTATACAAACAAGATACACAACAAATTGTTGTAGCAAAGGAGANNCAGTACAAACACCAGTAACAAAATCTAGCTATGAAGGAGCAACATTATTTACGCTACCACCATTACGTAGACTAGCTATAGTAGCTGCATCGTGTTTACTTGGTGAGCCACCTTTTTATGAATCAGCTAATAAGCGTGTAGCACATATTGAACAATATATTGATGAAGCATTATCTGATGATTTTAAAGGTACACTTGATCTTGCTGTAGCATTACGTAGAGAACAGTATATGAAGCTTATACCACAAGTCATTTTTGTTCGTGCAGCAATGCATCCTGATCGTGTAACATTTACAGAGCAACATGCAGGGTATTTTACTCACGTTGAAAAGCTTCTAGCTCTTACTCCATATGATATTACAAATCAAGTAGCATATTACATTAGTAAGAATAATGGTAATAAGCGTGATATGCCAGGAATACTAAAGCGTGCAGCAGCTACACGACTAGCAGAATTTAATCCATACCAAATTGCAAAACACGCTGGTAAGGGAATGGGATTAATTAATGTTGTTCGTATCGTTCACGCAAACTCAGATCCTATTGATAAGCTTATGCGAGGTGAAGCCGTTGTTACAGAAAATGAAGATCGTACATGGCTTAACCTTCGTTCTGATGGATATTCATGGGATCAGATCATTAAGAGTGGTGTAAAGCTTACACATAGTGATATGCTCTTGCAACTTCGTAACATTTGCGATAGTTTATCAAATGCGGATCTTGTTCCACTTATGCGTAAATTTGTTGAAGGAGTACCTTTTGGTAAGCTGTTCCCTTATCAGTATTGGGTAGCATATAAGCAGTTATCAAATGATGAGTTTTTTCATAAAGATACTGCATTACGTGTTTTAGAACAGTGTTTAGAAGCGTCTGTTGCTGTACAACCAAAAATCGGTGGTAGAGTAGCATGTATTGCTGATAATAGTGGTAGTATGGACTCCAAACTAAAAACATTTGGTTTTGAAGTATCATTTGCTGATGTAGCTAATCTTAGTTGTGTGTTAATGGCACGAAATAGTGTTAAAGGTGATCTGTTCTCTTTTGGAGATAATTGTAAACAACTACGCTATAGTAAAGATACATCTATTATGCAACTTGCACATGATCTATCTAAGCTGCGTACTGGTCATGGTACAGAGATGGATTCATTTTGGAAACTAGCCATTGATGAACATCTCGTGTATGATACGGTGGTTATTTTCTCTGATATGCAAACAAAACCAGGGTATTTATCACATGGTATAGTACCTGATGTAAGTGAATTTTCATGGACAGATAATGAACATCGTGCAGTAGTAACAATGCACCAAGTTGTTAATGAATATCGTAGACTTGTTAATCCACGAGTTAATGTTTTCTATAATCAAGTAGCTGGATATGATGCTACAGTTGAACCTGATAATGGATATCGTACAACAAATATTGCAGGTTGGACTAGTTCTATTGCAGCATATATTCATGAGATTAATCGCCAATGGGATGAAATAGAAGGTATTGTATAATACTATTGTATAAAAGTATATAAAAGGTTTACGGTGATCCTTTAAAACCGTACCAAATCTTAACAAAACTTCAACAAAAAAGGTATTGACAAATAGACCAATAACAAGTATCATATATCTTGTAAGCAATGATAGAGAAAAGGAAACAAACAAATGAGTGATTTTACAATGGATCTTGAGAGTAATCGTAGTCGTAATGGATATTCATCAACAGTACATCTTGATGTTTTGCCACAAATCCTACGCTTGCTTTTTGTAGATTATACACCGTCAATGAACGATATTCAAACGATTAAGCAGATCCGTGAGCTTAGTACTATGAGTTTGAAGGATGCTAAGGGATTGGTGGATTGTGCTAAGGGTATTATTCGTAAAAACGCTGAAGTAGACTATCGTGAGTCTTTTGAACAACTATCAATCGACTATAAGAAGTTGTCAGAGGATAACGAGCAACTACGAACACAGCTACACGAGTCCTTTAATAATGATCTAGATGATGTTATGACATCGGTTGTTCAGGATTATAAGCAAACTATCATTATGGAAGAACTACAAAAAGTTATTGATATGCAAAATGATGTGATTACTGAACTAGGAGAGAAGATACGAAAGCTTAATCAACAAAATACTGATTTGATTGACAAGTTTGTATTTGGTCGTGACGTAAAGTAATTACAGTAATTGTTATTTAGCCCCTTTCGTACAATGGTGAGTACACTAAGCTTACATCTTAGAAATGGTAGTTCAATTCTATCAAGGGGTATTTATACTATGAACTTACATTTATTTAAAGTAAAACATGGTCAGGTTATTACACATCATATTGTAAACGCTACAAAATATCCTGATAGAGAACAAGCAGGTTTACGATTATTAAAAGCTATAGGTAAAGGTGGTAATATAGAGATAGCATATATCGAACTAATAACTATAGATAGTTCGTTAGAAACAAAGGAAATAGGCTATGCAAGTACACATCATCGTTACTGATCTAGGAGCAGATTCAAGATATTATCTTGTCAATGCTGATATGTATACTCCTGATGAAGCTGTACGACAGGTTGACTTTCAAGATAGTTGCGCGTATAATACAATATATCTAGATACCATTACGATAGATAAAAATCTTACAGTAAAAAGGATTGATCAATAAAGAAAGGGTCACATGATGAAGAACATTGTTATTACGAGTGTTTTTGCAAACGAAAATGAAATGGAAAAACCAATTCGTTATGAAATGTATATGGATGATCAACTAATCATTTCAGGAGATCAAGAAAATCATCATGTGATGGATCATATTATGGGTTTTTTACAAGCATTAGATGTTCTTCATATTGAAATGAATATTGAGGATGCACAGAAAGTTCTTCGTATTAATCCTGTTACTCGTTCACCCTTTGATATTCGTGATAGATTTGTAACTGATAGTGATGGTATTACTCGTAAGCGAAAAGTTATTACGCGAAAGTAATACATGAAAGTAGTAGAATACGTTATGATCGTTGAACTGCGTAATGTAATTAGACCTGATAATCAAAGTATCAGACTAGAACTATATATAGATGGAGCTTTGGTTAAATCTTGTTCAGTCGTTGATCTTGGTAGAGATATTCGTGATTTTCTTCTTATACAAGGTATTTTAGAAGGTTTCAAACTTAGCAAGGTTGACTATGAGTTTAAACAGACTTGTAAACGAGTGACTTTAATAGATTAATATATGCTGGTATGGTGGAATTGGAATACACGTTAGTCTTAGAAACTAATGCAGCAATGCTTGTAGGTTCAAATCCTACTACCAGTACCAAAGATGGGTAATACCATCCCACAGTGTATGTAACGGCTATAATGAGATATATGTGATTATAACTAGCGGCTAGTATAGTTAACAGTATCAAGAGATAGATGCTAACATAAAGAGGTGCTACACTGTTTAATATCCGCTACACGTGATCACCTATGAACGATGATGTTACAACATAGCGTAGTGGGTAAGGGTAAACGTATAGCAATCAATACCAGTGATGATTGACGCTCGTATTGCATCCGCCAATAAAAAAGCAAGCTATACGGACAAATCGCAGTTTCTACATAGGAATAGTATCATAAACTACGATGATACAAGTTCTATTCTGTGTCAAATGTAGGTAATAAGAGGGAATAACATTGTGCAGTG
>LDIY01000020.1 GCA_001468865.1 candidate division TM6 bacterium SOIL31
AAATAGTTAGTAGCGGTTATAAATTGGTCGTGCCCATCTGTGGATATTGCAAAGCTGATATTACATACGGCGAACCAGTATCTTTCAATTACGCTGGAATGATTTTCCATTTTAACGCTTTTCCATTAGAAATCTTTATGACTGACGAATATGATTCCGATGAAGATGACGATGAATGATATGAGGGAAGTAGCAAAGGAATATGAGCGATAAGTATAGGACGATAAAGCAGGACTTTAGAGAAGCTTATGATGAAGGTTGGCGCGAAGTGTCACAGGGAGACGCAGAGGAAGCGAAGGTTTATCTTCTGCGATTAGAGAGTATTATTGAGCTAGCTGATGAGCTTTCAATATATGATAGACAGACAATGCATTCTCAGATAAACCTACTAAAGCGGGGAATTGAATCAATATCATGAAGACATACTTTTGGCTATATCTTGCAAGCGAGGGATTAACGATTATGCGCCCAACATTTATACAAGTTCAAGCAGATACTGTTGATAACGCACGTAAGATTGCACTTTCAAAGCTTAATGAATTAACTTTTATTGGCCGAGCTTCTATCAAAAATTACATCGAAAATACACGACCAACTATCATTACTGGCGAAGCTACTATCGAACCAGTTTCTATCATAGGAAGTGTGTAAATGCATAAAGGATATATTACAATTACTCTTCAAAGCAAGAATGACTTGACAGAGTTTTTGAAGGCTTCACATGAACTGTTCGCAGGTATTTTACAATATTCTACAGATATTGAGAGCAAGGTTATTTCTGGAACAGTAGAGCCTTTAAAAGAAAACGAGAGTGGTGTTATCAGTAAGTTCTGGATTGATTTTTTAAACGGTGCTCAGCTTAATCCAACATTTGCTGAAAAGGACGATAATGCCGAGGATCAAAATAACTGATTACGGATACGACCCATCTGTACAGCACCTTGTTGATCAATTACCAGAAGATGAACAAGGAAACCTGCGCCGCGTTATGGCATACATTTCTATCGCCGTTAGAGAATATGTAACTGCACATCCAGAAGCGGCATTATGGGAAGAATGGAAGATATTAAAGGAAATAGCAAAGGAATATGAATAATGCCAAATACAGGTCGAGATGATGATTCTAAAATATCAGAACAGCAGGAGCGAGAAAATCTTGAGCGAGCATCTGAACATATACTCGCGGCCATCTATAATTATCGTACACGTCATCCAGATAAATCTCATTTAAGTAATGAGGAGATATTAAAACTCATTGCTCAAGAACGCTAGTGTTACTAACAACATAATATTACAAATGTTTCTAGTCATTAACAGCAAAGATGTTTGCAGCGACAGAAATCACTATGTATCAGTGTTTTGTTAGGGAATGTATTGGATGTTATCACAAGAATTTGTAAATCAGTATAAAGATAAAGAAGTACCTTGGGGTTATGGTCTTTTATCTGAAATCGTCTATAAGCGAACATATGCACGCCGTATTGATGAGGAAAACCGAACAGAGGAGTGGTTTGAAACTATTGCAAGGTGTATAAATGGAGCGCAGGCGATTGGTGCTGATTATACACAAGAAGAACTTGAACGTTTATATGATTATATGTTCAATCTCAAAGCAATCTATGCTGGCAGGATGCTTTGGCGGTTAGGTACGAATGATGCTCTTTCAAAATATGGTGACAGCCTTGTTAATTGTTGGGGCGTCGTTGTAAACAGTGTTGATTCATTCTGTTTTTCTTTTGATCAATTGATGAAGGGCGGAGGTGTTGGTTTTTCTGTCCGCCGTCAGGATGTAGCTGAATTACCAAAAATAAAGAAAGGAGTCACAGTAGTTCATGAGTCAACTAAAGACGGAGATTTCATTGTGCCCGATTCTAGGGAAGGATGGGTTCGGTTATTACGAAATGTCCTTGACGCCTTCTTTAAAACAGGAAAAGGGTTTACATATTCTACTATCCTTGTACGAGGCGCAGGAGAACCAATCAAAGGCTTTGGCGGAACAGCGAGTGGGCCGATTGTCCTTGTCGATGGAATTGCACAAATAGTTAAAGTGCTTCAGTCTCGTGAAGGTAAGAAGCTACGCTCAGTGGATGCGCTTGATATTATGAATATCATCGGGAGCGTTGTTGTTGCTGGTAATGTTCGACGCAGCGCCCAAATTGCATTGGGTGATTCTGACGATATATTATTCCTTCGTGCAAAACGATGGGATATGGGCGGTATTCCTAACTGGCGAGCATTTAGCAATAATACAATTTATGCAGATACCTACGATTATTTAACAGATGAGTTTTGGACAACATATAATGGAAACTCAGAACCGTTAGGATTGTTCAATCTTGATTTAGCACAGACAAACGGCAGAACAGGCGAAGAACGATATGATTCTGCAGAAATTATGAACCCCTGCGGCGAAATACCGCTGTCACCTTTTGAAGCCTGTAACCTCGCAGAAATACCACTAAATAATGTAAATTCTCTAGAAGAATTGAAAGATATCGCACGTCTTTTATATAAAACTCAAAAAGCTGTTGCGGCAATGCCGTATCAATGGGAACAAACGAATACTGTTGTTCATAAAAACATGAAATTAGGTTTAGGAGACACTGGTGTTTGTCAATCACTTCACAAGCTTGGTTGGCTTTCTCCAACATATGAGATGTTACGAGAGTTTGACGAGGAATGGAGCAAACAGCATGGTTGGCCTACAAGCATTCGATTAACTACAGCAAAACCATCTGGAACGGTAAGCTTACTTACTGGATCAACCCCAGGTATTCATCCTGCATTATATCAATACTATATTCGTCGTGTGCAGATGAGTAGTAATGATCCTCTTGTTAAGGTATGTAAAGATCGAGGCTTACACACAGAATATAAAAGACGCTTTGATGGCAGTGAAGATCATGGTACAATTGTTGTAGAATTTCCATGTTTCTCTGGAGAAAATGTAATCACATCTGAAACGATGGGCGCGATACAACAGCTTGAATTGCTAAAGTTTGTTCAGCAAAATTGGGCTGATAACTCAGTATCTTGTACTGTGTATTATCGTAAAGAAGAATTACCTGAAATACAAGGATGGCTTCAAAATAATTACGAAACTTCAATTAAGTCCGTGAGTTTTCTTTTAAGGAATGAACACGGATTTGATCAAGCCCCATATGAAGAAATTACAAGAGATCGATATTTAGAAATAACAGATTCTCTTGAATTAAAGGAGATGTTAAATTTGTATTCGCCAGAAATGTTAGAGTTGGACGAATGTTCGACAGGAGCATGTCCCGTGAGGTAAGAAGTATGTGCGCTGCATTTGCAGGTATGCTCATACTGATTATCGTGCTAATCAGTTTTGTTTGGTTATGTATTCGCGTTTTATTTGAATAGGAGTGCATTATGACACCTCAATACCTTATCGCAGTTATCGTCGGAATTCTTTTGTTGTTTTTAGCTTTGCGATTGCTTGGTCTCTGGTAAAATTATGATTATCGACTGTTTTCCCTTTTTTAATGAACTCGATCTTCTGGAAATACGCTTGAATGAATTAAAGGATGTTGTTGATGTATTCGTCTTATGCGAGGCGACACACACATTCAGCGGAAAACCAAAAAGACTCTATTACAATGCAGCGAAAGATAGGTTTTCGGATTTCAACATTATTCACAGAATATATAACAATCCTCCACAAGAAGGGGAAACAGCATGGGACAGGGAGCGCGATCAACGTAACGCGCTCCTTGACTATCTTCCTAGTGGAAATGATAGTGATATTCTACTGCTATCAGATGTTGATGAAGTACCAAAGTCATCTTTAATACGACACCTATCTAAACTCGATGCATATCGTGATGGATTACTATTTGGTATTCATATGAATACATATGTGTTTTGTTTTAATTATCTCGCGTCATCTATGGACTGGATTGGAACAAAGTTTATAAACAGGGCTATGTTTAATGAGCGTTGCGAGTCATTTCAAAACATGCGTGACCTTCCATCAGATGTACATATTTATAATGGCGGCTGGCACTTTACATACTTTGGTGATGCACACGCGGTTCAACAGAAACTTCAAAGCTATGCTCACACTGAAAATGCAAATTTATCACTTGATTTTATTCAAAATGCTATTGACAATCGGCATGGATTAGTATATAATAAAGAAGAATTTACTTTAGTAAATATAGATGCGACGTTTCCAAAACATCTTTTAGAAAATAGAAAGAAATTTGCACATCTATCTTACAGAGGAGAAAAGGATTAATGACAAGGATACTTGTTGACTTGGACAATACACTCTATGATCTATGCACACCCTGGTTATATCGATACAATTTAGATTATCCGCATCATAAGATTACATATAAAGATATTCTTGGTTGGGATACATCTCAATATGTAGCACCAGAATGCGGAAAAAAGATCTTTGATTATTTCAAATATGAAGATGTTTGGATTAATGGAGATATATTAGATCCTATTAGTATTGATGTCACAAAGTCTTGGATCAGTTTTGGATATGATGTTGCAATTTGTACAACTCTTTCAAACAGTATTTCAGCATCATGGAAATTACGATGGGTTGATCATTACTTTCCGCATATCAAAGAAAGGATTGTTGTCACAGGTCATACAAAACATTGGATACAAGCAGATTTTCTTATCGATGATGGTCCGCATAATCATAAATATTTCGGCGGTATATCAATCCTGTATGATATGCCGTGGAACAAAGATAGTATCAATTTGCCGAGAGCAGCAAATTGGTCAGAAGTGAATAGAATGGTTATTCGCGGCGTTGAACAATTAGAAAATGGCATGAAATATAAGGATATTCAAGACAAGTTAATGTATGAGACTAGGGAACTTGATAATATTGCAAGAGCAATGGAGGGAATTAGGTGGACGAAGTAAAATTAGTCTATTCAATCAATGAGCCAGAAAAGTTACTTTTGTATATGGCGAGAGTAAGTAACACAAAAAATCAAGATTCTGGTAATACAAAACTCATCAAATATTTAATTGACAACAAGCATTGGTCGCCATTTGATATGATTCCATTCGGATTTGAAATAGTAACTTGCCGCGCTATTCAAGAGCAGATCATTCGTCATTGGTCATTACGATTTCAAATTTTTAGTCAAAGGTATGCAAAAGTAGAAGGGTATCATGTATATCCTGCACGTATGCAAGATCCTGTTAGCAGACAAAGTTCACTTACATGTGATAATCCTGAAATCTTAGAATGGTTTGATCAAGCACAGCGTGAGGTAAATACTTTAGCACAGAAGAAATATGCAGAAGCTTTAAAACTTGGTATCGCAAAAGATCATGCACGTTTCTTGCTAACGATGGGGTCACATTCTAAAATTTATGCTGCTGGTAGTTTACGAAGTTGGATACATTTTCTTGATGTTCGAGATCACGAACATGCACAATGGCAAACACAAGAAATCGCGCGAGGTATTAAAACTATTCTTATGGATTTTGTACCACATACTGCACAAGCATTAGGATGGATGAGCGTAAATGATGAATAGGGATGAGTTACCATATCATAGAGGATTGATTGATCCAGGAACAATAGTATACAGACCAACTCACTCACAAGCGCGGGAGGCATTTGTAACGCCACATGCATGGGAAATTTATGCACAGCGCAACCTCGGTGGTTTTGTAATGTTTGAGAGAGACGGCGAAGCATATTATGCATATGATTTTGATGTATATTGGTTTCCAGATGAATAAAATGCCGCCGTCATTATTAGAGAGACGGTTATGTTTGATAGATTTTCTGCATTTTGTTCAAAGTACGCAGGATCGCCATATGCATTCATCGGCGCTGTTGTTATTATTATAGTGTGGGCTGTTAGTGGTCCTGTTTTTGGTTTTTCTGATACGTGGCAACTAGATACATTAGAGGGTTTATGATTAAACAAATACCAGATGATTTTGCTAGACTTTTTCCGACAACATCCAATAATGAATTGTCTGAAATCTTTAATGTATCGAGAAGTGCTATCCAAAGATGGTCTAAAAAGTTACAGTTAGAGAAGACACCTGATTATAAATGTGAAGTGCAAAGAAAGAGAGCAACTGGTAGAATACTATCAGAGGAATCAAAGGATAAGATACGACAAAAATCCATCGGTCGAAAAGCAAGCGATATTACAAAAAGAAAAGCACTAGAAACAAAGCAGATAAATGGCTCGATACCTAAAGGAGATAAACATTATGCATGGAAAGGCGGAAAACCTTGGGAGCGATTTAAGAATCCAGAGTATCTAGCATGGAGAACAGCAGTTCTTGAGAGAGATGATTATACATGTAATGCTTGTAACAGGAAATGCAATAAAGGCGAGAAAGGTCTAGCTGCTCATCACATTAAACCATATTCCAAATTTCCTGATCTACGTTTTAGTATAGATAACGGTATAACACTTTGCAGGAAATGTCATATGGAACTTCATGGAAAATCCTTTACTATACAACAAATAGAGTGTGCATGTGGCTGCGGTACTTTAATAAATTCAAAAGACAAGTATGGTAGACCTAGAAAGTTTGTTAATCATCATGCTAAGAGAACTCTTTCAGAAATTTGCGACTAAGGTATCAATTGCTATGGGATCTTCTTGGGCGTTCATAGCAGCCGTCGTCTCTGTATTATTATGGTTAATATCTGGTCCGTTTTCTGGATACTCAGATTCATGGATGTTATGGATAAATACCGGCACTACGATTATTACATTTCTGATGGTCTTTCTAATTCAGAATGCACAAAACAGAGACACGAGAGCACTACACGTAAAAATTGATGCACTCATTGTAGAGCTTAAAGATGTAAGTAGTAAATATGCGGGGGCACAAAAGAAAAGCGTTGAGGAATTAGAAAATCTTGATCAAGAACTTCACAATAAAGTACAGGATCAAGATTAAACGAGGAGTTATATTTGCATTCTATTTTGATAGATCACCGTTTGAACGTCGAACTATATTACGGAGATGCTTACGATATTTTAAAAAAGATTCCAGATAACTATATTGATAGTTTGGTGTGTGATCCCCCTTCTGGTATTGGTCTCATGGGGAATGAATGGGATAGTGATAAAGGCGGTCGTGATCAATGGATACAATGGCTTACAGCTATTATGGTAGAAGTACATCGCGTACTTAAACCAGGAGCACATGGTCTTGTATGGGCACTACCACGCACAAGCCATTGGACAGCTTTTGCACTTGAGAATGCAGGATTTGAAATTAGAGATGTCGTAGCTCACTTATTTGGAGGAGCATTACCATCAGGACTTGATATTGGACGCGCAATAGACAGAAAACAAGGAAACTCACGAACACTCGTGAAACGTAAGAAAAAATCACAGAACAAAACTGTCTACGGCGCGTGGAAAGGCGAGTATAAAGAATACACGCTTCCGGACTCAGAGTTGGGCATCAAATGGGAGCATTGGAATACACGCCTACGACCAGCAATGGAACATTGGATACTTGTACGGAAAGAGGTATCTGAGAAATCAATACTTGATAATGTGCTTGTTCATGGAACTGGCGCGTTGAATACAAAAGATACACGTACAAACTTGACAGGAGAACCAATTCCTAGTAGAATGTTAGGAGAGGAAATTGGCAATTTTCCTACAAACGTTGTATTGACACTTTCGCAGGATTCTCGTCCTGATGTTTTTATCGACCTACAAGCAGAGGAGGTTAGCGGAAGAACAGACGCATCGAGTGGTTTTGTACAATTTCATTATTTCCCTAAAGCATCGCAGGATGATAGGACCGAAAACGGCAAAGTGAACAATTTCCACGCCTCAGTAAAAAACACGAAGCTTATGGAATGGCTTATAACGCTTATCACACCGCCGCAAGGTATTGTTCTTGATTGTTTTATGGGAAGCGGATCAACAGGAGTAGCAGCCGTACGAAACGGATTTGGTTTCATCGGCATCGAAAAAAGTCTTGAGTATTGTGATGAGATAGCTGTACCACGTATTCTAGCAGCTATCAAGGAAACATGTTAGGAGGAATTATGAAACGATTATTATCTATTATCTCAGCTCTCTTTATTTGTGTCTTAATGGTGGGTAGTTTATCTGCCGCCGCACCGGTCTCTACACCACCACCTGTTGTTGGTCCAAATGGAAAACCAGCACAGACGCCAACCTTTGATGGTCCCATTACATGTCATCAAGTTGTTCCAAAGGGAGCTATCCTTGGAGCACATGTAACATATCCAGATCCGGATACATGTAGTGAACCTGTACCGGCAAATGGGCCTAAGAATTTGGTAAATACCTATTCAAAGTCAGCGATGAAGCAATTTACAGACTTTGATACTCGTATGATTAGCAAGTTGGATGGAAAGTTTTCAGCAAGTAGCTCATATTCATATGATGATTATTGGGGGTATGCATACGGAGCTTCACAAGTATTACGATCAGGTATTCTCGCACAAGTAAGTGCAGTTGTCCCGACGTATTCTGTAGGATCACGAGCTGTTCGATTTCAAAATGCTTTTAAGCCAGCACAATATTCTTGTCTCGCCGCTGGTGTAGAGCACACACGAAATGATGTTCCTGACGGTAATTACGATTACTTTATTTGGTGGAATGTATGTGCAGGTGGTGCTCGTGCATATGTATGGAACTTTATTGATCCAACTGTACAATCATGGTATGTGCGTAATGATGTTTTCGGTAGTCCGTTCATGAATATGGATGTTGAACAAACGACAACTGTTAACAACTGTTTCGCTGGCGAGGCGTTTAATTATTCAACTGGCGTATGGAATACCACCATCACAGTATGTGATAGAGGAACAACGCAGAGCGGGTATTTCAATGAGAATGCGTTTAATTTAGCATCACCAACGCCCATTTGTCCATCAGCACTAAATCCTTATATGTATACTGTTTATAAGCGGGTTGGTTTGTCATGGAGTGAAATCACAGCAGCTGATCTTACTGCAAATAACGGTGGAGCTTGTACACCGACTCCATACCATCCTGATTTCACTGTACTTCAAGGACATTCGACAATTATTTTCTACCAGAGTTAAACTATGAAGTTTATTTTCACCATAATTTTTGTTCTTACACTATTTTTCGCTTATACTCCACAGGATACGAAAGCGCGAGTAGGTGGTCTTGATGATCCTCCCGTCGTGAAGTGTGGTACACCTATTCCACCAGGAACAGTCGTACCTGGAGATACACAATTTCCACCTATTGATGGGTGTGTAGAGCCAACGCAACATCAACCGGTTCCAAATGTAACGTTTCCCCCTGGCTTCACGAATATGAAGCGACATATTTTAGGATCACAAGCTGCGAGTGTACAACGAGGTACACCGCAGCTTTTTCATTTTGCATCAATGACAGACCCTAAGATAAACACACAGCAAGTAGGATGGCAGGATGCGTGGGGATGGAACTTTAACAACGTTACGAATAAGTCGGGATTTCAAGGTTTCTCTGGCGTACAAATGACATCAGCACAAAGTTATCCAACATATATTCCATCATACAGTAGTGAGTTCATTGTCGCATCTCCTGTTGTATATCCGCAGAATAACGGCTGTTTATCGTTTGAAGTAGATCACTGGTGGAATGTTAGTGGTGTTCCAGGTCAAGTGAGAAACTATCTTGATGTGAATGATTGTAATACAACATATCCTTGGGATCTTAATTCACAGTCATTTTGGACTGATTATATGCGCCCAATTGCTCCTGATAACGAGAATAAATTTTTCTTCACTATTGAGCAATCTACGATGTTTCCATGTTTCCGTTTTGTTGTATTTAATTACACATTGGGACGATGGGACCTGTTTCGTAGCGTTTGCGGCCCTGGTTTTGGTAATCAGGGAACAACACAGACACTTATATACGCAAATGGTACACGTCCTTGTATCACAAATTCATCTCCTGGTTTGTGGATCGACATTTCTAGCTTTTCAATCCGGCGGACAACACTTAGTTATACATCAGCAACAGCAGGTGATTTCCTCCCCCCATTTCGTCTAGGACCATGTAGTGCATATAAATCATATAATACTGATCCAACATATTTGAAGTGGCTTTGGCAATAATCACAGTGAACAGAGAAGCAGGATATATTTTTTATATCCTGCTTTCTTTTTATACAAAGAAAGAAATACTAACATGGCTCGACTTGTGTACGCAAAGCAAGTAACACCAGATAATATTTATTCTAACGCAGCATCAGTATACTATGATCGTCCTGCAGCAGAACCATTGAATGGTACTGGTAATATTTTTGTAATTGCTGATTATGATAATACGATAGCTATTATTCAAGCAGTTAGATCTCAGGGAAACGATGTTGTTTCTTTCTTATTTCCAACGGGGCAATTCTCTGTTACGAATATGTGGAAACCATCTGAAATTGTAACACTTGATGTAACAAAATATGGCGTATGTGGGGATTGTATTCTTATTGGCGATCTTCTCCATGTATATCTGAGTGTGCAAACAAGGGTATCATCAACAAAAACAAAAACAAACATCTGGCATTTTGTGGTCGCAGATATATTGGTAAGGTAAATGCTATATGGCAAGACAATCTAAAAAGGAGGGACCAAAGACGGATTTTGAGCGCAGGTTTCAGGAACGTCTTGCCCTCTACGAAAGAGATTTTGATCTTTCAACATTAAATCAGAGTTCTGATAAAGGACTCCTCGACGCGCTTATTCGACAAGAGTTATTACTAGAGAATCTTCAAGTTAGTTTACAGCAAATAACAGAAGACGCGAGTATTGATCTTCTTGATAAGATGAGTGATATTAAGAAATTTTCAGATTTAATACGTGACGGAACGACATCTGTTACAACACTTCAACGCACACTAAGTATTGATCGTAAGACCCGCAAATCTGATACGGTCGATAGTATTGCTGATCATATTAAGAAAATAAAAAAGGAGGCAGCCATCTTTCTTGATAAGCGCCTTCATAAAATATATTGTCCAGATTGTAAAGTTATGGTGGGGCGTTTTTCACCAGTCCATGACCATACAGCGTTTATTGTATCCGTCGAGTGCAGCCAATGTGGTAAGGCTGTACGTATGCATCGTGAAGCTAGAGATATTTGGTTTGATGTGAAAGATGCTGATTGGAGACGTAAATATAATGCAGAAATTATCCAGCCAACGAAAAAAAGAGGTTTCCAACCCCCTTCTGAGCAAGTTGATACTCCTGATAATGTTATCATTGACATACAGGAAGAAAACACTCCGACGTTTGCTGTTGAAGAAACTATTGAGTATCCGACGGTTTCTGCTTTGGAGGATGAAGAATAATGCCACTTATAGAAAAAGATGAAAACGATCTAGCATTACTTGAAATAGTTGAAGATCCAGTATGGTTTGGAGAGTGGTTACGAAGTTCAAATGATGGTGCTGCAGACAAAAATGAATGGCCGAAGCGCCCTTTCAAATATCTATGGTATCAAAAGGACTTGTTAACAGACAAAAACCCTAATATTGTTCTTACAGCTGGTCGTGCAGTTGGCAAATGCAGTCCTTCTACTGCGAGAATATATACAATAAATGGATACAAGACAATCAAAGAACTTCTTGAAACTGATGAGGCTTTTGGCGTTTACGCTCTTGATGAAGATAGCAAATTTGTTCAGCGTAGAGCAAGGATAAGTCCAAATGGAAGAAAACCAACATACAAAGTTACGACGAAGAATGGTACTGTATTTGAAGGCACTGGTAATCATCCAATACTTACACCACGAGGATGGATTGAGATACAAGATTTGAAAGAAGATGATCGTGTTGCAGTTATCACAAAGCTACCGAATAATAGCATACAGTCTATCTTTACATGGTCAGAACTTCGTTATCTTGGATATACACTTTTAAACGGTAGAATGGGGCCGCAGCTACCCCTCAAACTGAAATTTCAAAGCCAACTTCTTGAGTTAAAGCAGATAGCAAAAGAATTTGATGCCACATTCGTACAAGAAGGTGATAAATACAGGCTTCGTAGGAAACCAGGAATGCGGAGCTATATGGGGTTTTTGCTTCAGGAGTTAGATATAAATTCTCAGTTTATAAAGAAGCTTTATAAAATTCCTCAGATTCTTCGTAATGAATGTAATGATAACATCAAGATATTTTTAGAAGCGTTGTTAAGTTACGCTGGAGAGATAACCGCTAGCGAGGTATCATTTTCATATCCGTCGAAACCAGTTGTGCTTGATGTGCAAGAAATGCTACTTCGATTTGGTATAGAAACAAGAATAGAGCCTACTTCTGGTCAAAAGTGGAATGAAAATAA
The DNA here is from genome assembly GCA_001468865.1 of candidate division TM6 bacterium SOIL31. Lineage (GTDB taxonomy): Bacteria > Babelota > Babeliae > Babelales > Vermiphilaceae > SOIL31. Next base: position 12,323 of record LDIY01000020.1, read on the forward strand.
AGCTTGGAAACTTGTAACTAATGATTATATCGCATACTATACGTTGTTTCAAGAACTATCACTTCCAGGTTTTAAGGTTAAAAATCTACCAGAGCCGCGCTATACCGTACACCATCATAACGATTATAGATTTGACGAGATAGCTAATATACAGCTTGAAAGTAATAGTCGAGACACATATGCCATTTATGTATGGTCAGACCACAACTATATCTCAGACAATTTTATTGTTCATAATAGCATTGTACTTGAAGATAAGATAGTCCATGAATCAGTAAATGTTGATATGTACTTTCCAGAAACGAAAGAACAACTTTTAACGACAGCGAACCAAGCACAAATTGATCCTGTATTGAGCCGACTTATATTGAGGTTTACAAATAGTGCATTTCTTAGTGGATTTCTCAAAGGAAACATTAACCGTTCTAAAGGAACATTCGACTTTCCACTTCCTGGTGGCGCATCACTACCATATCGTATCTATACACGTATTGCGGGTAAGACTGGTGAAAATAACCTTGTCGGTTTGCACTTACCCCGCATCAAGATCGACGAAGCCCAACTGTTTCCTATGTCTGCTTGGACTCAAGTAGGTCCAAGTATAAATACATGGGAATCAGTAACACAGATATTTTGTTGTGGCGTGCCTTCGGGAGCACGAGACGGTAATGTTCTTTATATGTTAGATCAGCAAAATGAAAACTTTAAAAAATATCGTATTCCTGGTCCATTAAACACACGGTGGTCGCTCTCCGAGCATATGGAAGCAATGCGTAAATATGGCGGTGATGAAAGTGATGATTTTCAACATTTAGTTCTAGGGAAACATGGTAATCCTGTATTTTCTCTTATCCCGTATGAAAGTATCATTATCGAACCGTTTGAAATATACTCATACAGATTTACTGGTGATGATATTCAGCAAGGAAGAACGTACAAAGATAGATTGAATACTCCTAAACTTGACGAGAAATATATTGAACGCATTGTCCTTGCGATAGATACTGGATACACAGATCCTACACTTATACAGTTACTTGGACAGGACAAGAATGGAGTATGGCGTACATTAGTACGTTATCGTCTAACCCGTATTCCATTTCCTGAACAGGCAAATATTATTGATTGGGTAGCAACACATTATCACGTAGATCATATATGCATTGACCTGGGTGCAGGAGGAAGTGGTATTGCTGTTATGCAAGATCTTATGAGTGATAGGTTTGGTAATCATAAAGCATATCGCAAGATGGTATCAGGTGTCCGATTTAATGATATTTTAGTAACCGGTCAAGATCCAAGTGGTAATGACTTAAAAATGCAAGCAAAGGCATCTGCCTCACAATTATTAGCAAGGATGATAGAAGATAAATCATTGCGCTTTAGCGAACTAGACATGGAAGGTGTTTCACAGCTTTCTCGTGTAGCATCGCATAGATTAGCTAGTGGCGAGAGCAGATATTTTGTTATGTCAGATCGTGGAGCAGGAGAAGCAAAAGATGATCATATCTTCGCGTCATACATAGTATTTATGATCGCGTTGCAGACAACTCTTATAGAGAAGCGTAAAAATCGTAAGAGACTTGCAATGCGATGGGGATAAAATGAAAAGAGAAAATGCATGGCAAAACGACGAGCAATAAGCTCATTGGTGCCGTATACGACCCCATATAACTCACCATATACTGGTACTATACCTTTTATGGGCGATGTTGAAAATCCTCGTGTATCACCAGAATATTATAGAATGTTAACTGGATTGCCAAGAGATTATGTAAATGAACTCAGGCAATGCAGATATTTTTACCGCTATGATCCAATGGCATCAACCGTTATTAATCGCATGTGCGAGATAGCTATAAGTGATGTCGTTAATCGTAAAATGAACTGTACAGACGAGGAAATTGCTTTTTTTGATGCAATCTCAAAGAAACTTACTCCTCTCCTAGAAGCAATTGCACTTGAATACCTTGTTGCAGGTATGGCGATACCAGATTATGTTAAAGATCGTATTATGGGATCGCGGCTTGATCCAAAACTAGGACGCACTCGTTATATATATCCTAAAACATTTTGGGTGCGTAATCCTGAAAACATTGTTGTACGGCGAATGCCAGTCACATTAGGGCGTGCTGTCTATCTTGAAATACCTATGGACGAACAACATTTCATACGAAACAACGGTGAATATTCTGATGGATCGAAAGATGTTGAACTTTTTAATCGCATCAAAGAGCAATTTCCAGATTATGTGCAGCGAATTCTGAATGGAGATTCTGTTATACCGCTTCCAGATGTACGTCCTGTTTTTCGTAAACTTATGCCAACGCAAGATTATCCACAACCATTCTTAGTACCTGCACTTGCCGCACTAAAGCATAAGCAACAGATTAAGCGAATGGATTATTCTATTGCAAGTAAGATGCTCGGTGCTATTCGTCAAGTAAAAGTTGGTGATAAAGATGATCCTGTTGAAGAAGATGATGGTCGCCTAGAACAAGTACGTGACCAAATGTCAGCACAAGCTGAAGGTAATGATTCAATTTATACGCTTTATACAGATCATACTGTTCAGGTAGATTGGGTATATCCTCCACTAGATGCATTGCTTTCTGAAAATAAGTATATTGAACCGAATGCAGATATTTTTCTTGCATTTGGATTTAGTAAAGTATTACTTATTGGTGAAAGCGGAAAAAGTAATGCTAATACAGAAAATTCATCTATGTTAGGACCACTAGCGACACTTAATGAACTTCGCCGCGTTATTCTTAGTTGGGTACGTGATCTGTATATAGAACTCGCTGATGAGAATGGTTTCACAAATATTCCAGAACCTGAGTTTCAGCTTATGAGTACAGGTGATCTTGCAAGTCTTGCTACATTTGCAATGCAGGCTGTTACTATCGGCGCAATTTCTAAAGACACCATAGCTCGTTTACTTGGCTCTAGTTTCCAGCGTGAGCATCAGCAAATAGATGCAGAACGAGCATCTACGGGTCTTCCTGATATAGCTACAGAAAATAAAACGCAAATACAAAATGATCAAATTATGTTTGATCAACAACTTCAGAATATGCAACAACAAGGTCAAACACAGCAAAATGACGGAGGATAACTATGATAACAATCGCGGTCATTCGTGACCAGATACGTCAAATTGTTGATCCTCTTATTATAAAACTGCGACAAGAGATTTATGGACCAGGAAATACTTTTGGTCAATATATTGCAGATTCAAAGATACCGCCAACAATACCACGAGTAACACCAGACGATACAGGATCTGCAGCAATTACAGGTTCTGGTAAAGTAAATTTTATTCCACTATGGACTAGTGAGCATTCTCTAGGAAGCTCACAACTACTTCAGGCTAGTGGAACTGTCATTGCATCTGGTATGCGCTTCACAGGGCTTTCTACGCAGTCTACAGGCACTTCTGTTGGACTCGACACAGATAACAACCTTGTTAAACTAACAACAGTAGCTGGTGGTATTTCATCTGTACCTCAACGTTTTGGTTGGTACATCGATCAAGATCCTGACGTTGGAGTTAATGGCCCGATTTATTTCTTCAATACTGATATCGATGTTCTTGAATATAATATATTCTTTAAGGGAGTTCCACAAACACCGTTTGTATTTCGTGTCGAAATGACTGATAACTATAATCCAACCTATAATGGTGTTGGTGTTGTATGGTGGAATCTACTCGCTGCAAATGGTAATAGTGGTGCTCAAGATACGACTGTGGCCGCAGGAACAGTAACACAAAGAATTACATTATCTCCTGAAATAACACCATTATCTAGAAATAGTGGAGCGCAGTCTATTGGTCAAGGAGTGACTCCATCTGGAAATTACGGCATCTGGCTTCGACTTTATGTTGTTAGCGGCGGACTATCAACTGGTATCACAATGAGTATGCTTTTAAGAAGCAATGGGGGCGTATAGTGGCAATTATAATGATGGATGGTTTCGACTGGAAACCTGACGATAATCAAGTAAGTCCTGTTTTATTTCCCTGGACTTCTGTAGGTACTCGTATTGTTTCATCAAGAAGCAGGTTTGCTGGCGGTGCAGCCGCAACGTTTGCTGGTGGTGTTGGTATACATTATTATCTTACGCAGCCACAAAGAGATGCAACAGTTGTTGTTGGTTTTGCATGCTTTGTAAGTTCAAGCGATATTTGTGTAATACGAACTAGTCTATATACTGATACAGGAACGAATTCGCAAATAACAATAAGTCTTGATTACACAACAACACGAGCTGTTCGTATATTACAGGGTGGAGGACTGACACAAATAGCAACGTCTAGTTCAAACATACTTCAGTTAAGTACATGGCAATATATTGAGGCAAAGTGTTTTTTAACAAATTCTACAGTAAGTGGATATGTAGAAGTCCGTGTTGACGGTGTTCCCGTCGTTACTTTTACTGGAAAAACAAATAGTAATGCAACAACTTTGTTATTTGACCGTGTTTCTATAAACAATGCAACAGGAAATCTTGGAAATAATAATGTAAATCCTGCGATTGATGATGTTTATATTCTTAATACATCAGGCGGTATTAATACAGATTTTTTAGGTGATGTACATATTGATGTTTATGTTCCAAGTGGAGCAGGAACATATACGCAATGGACAGGAACAGGAGCTACAGTTGCTAGTGGAAACTGGTCGCTTGTTGATGAATCCCCAACACCGGATGTAACAGATTATGTTTCTACATCTACAAGTGGTGCAATTGATACCTATAGATTTAAATCACTACCAGATTTTGTAAGTAAAATATATGCTGTTGAAGCAATAACATATGCAGGAAAAACGGGGTCTCAAGTACGACAAATAGCACCTGTTGTTGTTTACAGCGGTATTCTTGCAACAGGTACATATAATACTTTACCGCAGCCAGGTTATATTTACCAAGATAATATTTTTAATTATAATCCAGTAACAAACAGCGGATGGACGCCCTCTGGTGTTGTCGAGTCTGAGTTTGGCTTCATCAGTACATAGGAGAAAAGCATGAGTCTCGTGATGTTTACAGGTTTTGATTACTCGTCTAATCCCGTTCCTCCATTCTCCAGTGTGGATGGTCCAACAACTTCGACATCTGCTGTTCGCACAGGAGTTAATGGTGTACAAGGTGGCGGTAATGGAAACCTGAATTATTCTATACCAGCTATCCCAATGTCTGGTTTATCAAATACCTATTATATTGGAATAGCGATTAAAAACCCTGACAGTAACACAAAAATTGTATTTATGAACAATGCATTTGCTGTCACACAACATAATATACGATTTAATACCACAACACGTGGAATTGAGCAATTCAATGGTACAGCAGGTGCAGTTAGTGCAGGTCCTCCAAATGCATATGATCCTACAGTATGGAATTACTTTGAATTTAAGATTGTTGCTGGTACTGGTACAAATGGATCTATCGAGGTACGTATTAATGGTATCGTTTATAATACATGGACAGGTATTACAACAATTAATAATGCGACGTATACACAGTTTGATGGTATTCGCATCACAATACCGAGCACAAATAATAAAATTGATGATTTCTACCTTCTTAATGCTTCAGGAACTATTAATAATAATTTCTTGGGCGATAGCCGTGT